>JBFWPF010000007.1:0-72065 GCA_050250135.1 Parachlamydiales bacterium | reverse complement strand
ATGAGGAGATCGTTAGTGCTTGCTGTAGTGCCTGGAATGCTTTTGTGGACGTGCCAAAAAACGTGGCGTCGCTCTGCTCAAGGGCTTGGGCTAATGTGTGAACTTATTTTTTGTGATTGGTATTATTCCGAAGGAATAAGATCACCTCTGTGCTTCTCTGTGTCCTCTGTGGTAAAACTTCCTAATCAGGTGACCAGAACGACCCCGCTGTTATTTTCATTGCCATTACCCGGCGCGCCGGAGATGCCGAGCTAATTGATTACACGCCCCAACTTGAGGGTAGGCAATGAACAGCTGGCACAGACTTTGCAGGTGTCCTGAATCTCCCCTCGGATTGATTACACGCCCTAGTATTTCTGAACGCTAGTCTTTTTCATAAGAGAGGAGGATTTGGGGCGGTGAGCCTTGTAGCGTTTCCACTGATCGCGTATCGCGTATCCCTCTGAGGGAACCTCGTTGGCCTCCATCGTCCGAATATCCATGCGGGGAGCGAGGGTATTTACCCATTGGATCAGGTGGCAGACAGGCACATAGCCCTGCTGGCACTCATCAAGGAGCTTTTTCGTCAGCTCGTTGACCCACCGGTTGAATTCTTGCCCCTCGTGGATCTGGAGGTTTAGCAGCTTCAGCTTGTCGGTGCTCTCCCACTTATTCTTGTGGGCGAGGTTGAGGATCGCTTTCCGTTGCTTTAGCTCAAAGCGGCGGTCATCCTTCGACTCAGCTAGCAGGTAAGCCACCACAATCGCCTCTTCAATGGTGTCGGCGCCGTGGTGGCTCTGGTCGTAGAGGTTGATCTTGCAGTCCAGGTCGTCGGCAAGCTTAATCATCTTCTCCCGCACCAAGATAGCAAGCGGGTCGCACACGTCCCCGGCAATCTCTTTTGCCTTCTTGACCTTCCCCCGGATCCAGGTGATATGCTCAGCGGGTCCTTCTTTGGGGCCGGGATAGGTGTCCATTCCAGGAACGCCTGCAGCTTTGATAATTGCCTTAATGAGGTCTTCCGGTGGCTTCTCGTTCTCGTTCGTACTAGCTGCGATGAGGTTGTTAGGCTGTGCCACCTTCTTCTCATTGGATCCATTTTGGCCATTGGGATAGCCCTTCCCCCCAATGAGCTGGTAGATCTGATTGATCACCTTGCTGTGGAGTTCGGCAATGAGGTCGTGGGCCTCCTTCCGCTTGGTTAGGTCGTTGGCCTTCTCCAATTTAGTTTCCTGGGCCTCGTAGCTCATGGGGAAGTTTGGCAGTTTCTTTGTCAGGTTCTCGAAGTGAGAGTCGTCGATCCAACACAGGTTGTACTGCTCGATCCGGTGGCAGGCCACAGCCAGCTGGTTCCCTAGTTCGTGGACGTCGTGACCGTAAATCTGTTTGAAATCCCCGTCAGCCTTAGCCATTAGCTGTTGAGCATACCTAACCACTTTCTCGGAAATTCTCAGGTTATTTGCTTGGGCGTATTCGAGCTCCTTTTCGAACCCCTTGGCAAAGCCGTGCCACAGCGCCTGGTAGTCCTGGTCGAAGCTCTTGCGACACACCTGGTCGAGAGGGAGCTCCTCTCGAGGCAAAATTCGGGTCCCTTGGCCGATTGCCGTAGAGGTAGGCCTCGGCGGAGGGAGAGGAGGGGGGTTATCGTAGGCGTGGCTGAGCCGGTCCTGGGCAGGGAAGCAAAGGGCCATCCGGACGCCATAGATGACGGCGCAATAGAGGGTGCCTCGGGTGAAGAGCCCGGCCGGTCCGATCAGGGGATTGCCGGCGAAAAGGGTATGGATGAAGGCAAGCCCCGCGGCCCTGGGGTCGATACAGGCGGCAAGCAGGCCCCACCGAGCACTGGAAAGGGGGCCGCCGATCAAGGGGGCATCGATTCCCAAGTAGTGGAGGAGCTGCCCTCCGACTATTCCCGATACGGCAAAGATCCGAAGGGACTGGTCGAAAAAGGCGTAGTTTTCTGCCTGATGCTCAAGCCCCCGAATGTGGGTAAATTGCTTGTGGCGCAGGTTCGCTCGGGCAGCAGCAGTATCCTGACTCGGCTTAACGCTTAGAATCACCTTTTGGGCGGTCTCGGTCGCAATCAGGCAGGTGGAGTGGTCAGAATTCTGGTAGCAGATCTGCCCCTTCCGATCCTTCGTATCAAAGGTAAAAGCCGACGTGCTCCCGATCAGCAGCCGGTGTTGAGGAGGGGAGTATTGTAAAACTTCCTTGATAGCGTCTTCGGTAACTTTATCCATCGATCAAAGGGTAAATTTTTATAAAGAGGATAGCAGAAAAGAGAATTTCATCCTAGGATATTCGGGCTACCGGAGATGGGCTTCGAGCCGAGTGAGATAGCGTTCAGCCCGAGCATCAGCATCGGCTATCCCCTTCTGGAGGGTGGGAAAGCGGGAGGAGACAATCCCGCAGTAAATTTTAATTTTAGGCTCGGTCCCTGAGGGGCGGACGACCAGCTTGGTCCCATCCTCGAGCCAAAAGAGAAGGGCGTCGGTTTTGGGAAGGGGGAGGGGCTTTTGGGTCCCGGTGGCAGGCTCCCTTCGCTTGCCCGAAAGGTAGTCCTCAATGGCCATGATGGGGATCCCCTCGATTTCGGTAGGGGGGGAGGCGCGCAGATGCTCCATCATCCCCTTTATCTCCTGTTGTCCCTCCTTCCCTTTGTAGGTGAGCGACTTGAGGTGCTCTCGGTGGATCCCATACTGGTGGTAGAGGCGGTGGAGCTGGTCGAGGAGGGTCTCACCTCGGAGCTTTGCCGCGAGGGCGGCCTCGGCGAGGAGGCAGCCGCAGACGATCGCATCCTTATCGCGGGTGTGGGTCCCGACGAGGTAGCCGTAGGACTCCTCGGCGGCAAAGCCAAAGGTAGGCCCTCCAGGGGGGGCGAGGGCCCACCTCTCCATCATCTGGCCGATGTACTTGAAGCCGGGAAGGAGGTCGATGCAGCGAAAGCCGCTGGCAATGGCGATGGTGCGGAAGAGCTCGGTGGTGACGATGGTTTTGATAAAGGTGGTCGTTTTGGGGAGGGAGCCGGTCTTGGCGGCTGCTTGGCAGAGGTGGTCGAGGCAGAGGCAGGCGATCTGGTTGCCGGTAAAGATGACAGGCTCCCCTTCGTGGAGGATGGCGGCGCCGAGCCTGTCGGCGTCGGGGTCGGTGGCGATCAGGAGGTCCCCTCCCGCTTTGCGCAGCTGCTCGATGCCGAGGCTGAGGGCCTCCTCCTCTTCAGGGTTGGGGCTCTTGGTGGTGGGGAAATCCCCATCGGGTAGGCACTGCTTTTCGACGAGGGAGAGGTTGGAGAAGCCCCACCGCTTGAGGGCTTCCGGCATCAGGGTGATCCCCGTGCCGTGAAGGCTGGTGTAGGTGAGGGCGAGCTTGCCCCCCTCCTTTTGGTTTTGCTCGGGGTAGGATTGGCAATCGACGATGGCGCTCAGGTAGGCGGCGTCGACCTCCCCATCGATCTGGTGGATAAGGGGGTGGTTGAGGGGGACCGTTTTAATCTTGTCGAGCGCCTTGATCCGCTCTACCTCTTCGATGATGCCGGAGTCATCGGGGGGGAGGACCTGGCCCCCATGGCTCCAGTAGACCTTGTAGCCGTTGTACTCGGGGGGGTTGTGGGAGGCGGTGATCATCACGGCAGCAGCGCAGTGCTGGTAGCGGCACCCAAAGGAGGCGAGAGGGACGGGGCGGATCTCCCGATAGAGGAGGGCCTCCCGATTGCAAGCCGCAAGGACCCTTGCGGTCTCCTCGGCAAAGCGGCGGGAGTTGTGGCGGGAGTCGTAGGCGATCAGGACGGGGCCCGGAGCCTTTTGGTTTTCCAGATAGCGGGCAAGGCCGAGGGTGGCCCGGCGGACGGTGTAGACATTCATCCGGTTGCTGCCTACCCCCATGATCCCGCGGAGGCCGGCGGTCCCAAACTTGAGATCGGTGTAGAAAGCATCGACAAGCGCCTCGGGGTTTTCCCGTTGGAGGCGCTGGATCTCGGCCTTGGTGTCGAGGTCGTAATCTCCCTCCAGCCAGGCCCCAATCTGCCGTTCGATACTCTCCGTTTTCACGACTGCCTCACCCGTTCAATCTCGTCGAAGGAGACGAGGGGAGCCTCGTCGTTGATCCCCTCGCAGTAGGAGCCGGTCTCCTCCCAACTCTCTTTTGACCGGAGGACCCCATCCCACCAGGGGAAGGTGCGGCACTGCTTGGGGCGCACTTTGTAGACGGTGCACCGCTTCCCCTTTAGGAAGACACAGTCCCAGTTGGTCCGCTCCTTCAAGGCATACCGCTCGCCTATCTTGCGAACATATTTTTGACAAAAGGTGTGGAGATCGAGCTCGAGGATCTGGGCGATCTCCTCCATCTCTTCGGGTGTAACCCAGACATAGCCGGGCCCTCCGGTGCAGCACTTCCCACACTCGGTGCACTGGAAGCGCAGACCCTCTTGGTACCAGGCTAAAGGATTCTCAGTAGCCATCCTTGCATCCTATCCCTCGTTTCCCTAATCTACTATCCGATTAGCGAGTTTATGCCTACCGTTTTGTAACTCGGGGGGGTGATCATTAAGCTTTTCGTTGTCAATGAATTGAGGAAGAGATCTTGAAGGCAAAGAGGGAGCATTGGGCAACGCGGGTCGGCTTTATCATGGCGGCCCTCGGTTCGGCTATCGGGCTCGGGACCCTCTGGAAGTTCCCCTATGTGACGGGGGAGAGCGGAGGGGGCCTTTTTGTCCTAGTCTACCTCGGTTGCACCCTCTTCATCGGGATCCCGGTGTTTATCGCCGAGCTCCTCCTCGGCCGCCGGGCCCAACGGGGGGTGGTGGGGATTTTTTCGACCTTGTCGGAGAAGGGGAATTGGCGGGCAGTCGGTTTTTTGGCGGTTCTTGCCCCCATCCTGATCCTCTCCTACTACCATGTGGTAGCCGGCTGGGGGCTCAACTATGTCTTTCTGAGCCTTGTCCAGTTTTCTAAGGGGAAGACGCCGGCCGAAATCCAAAGTGTGTTTGATCTTCTGTTCCAGTCGGGGGCGATCACCCTCTTTTTCCTCTTCCTCTTTACCGCCATTGTGGTGGCGATGGTCTACCAAGGGGTGCAGAAGGGGATTGAGTACTGGAGCCGGATCATGACCGTATCCCTCTTTGTCCTCCTGATCGGCCTCCTTTTTTACAGCATGACCCTCGAGGGTTTTGGCGATGCGGTCCGCTTCGTCTTCAAGCCCGACCTTAGCAAGATGAGGCCCTCGACGATTTTGACGGCGCTTGGCCTTGCCTTCTTTACGCTGAGCCTAGCACATGGGGTGATGCTCACCTACGGGAGCTACCTGACAAAGGGGGAGAATGTGCCACGGGTAGCGCTCATCGTTGCCGGCTCCGACATTGTGGTCTCCCTCTTAGCTGCGCTGATGATCTTCCCGATTATCTTTACCTTTGGCCTTGAGGCCGATCAGGGGGCAGGTCTTGTTTTTAAGACCCTGCCAGTCCTCTTCGCCAGGCTTCCGGGCACTCTGGTGATTTCGACCGCCTTCTTTGTGCTGTTTGTCTTCACTGCGCTCACCTCGGCGATCGCTATGCTTGAGGTGATCGCCGCGAACTTTATGGACCTCTACAAGTGGCCGCGGGGAAGAGCAGCGATCATCTCGGGAGCGATTGTCTTTGTGCTCGGGATCCCTTGCGCTCTGTCGGGCTCTGGAACCCTTTTTGGGGCGTGGCCCGAGATGTATAACCAGACCTATTTCCAGACGATCGATAACCTGGTCAACACCTGGATCCTACCGCTCGGAGGGCTCTTTACAGCGCTATTTGCTGGGTGGATGGTAAAGCGGGAGCATTTGGCCGAGGAGTACCGCGCAGGGGCTAGTATGCGGCTCTTTTCGGCCTGGCACTTTTTTGTCCGTTGGGTCGTTCCGATCGCGGTGATCCTCGTTATCCTACAGAATGTCGGCGTTATCGACGTCGACCGGTGGGTGAGGGGTTAGGGTCGGTTTTTTACCACAGAGAGCACAGAGAAGCACAGAGGTGATCTTATTCCTTCGGACCCCTGATTGTGACCTATCGTCCAGAGAGCGCGGCAGATGGTGGTCAGGTAGCTCACATCGTGACGAGGCCGGGTCTTTAGACCCGGGTGAGGAGGGATGTGCGCTAGGTGGCCACCAGCTGTCGATGCCCTCGGGACTAGAGGTCGCAATCAGGGGTCGGAATAAGTCCACACAGCTGCTCCCCAGGGGGAGGCCCCTGGGGAGCAATCCCAGCGTTCCCATCGCCTATCTATTGTAGCCCTAACGTAGGGCGGGCTATCCCCGGGGGACAGGCTGTTTTGGCCTATTCCGGAGGAATGGGCCAAAACTAAAGGCCGTGCCCCATGGACATGGGTTTTGCTTCCTACACCCCCTCTGTGCCCTCTGTGGTAAAATTCTGTCTGAATCATCAGTCAGACTTTGCAGATGTCCTCCTCCTCTACCACTGAAAAGAGGCCCTCCTCGCCTCCTTCCAAAGGCCGGCGGTCTTCCGCTGGTGGTAGCGCCAGACGGCAACCTCACACCCCTCATCGGTCAGATCGATAATGTGGCAGGTCGCCCGCCGCTTTAAGCCGCAACTCCCACTGTTGAGGCAGATGGGGAGCTTCATCCGCCGCTTATCTCGGATGCTCTGCCGATGGACATGGCCGTGGAGGTAGAGGCGGACATTGGGGTAGCTCTTCAGCAGGTTGCGCAAGGCAGGGGAGCGCTCCAAATCGTGGCTCGGATGGACCGTCTCGAAGAGGGGAAAGTGGTTGGTGAGAATGACGTGGTGGTCCGAGGGGATCTCCTTAAGGAGCTGCTCCAAATTGGCCTCGATCGCTTCAGAGAAGACCCCCTTTGATAAAAGAAGGGGAGTTGGAATCGTGGTGTCGAGACCAATCAGCCAGCAGTTGTCGCCGAGGCGGCGAAGGGCCACCTTCTCCTCGCGCAAGTGGAAATCGTGCCCATCAGAGGCCCCATCGAAAAACTGGTAGAAGAGCCCCTGCCGGTGAGCCTGCCGAGTATAGTTGTCGTGATTGCCTGGGATGAGGTGGGTCTTCATCCCCCGATCCTCCAGCTCCTTCATAAATTCGGCAGCGACCGCAAATTCCTCCGAGAGTGAGGTGGTCGAGACGTCGCCCGAAACAATCACATGATTGACCCCTTGGGAGTGAAAGAGGTCGAGGAGGTTGGAGTTGGGGTCTTTGTGGAAGCTGATCCGCCGGTTGACGAGGACGTTGATGTTCCCTAGCCACCGCTTCGAGAGGAATTGGGTGAGGCTTAGGGTGAGCCGGTAGCAGTGCATATCGGAGATGTGGGCGAGGCGGATCGGCTTTCTTTTACTCATTCATTTTCAGTAGTTTAAATTTAATGTTACAATCGGTTAAAATGGGGTTGGAGGGGGAGTTTCCCCCTCCCGTGGAACCTTATGAGGTGCCTATGAAGGATATTGCTCACCACAAGGAAAAGTTTCAAAGGAAAATCCTCCGGGATGCTCGCCAAGAGGGTCAGCAGGAGGAGAGACTCAAGGAGGAGCAGAAGGTTTGGGATTCGACCCCCCCTCCTAGCGAGGTGGAGGTTGAGGAGATTCCGGTTATTTGCAGGCCCCTGAATCGTAAAGTCCACTAACCTGGGGGGGAGGGGCAACCCTCCCCCTCTTTTTACTCTTCGGGTGCGTCGCTGATGAGCACCTCTGAGAGGAGGAGGATCCCCGCGCTGGAGACAGCGTGGGTGAGGGCAGCGACGGGGACCTTGGCGGCATCGACCACCTGGGCCTCCTGCAGGTCCTCGACGACCCCCGCTTCGACATTGAGCCCTGCCTCCCCACCCAACTTCGCCATCTCACCGAGAATCACCGAGCCATCGAGTCCGCTATTGGCTGCTAGCTGTCGGACGGGGGCCTGGCAAGCGGCTGCTACCAACTTGGCTCCGACCGCCTCGTCCCCCTCAAGGGAGAGGGCCTTGACGGCGGCCGCTGCCTTTAGCAAGGCGACGCCGCCACCGGTGACGATCCCCTCCTCCATCGCAGCGCGGGTGGCGCGGAGGCTATCCTCCATCCGCTGCTTGGTCTCCTTCATCTCGGGCTCGGTAGCGCCCCCTACCCGGATAACGGCCACCCCCCCTTGCAGGCGGGCCTTCCTCTCCTCGAGCTGCTTTTTCTCGTAGTCCCCCGTTGCCACTCCGATCTCGTGGTCGATCTGCGCCACACGGGTCGCAATCTGCTTTGCAGTTCCCGCTCCGCCAACGATCGTTGTGGTGTCCTTGGTTACGATGACCCGGTCACAGCTGCCCAGCAGCGGGCCGGCCGCCTCCGTCAACTTGTCTCCTACCTTTTCGGAAAAGCACTTGCCCGCAACCAGGGTGGCGATATCGGCGAGAATTTCACTGCGCCGATCGCCAAAAGCGGGAGCCCGAACGGCGCACACGTTAAGGGAGCCCCGGAGCTTATTGATCACCAGGGTCGCTAAGCAGCTCCCCTCGACATCTTCAGCGATAATCAGGAGGGGGCGGCCCGACAGGGAGATCTCTTGGAGGAGGGGGAGGATCTCCTGTATGGAGGCGATTTTCTGATCGGCAATCAGGATAGCGGGGCGCTCGAGGACGACCGAAAGGGTTTCGGGGTCGTTGATAAAGTGGGCGCTCAGGTAGCCCCGGTCAAAGCGCATCCCCTCGACCACCTCGAGCTCGGTCTCGAGCGTCTTTCCCTCTTCAATGGTGACCGCTCCTTTTTCACCGACCCTATCGATAGCGTCGGCAATTCTCTTGCCGATCGCGGTGTCGCCTGAGGCAGAGATCGTGGCGATCGCCTGCCGGTCGAGGCTGCTCTTTACTGGCGTCGCCTGTTTCTTGAGGGCCTCAAGGATCGCTGTTAGCCCCTTTTCCATTCCCCGTTTGAGCCCGATCGGGCTGGCACCGGCGGCGATGTTCTTTATCCCGCCGTCGACCAGAGCCCGAAGGAGGAGGATCGTGGTGGTGGTCCCATCGCCTGCGATCTCTTTAACCTTGGCGGCCGCCTCCCGGCCGATCTTAGCGCCCATGTCTTCGTAGGGGTCGGGGAGATCGAGTTGGGAGACGATGGTCTGCCCGTCGCTGGTCACCTGAGGGGGGCCCCAGCTCTTCTCCAGCCCGACGTAGCGCCCCTTTGGGCCGAGGGTCACCGCCGAAGCCTCGGCGAGTTTTTGGATCCCGGCCTGAAGCTTGGCGCGGGCCTCCTCTTCGAAGATCAGTTCCTTGGCAGCAGACATTTAAAACCTCAGGGCTATTTCAAGGGGTTGGGCCTGAAAGGTGAGGGCAGGGACCGAGATCCCATCGAGCCCCGCTTCGGCAAAGGCGTCGACCGTCTCGAGGTTGACGCCGCCGACCCCTTCCACATAGGCCTTCCCCTTCTGTTTGATTTTGCTCACCGCCTTCCGAACTTGGGGCAGCGGCATATGATCGAGCAAGATGATATCGGCTCCCGACTCGACCGCTTGGTCGATCTGCTTGAGGTCGTCGACCTCTACCTCGATCGGGACATTGGCTCGGTGAGCGCGGGCGCGGCGGACCGCTTCGATGATCGGGTGTTTGGTATTGCGGGCGATGAAGGAGAGGTGGTTGTGCTTGATGATGAACCGGTCGTCGAGCCCAATTCTGTGATTTTTCCCTCCGCCGAGGCGGACCGCATACCGCTCGAGGCAGCGCAGGCCCGGGAGGGTTCGGCGGGTATCGAGGATGTCGCAGTCGTATCCCTCGGTCCGTTCGACATAGTAGGAGGTGAGGGTGGCCACACCCGAGGCGTGTTGAAGGAGGTTGAGGGCGACCCGTTCCCCGGCAAAGATCGCCCAAGCAGGGCCAGAGATGGTCCCCAGTATCGTCCCGGCCCGGTGCTCTCCCCCCTCTTCGACAAACAGCTTGACCTCGACCCTAGGGTCGACCTTTTTGAAGAGGGGTTCGAGAAAGGCCAAACCGGCCAGCCTCCCTCCCTGCTTCAGTAGGAGGCGCCCTGAGATCTGGTCGTCGGGTGAGAGGCAGGCTTGGGAGGTGATGTCGCCGGTCCGGATATCCTCCTTAAGAGCGACGTCGACAACATGGAGTATCCCGTTGTAGGTCTCCGCATCCGTTTCGATAGGTCGCTGTGTTGACACGCCCCCCACTCCCGATTGATCCGTAAGCATCTTAGACCACCCCCATTTTGGACTCCACGGAAAAGTGCACAATTGCTAGGGTGACAAATAAACTTTTGTCTAGGCAGTGAACCCCCTCTTTTCCCTGATTCTCATCTCTTTTTGGGCCTTGGCAACGGCCACCTTTGGGACCCTTTTTGCTTTTGGTCTCACCATCACCTACGGCGACCCCCTCCTCATTCCGTGGGCGTTAGTCCTAGCGGGGGGGGGGAGCCTCTTGCTCGCCAAGTCAAGGGGGCTGGCCTCGATGCGGACCCTCTTCCTGCTCACCCTCGCCCTGTTGATCGCTACCCGTTTGGTTGCCGTCTACTCTCTACGGGGGGCGGCCCTCCTCCTCCTTGCACTGATGGAGGGGTATGGGGCCCTTGTCATCGGCCGGCTCCGCGGGGTCATGGAGGGCTATGTCACCGAGCAGGAGAGGGGGAGGGTGGTGGAGCCGATCCGGTGGGGGGCGATGGCAGGGGCTCTGGTGGGGAGTGGTGTTGGGATTGTTGCTGCTCTCCTCATCCCTGAGCCCCTTTTCTTCTGGTTTTTGGGGGGTGCCCTCTTGATCGGCTTTGCCCTTACCTACCTGTTTACGTCGGCCCCGCTCCCCGAGCCTAAGGAGGGGATCGGAAGCGAAATTGGGGTGTGGCAGCGACTTGCCATGGAACACCCCTTTCTCCAGTGGCTCTTAGCGGCCACCTGTGGGGTCTACTTGATCCGAGCGACGACCGTTGCCCAGACCCTTGAGGCCTATGCCCTTCTCCTGAGTGGCACAGCCGAGGGGCTGGTCCTCTTTTTTGCCCTCCTCTTTACCGCCTCCGCCCTCCTCCTCGGGGTAGCTTACGCCCTTTTCCGCCCCTTGCGGCGCCGCCTCGGTCCCCTCGCTCTCTACTTGATCTATCCGACTATCACCTTTGCCCTCCTCCTCACCTGGACCCTCCTCCCCAGCGCCCTCACCCCCCCTATCCTTGTCAGCTTTGGCTACCTCGCCCTCCTCCCCGCTCTGTTCCTTCCCGAGGTTGAGAGTGGCCTCTCCCTTTTTCCCGGACGATTTGCCCGCAGCCTCGGCCGCCTCACCTTCGCCTTTGCCCCCCCCTTATCCCTTTTGGTCGGAGGCCTTCTGTGGGCCCTTGCCAATCGCCTCCTTCCGATGGAGAACCGGCTCATCCTCCTCACCCTCTTCTCCCTCGGCCTTATCGGCGCCGCCGTCGGGGCCGGCCTCTACTACCGCCGCTCTCTCGTCCGCTACTACGCCGGGACTCCAACGCGGCAAGTCGAGCTCCCTAAGCTCAGCCGCTCCGAGATCCACAACCTCCTCGCCAGTTCAGACCCCCTCCTTCAAGAGCTCGCCCTGAAAAACGGCGCCCACCTCAAAAGCCACCTGTTCGGCCCCGACCTGATCCCCCTTTTAGCTGCACCCCCTCCGAAACCGGTCCTTGAGGCCGCCTACGCCTACCTCGCCGCCGCCCCCGAAGCCCTCCTCCCCCTCCTCGACTCATCGGAGGCAGGGGCCCGGATGCGGGGAGCCCTGGCCGCCCTAAACGGCCGCCTGCCGGTCGACTCTAGGCGCCTTAATGCCCTTATGGATGACCCCGATCCCACCGTCCAGATGGCCGGATGTGCCCTCGGCTGGCAGCGGGGGAGAGGGGAGGCGGCAGGCTCCCTCTGGGAGGGGATCTCCTTGCCGAATCTCCCCTCCTCTGCCCTCGTGGAGTTGATCGAAGCGATCCCGCAAAAGGCGCCCTCGCCTCTCATTCGCCTGGTAAAAAAGCTCGCCTGGTACCCCTCATCCCAGGTGCGGCAGGCCGCTGTCCGCCGTCTCGGCCTCCTCCTGGTCGGGGAGAGCGATGACCCCAACCTCCTCGAGGTGGCCTTAGCCGGCATCGCTTCAGAAGAGCCCACCGTCCGCGCCCGCGCCCTCTCCCTCCTCTTGGCAGCCGGTGGGGACAACGCCGCCGTCCACGCCGCCGCCCTGCTTGCCGACCCCGACCCAGCCGTCCGCTCCGCTGCGGCTACCACCCTTGCCAAAGCGGGTGGCCTCGACCTAGCTGCTCAGCAGCTCCACTCCGCCGATCCCGCCACCCTTGAGGCGGCTATCTGGGCCCTAGCCCAGAGCGGCTCTCGAGGGGAGGAGAGGCTGCTCGCCTTCCTCAAAACCCTCCCCCCCTCTACACCCCGCTTCATCCGCTTTCCCCCCGATGCCCCGATTAACATCGCCCTCCAGAACCGGGCCGATCGGGCGATCGCCTTTACCGCTACCGCCCTTGAGGCGATCGGTGAGGGGGAGGCGGCCCAGCTTCTCCGGTATAAGCGAGATGAGCCAGGTGCATTCGAACTCCTCAGCCGCTTAGCTCCCAGCGCCTACCTCGACCCCTTGCGCCCCTTGCTGCGAGAGCCCCCTCGGGAGCGCAGAACCGACGAGCAGGCTCTAAAGGAGCTGCAGCAGCTCGCCCACAATGGCGACCCCTTTATCCGAATCGGTGCCCAGCTGGCCCTCGACCCTAACAGAGAGGATCCCTTTATGAATCGCCTCCTATTCCTTAAGAAGACCCCCTACTTCGAGGGGCTGCTCCTCGAAGAGCTCGCCCTCCTCGATCAGAGGCTGACGCAGGAGGAGTTCCTGAAAGGGGAGACGATTTTTGCCGAGGGGAGTGAGGGGGACCGCTTCTACCTCGTCTATGAGGGGAGGGTAGCC
This sequence comes from Parachlamydiales bacterium, assembly GCA_050250135.1. Lineage (GTDB taxonomy): Bacteria > Chlamydiota > Chlamydiia > Chlamydiales > JAFEGQ01 > JBFWPF01. The sequence continues at coordinate 59,270 of JBFWPF010000007.1, read as the reverse complement.
CTTACCCACGGAATGCGCCCTCTCACCGAGCTTCGAGAGGGGGAGGGGTTTGGGGAGATGGCCCTTTTCGAGGAGGAGAGCCGTTCGGCGACCGCCACCGCCGCTACCGACACCCTCCTTCTCAGCCTCGACCGGGCCCATTTTCACGAACTGATGCTCCAGCGGCCCACAATCCTCCTCCAGATCTGCCGTCAGCTCTCCCACCGCCTCCGCGAAATGGACAAACGGTTCGCCTTAATCTCGGCATAGAGTGTGCAAAAACGGGCTTAGATGCTACATCTGCTAATAGAAGATCGAGCCGTCAATATGCGCTTTTTATGCACCTTAATTCTCTCCTCTCTTGCTTGCTCCTCCCTCTTTGGGGCCTCTGCCACATGGAATGTAACGGGGGGTGGTTCTTGGAATACGGCAACCAACTGGAACCCCGTGACCTTTCCAAACGGGATTGGGCAGACCGCGACACTAGGCAGTGCCATCGTTGCCCCGAGTACCCTCAACCTAAATCAGAATATCACTGTCGGTATCTTAGCAATCGATAACGCCAATGCCTATACCGTCGCCCCCAACGGCAGTTTTACCCTCTCCTTTTCCGGTGGGTCTCCCTCGCTTACCGTCACCAATGCCAATGGAAACGGCGCTCACAATGTGACCGCTCCAATCGTGCTCATAGCCGGCCCCCTCGATCTCAGTCAGGGATCGACAGGGACGCTGACCCTCTCTGGGGCCATCTCTGAGGGGTTTCCACAGGGGATTTCCAAGTCAGGTACAGGCACGGCCCGGCTTAGCGGAACAGCGGCTAACACCTTCACTGGCGCCACCCAGGTGGCAGGGGGGGTACTGGAACTGGCTAAGACCGCAGGAGTAAACGCGATCGCGGCCACGTCTATAACAGTCAACGGGGGGACGCTGAGGCTGATCAATCCCAACCAGATTATCAATACAGCGACCATCACCCTTACCTCTGTAGGTACCGTCGACCTAAACGGGCAAAACGAGCAGATCTCCAACCTAGTCTTCAGCAATGGTACCTATTCTGGGGGAGGGGGCGTTCTCTCTCTCCAGAGCACCGGCACAGCATTGCAGATCCTGCCCGGTCGAAATCTTAATGGGGACATCGCCCTTGTAGGGGGATCGGGCGGGTCGGTTCTTCTCACCGGGTTTTTGGGAACAGCAACCCTTGCCGGGGTCGACTTGGGAAGCGTCACTCGCACTTTTACCACTGCTAATGCTATGTTAAAGCTTGATGTCACCGGGGTGGTGAGTGGTACAGGGGGGATCAACCTCAGTGGTGCGGGGACCGTCCAACTGTTGGGCGCGGCGAGTAACACCCTAACCGGTACGATCACCCTGAGCACCGGGACACTAAGCCTTGAGAAGACCTCACCCGCAGCCGCTACAGCAGGCGAGGTGGCGCTTAACACGGGGGGGACGGTGGTCCTCTCCTCGACCGATGACCAGACGATCGGGAGCTTTAACTACAATGGGGGGACCTTTACCTTCCCTGTAGGGCGGACCTTAAATCTTACCAACTCTTCTGGCACCGCCCTAACTCTCCAGGCTGCCCTCAACATTTTGCAGCCCCTAAACCTTACCGGAGTGGGAGGGGGAGGGATAGTCCAGACTTTTGCCGGTACGAATATGCTCGGCAACCTCAATTTGGGTTCCTCGACACGGAGCATCACCACTGCAGGAACCCTCGATATCACAGGGGTGATATCGGAGACCGCCTCAGCGGGGATCACCAAGCTTGGGGCAGCCACACTCCGTTTTAGCGGCGGCTCGGCCAACACCTATACCGGCCTCACTACCGTTAGCGCAGGGACACTCGACCTACAAAAAACGGCCGGCATTAACGCCATCGCAGGGGATGTCACCGTTGCTGGAGGGACGCTAATCCTGGTAAACGCCAATCAGATTGCCGACACCTCCACCGTGACCGTGAATTCCGGTACCTTCAATCTCAATAGCCTTTCTGACACGATCGGTGAGCTCGACTTTAACGGGGGCTCTGTCAGCAACGTCGCCACCCTTACCCTCGCCAGTAATACCACCGCCCTCAATATGACCTTCCCCGGCTCGGTTGGAGGGCAGGTGAACTTGAGCGGCACAGGTCAGATCCTCTACAGCGGCGCAGGAACCGGAACTCTCATTAACCTCGACCTTGGGAGCGCCACCCACAACATCACCACAAGCGCCGGCACCCTCGATATCACAGGGGTGATCTCGGAGACCGCCTCAGCGGGGATCACCAAGCTTGGGGCAGCCACGCTCCGTTTTAGCGGCGGCTCGGCCAACACCTATACCGGCCTGACAAGCGTCAATGCGGGCATGTTCGAGTTGCAGAAGACGGCCGGCCTTAATGCCATTGCAGGCAACGTCACCGTCGGTGGGGGGACCTTGACCCTCCTAAATGCTAACCAGATTGCCGACACCTCCACCGTGACGGTGAATTCCGGTACCTTCAATCTCAATAGCCTTTCTGAAACGATCACCGAGCTCGACTTTAACGGGGGCTCTGTCAGCAATGTGGGTACTCTCACCCTTGCGAGCAATGCCACCGCTCTCAATATGACCTTCCCCGGCTCCATTGGTGGGCAAGTGAACCTGAGCGGCACCGGTCAGATCCTCTACAGCGGCGCCGGTACCGGATCCCTGAACAATCTGGGCCTGGGGAGCTCAACCCGAACGATCAACACAAGCGCAGGCACCCTGAACATCACAGGGATGATTTCGGAGACCGTCTCAGTAGGGATCACCAAACTTGGGGCGGCCGCTCTCAGATTTAGCGGCACCTCTCCCAACACCTATACCGGCCTGACAAGTGTCAATGCGGGGACGCTCGAGTTGCAGAAGACGGTTGGTGTTAACGCCATTGCAGGAGATGTCACCATTGGCGGAGGGACACTAACCTTGCTAAGCGCCAATCAGATTGCCGACACCTCCACCGTGACGGTCAATTCCGGTACGTTCAACCTCAATAGCCTCTCTGAAACGATCACCGAGCTCGACTTCAATGGGGGCTTTGTCAGCAATGTGGGTACCCTCACCCTTGCGAGCAACGCCACCGCTCTCAATATGACCTTCCCCGGCTCCATTGGTGGGCAAGTGAGCCTGAGCGGCACCGGTCAGATCCTCTACAGCGGGGCAGGAACTGGGACTCTCAATAACCTCGGCTTGGGGAGCACAACCCGAACCATCAACACAAGCGCCGGAACCCTTGATATCACAGGGGTGATCTCGGAAACCACCTCAGCGGGGATCACCAAGCTTGGGGCAGCCACACTCCGTTTTAGTGGCGGCTCGGCCAATACCTACACTGGCCTGACAAGCGTCAATGCGGGCATGCTCGAGTTGCAGAAGACGGCCGGCGTCAATGCCATTGCAGGCAACGTCACCCTTGGCGGAGGGACGCTAATGCTGGTCAACGCCAATCAGATTGCCGACACCTCCACCGTGACGGTCAACACGGGGACATTCGATCTCAATAGCCTTTCTGAAACGATCAGTGAGCTCGACTTTAACGGGGGCTCTGTCAGCAACGTCGCCACCCTTACCCTTGCCAGTAATACCACCGCCCTCAATATGACCTTCAACGGTGCGATTGGGGGACAGGTGAACCTGAGTGGGAGTGGAGCTGTCCTCTTTAGCGGCGCAGGAACCGGAACGCTCAATAACCTCGACCTTGGGAGCGCCACCCACAACATCACCACAAGCTCCGGAACCCTCGATATCACAGGGGTGATTTCGGGGATGGCCTCAGGGGGGATCACCAAGCTTGGGGCAGCCACACTCCGTTATAGCGGCGGCTCGGCCAATACCTACACCGGCTTAACGAGCGTCAATGCGGGCATGCTCGAGTTGCAGAAGACGGCAGGCGTCAATGCCATTGCAGGAAACGTCACTGTCGGAGGGGGGACTCTGACTCTCATAAACGCCAATCAGATTGCCGACACCTCCACCGTGACGGTCAACACGGGGACATTCGATCTCAATAGCCTTTCTGAAACGATCACCGAGCTCGACTTTAACGGGGGCTCTGTCAGCAACGTCGCCACCCTCACCCTTGCGAGCAACGCCACCGCTCTCAATATGACCTTCCCCGGCTCGATTGGAGGGCAGGTGAACTTGAGCGGCACTGGTCAGATCCTCTATAGCGGCGCAGGAACCGGAACTCTCAATAACCTCGACCTTGGGAGCGCCACCCACAACATCACCACAAGCGCCGGAACCCTCGATATCACAGGGGTGATCTCGGAGACCGCCTCAGCGGGGATCACCAAGAATGGGGCAGCCACACTCCGTTTTAGCGGCGGCTCGGCCAACACCTATACCGGCCTAACTACCGTTAGCGCAGGGACACTCGAGCTACAAAAAACGGCCGGCCTTAATGCCATCGCAGGGGATGTCACCGTTGCCGGAGGGACGCTAATGCTGGTCAACGCCAATCAGATTGCCGACACCTCCACCCTGACCGTGAATTCCGGTACGTTTAATCTCAATAGCCTCTCCGAGACGGCCTCTCAGCTCATTTTCAACGGGGGAGCGGTGAGCAACGTGAGCGTCCTCAATCTCGCCAACGCAACTGGCCCCGCTCTTACCATGAGAAGCACAACGCTCGGGGGTCAGATCAATCTGACCGGGGGGGCCGCAGGGGATGTCGTGTTCGATCCGACCAACGGGGGAACAGCCACTATCTCGTCGATCGATCTGGGCACTCCGATCCGCACCTTCACCATCCCTGCCGGTGGAGGGGGAGTCGATATGGTCCTTCTCAGCTCAACCAGTGGTGCGGGTGGGGGCTTCAATAAACAGGGGAGCGGGCTCTTGCAGCTTCAGGGGACCCACACCTATCCGGCCGCCTCCAGCGTCACCGTTAGCGCTGGTGAGCTGCAGGTCAATGGGATGCTCTCTGCGACCACCCTTCAGGTCCTCCCTGGAGCCCGCCTCTCGGGAACGGGGATGATCACGAGTGATGTGACCCTTGATGGGTTCTTGAGTCCCGGCAACTCCATTGGGACGATCCAGCTGATCGGGATCCAGCTGTTTACCTCCACCTCAACACTTGAGATCGAGCTCAATCCGAGCATGGCTGACCTCGTCGACATCATAGGAAGTCTCACTATCCAAGCGGGCGCGACCCTTTCGGTCATGCCCGATATGGGAGCCTATCCCGCCATGTTCATGTACCCAATCATCACCACCACCGGTGGCATTACGGGGACCTTCACCAATGTGATCAATACCATGCCCCTGTTCCGGTCGATGATCGAGGTGATTGGCACCGATATGTTCCTCATCAATCAGGTTGCGTCCTTTTCTAGCGCCACGACGCCGGGCTCCAATGCGGCCGCTGTTGCCAACGCCCTCGATAGCGCCTCTCCCGCCCCTGGCAGTGACCTTGCCAACGTGATCGCTAACCTTCAGTCGATCCCCACCAATCAAGGGCTCGTCGACGCCCTGACCCAGCTCCAGCCCTCGATGCTCAAGGGGCTTGCCCTCACGGTTGAAAATACCCAATTCCTCATCGGTTCCACCCTGACCCAGCGGCTCAACACCCTCTATGCCCAGAGGTGCCTCTGCCCCTCGTGTGGGGGGGCCTGGGGATCGGTCACTGCCGATTACCTCAACCAGGCAGGGCTCAAGGGGGAGACAGGCTTTAGGGGCCCAACCTTTAACCTAATGGGTGGGGTTGACCTGTGGACAACTCCCCACCTCCTGGTGGGCCTGGCCACTGGCTTCAGTACCTCTCAGCTTCAGTGGAGAGATCAGCGAGGGAATGGGAATCTCTACTCAGGGTTTGGGGCCGCCTACGCCCGCCTCCTCTGCCGCGGCCTCCTGATCGATGGGGCCCTTATTGGGGGATTCAATATCTACCAGGGGCGGCGCCACCTCCTCTTTGCCGAGATCGACCGGATCGCCCGCTCCCACTTTACCGGCGGCCTCTTCTCCGGCCACTTCGAGATCGGCCGCCCCTTATGTAAGTGGGGGGTAGAACTTACGCCCTACTTTGCCTTTCATCCCCTCTACCTGGGGGGGCCTAGCTTCACCGAAAGCGGCGCAGATAGCGTCGACTGTCACGTTGACTCGAGCTATTACCTGGTCTTCCGTGAGGAGGGGGGCGTTCGCTTTGGGCGCCGCTGGTGCCACCTCTTCCTATCGGGCCAGCTCGCCTATGCGCGGGAGGATCGCCCCAATGGAGGGAGATACGATGCCCAGTTTACCAGCATACCCTATACGAACATGGCCGTGCATGGCCTAAAGCCGGCCCGCAACCTCTTCGTCCCAGCGGCTGAGATCGGCTACCTCTGTTACAATGGAGCCCTCTCGGTCACCTTCCGCTACCAGGCGCAGGTTAGTGGAGCCTTCCAAGACCAGAGTGGCACCCTACAGTTCAGTGGACGGTTTTAACCCCTGATTGCGACCTATCGCCCGGAGGGCATCTACAGCTGGTGGCCATCTAGCGGACATCCCTCCTCACCCAGGTCTAAAGACCTGGCCTCGTTACGATGTGCACTATCTGACCCCCATCTGCCGCGCTCCCTGGACTATGGGTCACAATCAGGGGTTAAAAGGATCTCCCACTTGGCCACAAAGTCCTCAGAGGAGACCTCGGGGGAGGGGAAGTGATTGGCCCCCACATAGTGGATCCCCTCCACGCAGAGGGTCGGGTCATAGGCAGCCACCGCCTCCTCCACATCGCGCACATACTGGAGACGGTCGTCGATAAAGACGATCCGCTCAAAACACTTGCCCACGCGCTCCAAAAAGGCGATTAGAGCGGCCCCTTTTGGCGGCACCTCTCCGTTAGCAAAAATCACCCCCTCCTTATAGAGGATCGGCTGACCCCGATAGAGGGGAAGCTCATCAAAGGCAACGGTCCCTTCTAGCAGTGGAGAAAAGGAGAATCCTAGCCGATTCAGTTCACTAAGGCGGTGGTCTTCCACCGCGGGACAGTCGCCAAGCGGCCCTGTCAGACATCCCGTTAGCGCAATGTGGGGGACATTCTCCGCCCTCATCCACCTAAACACCGCCACCACCTCCGGTTCGATCAGTTGTGAGGGCGATGCAAAGGGAATTTGGGATAGGGCGAGCCGCTGCTTCTCATTGGGCTGACTCAAAAAGCACTCCTTGTAGACACCAATGTGCTTGCGGATGTTGGCCATCTGATAGGCCGGCTCGACCGGATGGAGGAGGACTAGGTCGACATCCCAGACCACCAGCGTCTCCGGACCTGCCCCCGCTAGATGGGCTCCCACCTCCTCCATCCGGTCCATCTTCTGAAAGGCAACCAGAGGAGAGCAGAGGAGCAGTAGACCAAGGATTCCCGATTTTATCATATCCACCTCCTAGAGAAGGGGGTTGATTCTAAACCCATTACCTCTATTAGGGCAACAAAGTGTGCAAAATGACGGCGCCACTGACGTTTTGCATAGCAAAGTGACGGTTTGCCCGACATTTTGTAGTCAAAATTCATAGGTTATTCATTTACAATAGGATGTGAGAAGCCCAATCGAGGGGGATTTTCTCGAAGTAGCGGTTGATCACCTGGAGGGGAGGCTCGGCACCTGAATAGACCTCCTCAGGAGGGCGGTTCTCCTGATGCCACTCCCGCCCCTCCGGCCACTGCTTGAGTGGGCCCGCCAGCACATAGATCGGCTTTTGCAGCACCTTGGCCCCTAAGAGGAGGGCCCGAGTCCCGATCTTATTCACAAAATAGTCATGGCCCACCGCATCGGCCCCCACCCAGACCGCATCACACTCCTCTAGCAATAGGAGAGCCGCTCCATCGACACCCAGCGTGACCGGCACACCCGCATAGGCGAGCCGCTTGGCCAGCAGCGCCCCCTCGTTCAGCGGCCGCCCCTCGGTGATCGACAGGTGGAAGGTGCGGGTCTTCTCCACCTCAATCGCAGCGCCGTAAACCATGTCGCTGTAGCTGCAGGTCATCACCCGGTGGCCCGACTCATGGGAGGCCATCCACTCGGCAATCCGCCTAGGCTTCTCCTCCAGCTCCAGCTCAATCTCCTCAAGGCGCTTTGCCCACCCGGCGGCCGTGCCCCCCTTCTCAAAGTGGGCCTTTGCCTCTAGCGCAATGTTCACAATGGGGGCCATCATCGGCTTGGCCTTCAGGAGCTCTTCTGCGGTCTCGATGGGGTTGTCGCTCTCAGCAAAGGCCCGCAGGGCGAGGCGGGTGCAGTAGGTTGCCCCCTTTCGGACCTCTCCTTTGAGTTCGTCTAGTGCTTTTCTCATGCTCCTAGCTTGCCTCATTGCCGAAAAATGGGCTATCCTTCGCCCCCAATAGGCAAGGGGGAAGCGATGGAAGCACTCATGGCAGCAGGTAGGGAGCTGACAGCGATGGGGCGGGCCGCTTTCCACAAGTGGAGCGGCGCTCTGAATGGCCTTAACTTCAGCTGGTTAAACCCCCAAAATCCCCTTCCAGGGCGGCCCATCATTTTGCTTCACGGGGCCCATGGCGACCCCAGCAACTGGATCGATCTGCTTCGAAAGATGGAGGCGGCGGGGCCTCCAGCAGGGGGTATCTACCTCCTCAAATTTCCCGATTTAAACCCCTGATTGCGACCTATCGTCCAGGGGGCGCGGCAGATGGTGGTCAGATAGTGCACATCGTGACAAGGCCAGGTCTTTAGACCTGGGTGCGGAGGGATGTGCGCTAGATGTCCACCAGCTGTCGATGCCCTCTGGACGATAGGTCACAATCAGGGGTTAAAAGGGGGGTGCGAGCAACTGACTGCCCTTTTGGCCCAGCTCGATGGCGAGGTCAATCTAGTCGGCCACTCCCTAGGGGGCCATGTGGCCCTCCAGTATGCTGCCCTCCACCCGGGCCGGGTCGATACCCTCTGCGTGATCGGCACCCGACTTAGGGAGATGGGCGATGTGTGGCAGGATGGCCCACACTTCCTCTAGGACGATGTGGCCGATGCCATCGGCAAGTTGGGAGAGATTTGGGAAGCCGACAAGGCGCCCCCCCGCCTCTACATCTTTGCTGCCTCCCACGACTGGCTCGTCCCTAAAGGGGCGATCACCCTCCCCAATGCTGAGACCTACGTGATCCAGGGGGTGAGCCACCTCAGCCTTATCCAGTCAGACCAACTTCACCGCAAGCTGATCGAAATACTCCACTAGGGAAACCGGTGACCTACAATAGCGCTGTCAGCGACCTCAATACCCTCCACCAGCATGGCCTTTACGGCGTGCAGGTTTCGCAGGGGCACTTCATCCCCCTACAAGGGCTCGACTGGTTTTGCTCCCAATTGAGCCGCCTCTTCTCCGATCCCACCCAACAGGTCCTAGACCGCTTGCAGGGCTGCATTCGCGAGATCACCACGCAACATGCCCTTGTCGAGAGTAAGTGGGATAATGAGGAGCTTGAGGTGGCTTACCGGTCGATGGGTCTTTTCCAGGGGTGGAACCAATCGGCGCGGAAGGAGCACCAGTTTGACTACCGGATCACCATCGATAATAGCCGCTTTCCCGGTACCTTTTTTACCTGTTATCGCCTTACCGATCCTGATGGGCCATTGATCGTCTCCCCTCAGCCTCCAATGGAGACCGATGGGTCGCTTGTGGTCACCCGAAAGGGGATTGCCGGCACTCTTAAAGTAGGGGATGAGCTCCTCTCCTGCCATGAGGTAGCGGTCGATAAGATGAGCCAAAAGCTCTGCAACGACAGTGCCATCGGCTACCAGTTTGTCCGCAACTGCCTCTACCCGGTCGGCAGTGAGCAGTACGATGTCAAGTGGGACGGTGGAGAGCTTATCTCAGAGGATGAGGGGGCTCATCTCCTCTCGATCTATGAGCGGTTTGAGCGGAAGGTCGATTGGGAGAGGGGGGATCTGATGCTCCTCCATAACGGGCTGATGATGCACGGCAAACAGATCCACGAGGGTCCCCGCGACATCCGCGTCGCTATGGCCTGAGCCCTAATCTTACAGTTCTTTCTTGATCAAGTGGGCCCGTGTCGTTATCCTGTGGTGCGCTCAAGGAGAGAGTCATGAGCAAGACCCAATGTTCAGAGATACCGACGAAGTACCCTGCGCTTTTCGAGGAACTCAAGCAACGTATCCAGCGTGCGCAGGTTAAGGCCGCCCTGGCCGTTAACCGGGAGCTGATTCAACTTTATTGGGATATTGGTAGGGAGATCGTAAAGCAGCAACAGGTCCAAAGCTGGGGTGCTGGTGTGATCGATAGACTATCTAGAGATTTGCAAGCGACTTTCCCTGGCATTAAGGGGTTTTCAAGGAGTAACATCTTTAGAATGAGAGCCTTCTATCTGTCGTGTGAAATTGTCGCGCAAACTGCGCGACAATTGGATGAGCACGGTCCCCCTGCTGCCTTTGTGAGCATCCCCTGGTGGCATAATGTTCTATTAGTAGAAAAGGTGACTTTACCAGAGGAGCGACTATGGTATGCCTGCCAGGTCTTAGAAAATGGTTGGAGCCGGAGTCTCTTGGCGATACACATCGCTTCCAAGCTATATCACCGGCAGGGGAGTGCTATCAGTAATTTTGCGATCACGCTTCCTCCGCCTCAATCTGACTTTGCTCAGGAAGCGCTTAAGGATCCTTATTCGTTTGACTTTCTTACCCTCACCGATACCTTTCTTGAACGAGAGCTGGAACAAGGATTGATCGACCATATTCAAAAATTTCTTCAAGAGCTAGGCGCTGGCTTTTCCTTTGTCGGACGGCAGTATCCTATTGTTGTCGATGGAGAAGACTACTATCTGGATCTTCTGTTTTATCATCTTAAGTTGAGATGTTATTGTGTGGTCGATTTGAAATCTAGCGGATTTAAGCCAGAGTATGCCGGGAAAATGAACTTTTATCTCTCTGCTGTCGACGACCTTTTAAAGCACCCGGATGACCAGCCTTCTATAGGGATGATCCTTTGTAAGGAAAAGAAAAAGCTCACGGTAGAGTATGCCTTGAGGTACTGTCACGCTCCGATCGGTGTATCGAGCTATGAAATAAAGCTCTTAGAGACGGTGCCAGATAACCTTAAAGGGAGTCTCCCTAGCATGGAAGAGCTGGAGCAAGAGTTTGGCTAGGGTATTGGATTACAGGCTCTAATTGTCGATGAGCTCACCATAGACCTCCCGTTTGGGCACGCCGCGCATCTGAGCGGCCGCCTTAACAGCCTCTTGCTTGGAGAGCCCATATCCCTGTAATTGGGTAACATGCTCCTCTGCCGTAAGCCCCATCCACTCATTGTGCCTCCCCGTTCCCTGAATCATCAGCACAATCTCCCCCCGCACTGGCTCAGTGGCCCACCTCTCCAGCAGCCAGCCCGCCGTTCCGCCGATCACCTCCTCGTAGATCTTGGTTAGCTCCCGCGCTACCGCCAGGCGTGCCTCTGGAGCCAGTTTTTCGATCATCTCGAGCGTCTCGACCAGCCGAGCAGGGGACTCGTAGGCGACCGTCACCCCCTCGTACAACAGGGCCTGCTGCAAGGCGCTCTTCCGTTTGCCATCCCCTTTTGGCAAGAAGCCCACAAACTGAAAGGGTGCTGTGGGAAGTCCCGAGATCGTGAGCGCCATGATGGCGGCGCAAGGGCCGGGCACCGCGCTCACCTTCAGACCCTCCTCGCGGCAATAGGCAACCAGGCGCTCTCCCGGGTCGGAGAGGCCAGGCGTTCCCGCATCGGAAATGAGGGCCACCTCCTCTCCCGCTCGTAGCCACTTTCCCACCTCTTCACACCGCTTAGCCTCATTGAAGCCATGGAGACTCACCAGCGGTGTCTTAATTTCATACCGCTCCAAAAGGGGCTTGCTCGTTCGGGTATCTTCGCAGAGGATCCAATGGGCATTGCGGAGCACCTCCACCCCTCTTTGTGAGAAATCTCCCAAGTTTCCAATAGGTGTTGCTACCAAGTAGAGCATGAGAACCGGGGAAAGGTGAAAGCGGAGCGCTAGCGCGCATTAGTGTTCAGATAGGTGGCACCCAGATTCGAACTGGGGATAGAGGCTTTGCAGGCCCCGGCCTTACCACTTGGCTATGCCACCGTAGTTGTCAGCGTAGTCCCTTTACCCATTTTGCTCAACTGGCCTACACTGGGGCAATACCTCGAGGAGAACCGATGGCCCACTCCCTTAAGAAGATCGCCCACTGGATCGACGCCCTCAACAGCCCCGAAGGGTCGGTCTCCGGCTTTGCCTTCGACAGCCGCGAGGTGCAGCGGGGAGACCTCTTCTTTGCCCTTGATGGCCAAAAGGTTAATGGCCACGCTTTTCTGGGGGAGGTCGCCCGGAAAGGGGGGAGAGCCGCCGTCGTCCTCGAAGATTACCAAGGGCCCGACCACGGCCTTGCCCTCCTCAAGGTCCCCGATGTCACCCTCGCCCTCCAGCAGGCCGCCAAGGAGCGGCTCGGAGAGCTCCACTGCCAGGTCGCCGCCATCACCGGTTCGGTCGGGAAGACGACAACCAAAGAATTTGCTGCCCAGCTCCTCTCGGGCACCTACCGGGTCCACGCCCCCCGCAACTCCTTCAACACCCAAGTGGGTCTCCCCCTCACTATCCTCCAGGCCCCCAACAACTGCGAGGTCCTTATTTTGGAGATGGGGATGAGCGAGCGGGGGAACATCGCCCGCCTCCTCGAGATCGCCGCCCCTGACATCGCCCTCCTCACCACCATCGACTACGTCCATAGCGCCTTCTTTGGGTCGCTCGAGGAGATCGCCATGGAGAAGGCGATGATCTTTAGCCACTCGATTACGGGGCAGGGGCTCGTCTGCGCCGACATCCCCTTACTCGAGGAGGTGATGGGGTTTGGGAGCTGCCCCAAGAGGACCTTCTCAACCCGGAATGGGGCCGACCTTACCCTTCAGATAGGGGAGGGGAGGGTCACCCCCATCGTCGAGGGGAGGCCCCAGCCCCCTTGCCCCTGGACCCTCCCGTGCCGCCATAACCTCGACAACTTCCTCGCTGCAGCCTCCCTCTGCACGGCGCTCGACCTCCCCTGGGAGGCGATCGCAGCCCGCTCCGCTACCTTGAAGCTCCCTAAGATGCGCTTTGAGCAGTCGGATAAGGGGGGAGTCACCGTCATCAACGACGCCTACAACGCCTGCGCCCGCTCCATGTGTGCCGCGCTCGATAGCCTCCCTGCCCCTAAGCCGGGTGGGCGCCGAATCGCCGTGCTTGGGGGGATGCGGGAGCTTGGCACTCAAGAGGGGCCCCTCCACCGGCAGGTGGCCGAGCATGCCCTAGGGCGGATTGATGGGGTCCTCCTCGTGGGAAAAGAGTGGGCCGGCCTTGAGGCGATGTTAGGGGACAAGCTCCTTGGGACCGCCGCAAGCTCCGAAGAGCTCCTCCCGATCCTCGAGCGCCACATCCAACGGGGCGACGTCCTCCTGGTGAAGGGGTCACGTAGCTATGCCCTAGAGCGGGTGGTCGACAACTACCCCGGCCCCCGTCGGTGATCGCCCCTCTCCTCGGTATCACCTCCACCTCGGCCCGGATGGGCCTTGCGGCCCTCACCACCCTCCTCATCACTCTCCTCTGGGGCCCCTGGTGGATCCGTCAGCTTTACAGTTGGAAGGTGGGCCAGCCCATCCGCAAATCGGAGGCCCCCCTCCTCGGCGAGCTCCACAAAGAGAAAGAGAAGACCCCAACGATGGGAGGGCTCCTCATCCTCAGCGCCCTTCTCATCTCACTTCTCCTCTGGATGGACCTTGGCTCCCCCTATGCGCTGATTCTCCTGATCACGACCCTGGTGCTGGGGGGGATCGGTGCTCTCGACGACCTCCTCAAGCTCAAAAGCAAGAGCAGTCGAGGGCTATCAAGTAAATTGAAGTTTACCATGCAAGTGGGCTTCTCACTCGCTTTAGCCGCTTATCTGTTGCTCGGTGAGCTCCGCGGGGTGACCGCTCAATTCTACCTCCCTTGCCTCCCTGGGCCCCTTTTTACTGTCACCGGCTTTTTTACCCTCTTGTGGGCCCTCTGGATCGCCTTTATTGTGACCGGCTCCTCCAACGCCGTGAACCTTACTGACGGGCTGGATGGCCTTGCCTCGGGGCTCGTCGCGTTTACGGCGGCCGGGCTCTCGGTTGTCGCCTTCCTGTCGGCGCGGGGCTTCCCCTCTCTCCCCCCTATTGAGGGGGCGGGTGAGATCGCCATTTTCCTTGCGGCTCTCGTCGGCGCCTGCGTCGGCTTCCTCTGGTACAACGGCCATCCAGCGCAGGTTTTTATGGGCGATACCGGCTCTCTGGCTCTCGGCGGCCTTCTCGGTGTTTCGGCCCTCCTTTTGCGCCAGGAGGTCCTCTTTGGGATCATGGCAGCCGTTATTGTAGCTGAGGCCCTCTCGGTGATCCTCCAGGTCTCCTACTTTCGGGCAACGGGGGGGAGGCGGATCTTTCGGTGCAGCCCCCTTCACCACCATTTCGAATACAAGGGGATGCCCGAGTCCCGCGTCACATTACGCTTTTGGATCGTCGGCCTCTTCACCACCCTCCTCGGCATGGTCCTCGTCCTCTGCTAAAATTGCGGGAGTCGACTATTCTGTCGGTATGAAGCGGGCGTTGATTGTCGGAATGGGGGTAAGTGGCAAGGCGGCACGGGAGCTTTTGCTTCGTAAGGGGTATGAGGTCGTCGGTGTCGACGATCGGGAGCCCTACTCGGTCGACCCCGACGCCTTTGACGAGGTGATCGTTTCGCCTGGCGTTCCCCCGACCCATCCCCTCTATGTCCCTACCGCCATTGGGGAGATGACCCTCGCCTGCCGCTACCTCAATGGCCGTGCGCTCGCGATCACCGGCACCAACGGAAAGACCACCGTCACCCTCCTTGTCGAGCATATCCTAAACAGCTGCGGTATACCTGCCCTAGCCTGTGGTAACGTCGGCACACCCCTCAGCGCCGTCGTGGATGATTTGGGCGGTCGGGTGGCCGTCGTGGAGCTCTCCTCCTATCAACTCGAGACGATGAGCCGCCCTGTCTTTGATGCTGGGGTGATCCTCAACATCAGGGAGGACCACCTCGACCGCTACCGCACTCAGGAGGCCTACGCAGCAGCAAAACTCCGCCTCCAGTGGCTGGTGAGAGGGGATTTTTATGGGCCCGGCGGTTTAACGGCAGATCTTCTTGAAGGGATTCTCCCCGAAGCGTATAAGGGGATCGACCGGTCGAATGCACAGGCGGCGTATCTCCTCTGCAAGACGTACGGGGTGACCCCGGCGGCGTTTGTGGCGGCGCTCGCCACCTATAAGAGGCCGCCCCACCGCAGGGAGTGGGTGGCTGAAGTCGGAGGGGTCACCTTCATCAACGATAGCAAGGGGACGACTCCCGATGCCGTCGTAGCAGCGGTGGAGCTCCTTGAAGGGCCCATCTGGCTCATTGCCGGTGGGCAAAATAAGGGGCTCTCCTTTAAGGAGTGGGCCTCCTTTGCTGGCAAGGTGGAGAGGCTCCTCCTCATCGGCGAGGCCGCACGTGAGATCGGTGAGGCGGTAGGGGGTGTTTTAGAGGTGGAGCAGTGTGGCACCCTTGAGCGGGCGGTCGACCGGTGCCGAGAGGCAAAAGGGACTGTCCTCTTAAGCCCGGGCTGCGCCAGCTTTGACCAGTTTGCCGACTACCGGGTGCGGGGAGAGGCATTTCGAGAACTTGTGGGGAGACTGCAATGAGACGTCAGACCATACTGCTTACGGTGTTGATCAACGCAGGGCTGCTTCTAGTCCTCTTTGCCACCGCCATCCATCCAGGCGAGAGCAAGAAGCGGTTAGCCGCCAGCGCCGCCCCCGAAGCGCCGACCCCCATCGTCTACCATCCCCCTTCCCCTCCTGTCCGGGAGATCCCCCCTCCCCCTCCGGTGTTTGAGGCCCCTATCGCTCGCGTGGAGCCCCCCAAACCGGCCCCTGAGCGGGCAGTGGTTGAGAAGCCGCTGCCAGCCGTTGAGCGCCCCACCGACGCCAAACTTGTCGAAGTCACCGTTAAGAAGGGGGATAGCCTCGATCGAATCGCCCGCGGCAATGGGACGACCGTTGATGCCTTGATGAAGGCCAACGCCCTTACCAACACCCGCCTCCAGATCGGCCAGATCCTGAAGGTTCCCGTTGGGGAGCCTAAGCCGGTCCAGGTCCAGCCTGCAGCCCAAACCGATAGCGGTACCTACTACACCGTCCGAAGCGGGGACAACCCTTGGCTTATTGCCACCAAGAGCCGGATCCCTCTTGAGGAGCTTCTCAAACTCAATGGACTGAATGAGGAGAGTGCGCGAAAGCTCAAACCGGGTGATAAGCTCCGGATCCAGTGACCCGGCTCCTGCTCCTCCTTTTTACCCTCCTCCTGATCGCCTTTGGGCTCACGATGGTGTTTAATACCTCATCGGCTGAGCTGCTCGACCGGCAGGCCGGGGGCTCTCCCTACCTCCCCGTCCTCAAGCAGGGGGTGAATCTCGTTTTAGGGATAGGCCTTGGCCTTATCGCGTACCGACTTGGCCCTGAGCGCCTCTTTCGCCTCTCAAAGCCCCTCTTGTGGGGGATCACCCTTCTTCTCCTCCTGGTCTTTGTTCCGGGGATCGGCGTTGCCCGCAATGGGGCCCACCGGTGGATCGGCATTGGCCCCCTTACCTTTCAGCCCTCCGAATTTGCCAAGCTGCTACTCCCCCTCTATGCTCTAGCCCACCTCACCCTCGACCGCCCCCTTCGCCGCCTGCTCCCCCTGGTTCCTGCCCTTCTTCTCATTGCCCTTGAGCCCGACAACGGCAGCAGCGCTATCCTCCTCCTTTCCCTCTTTGTTGTCTGTTGGCTCATCGGCATCCCCTTGCGTTACTGGCTCCTCCCTGCCTTAGCCCTTGCGCTAGTCGGCGGCGCCCTTGCCTACCAGCTCCCTTATGTGCAGAAGCGGATAGCGGTCTACCTCAATCCCGAGCTCGATCTCCTTGGTCGGGGGCACCAGCCCTATCAGGCCAAAATTGCCGCCGGCTCAGGGGGTCTTCTCGGGCGGGGTATTGGGCAGAGCATGCAGAAGCTCTCCTACCTTCCTGAAGCCCAAAACGATTACATCGCCGCCATTTTTGCTGAGGAGACTGGCTTTCTCGGCATGGCGCTCCTGATCCTGCTCTACGTGGGGGTTACCCTTTGCGGCTTTGCCATAGCCTTTCAGGCCCGCACTCGCGAATCGACCCTCCTGGCCGCCCTGGCCACCTTCCTTATCGCCATTCAGGCCTTTGTCAACCTTGCTGTTGTCTCGGGCTTGGCGCCGAGTAAAGGGCTGAACCTCCCCTTCTTTAGCCAAGGGGGCACCTGCCTGATCGCCAATATCACCCTTCTTGCCCTCCTCCTCTCCGCCGCCAAAACGCAAGATAAGCGCTTCGACTCAATTTGCTAGGCATTTTTCCCTATCATGAAATCGACAGATGCCATCCCTGATTGCAACCCATTCTTGCAGTGGACGGCATGGCGAATATTTCCTGCCTTGCTCTACTCTTAGCGGCAGAGGGATAGGGTTAGCCAAGTAAGGTTAGTAAGAGCGCGCTGTGCGGCCTATTTAGCTGTGATCGGTGAACATTGCAGGTAATAGCCAAGGGCTATTTCCAAAATGTTCACCTGTTGCAGATAGGTAGGCCCCGCAAGCGAATATGACTAACTTTACTTGGCTAACACTACCCCAAAGGAGAGTGAAGCAGTGGGCAAAATCCTCATCGGGGCAGGAGGGACGGCAGGCCATCTGATACCGGCTCAAGAGCTGGCCAGACGGCTAGGGAAGCTCCAAAGGGCCCCTCAGATCCTCTTTGCCGGAGGAAAACTGAGCCAAAACCGATTCTTCGAAAAAGAGCTCCCCCATGTCGACCTTCCCGCAGCCACACTCTCGGTAAAGCGCCCCTTTAAAGCCCCCCGAGTCGCGTGGGGCATCCTAAAGGCGTGGAGACTCCTCGGGACCTATAGACCCGACCTGGTGGTGGGGTTTGGAAGCTACCACACCTTTCCCCTTCTGATGGCGGCACGGCTGCGCGGTCTCCCCTTCGTGCTGCACGAGGGGAACGCCTTCCCCGGCCGGGTGACCCGCCTCTTTGCCAAGCACGCAGTCCTGACCGGCCTTCAGTTTCCCGGCGCTGCCGAGCACCTGAAGGGGAGGTGCGTGCCGGTCGAGCTCCACCGCCCCTTTGAGCCCCTCGATGAGGAGGCGATCTGCCACACCTTCACCGTTCTCGTTTTCGGAGGCTCGCAGGGAGCAGCGTCGCTAAACGGAGTGGTCTCAGAGGCCCTCTGCAAACTGAATGCCCCCCTTCGGGTGATCCACCTGACGGGAGATGAGAGGAGTGTGGAGGCGGTCAAGAGGCGCTATGAGGAGCGGGAAATCAGGGCCTTTGTCTCCCCCTTTGAGCACCGGATGGATCTGGCATGGCAGGCGGCCGACCTGGTGATCTGCCGAGCCGGGGCGGCGACGTGCGCCGAGCAGGTGCGCTTCGGAACGCCAGCGATTATGGTCCCCTATCCCCACGCAACCGATCGCCATCAGCACCACAACGCATCCGAGTTGGAGCGAAAAGGGGGTGTGATTAAGTTGGAGGAGAGACGCCTTAGGGAGCAGCTACTGCCCCTCCTGGAAGATCTGGTTGGAGGGGGAGTAAGGCAGTGCCAGAGGATTCAAGAGGAGCCCCACGACTTTGCTCAGGTGATTGCGGAGGTAGCGGGATGGGCATGAAGTATCACCTGCTGGGAATTGGCGGCATTGGGATGAGCGCGCTTGCTCGGATCCTCCTCGATCGGAAAGCAGAGGTGAGCGGTACCGATGCGAAGGAGAGCCCCCAGCTCGAGCGCCTTCGGGAACTGGGCGTTCGGGTAGGCGGTGAGATGGAGGGGAGTGTAGTGGTGAGCAGCGCCATTCCTAAGGACCACCCCGAACTGCTCGAGGCCAAGAGGCGGGGCTACCCGATCCTCCGCCGCTCAGAACTCCTTAGGGAACTTGCCCGCCCCTTTAAAACACTGGCCGTGGCGGGCTGCCATGGGAAGACAACGACAACCTCATTGCTTGCCTGGGTTTTACTGGAGGCGGGGCTCGACCCCACCTGCGCGCTGGGTGGCATGCTGCCAGGTCTAGGGTGGAACGGGAGGGGAGGAGAGGGGGAGTATTTTGTTCTTGAGGCCGATGAGAGCGACGGCAGCCTTCTGAATACCGACCCCTACGGCGCGATCCTCACAGGGACCGAGGCCGACCACCTCGACTACTGGAAGAGCGCCGAGCGGCTCCTTAGCGCCTACGGCGAGTTTACCGATCGGGTAGCCGATGAGGGGCTCCTCTTTGTGTGCGGAGAGACAAAGCGGGGCACCTCGTACGGGTTTGGGGCAGAGTGCGCCCTTCGGGCAACCGACGTTAGGCAAGAGGGCTTTACCCTTACCTTTACCGCCCACTTTGAGGGGAGGCGCTATCCGCTCCAGATCCCGCTGATCGGCCGCCATAATGCGCTAAATGCCCTGGCCGTTTTTGGTTTGGCAACGCGGCTGGGCATTTCCGAGGAGAAGATTAGGGGAGCGCTCGCCACCTTCCCCGGCGTTGAGCGGCGGTGTCAGCGGACAGAGCGCCCGATGGGCGTTACCCTGATCGACGACTACGCCCACCACCCCACCGAAGTGAAGACGACGCTAGAGGGGATCCGCAAGGCGGTCAAGGAGAGGCGGCTCGTTTGCCTCTTCCAACCCCACCGCTACACCCGCCTCAAGGCCTGCTGGGAGCCCTTTCTCGATGCCTTTGATGCAGCCGATGAGGTGTGGGTAACGGAGGTCTACAGCGCGGGAGAGGCGCCGATTGAAGGAATTTCAGGAGCCGCTTTCGCCGAGGCCCTGGCTAGGCGCCTCCCCAAACCCGTTTTGTTTGGGGAGGGAGAGCTTGGCCCTACCGATGTCTTGGTCGGGATGGGGGCGGGGGATATCCCCAGGCGGGTCGAGGCGATTGGAAGGGTCGGAGTCGATAAGCGAATTATCGGGGTCTGCTGCGGCGGCCCCTCTCCCGAACACAATATCTCGCTGGTAAGCGGAAGGGCGATCCATCAGGCGATCTCTCGCGAGCGGTACGAGGTGCGCCTGTTTGAGCTAGCGCGGGACGGGACACTCCCTCCTATTAGCGAATTGCAGGCTTGCGACTTGCTTATCCCTGTTTTCCACGGGCCAGAGGGGGAGGATGGGCAGTTTGCCGCCTTCTCCGAAATCCTTGGCATCCCTTACGTCGGCTGCGACCCCCTCTCTGCAGGGATCTGCATGCACAAGCCGAAGATCAAACGGCTCGTCGCCTCCCACCAGATTCCGGTCCCCCCTTTTATCGACCTGACCAAAGCCGATTGGGAGGGGAGACTTTGGCAGATTGAGGCTCTCCACTACCCTCTCTTTGTCAAAACGGCAGCCTCGGGCTCCTCCCTTGGCGTTGATAAGGTAGAAAATGAATCGGAGCTTCTCGCTGCTCTCGACCGCCACTTTGACCTCGACGACGATGTGATTGTGGAGCAGGGGATTCGGGGGCGGGAGATTGAGTTTGCGGTCCTGGGCAATGAGGAGGTCGAGGTGCCGCCGCCTGGCGAGCTCCTCACCTACGGGCGGGTCTACACCTACGAGGCCAAGTATGAGACCCCCTTCGAAACGGTGGCGGTGGCCGACCTTCCCCCTGAGGTGATGGAGCGGGGGCGCCTGCTCGCTGAGCGGGTCTACCGCCTTGTCGGCTGCTGTGGCCTTGCGCGAGTCGACTTCTTCCTCGATGAGGGGATGAACTGGTGGTTCAACGAGGTGAACCCCTTCCCCGGCTTTACGCCGATCAGCCTCTACCCCAAGGTGTGGGAGGCGCAAGGGGTGCCGATGGGGCAGCTCCTTGAGCGGCTGATCAACCTCGGCCTCGCTAAAGGACGAACCCGCAGCTCCCAACGGAGAGCGCTCCAGTGGATCGCACGCTAAATCGCCCCCAGCTCCTGTGGGTCCTCTGCTGGACCCTCCTGATCTCCGGCTCGGCCCTGATCGCCCTCACCCTGTGGCAGTCGATGGTGGAAAGGAGGCCCACCGACAGCCGCTACCAGATCCGCGCCATCGTCCAGCCCCAAGAGAGGCTGCCCGCCGATCAGATCGCCGCCCTCCTAGGTCTAGAGAACACCAACCTCTACACCCTCGACCTCAAGGAGGCCGAGAAGAAGCTCCTGGCCTATCCCCTGATCCGCACCGCAAAGGTCACCCCCTTTCCCCCCGATGCCCTCTATGTCGACCTCACCTTACGCCAGCCCATCGCCCGCATCGCTGACGGATGGGCCCTCGATGCCGACGGCGTTGTTTTCCCCTCGAGCACCGACGATCTGCCGACCGTTTACCTGGGGGGTGATCCTAAAGCAGCTATTCCCCTCCTCCCCATTGCGCGGATGATCGACCTTCGCCGGCAGCACGATACCCGTTACGGCCTGCGGGAGATTGTGGTCGAGACCAAGGAGGGGGATCTATTGCGCCTTCCCCCCCGACACTATGAGGAGGCCCTAGCCCGCTACCTTCGCATGGAAAAGGGGGAGCCTGCTATTGTCGACCTTCGTATTCCGGGCGCCATCTATGTGCAAAGGAGGAGGGGGTGATTGTTGTCTTCTGGACCTGTGGCAATATCGAGGAGGCCCGCCGAGTGGGGAGGCTCCTTGTCGAGCAGCACCTTGTCGCCTGTGTGAACATCATCCCCGAAATCGAGTCGCTTTACTGGTGGGAGGGGAAAGTCGCCTCTGACAAGGAGGTGAAGGTTCTCCTCAAAACGACCCGCGAGCGCTTTAAGGCGGTCAGGGAGCTTATTCAGCGGGAGGCGAGCTACGACCTTCCCGAGATCACCTTTATCGAGCTTACCGGCGGCTCCAAGGAGTATCTCGATTGGGTTAGAGCTGCGACCAGGTAACCGTGCGGGTATGGAGCTCATTGGGGGAGATCCGCCTGGCTGCGTGGATTACCGAGCGGTGAAGCAGATCTAATGAGAGACGGGTCTCATCGGGGGCGCCGTCGCAGATCGGCCCGACCTTTGCCTTGAGCTCCTTTGTGCTCAGGCTCCAGAACTGAAGCCCTCCCGAGGTGTCGGAGGTCACGATGAGATCTGGGAATTGGGGATCCCAGGCAACGGTCTTTACCGCAATAGCAGGCCCCGACGTGGGTAGCTCGTGGCTCTCTTCTGTTTCCAGATCGTAGCTCCAAACCCTGTCTGAGCCTATGGCAAAGAGCCGCCCTTGGATCAGCTGCAAGTCTTGAGGCTGCCACTTGAGGGGGATTTGCTTCACCTCATCGCAGGTTTTGGTGTTGAAAATACGAATTGAGGTGTTTTGCTCTTCTCGGCAAAGCCCTATCACCCAGTGGCGCATTTTGTCGAGAACGCAGATCGGGTTTGGGGTGGAGAAGAGGTGGGTGGTGCTACCCCACTGCAAACTTCCTACGCCTACCCCGGTGTCAGTAGCAAAAACGTGGCGATCAGAATTTTTGCCGGGGTCACAGGCACTCCATATAGGGTCCCCCTCGATGCCCAAGCCGTAACTGTCATCCTCTGTGTCCTGGCAGTACGCTGAGGTCCCACCGGATACCCCAGCAACAACGACCTTCGAATCGGGACTGTAGTCTAAATTCAAGATCTCACGTCCCTCCCATTTCCACGTTCGAACGACTTTTCCGGTGCTATCCCACCTCAAAACTATGGAATCCTCGCTGGCTCCAACGACACTTCCATCGGGAAAGGGGCCGACGAGACTGTGGATCTCAGAAATGCCCTCGCTAGTCTCAAGATCGTAGGTCTTCCCAAGGGAGAACTTGCCTGTCCAGCTGTTTATCATGTATTGGCTCCTGGCCCCCGCCATTCCTCGGTGGGTTTGCTTCCCTTCCTGATAGGTCCATACGAGCTCGTTCTCGCCCAAGAGGAAGTCGGAGATATCGCGGTGGGTCTCCCAGCGGACAATGAAAAACCGCTCGGCGGCGATACGGCGGGCTAGGGCGAAGGTGGCGATCGAAAGGGCGCCGAGTGAGAGGGGAACGATCGGCCGTGTGCGGAGCTGGCGCCCGGTGTAAAGAGTGGCCATCGCGAGCAGACCAGAGAGGAAATAACAGGTATGTGCCGCCCGGGTCCGCGTTTCAGGTTCATAACGTGAGAGGGTGGTGTATTCTGAAATCTTGACCATAGAGAACTCCTGTTTGCCATAACAGGATAGGCTAACAGGGAATCAAAGACAAGAAGAGAAGGACCCTAGGCGGGCTCTATGTCAATGTCAAGTGGGCTGGCGGTACATATTCACGGCGGCAGTCCCCTCCCTAGGGGCGGGGGCTGCCCCTCGTGAACACGTACGGCTAGCGGATCAGCTTGAGCACTAGCTTCCCCTCAGGTGTCCGCGATACCTTCACCCTCTCGCCCCTTTTCACCGTTTGGTCGTTGATCGCATCTCCGGTCAGTTGACTTAACTCATTCTGTAGCCGATTCTTAACCGGGCGGGCGCCCAATGCAGGATTCCTCTCTTTCACGAGCCGTTGCCAAGTACTCGGGTCAAAATCAAAGCAAATGCCCCTCTCGTGAAAGAGAAGGTTTCTTAACTTTTTTGCCTCCTGTGAAAGGATAGTCTCTATCGTCTCATCACCAAGGGGGAGGAAGGGTACGATCGCGGTAAGACGTCCTGTAAAAGCGGGATCAACCTTTTCGTTGAGTAGGAGGGTCACAATCTCTTCTGATTTTTTTAGGTAGGAAACAGAATCGCCGGGGTCGAGTTCGGAGAGTAACTTTGAACCCAAATTGGAGGTCATGACGATAAGGGTTTTGGTAAAATCGACCGTTTTGCCTGTGCCTGTCAGACGCCCGGCATCGAAGACCCCAAAGAGGGCTTGGTGGATCGTCTTGTTGGCCTTTTCAATTTCATCAAATAGGACGACAGCGGTTGGGTTCTTTTCGACCTCGTTCAGCAATTTGGAGGCCGCTCCATACCCTACATAGCCCTGAGGGGCTCCGAGAAGCTTAGAAACCTCATGTTCCTGCTGATACTCCGCCATGTCATACCGGAGGAATGGACGACTCGAAATTGTGGCCATTGCTTTAGCCAGCTCGGTTTTGCCAACCCCGGTCGTCCCCACAAACAAAAGGATACCGGAGGGTCTGTTCTGTGGCCGGATTGGAGAAGCAGCACTAGTCAGAGCGCCGGCCGCCCCTTGTATGGCATGGGGCTGACCCTTAATGATCTTCCCAAGTTGGGCTGCAAAGTGTTCAGTACTAGAGGGGGGTTGTTTCACCCCTTTGATAGTGGCTTGTGGGAAAAGGAGCTCTGCCCGCTTCAGAGTCAAGTTAACTTTAGGGCAATCGGTGAAGCTGAGTGCCTTCAGGCCAATAGGCAGTTTTTCGATCACCTCTTCCGTAATGTCGGCTCCATCAATGTCAAGGTGCTGGAGGGAGGGAAGTGTACCCCCGAACTGAGCATTCAGGGGGCGGGGATTGTGCCGCCATACCGTGAGCTTTTGCAGGTTCGGAGCAGCGCCCTGAATGGAAAAAGTCCCCTTACACCGATCTAGCTTTAGTTCTGTAAGGAGCTCTGCCCGCTTCAGGGTCAAGTTAACTTTAGGGCAATCGGTCAGGTTGAGTGTCTTCAGGCCAATAAGCAGTTTTTCGATCCCCTCTTCCGTAATGTCGGCTCCATCAATGTCAAGGTGCTGGAGGGAGGGAAAACTACCCTTCAACAGACCGTTCCCGGGGCGGGGATTGTGCTGCCATACCGTGAGCGTTTCCAAGTGCGGAGCAGTGTCCGGCATGCGAAAAGTCCCCTCACACCGATCTAGCTTAAGTTCTCTTAAGTCCTTTGGAAGGTCAAGGGCCTTCAAGTTAGGAGGATACAGTGTGGAGTCAAGGCTGCACTGGGATAGATGCAACACTGTAAGCGGGCAACAGACCCACTTAAACGAGGGCAGTGTACATGAGTTCAGTGTCAGCATATTCAGTTGCGGATAATCGAAAAGGCGGATTTCCTCGGTCACCACCCCCATTTCCGTACAATCGAAGGGACATCCACTGAGGAAGTACAACCAGCAGAGATTCAAGGAGCAAACACCATGGATATCATTCTTCTCTAATGCTGGATTTTGTCGACGGTCTTGGTCCTTCGCAGGGCACGGGAAGTGCAGGCCCCTCGAATCGCGATCCTTGGGCATGAGATCGCGGAGATAACACCAAAACCTAGGTTGCCCATGCCGCCATGAAGATCGTAGTTTTTGCTTCTCTTCATCGAACGAAAAGTGCGCTATGAATGCCCTCGTGGGGTAATAGGTAACATTCCCTTTGTCCCTCAAAGAGTGACAAGAAGAGTTCCCTCCCAAAGTGTCTACATTTTCCATGATGGTGCTCCAGAGAAAAAGTCACTCTGGCCGATGTTGATAGCCAGATCGCATTCCACGGTGAGCGACGGGCGATATTCTGGTCAAGGAGGGAAAAAAATGGCTCGCCTTAACGGGCGTCGTCACTTCACCTTTTCCGATATCGGGAAGGAGAGGGTCCGCTGATAGGTCTTCCCCTCCCAGGTGGTAGCCTTTTGGTGGACCTGCTCACCCTCTAGTTTAAGGCGCACGGCCTTCAGGCCCTGCGGCCAGATGGGCTTCTCCCACATCAGGAGCTCTCCCGTTTTTAGTTTCCAAACCTGTATGCCCCCTGTCTGATCGGCGGTCACCAGCCGCTCGGCAGCGGCGGGATCCCACACGATGTCGCTGATGACTAGCGCAAGGACGACGGAGCCACTCCCGATATGGGATGAAAAGGTCTGGACCTTTCCCTCCTCAATATTAAATGCCCAGACTTGGCCTACAGTGGCCGCAAAAAGGCGATTCCCATGATAGGTCAAGCGGTGGGGGTGGCAGGGGAGGGAATACTCACAGAGGAGCCTTTGGGTCTCACACTCCGCTACCCTGAGGGTATGCTTATCCCGCTCACTGTGCGCGGTGATCTGCCACTTTTGCCCCTCATCTACCATTCGAAACGATTCCATATGGGTTTACAGCTTCATAGTTCGGGTAAGGAGGGTGCCTGTGTAGTCAAGGGCGGCTTGGGTAACCTGCCCCTTGGGCTGGTCTAGAGAGAGGCGGCAGTACCAGAGATTCTGACCGATAGGCTCGATCGAGCGCATCAATTGCCCAGCACCTAGGTCCCAGGTTTGGATCCCACCCGTTTTATCGGCTGTGACGAGAACGGAGGCCATCTTCGAGCTCCAGGCAAAGTTCGTGATCAGGAAGCGCTCCTTGAGGTTGTCCTTTCCCTGGATATCGGGGAGAAAAGATCCCTTTCTGCTGCTGCCAAACTCCCACCAGTAGAGCGACGCATAGGTGGCCACAAATAGGCGTCCATCCTGGCAATCGAGGGCTATAGGCCCTGCGTTCAGGGTTGCAAGATCGGTCGCCACCAGGTTGGTCATGTCGATGCTCTTGACCACCTTATCTGAGGTTACGCCGATCAGCCTGCCCTTCTCTTTATCGAGGTAGCAGGGGAGGGAGGAAGGAAGGAGGGTGGTAGAACTCGCCTGACTAGGATCCCAGACCTTAACCTCATCGTTCTGTAGGTAACAGAGGCGCTTCCCTTTCGGGTCATAATCGATCCACCGAATCGGGGCGGCAGACTCTTTCAGGGAGACGCTAGTTCCTGTTGTGAGCCAAAAGATCACCTCTCCTTGCCAACCACCCGCGACAACCTCGTTAGCGTTTCCTCCTAGGCAGGAGTACTCGATCCCCTTTTGCTGAAGGGTGCCTAAGACCGTTCCCTGCTGGTCCCATAGGGTGAGGGTTTCATAGCGATCAGCTCCGACAGTGTGACCATCGGTAAAGGTGATCAGGTGGCGCCGTTCCTTACCCCCCTTTAGCGTCGTTTCAGAATCTGGGTTCCCTATGTCCAAAACGGCCCCCTTCGTCTCACTGCTATAGACAACAACGGTGCCTGTTAAGGTAAAGGAGGAGACCTTTTCAGCCACCTTGTTGGGGACCAATGGCTGCTGGGGAGCAACCGAACTGAGCCGACCGGCTAGGAAGAAACTCGTGGCGGAGAGGGCTCCGAAGAAGAGGGGGCGGAGGGGGCGGGAGAGGAGATGGCGGGTGGTGTAGAGGGCCCCAAGGCCACTTAAAAAGCTGACCCCGTAACAGACCCAAGTCGCCTGGTTCCGCTGCTCAGGGCTATAAGTGTTGATATTAAAAATTTCCATTTAGAACTGCTCCCGTGTATTTTTAGTAGGCCAGCCGCCTGAAATGCAGGGTGCCCTTATCTAGGCCGCCCTGGGTAATGGTCCCCTCTTCGAAATCGACCGCTAGCTGGCAACCCTCCACATTGAGGGCAAGATCGGGGGCCTCTCCCACCACCTTTTGGTCGGCAAGGTTCCATATCTGAATGGCGCCCGTTATGCCGGAGGCGATCATCAGGTTGCGCTTTGCATCATAGGCTAGGTGGTCGACCGAGGAATTGAGCTGGGGAAAGACCCTCGTGTGCCCCGTCTTGGGATCATAGATGTGGAGGCCCCTTTGGGTGTCGACGTAGCAAAGGTGGCCAGAAGTTAGGGTGATTTTGTCAGACAGCTTAGGGGAGGGTTGGATCGATGCGGGTTGCCCCTTATCGGTATCGATGTCCCATACAGTAAATTGGCTAGTGCTATCCTCTTTCGATTGAAAGGCAAAGAGCTTTCGGTGCTGGGTATCGAGCCAGATAGGTTCTTTAGAGAGGTCAAATAGACGGCGAGGGGCATCTTTGCGCTTCATCCCGATAACCACTTTGGTGTTGGAAAAAAAGCACTGGTCTGCCTCGGCGTCATAAGAGGCCCAGGTAATAGGCTCTTGCGACGGAGCTTTTCCTTGTGCATACAGCTTGGCACTCTCGATCAGGAGCTCACCCGTTTGAGTGCCGGCAAATAGGGTGTCGGAGGCCACATCGTAGCAAAGAGCACTAAAGCGGAAATCGCTAGCCACCGAAAGCTCTCTCGTCTTGCCAGTGGGAAAAAAGCGCTTGAGGTGGTTGCCACTATAGCCGACAAGGGTTCCGTCAAAGGGGCCAATCAGCTGATCTAGCCAAGGAGACCCTAGGACTGAGGTCAATTGTTGGCCATTGCTATGCAGAGTTAGGCGGCCAGCGGGAAGTGAGTCATGCTGGTACCTCACCCCGATCTGGGGATTGCCAACCGAGTCCTTCCCCATGGTGAAGCTCTTAACCTCAGTGAGAATCCCCTCATTCAGGGGGTGGAGATCGAAGGCGCCGATTCGGTAGCCCAGGTAGAGGGCGCTGGCTGAGAGGCCGCCGAAAAGGAGGGGGCGGATGGGGCGGGAGAGGCCATGGCGAGAGGTGTAGAGAGCGGCTATAGCGGTTAGGGCGCCCATACCGTAGCTGAGGCAGCTCGCCCAGCTGCGCTGCTCAGGGGTATAGAGGGAAAGATCGGTGATCTCAGAAATTGCCATCGTATTCTCCTTGAATTGAGGAGAGTATACCCCAAACAATTCTAACCTTCAAGGTTTTAGTAGAGCGCCCGTAGGGGTCTGTGCCCTAGCGAGTTGAAGGGGTGTCCCCTCAAAAATCACCTTACCTCCTGCGGGGCCGGCGCCGGGGCCGAGCTCGATCACCCAGTCGGCCGACCGGATCATGGAGAGGTGGTGCTCGACCATCCAGATGGTGTGGCCCTGGCTGAGGAGCTGGTGGCAGATCTGGAGGAGCTTTTCGAGGTCGCGCAGGTGGAGGCCCGAGGAGGGCTC
The DNA here is from genome assembly GCA_050250135.1 of Parachlamydiales bacterium. Lineage (GTDB taxonomy): Bacteria > Chlamydiota > Chlamydiia > Chlamydiales > JAFEGQ01 > JBFWPF01. The sequence continues at coordinate 30,608 of JBFWPF010000007.1, read as the reverse complement.
ATCGAGGAGGTACAGGGTGGGGGCCGGAGCCCCTTTGGCGAGCTGGCCGATGAGCTTGAGCCGCTGGAGCTCGCCGCTCGAGAGGGTGTCGAGGGGCTGGCCGAGCTTGAGGTAGCCAAGACCCAGCTGGGTAAGGAGGACTAAGCGGTCGGCAAGGGGAGGGATCTCACTAAATAGGGCAAAGGCCTCACTCGCGGTGAGGTTGAGGAGGTCGGCGGGGGTGTGCCCTTTCCAGGTGACCTGGAGGGTCTGGGCGTTGTAGCGGGCCCCCTCACAAACGGGGCAGGGGGCGTAGGCGGGAGGGAGAGGCCCCATTTCTAGTAAAAGAAAACCTTTTCCTTGACAGTGTTCACACCGGCCGCCCGGTTTGGCAAGGCTAAAGTGGGCGGCGGTGTAGCCACGCGCCTTGGCCAGGGGGGTCTGAGAGAGGAGGGTGCGCAAGGGGGCCATCATCCCAATGGCGGTGAGGGGGAGGGAGCGGGGAGATAGGCCAAGGGGCTCTTGGTCGACAGCGATCACGCGGGCAAAAGGATCGGGGGCAAGGCGGGGTTGGAGGACCTCCATTAAGGAGGACTTGCCCGACCCCGAGACCCCGGCAAAGGCGACGAGGCGGTTTTTGGGGATATCGACATTGAGGCCCTGGAGGTTGTGAAGGGTGGCGTCCCGCACCTTGACAAAGTGGGTAGGGGGGGTAGGGGAGGAGGGGGGGAGCTCCTCGAGTGTGAGCCCCTCCGGCCTCCCCTGGTAGGTGAGCCTCCCCCCCTCCAACTCGATCGCCTGGTCGGCCGCGCGAATAAGGTGGGGCTCGTGCTCAACGACGAGGAGGGTGTTGCCCCGAGCTTTGAGGCTCTGGAGGCGGGCGAGGAGGGGGGCAATGTCTTGCCGATGGAGCCCCCGGGTCGGCTCATCGAGGATGAGGAGGAGGCCGGTCATCTCGTTAGCGAGCTGGGCGGTAAGCTGGGTCCGCTGGAGCTCTCCGGCGCTGAGGGTAGCGGCTGGCCGATCGAGGGTGAGGTAGCCGAGGCCCAAGTCGGCGAGAGTAGAGAGCCTCCGCTTGAGGGACTGGAGGAGCTCGTAGCAATGGGCGGGGAGAAACCACTCGTGAGAGAGGAGCGCGTGGGCGGTTAGCGCCTCGGTTTCGGGGAGGTTCCTTCCGCCGATCCGGCAGGCGAGCGATTGGGGGGTGCGCCGCTGAAAGTCGGCAGGGGTTAGGGGGGAGAGGAGGCTCTGTCCATCGAGGTAGCTGGTGCTGTAGGTGGCGCCCTCGGTCTTTACAACCCCTCTGCCGATCTTGAGGGCGAGGGCAAGGGACTCGAGCAGGCGGGGGCGGATCGTCGGTTTGAGGAGAAGGCGGTCGACGACGAGGAGGATCTCCTCCCCCTTTTTGGGTAGGGCGTCGCTCAAGTCCCATTCCTTGCCGTCGACCAGAGCTCGGGTAAAGCCCATCGTAGCCATTCCCGCTAGCTCCTCGAGCGATTCTAAGGGGGCCATCAGGTAACACCGCCCCTCCTTTTCTAATAGGAGGTCGGCGATTTCGGTGGGGGTGTAGCGCCTCAGCGGCTCTCCGGTTGTGGGGCTGTGCTGCACACTCCCATAGGCAAAGAGGCGGGTGAGCAGTTTGTCACAGCCCGTTAGTGTAGCGACGGTCCCTCGAACGGCCCCCTTGTAGGCAATGACGAGGGTGGGAGGGAGCCCCTCGATCGCCTCCACATCGGCCGCCGAAGCTCTCATCAGATCGGGAGAGACCCCCATCAAAAAGCGGGCAAGCCCCTCCTCCCCAATCGTATCGATCGCCAGCGAGGACTTGCCCGCTCCCGATAGGCCGGTCAGGACAATCAGCTGGTTTAGGGGGAGCTCAAGGGTCAGATTTTGGAGGTTGTGGGTGCGGGCTCCGAAAATTTTTATCATAATCGCATCCTATCCCAATTGAGACAAATCGGGCCATGTGGCAACATGGCGGGGTCACCTAACCTACCTACACCGAACTATGGAACAATTTGTTGAATATCTAGTGAAAAATCTCGTCGACGACCCCGAACAGGTTCAAGTCAAGTCCCGAACCGACGGGGAGGAGGTGATGATTGAGTTTAAGGTCGGCCCAAACGATATCGCCCGAGTCATTGGGCGGCAGGGGCGGACCATTCAAGCTCTCCGCACCCTGGTGATGACCGCTGGGGCCCGTCTTGGCACCCGCGTCCGCCTCGAGCTGATCGAGGATGGCCGGAAAAAGAAAGAGGAGCCAGAGGGCGAGGGCTAGGCCCAAAAGGACGCTTTCTCTAGACTCCAAATTTTGGAGGTGGAGCTGTGGCTGTCCAGTTTTCGCAGGAGAAAGTCGGGGAGGGGACCCTCCTTCGCCTTGAGGGGCGGATGGATGCGGCGACCTCGCCGGCGGTTGATACTAAGATTGGTGCCCTTCTTCAAGGGGGGGTAGAGAAGTTGATCCTCAGCTTTAAGGGGGTCGACTATTTGAGTAGCGCCGGCATGCGGGTTATCCTAGCAGCGAGCAAGAAGCTAGCCGCCAAAAAGGGGAAGTTGCTCCTTTGCGAGCTAAAGCCTCAGGTGCTGGAGGTCCTCAAGCTAGCGGGCTTTGACCGTATTCTCGAGATCGTGGCCACCGAGCAGGAGGCCCGCTCCCAACTCTGAGGCTCTCGTGAAAACGGAGACCCATCTCATCCCTCAAGAGCAGAAGCTCCCCACGGAAAAGGGGAGGGAGCGGCGGCGGATGATCTTCATTGCCGGCCCGACTGGGTGTGGCAAAACGGCCCTCTCCCTCCTCTTAGCCGAAGAGCTAGGTGGGGAGATCATCTCGGCCGATTCGATGCAGATCTACCGGGGGATGAACATCGGGACCGCCAAGGCCCGCCCCGAGCAGCTGGCCAAAATTCCCCACCATATGGTCGACATCCGGGACCTCGACGAGCCTTTTAGCGTCGTCGACTACTACTATGAGGCCGAGCAAGCGATCACCCGGATCGAGGGGAGGGGGAAGGTCCCCATAGTGGTTGGAGGTGCCGGTTTCTACCTCCACGCTCTCCTCTACGGCCCCCCTTCAGGCCCCCCTTCGGTTCCTGCCCTTCGGCAGCAGTTTGAGGCGGAGATCGATATCCGCGGCGCCGACGAGATGTATAACCGGCTGGTCCAAATCGACCCCGACTATGCCGAGACCATCACCCCGACCGATCGGCAGAAGATTGTCCGTGCCCTCGAGATTATCTCTCTAACGGGAGGCCCGGTTAGCCAGTTTTCGTGGCGGGGGCGGGCCCCCCTTGTTCAAGGGGACTTTCGGTGCTGGTTTTTGTGCCGGCAGCGGGATCTCCTCTATCAGCGGGTGGAGGAGCGGTGTGAGGAGATGGTCCAAGCTGGCCTCCTCGAAGAGGTAGAGAGGCTCCTGTCAAAGGGGCTTCGGGAAAACCGTTCTGCCTCCCAGTCGATCGGCTACCGTCAAGCCATTGAGTACCTCGACTCCCGACGGACCCCCGCCGACTATGAGCGGTTTATGCAGAGCTTCAAAACGGCCTCCCGCCGCTATGTGAAGCGGCAGTTCACCTGGTTTCGGAAGGAGCCTCTCTTCAAGTGGCTCGACGCCGACGCCTACGACATCGAGGTCCTCGTCGACATGATGGTCCAAGACTGGCGGATGAGCTAGCGCCGACTTGCCCTTATTCGCCGCTGCAGCCCACAATCAGAGGCTAATGGAATTGCCAAGGGTCCACTCCACAAGTGATGACCTCCTGCTCCGCAAAAAAAAGGTCGAGCAGGAATCTCCCCTCTTTTCCTTTGGCCCAGGGCTCTATTTCGGATCCCCCCCCCTGGAAAAAGACCTCACAACGGCACAGGTCACCCATATCATGTGCTTGAATTCCCTATGCCTTTGCAAAACGTTTTCCGGTGCCTTCAACCGCCTGAAGGTTTCTGACTCTGAGTTCTCGAATCTACTAAATGATTTTGGTCCGGCACAAACCTTCCTGGGCTCTGTACGGAAGGGGATCTTGATTCACTGCGGGCTTGGGGAGATGCGGAGCCCGACCCTTGCCGTCGTCTACCTGATGGTAGTGGAGAAGCTCACCCTAAAGGAGGCTAGCGACCGCGTCTCCTCTGAACGAACCGTTAACCTGACGACCTATTGGCAGCAGCTCAAGGCTCTTGAGAAAAAGCTAAAATCGGGAGGGTGATCTGCGAAAATACCGACGGCAGGGCGTCATGCGAGTGCCAGGGGGTTTCTCTCAGGTGCCTGATAGTTTTCAAAGGTGCGGAGTATTTCGTAGAGGGGATTGCGCTCGGCTGGCTCGTAGCCGGCAGAGCGGATCCAGCCGATCATCTCATCAGCGCGCGCTTTGAAGAGGTTGAAGCCGGTCGCCCGGTGGACATTCTCTTCGAGGACGATACCCCCTGCATCATCGGCGCCATAATGGATCGCCTTTTGCCCCTCCAGCCCCTCAAAAATGGGGGAAAATTGGATGTGGTCAAAATTGTCGAGGTAGATCCGAGAAAAGGCGAGAATCCGGAGGTAGACGTCGAGGCCAGCCCAGTGTTTGACCTTGCGGCGCAATGCCGTTCTCTCTCTTTTGTAGCTCCAGGGGATAAAGGCGGTAAAACCAGGAATTTCGTCCTGGGCGCTGCGGAGGGTATCGAGGTGTTCAACGATATCGCGCGCCTCTTCAACGTGGCCATACATCATGGTCGCTGTGCTGCGCATCCCGATCTGGTGGGCCGTTTTGTGGATCTCGATCCAGGCGCCAGGGGCCATCTTTTTCGGGGAGATTTGGGTGCGGACCCGCTCGGTGAGGATCTCGGCGCCGCCTCCAGGAAGGGAGCGCTGGCCGGCGTCGTAGAGGGCCTCCAGGACGTCGCGGATGGAGAGATTGTTGACGCGGGCGCAGTTCCAGATCTCGGGGGCGGTAAAGTAGTGGGGATAGATCGTGGGGTAGCGGGAGAGGGTTTCGCGGACAAGGCTTGTGTAGAAGGAGAGGGGGTAGTCGGCAAGCCCCCCTTGAAACATGACGGTGCTGCACCCAGCCTCGGCAGCGAGGGCGACATGCTCTAGCGACTCTTCCAGGTTCTTCTGATAAGCATCCTTAGCGCCGCTGTGCCGGTAGAAGGCGCAGAAGGAGCAGTCGGCGTTGCAGAGGTTGGTGTAGTTAGGATTGGAGTCGAGGACGAAGGTGACCCGTTTGGGGGGATTTCGGGCGTTGCGGAGGGCAACCGCCCGCTCCCTAAGTTCCTCTAGTGGAGCTTCGGTAAGGAGGCGGATTCCCTCTTCAATGGAAAGGCGTTTTGACATGGGCACAAGATAGGGAAAGCCCCTTTTATTGAGCAAATCTAGCCGGGAAATGGCGACTCTCCTATCGTACAGATATGGAAGACCCGAAACTGGATGAGGCCCTGGCGGCATTGGCGACAAATGAAGAGCGGCTCCGCTGCCTCCTGGACAAGATGCGGGGAGCGATCGAGCAGAGTAGCGCCCCGCATTTCAAGCTTTTTTGGGAGGCGAGGGAGCGGTGTGTCCCCCTGTTCAAAGAGGGGATCCATCCAGCCGTGCGGGCCCTCCTTTGGCAACAGTATCGGGACCTCTCCCAAGAGGCGCGGATGCTGAGCGACCTGATGGGGGAGAAGGCCGCCTTTGCTGCAGAGCAGATCGGCCTTGCCCTCGATGCCATCGAGGCGGAGATGGAGCGGCCGATTGAGCCGGCGGGGCTTGCCACCTTTGGTTCTCATACGTTGAAGCGAGAAGGGCCGGCCTTGGAGGGGCTCCAGGCCGAGCTGGCCCTATTGAGTCAGTGGACCGGGCGGCTGATGGCGCTGCGGAAGGAGCTGGTGGCGACCGAGATGAGGATGAGGGAGAAAAATGCCCTGATCAAGCGGCTGAGCGCCCTAGGCGATCGGGCCTTCCCCAAGCGGAAGGAGCGGCTTGAGGAGATCAGCGAGCGCTTTTTGGGGGTCGTCTCCCGGTTTGTTGAGGGGTGCTGTGAGGAGGAGGGGCGGTGGAGCGCCCCCTTCTATGTCCTCAAGAACGAGATCAAGGCTCTGCAATCCTTTGCCAAAGAGATTACCCTGACAAGCGCCGCCTTTAAAGAGGTGCGCCTTGCCCTCAGCACCTGCTGGGATAGGATCCGGTCGGCCGAGAGGGGGCGTCAGGAAGAGGAGCGGGAGCGGCGGGCTGTGGCTAAAGAGGCGGCGGCGGCCAAGCGGGCTGCGGCCGAAGAGGAGCAGCGGCTCCGCAAGGAGCGGGAAGAGGCGAGCCGAGAGCGGTCGGAAGCCCTCCGAGGTAAGATCGACGCCCTCATCGAAGAGGGGCGCCACCTAACCGGCGATGAGCTGGCGGAGCGGAGGGAGACCCTCTCAAAAGAGATCGGAGAGGCCGAACTGGTAGGCAACGAACGGAAGGGGCTCCTGAGCGCGTTAGGGAAGGTGGCCGACCTGATGGTCGATGCTGAGGAGAACGCCTTCCTCAACACCCCCGATGACCACCCCGATGTCGCCTCGCGCTTAGAGATGGTCCTCGAGCGGAAGCGAAACCGGCGGCAGGGGATTAAGGAGGCCTTAGAGACCCTGCGGAAAGAGGCCGGAGGATCGGGCCTCGACTTCGACCTGGCCCTCAAAATCGATGGGCGGATCCGAGAGGAGCGGGAGAAACTCTCCTTTATCGACACCGCCATCTCCCAAATCGAATCCCGCCTAAACGGGTTGCAAAGATAGGCCTCCTTAGGCAAGATCCCCCCGCTGTATGATAGGCTTACTCGGCGGCACTTTTGACCCGATCCATTTTGGCCATCTCCACATCGCACAGGAGATCCAGGCCCGGCGCCACCTCAAGGAGGTCTGGTTTATCCCGGCCCGCCTCTCCCCCCACAAGCAAGAGAGCCCTCCTGCCGAGGCCGAGCATCGGAAACGGATGGTCGAGCTAGCCATTGCCGGCTACCCCCACTTCCAACTCTACACGGGAGAGCTAGAGCGGGAGGGGCCAAGCTACACCGTCGACACCGTAAGGGAGTTGACCGGGCGCTACCCCAAAGAGCGGTTTGCCCTCCTGATCGCCGATGAGCTCGTTCCCACTCTACCGGACTGGGAGGGGATCCATGAGATCTTGGAGAGGACCACCCTCCTCGTCGGCCAGCGGATCTATGGCCACCTGCTGCCAAAAACAGGAGAGGAGACGATCGATCGGGCGGCTCAAGCGGGCTACTGCGAGATGGAGACGGTCGACATCACCGCAACGGCGATTCGGAAGCGGATCGCTCAGGGAGGGGACTGCCGTAGCCTCCTCCCGCCCCCCGTAATCGACTACATTGCTCAGCACAATTTGTATAAAAAAATTTAATGGATAAACGCCCCTCCGCCCTCAAATTGGTTAAGGCTATTGCCAAGGCACTCTACGACAAAAAGGGGGGGAATGTTCTCGCCCTCGATGTTCGCGAGGTCAACTCGATGACCGACTACTTTGTCATTGCCGATGGGACGAGCCCCCCTCACCTCCGAGCCCTCAAAAAGGCGGTTTTGGAGGTGCTTGATAAAGAGGGGATTGAGCTTGCGGCTGTGGAAGGGGAGCAAAATCTTGACTGGGTCGTGGTCGACTGCTGGCAGGTGGTCGTCCACCTCTTTTCGGCCCAGTTGCGGGAGCGGTATGGCCTCGAACGGGTCTGGCAGGAGGGGAAGATGGTCGACCTAAACCTGGCCAGTAGGGTATAATGGTGGGAATAAAGTTTTATTGAGGAACCGATGAAGAGACGCCGTGTTGTCATCACTGGAATGGGGCTCACCTCCTGCTTTGGCTCCGATCCCGATCACTTCTACGATCAGCTCCTAGCGGGCAAGAGTGGGGTCAACCTGATCAATGAGTTCCAGACCGATGATCTCCCTACTAAGTTCGCTGCGTGGGTATCCGATTTTGATCCTGAAGGGTATGTGGAGAAAAAGCAGCTCCGCCGGGCCGACCCCTACATCAATTTTATCCTTTATGCTGGAAAGCGGGCGGCCGAATCGGCGGGCCTGACCGGGGCGACCCTTGAGGCCCTGGATAGGAGGCGGTGTGGGGTTCTGATCGGATCGGGGATGGGGGGGATGAAGATGTACCATGAGGGGGTTGCGACCCTTCACGATCGGGGAGTGCGCCGCGTAACCCCCTTCTTCGTTCCCTACATCATCACCAACATGGGAAGTGGTCTGCTGGCCACCGATCTGGACTTCCGCGGACCCAACTACTCGATTTCGACCGCCTGTGCAACAGGGGCTCACAGTGTCATCTCGGCGGCCAATCACATCCGTGTGGGCGACGCCGACGTGATGATTTGTGGCGGTTGTGAGGCGACCCAGAACCGGATCACCATCGCCGGCTTTGTGGCCCTGCACGCCCTCTCCGAGCGGAACGAGACCCCCCAGAAGGCCTCCCGTCCCTGGTGTAAGACGCGGGATGGCTTTGTCCTCGGTGAAGGGTGCGGTGTCCTCGTCCTTGAAGAGCTTGAGCATGCGCTTAAGCGGGGGGCTCCCATCCTCGGGGAATACCTAGGCGGCGCGGTCAATTGCGACGCCTACCATATGACCAATATCCGCCCCGACGGCTCGGGGATCACCGACTGCATCAACCTCGCCATCGACCAGGCGGGGATCGACCGCAAACGGATCAACTATGTCAATGCTCACGCTACCTCAACTCCGATGGGAGATATGGCTGAGGTAGCGGGGATCCGGGGGGCACTCCCTGAAGATACCCGCCATGTCAAAATGAACGGGACCAAGTCGATGATCGGCCATGCCCTCGGGGGTGCTGCCGCTCTCGAGTTGATCGTCACCCTAAAAGCTATCGAGCGAAACCGGCTCCATCCCACCATCAATATTGAGGATCCAGAGGAGGTCGGGATCGACACCTGTAGAGGCGGTGCTGTCGACCATCAGGTTGATGTCGCCCTCAAGAACTCCTTCGGTTTTGGGGGCCACAACGCGGCGATCCTCCTCAGCGGCTACCGCAAGTAGTGGAGGAGTCCTTTGGGATCATCCCCCTCCGCAAGGCGCAGCAGTGGGAGACCTACCTCGTCCACCATCAGAAAGGGCATTGGGGTTTTCCTAAGGGGCATGCCGAGCCGGGCGAAACCCCCAAGCAGAGCGCCATTCGGGAACTCCTTGAGGAGACCGGTCTTCGGGTAGAGCGCTTCCTATCCGATACCCCCCTTTACGACCACTATATCTATGAGAAGGGGGAGAAGCGGGTCACCTACTTCCTCGCCGAAGTCTCCGGAGAGGCCCGCTTGCAACAGGCCGAAATCCAGCAAGGGGAGTGGCTGACCCTCCCTGAAGCAAAAAAGCGCCTTACCTTTGAAGGGTCCAAGGAGATTTGCCAAAAGGTGGCCGATCTCCTATCCTGATTCCGATAAGGAGGCCCCATGGAACTCTTACACCGAATCAAGAACCAGCATCGAATCCTATTCAATATTCTAGTGGTGGTTTGGGGCTCAGCCCTGTTAGCCGCCTGCGGCCTAGTTAAGATACCGCTCCCTTTCTCTCCCGTGCCGATTGTCCTGCAGGTGAGCGTTGCCGCCCTTGTCGGCGTGATGCTTGGGCCGAAGCGGGGCCTTGCGGCCTCACTCCTTTGGCTGGCTGAAGGGGCGATGGGCCTTCCGGTCTACTCGGGCGGTGCAAGGGGTTTACTCCCCCTCATCGGCCCCACGGGGGGCTACCTCCTCAGCTACCCCCTCGTCACTCTCGTCGCTGGCCTCCTCGGTTACGGGCAGCGGGATGGTGCGCGGATCTTTCTGGCGACCCTCCTCGGTTCCCTGGCCGTCTTTCCCGGCGGCCTGTTCCACCTCTCCCACTATGTCGGTTGGGAGAGGGCGCTGGCGTTGGGGCTCTACCCCTTCCTCATCGGCGATTTCCTCAAGGCCCTCCTCCTTGCTACTGTATGGAAGCAGGTGCTAATAAGAAGGGAGGTCTAGCTAGAGCGGAGTGGGTATATTTTTACCACAGAGAGCACAGAGAAGCACAGAGGTGTAGGACCATCCCTATGGGATGGCCCTACGAGCCTGCTCCCCGCGGGAAGCCGCAAGGACCCTCTCTTTCTGCTCTCTGTGGTAAAAAATCCAAGGAGTGACCTCGCCCATGCGTAAACTCGTTGGGATTTTAGCCAGCCATCTTGTCCGGTGGATCCTCGCCTTGCGCTACCGGGTGAAGTGGGTTGGCCTAGACCAGGTCCCCAAAGAGGGGGGGCTCCTCTTCCTTCCCAACCACCCGGCCCTTATCGACCCGGTTATCCTCTCCGCCTACCTCTGGCCGAAATGGGAGGTCCGCCCCCTCATCACCGAGTACATTTTCTATATTCCGGGCCTCCATACCCTCTTCACCTGGCTGGCCCGGGCCGTCCCCATCCCCGCCTTTGTAAAGGGGACGAACAGCTACAAGGAGATGCGCTCCCAGCAGGCCTTCCAACGGATCGATGAGGGGCTCGCCCAGGGGGACAACTTCCTGATCTACCCAGCAGGCCGCCTTAAGCGGATGGCCGAGGAGCGGCTCGGTGGCACCTTTGGGGTCTACGAAAGGGTGCAGGGGAGGGACCCAGCCAAGGTGATCTTGGTCCGGACCCGGGGCCTCTGGGGCTCGATCTTCGGCTGGGGCCAGACGGGCAAGCAGCCCACCCTCGGCCGCGGCTTTGGCTTGGGCTTTAAAACTATACTGAAGAATTTACTTCTCTTTACCCCCCGCCGCACCGTTACCATCGAACTGGCTCAGGCCGACCCCTCCCTACTCAACCAGCCGACCAACGAGGCCTTCAACCGGGCCCTCGAGGAGTGGTACAACAGCCCCGAGCCCGAGCCCCTCACCCTCGTTCCCTACAGCGCCTGGAGCGCTAAGCTCCCCGAGATGACCTACGACCGCCCCTATATCGAGGCCGACCTCTCTCAGGTGCCCCCCGCCATCCAGCATAAGGTCCGACACGAATTGGCCAAACTCGCCAAGCGCCCCGAAGAGGAGATCACCCCCGAAAAGCACCTCATGGTCGACCTAGGGCTCGACTCCCTCGACATTGCGGAGTTGGTCTTTGCCCTCGAGCGGGAGGAGAGGGGAATTGCCCCCCCTTCAAGCCTCGACCTCCTCACCGTCGGCGCCGTGATGGCCCTGGCTGCCGGCATCGGCGCAGAGCCCGAGGGGGAGGAGGCTGAGGCTCCCAAATCGTGGTGGGAAAAAGGGCGACTCCCGCCCCTCTTTCCCGAAGGGGAGACGATCGGTGAGGTCTTTCTCCATACCTGCGACCGGATGGGCCATGCCATCTGCTGCGGCGATACCCGCTCGGGGGTGCGGACCTACTCGACCTTTAAACGGCGGGCCCTCCTCCTCGCCGAGATGCTGACGGGGATGCCGGGGGAGCGGATAGGGATCCTCCTTCCCGCCTCGGTCGCCTGCGCCACGCTGATCCTCGCCTGCACCCTTGCCGGTAAGGTCCCGGTGATGCTCAACTGGACCCTCGGCCGGCGGAGCCTCGACCATGTGAAGGCGCTCAGCAACCTGACCGTAGTCCTCAGCTCCTGGGCCTTTCTCGACCGGATGGAGGGGGCCGACCTGACCCCCCTCCATGAGGCGATTCTCCCCCTTGAAGAGCTAATGGGAAAACTCCGCCCCTCTCACCTTTGGAAGGCCTACCGCGCCTCCCGCCTAAAAGCACAGCCCCTCCTAAAGAGGCTCGGCATCGACAAAACCGATCCGCAGTCGACCGCAGTCCTCCTCTTCACCAGCGGCACCGAGGCGATCCCCAAAGGGGTTCCCCTCTCCCACCACAACCTCCTCTCCAACCAGCGCTCCGGCTACTCCTGCGTCCACTACACCGGCGAGGACTCCCTGCTCAGCATCCTCCCCCCTTTTCATTCGCTCGGCTTTTCGATCGCGACCCTCCTTCCCCTCCTCACGGGCGGCAAGGTCCTCTTTTCCCCCAACCCCACCGACTCCCGCGAACTTGCCCGCCTCTTTGCCGCCTACCGCCCCACCGTGATCTACTCGGCTCCCACCTTTCTCCGCGACCTCCTCCGCACCGCCAAACCGGAGCAGCTAGCCTCCCTGTGGGAGCTCATCTGCGGCGCCGAAAAGGCTCCCGAGGCCCTCTTTGAAGCGGTATCGAAACTCCCCGGCGATCCCCACCTCCTCGAAGGGTACGGCATTACCGAGTGTAGCCCCCTGGTCACCGTCAACCGCCCTGGCAAGCCGAGAAGGGGAGTGGGCCCTCCCATCCCTGGAGTGGAGCTCCTGATCCTCCATCCCGAAACGCATGAGCCCCTCCCCACCGGCCAGACCGGCCTTATCCTGATCAGCGGCCCCGGTGTCTTTAGCGGCTACCTCAACTCAGAGCGGGATCCCTTCCTCTACCTTAGCGACAAGCGGTGGTACAACTCGGGCGACCTTGGCTACCTCGATGCCGAGGGCTACCTCACTATCGCCGGCCGCCTCAAGCGCTTTGTCAAGATCGGCGGCGAGATGATCAGCCTCCCTGCCTTAGAGTCAGAGCTTGAGAAAATCGTTCCCGAAGGGGGGACCTTCACTGTGATCGCCAAAGAGGAGGAGGGGAAAAAACCGGTCCTCCACCTCTTCTCCGACCGGATCCTATCGCTCGAGCTTGCGAACAAGACCCTCCAGGAGGCCGGCTTTAGCAACCTCGCCCGCCTCGCCCAGTTCCACAAGGTAGACGAAATGCCCCTCTTAGGCACCGGCAAAGTCAACTTCAGAGCGCTCCAAGATCAGATCTGAAGCTTAAGACCCGCGTAGAATCCATTTAGGTTGAAGCTGTAGCAGTCGGTCTGCAAGGTGGCCCGCTGGTCATTGAACGAACGGCGGGCGAGGGCATTGATATAGCTAGTAAACTCATACCCCGCTTCAGCGGTCAGCTTGGCGCCGCACAGACACAAGCTATAGGTGAGCCCAAGCCGCGCGTCGATCTCGGGGAAGAGGTGGGCCCGCTTTCCCCCCTTCACATTGAGGTCTTGGAATGTCTCAAAGGAGGGGGGGAAGCCCGTTTGAAAGAAGGTAAACTGAAGGGAGTCTAGGGAAGTATCTTCCCGCTCGCCTGCCAGCAGGCCTACCCCTACCTTTCCCGTCACGCCAATTCCCCAGCAGAGGGTTTGGGTGAATTCTCCCCCTAGCCTGGGCCCGGCGCCCCACGATCTAGCCAACAGAGAAAGATCTTCGAATCGCAGTATTCGCCTGATGGGGAGTCCTGGAACGACAGCCAACTTCCCTTCGTCTCGAAGGACGAACCGATCCTGGAGCGATACAATATGAATCCCTCCAAACAGGCGCCACTGGGCATTGCACTTGCAGCCCCTTCTGCCGAGTTCTACATTGCCTGCATCCCAGACTCGCTGCGCATTCGCCCTAAACAGAGGGAGTGGATCGGTTGGTACGGCACTAACCGTGACCGGTGCCGGGTCAGTAGCAGGAGGGCTTGGGACCGGCCAGAGAGAGCCCTCGTCTACTAGTTCAACCCGCCCATTTTGGCTGGTGTAGAGATGGGCGTAGTCAACTCGGATATCGGCGGTACCCCAACAGAAGAGGGTCGTTGTGTAGAGGCGGAAGCCGATCGCATACTCGGGATCGATTGAGATGGCAGCCCCTTGTGGCAGCTCCTCTAAAACTCCGGATGCTACGAGGGTCCTTGGATCGCGGATCACGTAGGGGAAGTCACAGGTCGTCGGTCGCAGAGCTAGAAACTCTCCCCCATACTCGACACACCGCCCCTCCCCAAAAAGGGTCCCACACACCGCTACCAGCCCGATCAATAGTGCCCGTTTCATCGTCCCACCTCCAAAAAACAAACTTAGGACCTAGCCCCTTTTTTTTCAACTTGCTAGGATCCCGCTTATGGACCTAACCCTCTACAACTCGAAGACCCGGCAGGCGGAGGCGATCGGCCGCCTCGGCAAAAAGAGCCTCACCCTCTACACCTGCGGCCCCACCGTCTACTCCTACGCCCACATCGGCAACTTCCGCACCTATGTCTTCGAGGACCTTCTGAGACGCACCCTCGAGTGGCTTGGCTACAAGGTGACCCAAGTGATGAACCTCACCGACGTCGACGACAAGACGATCAAAGGGGCTATCGCCGAAAAGAAAGGGCTCGGTGAATTTACCCAGCCCTTCATCGACGCCTTCTTCGAAGATCTCAAAACGCTCCGGATCCAGCCGGCCCACCACTACCCGAAAGCGACCGATTACATTCCCAAGATGTGTGAGCGGATCCAGCAGCTGATCGAGAGGGGATATGCTTATCAGGAGCCCGATGGGAGCGTCTACTTTTCCGTCGAGAGCTTCCCCGCGTATGGCGCCCTCTCCCACCTCGATCTCGACCAGCTCCAAGCCGGGGCCTCAGAGCGGGTCGCCCACGACGAGTATGAACGGGAGAGTGTCTCCGACTTTGTCCTCTGGAAGGCCTACGACCCCAAGCGGGATGGGGAGATCTTTTGGGAGAGCCCCTTTGGCAAAGGGCGGCCAGGGTGGCATATGGAGTGCTCCACCATGGCTCTTGAGCTTTTGGGCGACACCGTCGACCTCCACTGCGGCGGGATCGACAACCTCTTCCCCCACCACGAAAATGAGATCGCCCAGTCGGAGGGGTGCACCGGCAAGACCTTTGTCAACCACTGGGCCCACTCCGAGCACCTGATCGTCGAAGGGAAGAAGATGTCGAAGAGCCTTGGCAACTTCTACACCCTCCGGCAGCTCCTAGAGAAAGGGTATACCGGCGCCGAAGTCCGCTACCTCCTCCTCAACTCCCACTACCGGATGCAGCTCAACTTTACCTTTGAGGGGATGATGGGGGCCCGTCACGCCCTCGAGCGGCTCAGCGCCTTCGCCCGCCGCCTGCGGGAGACCGAAGGGGATGGGGGAGCAGGGCTCGACGCGGCCAAAATGGTAGAGAACTTCAAGGCCGCCCTCGCCGAGGACCTCAACGTCTCAGCGGCTATGGCGGTCCTATTCGACTTTGTCCGCGAGGCCAACGCCCTCCTCGACGCCGGCACGGTCAGCCGGAAGGAGGCCCAGGCGGCCCTAAGTGCCCTTCAGGAGATCAACCGGTTCCTCGACGTGATCCCCATGGAAGAGGAGGAGGCCCCTAAGGAGCTCCAGGAGATGGCTCACGAGCGGGAGGCCGCCCGCAAGGCCAAAAACTTCTCGCTGGCCGACACCCTTCGTGATAAAATCCTCGCCCAGGGCTACCTGGTCGAAGACACGCCGAAGGGGCCCCGCCTAAAAAAACATTCCGCTTAGATGTTCCGCTTTCTCATTCTTTTTTCCCTCCCCCTTAGTGCGTTTCAGTACGCCCACTTCACCCTCGAAGGGCCCCAGTCGGTCCACCTTCTGCTGCTGGAAGGGGGGGAGCGGCTCTCGATAGCGGTGGCCGAAGGGAGGGCGCCGGTTTCAGCTCTGGCGGCAGAGGCTCTCGCTGGGGTTAACGGGGGCTTCTTCAAGGAGGACGGGAGCCCGGCAGGTGGCTTGAAGCGGGAAGGGGAGTGGATCGCCCTTCCCCATTTGCCCAGGGGAGCTGTCGGCTGGGAGGGTGAGAGGATCCACTTTGCCCCTGGTCTGCCCACTGAGATCTGGTCCCTCTATCCCAATGTCCTCCAGGGCACTCCCCTACTCATTCGGGAGGGGCAGCCTATTTGGGATTATACCGGTGAGGCGATCACCAATCCTACCTTCATTTCGGGGCGCCATGCCAGGACGGCGATCGGGGAGCTTTGGGATGGGACCCGCCTTCTGCTAGTGGTCGACGGGAGTCAGCCCGGCTTCAGCGAGGGGCTCACCTTGAAGGAGCTCACCCTCCTCCTCCTCGACCTTGGTTGTCGGAATGCCCTTAACCTGGATGGGGGGAGTTCCTCAACGCTGGTCATTCGTGGCCAGGTGGTCAATCAACCCTGCACCCTTTTCTCTTGGGAAAAACCGGTAGGCGATGCTCTTTTAGTCCGATGAAGCAAATCAAGTATTACCTTGCTCCCATGGAAGGCCTTGGGGACCGCCCTTTCCGCAAAGCCATTGCCCAAATTGGGGGCTTTGATGAGGCGACCACCGAGTTTATCCGGGTCCCCAAGAGTGCCCATATCAAGAGCCTCGCCCGGGTCTACGACCCCCTCGAGACCGCCCCCATCCCCCTCGCCGCCCAGGTGATGGGGAGCGATCCCCTCCTGATGGCCGAGATGGCCGCCGAGCTCGAGCGGAGAGGGGCCCCCCGGATAGAGCTTAACTGCGGCTGCCCCTCCAACACCGTGACCGGCAGGGGAGCGGGCTCCACCCTCCTCAAAGATCCCCGCCAGCTCTGCACGATCGCCACTGCCATGAGACAGACGATTCGGGTCCCCTTTACAATCAAGATCCGCTCGGGCTACGACGACACCTCCCTCTTCGATGAGATCCTGGCCGCGGCCGAGGAGAGCGGCGCCTCCCACCTCACCCTCCACCCCCGGACCAAACGGGAGGGGTATGGGCCCCCCGCTGACTGGTCCCTGATCGCCCGGGCCAAGGTACGGCTCAAAATTCCCGTTATCGGCTCGGGCGACGTTAAGGCCCCTAAAGATATTTTTAGGATGGTCGAGGAGACCGGGTGTGACGGGGTGATGATCGGGAGGGGGGCGGTCGCTAACCCCTGGATCTTCCGGGAGGCCCGCGACCCCATCGGCCGGGACTATGCCCGCTTCCTGACCACCTACCACCAGAACCTTCAAGAGGCCCCCCTCAAAACGCAGCTTAACAAACTCAAGCAGCTCTCCCGCTATCTCCTGGAGGATCGGGAGCTCCTCCGCCACGGGCCGACCGACCCCGAGGGGTACCTCCAGGCCCTGTTAACCCAATTGTTGAACAAAGGGGGTTGATCAGAAAGGCCCTATCCCCTATAGTCCCGCCATTCCAGTAAGTGATGTAGGAGACGCCCCATGAAGAACCGGGCTTCAGTTACCGCAGACCCCTCTAAAGGGGACAAGATTGTCCGGAGACGGGGTGTGGTCTATGTGATCAACAAGAAGGATCCCAACCGCAAGCAGCGGCAGAAGGGACCGGCACGTAAGAGGTAGTCGAGATGGCAAAGAAGTCGGCAGTAGAGAAGCAGAAGCGGCGTGAGGCGATGGTTGCCCGCCATTTTGAGAAGCGGAAGAGGCTTCGCGAGACCGTTAAGAATCCCCACGTGAGTGGTGAGGAGCGGGAGTCGGCTCGGATTGCCCTCAATAAGATGCCCCGTGACACCTCTCCTTCTCGCCTCAAGAATCGCTGTCAGCTAACGGGCCGCCCTAAGGGCTATATGCGGAAGTTCAAGCTCTCCCGTATCTGTTTCCGGGAGATGGCCTCCATGGGGCTCATCCCTGGCGTCACCAAATCGAGCTGGTAGTCTAAAGCGCGGTTTCTGTTCAGAAGTTACTGCTCTGCCAATAGAGTCGGCTTAGCCTATGGAGATCACCATCTTGGACGTTAACGGAAAGTGTAATCTGTTCAAAATAGGCGGGATGGTGCTCGAGCGAACACAAAAGTCGAGTAAATGCGCACACGAAGTTCGAGTAAATGGCGACAAACCACCGCCTGCCGCGCCCTCGGGACAATAGCTCACCACACGGATTTAACTTACTGGATTGTAATGAGATAAAACGGCGGATCGCACTAAATCCGAGTAATGGTTAGCGCTAAATCCGAGTATTTGAAGACACGAAAGTCGAGTAAATGGAGTTTTACGTTGGACGAGCTGCAAGCAGAGTCTCCACATCCCGCCTCGTGATCCCTGGCACTTCGGCCAGCTCCTCTTGAGTGGCAGAAAAGACACGGGAAGCGCTCCCAAAATGCTTGAGAAGGGCCTTCCGCTTCTTGGGCCCAATCCCTGGCACATTGTCGAGCGGGTTTCTAAGGGTCTCCTTGGAGCGCCGCTTCCGATGAAAGGCGATCGCCGTTCTGTGCGCCTCATCGCGGATCTTCTGGAGGAGAAACAGAACGGGAGAGCGGGGAGAGAGCTCTAGCGTTTTGTCGGGGAGAAAGAGCTGCTCAAGGCTCATCCCCTTATCGTGCCGCCCCTTCTCTTTAGCCAGGCCCAGAAGGTCGACGGTGATGATGTCGAGCTGTTGGAGCACCTCTAGGGCAAGGTTGAGGTGCCCTTTGCCGCCGTCGACGATCAGCAGGTCGGGAAGATCATCCTCTTTTTTGCCGCGGGTTAAACGGCGGGTCAGCACCTCCCGCATGGCGGCGTAGTCATCTCCCTGGTGGGCCGTCTCGATCTTGTACTTCCGGTAGCGGGCGGAGTCCTTCTCCCCATCGGTAAAGGCGACCATGGTGGCAACGGGCTGCCCGCCCCTGAGGTGGGAGGTGTCAAAGCACTCGATCCGGCGGGGGTAGTTGGCCAGGCCTGCCTCCTCCTGCAGCTCGATGAGGGTTTTTTCGCGGACCGCTTTGAGATCCCGCTCCTGATGGAAGTTCGACTCGGCGTTCTTGGCGGCTAGCTCAAGGAGCTTTTTCTTGTCCCCCCGCGTCGGGTGGTGAACGGTAAACCGCTTCTTGCGCCCCTCTGAAAGGATCTCGCTGAGGGTGTCGGAGAGGGGAAGGGGGACGAGCAGCTCCTGACATTCTGGCTCGAGCTCGCGATACTGCTGGAGGATAAAGGAGGTGAGCAGCTCCTCATCCTCTTCGATCACATTCGAGAAGGTGTTGTGGTGGGCACCGACTAATTTGCCATTGCGGAAACGGATCTGACTCAGGGTGACCTCGTCCCCCTCCCGGTAGAGGCCCAAGACATCCCGGTCGATAGCGCCTCCCAGATCGACCCGCTGCTCCTCGGTGCACCGCTCGATATACTGGATCGTCTTGTAGAGGTCGCCCGCCCGCTCAAAGTCCAATTTTTCGGAGGCCCTCTCCATCTCGGTCTTGAGCTCCGCAAGAACCTCCCGATCTTTGCCCTGGAGGAACCGGACCGTCCGTTTGACAATGGCATCGTACTCCTCGCGCGAGCAGCGGCCAACGCAAGGGGCGACACACCGCTTGATCTGGTAGAGGAGGCAGGGTCTTGTCCGCCTCTTAAGCTCAGCATCGGTGCAGCGGCGAAGGGGGAAGAGGCGGATCAGCAGCTCGAGCATCTGCTTGGCCGCGTAGGTGCTGGTGTAGGGGCCAAAGTAGAGGCCGTCGGCTTTAGGTTTGCCCTTGTAGCGGACGAGCTGGATCATCGGCCAGGCGTGCTTGGTGGTGATCTTGAGACTGATGTACCCCTTGTCATCCTTGAGGAGGACATTGTAGCGGGGCTGGTGCTCCTTGATCAGGGTATTTTCGAGGAGGAGGGCCTCCTTCTCCGAGGCAACCACAATCGTCTCGATCGCCTCGATCCGCTTTAAGAGGGCGGGGATCTGAGGGCGGGTGTCTTGTCCAGAAAAGTATTGACGGAGGCGGCTGCGGAGGTTGTTGGCCTTCCCGACGTAGAGGACGGCGCCCTTCTGATTGCGCATCAGGTAGACGCCCGGGTCGGTAGGGTAACGGTCTAGATCAAGCATGCCCCGAGTATATCGAGTTGCGGCCCCAAGACAATAGCAGGAAAAAATTTATTACCATTAACATTTATCCCCAATTGGAGTATCATTGACCCGAAATCGCTAGAGAGGTTTACCCATGACGATAGGAGCGCTCAGTCTCATTATTCGGGATGGGGCCGTTGATATCCTGAAGGCCCGTCCCTTTTCTATCGCGATAGCTACCATTTTCTTGGGTGGCCTGACTTGGAGAGGTATCCAGGGGGGTAATCGAGCCTCTAACGAGGGGGTTCGAGGGGAGTTTCTCACTTCGCTAGGGGCCATGGGTGCCTATTGGCTGGTTGTGCGGGAGCTTGAGCCTTATTTGCTAGCGAGGCCGGTATCGGGTGGCTTGTTGGCCTACGAGGGCTTTCGCCTTGTGCAGAATGCCTCGCCCTGGCAGCCGGAAACCGACCCCGAGTTGGCAACGGCATGGGACAGGTGGAGCCGGCTTGGCTTTCAAGATATCGGGATCCTCCTCTTCGCCGCCTACATTGGACTGTCTGGCCCCCGCCTCTTCATCCACCGCTTCCTTACCTGGGTTAGGTAGTCACCCTATGCAACTAGAGAGGGCTACACGGGCCTACTACCTGATAGGGCGCCTACTCGATGGCCCCCTCTGGTCCCTCTACTGCGGCCTGCTCGTCTGGATCCTGGTTAAGCAGGTGGGGGCAAGCCCCCTCCAGATCACCCTCCTGATGGCCGCACGGCCCACGATGGCCCTCCTCTCCTCCTACTGGAGTGCGCTGGCACCGAGGGTCCACCTTAAGGCAAACATCATCGGAATCGAAGCGGTGGGGAAACTCCCCGCCCTCCTCTTCCCGTTTGTGGGACACCCCTGGTTCTACATCGGGGCCTACGCCCTCTACATGATGTCGGTAAGGGGGGCGGTCCCCGCCTGGCTCCAGCTGGTGCGCCAAAATGTCCCCCACAAGCAACGGAGCCTCCTCTTCTCGAGCGGCTTTGTCCTCACCTACGGCCTAGAGATCGCCCTCCCTATCCTGCTCGCCCTCTTCCTCGATATCCAGGTCTCCTGCTGGCGGTGGCTCTTCTTCGGCGCAGGGGCGCTCAGTGTATTGAGCATCTATTTCAACTCGAGGATCCCTATGGGGAGGGGAGGGGCGGTAAAGAGGCCGCTCGGATCGGCCCTCCTAGGCCCTTGGAGGGAGGCCCTCTCCCTTTTCCGCCGCTCTCCCGACTTCTTCCGGTTTGAGTGGATCTACTTCGTCGGGGGTTTTGGCTTTTTGATGGCCCGGCGGGCGATTCCGGAGACGGCCCTCCAGTTCCCCTGGATCGGCTATGGGGAGCTGATGATCGCCACCTCCCTCTGCCGGGGGGTGGGCTACTTGGCGACGAGTCGCCTCTGGGCCCACTGGCTCAATCGGGTCAATTTCTACCACTACTGTGCCCTCGTCTTTTTGGTGGCGGCGCTCGTCCCTCTCTTTATGCTGGGCGCCCTGGTGTGGCCCTTTGCCCTCTTCATTGCCTATCTCTTCTACGGGGTGATGAGGGGAGGGGATGATCTGAGTTGGCACCTGGCTGCCGACCTTTTCTCGGGAGAGGAGGAGAGTACCCCCTACTCGAGCGCGAGCAACATCATGCTTGGAGTGAGGGGGCTGGCCGCCTCGCTTCTCGGCGGCCTCCTCGTGGCACACGGGGCGGTTTCGCTTACCTTTGTGATCGGCAGTGGCCTGATCTTGTTTAGCGCCTATGCGGTGCTGAGGGCAGCGAAAACAAAACGGCTCGTCGTTAGAGAAGGGTGAGCTAAAAAAGGGGAGAATGGGCATGGAGAGGGTGGTTGCTTTGGTCCGAGAGGGGGCTTTAGGGGTTTTTGAGGGGGTAAAAGCGACCCCTTTGTCAACGGCCTGGGTCCTCTACTGTCTGAATCGGATTGTCCCCCAAGCCATAAAAGGGGGCAACCGGGAAGACCATATCGCGGACAAAGTGCCCAAGACCAAGTTCAAGTACAGGCTCGCCCGCTATGCCCTTATTTGGCTAGTTCTCCGAGAGGCAGAGCCGATCCTGCTTGCCCGTCCTGTTTCATCGGGTCTTTTGGCCTACGAGCTCTACCGGGTGGGTCGAAATGCCTCACCCTGGGAGCCCGAGGAAGGGGACAAATGGAACCACCTTGGCTCACCCGACATCGCCCTCTTGGCAGCTGCGGTTATGGTGCGGCTGACTGGTCCCGCCCTTTTCACCCATCGCTACCTAGCGTGGGTCCGGTAGAAGGAAGAGCTGCTCGGCCTCTCGCTTGCCTAGCCGCTTAGTGGGTCTCCCCTGATTCTGCTCCAGCGTCTTTAGGATCTCCTCGGCGCGCGCAATACA
This sequence comes from Parachlamydiales bacterium, assembly GCA_050250135.1. GTDB lineage: Bacteria > Chlamydiota > Chlamydiia > Chlamydiales > JAFEGQ01 > JBFWPF01. Next base: position 8,799 of record JBFWPF010000007.1, on the reverse strand, counting down.
GGTGAGGGGAAGGCCAGCTAACTTGGCCACGTGGATCCCGTAGCTCTTGTCTCCTGGGCCCGGCTCCACCCGGTGGAGGAAGAGGACCTCGCCCCCCTTTTCGCTGACGGCAGCGTGGAGGTTGACCACCCCCTCGAGCCGGGTCAGCTCCCAATAGTGGGTGGCAAAGAGGGTCCTGGCCCGCCTCAGCAGATGCTCGGCGACCGACCAGGCGATCGAAATCCCATCGTAGGTGCTCGTTCCCCGCCCAATCTCATCCAGCAGGATAAGCGAGCGGCCCGTTGCATTATTGAGGATGTTGGCCGTCTCCTGCATCTCGACCATAAAGGTCGACTGGCCGGCGGAGAGGTTGTCGCTGGCGCCAATCCGGGTGAAGATCTTGTCGCAGATGCCGATCTCGGCCCGTGTTGCAGGGACATAGCTGCCGACCTGGGCCAGCAGCGTAATCAGAGCCGTTTGGCGCAGGTAGGTCGATTTACCCGCCATATTGGGGCCGGTGATTAGCGTCAGCGAATGCTCCTTTGTATCGAGGCGAACGTCATTGGGAACAAAAGCGGGGCCGATCTGCGCCTCGACCACCGGATGGCGCCCCCCCTCGATATACAGGGCATCGCTTTCATTGAGCGTCGGCCGGACATAGCGCCGCTCCCTCGCCGTCTGGGCAAAGCTGAGGAGGCAGTCGATCTGGGCGATCGTTTTGGCGGTGTCAAGGAGGCGGCGGGTCTCCCGCGCCACCCTCCTGCGCAGCTCTAAGTAGAGCTCCCCCTCAAGCTTGGCCAGCTCATCCTTGGCGGTCAGCGCCTTTTCCTCGTATGCCTTCAGCTCCTCTGAGATAAACCGCTCTGCATTGGCCAGCGTTTGCCGCCGCACAAAGCCGGCCGGCGCCAAATGAGCTTGCCCCTTGCTGATCTCGAGGTAGTAGCCGAAAACCCGGTTGTAGCCGACCCGGAGCGTCTTAATGCCCGTCTCCTCCCGCATCCGCTGCTGGTAGTCGGCCAGGTAGGAGGCGCTATCGGCCCCCATCGAGCAGAGGGTCGGCAGGTGGGGATGGTAGCTCTCTCTAAACACACCGCCGTCTGAGAGGCGGGCGGGCGGCTCATCGACGATCGCCTCCTGGAGCAGCTGAGCCACATCCTCCAGGGGATCAAAGGGGTCGGGGTAGCCGAGGGCGCTAAGGGTTGCTCCAATGGGAGGGAGCTGGGAGAGTGAGCTTCTGAGCGTTGCAAAATCTCGAGGCGTCACATAGCCTGAGGAGACCCGCATGGTGAGCCGCTCCAGATCGCGGACCTTTCCCAGCGCGCTCTGCAATTGCCTGAAAACCGGCAGTGGGGCGCCCAGCAGCAAACTTACCCGCTCCTGGCGCGCTTCAATCGCCCCGATGCTCAGCAGGGGCGCTTTGAGCCACTGGACCATCAGCCGTCCGCCCATGGGCGTTTTGGTCTCATCGATAACCTCTAGCAGCGTCTTTCCGCCCGTCGACTCGGTCAGCTCCAGCGTTCTCTGCGTGATCGGATCGAGGGAGAGGAACGCGCCCACTCTGTACGGTGCAATCCGGATCAGGTGGGAGAGGTCGTGCCTTAACTCGCTCCCGAGGTAGCGCAAAAGGGCGCCAGCTGCCTTAACGGCGGCTCCCATCGCCCCCATCCCAAAGCTGTCCAATGTGTGGACCGTGAAATGGCTCCGGAGCCGCTCCTCCGCCCGTTGGTGGTCGAACAGGCTCTCCCCCCGCACCGTTCTGGGCACGTTCCAGCCGGCAAGCCTGCCCATCTTTTCTGACAGGAGGAGCTCTTTGGGGGCGATCCGGTGGAGCTCACCTCTCAGCTCCCCTTCGCTCTCCACCTCACAGACCTGAAATTCGCCCGTTGACAGGTCGCAGTAGGCAATCCCAAAGACCTGTCCCAGCCGTGCTACGCAGGCTAGGTAGCAGCTCTCCCGCTCGCCGGCGCCTCCCGTTCCGGGCGTTACAATCCGGACCACCTCCCGCTTTACCAGCCCTTTGGCCTCTTTGGGGTCCTCTACCTGTTCGGCAATCGCAACCGAGATCCCCTGGCCGATCAGCCGTTCCACATACCCTTCGAGCTGCTGCCAGGGGACGCCTGCCATTGGGATCTCTTGCCGCTTGGTGAGGGCCAGTTCCAGCACATCGGCTGCCCTCTCCGCATCGCCATAAAAGCACTCGTAGAAGTCGCCCATCCGGAAGAAGAGGAGGGCATCGCCCGCAGTCTCCTTGCAGGCTTGCCACTGGGCCATCATCGGCGTGAGCTTTACTTCCGCACTTGTCATAGGGTGGGGATCATAGGAGAGGGGACAGTTTCGGGTAAACCCTGTTAGCTAGCTCTCATCTCTTCGAGCAAGAAGTGGGTGAATGGCCCGATATTCTGCTCAACGTCCGCCTGCTCCAAGGTACGGAAGTACTGCTGACGACGTGTGGTGCGAATAATGATCCACGGGTAGCCCCCGGAAGCTAGCATGGCGTTCATCACAAATCGGGCCATCCTACCGTTCCCATCCATATAGGGATGGATGTAGACGAGGAAATAATGCCCCAGAACGGCTCTAACTGCAGGGCTCTCCTCTTCGGCTAAACACCCCTCCAAAGATTCCATAGCATCAATAAGACTCTCGGGGGCAGGCGGTGTGTGACGTGATCCTCTGATATAGACTGGGAAGGAGCGGTAGCCTGCCAGGTCGGCTGGTTTCATGATCTCTGCTTGAATAAAGGGATTCCATAGAGCCTGATACCACCCCTGAATGCGCTGGGCGAAATGATGGTGAATGGCCTTTCCAGTAAGAGCCTCCCTAACGGTGGCTTCCACTGCTCTAAAGGCCTCATAATAGCCCCGTGCCGCCAAGGCGTTTCTCTCGTGTGCGTCTTCTGGATGGTGTTCAGGATCCCATTCGTGATTGCGTACCCTTGCAATCAGATCGAGATCAACCCGGTATCCTTCAATGGATAATGAGTTATAGGCGTCATTGAGATAGCTCTGCTCCAGCAACAGGAGGTATTCCTCTGGTGTGATGGGGGTTGGAGGCTCCGGAAATTGCTGGAGGACAGCACTGCGAAGCCTTTTCCAAAGCGACTCGACCCGTGCAGCAACAGGTGATCGGCTGCGGGGAACAAACAGCGATTCTGCCTCAAAGGGATCTGTCGGTTGAAAACGGATGCCCGCACTGTGCAAGCTTGTTTCGAGCACCTGGGCAAATGGGGGATTTAAACGTCGGTAGGCTCCAACCAACCTTCCCGCTGCTCGAGTGAAACCGTGAGTTGTGATCATACGAACGAGATCGGCCGGATCCCTAACTAATCGGAGGGCTAAAGCGGCCTCTGTAGGTTGCTGGTGAAAAAAGAGGGGAGGAAGCTTGCACAAGGTAAGCGCCAAAGGCATCGCTTGCACACCCCTTAAGCGAACCCTTTCGTGAGGAAGGTTAGGCGGGTCGGCATAGACAAAGACCGATGTATTGTAGGGCAATGCCTGGCAACCGCCACCGCCCTTGCTTGTGATGACGGTGACTTGTGGTGGGGTAATGGTCGATTCGAGATGGAGCTCGATCGAGGACTCCGCTGATAAGCAATAATCGCTGCCAAATCTCTCAGTAAGGTAAAGGGCCAAAAAATCCCAGAGATGGGCATACCAGGCGGCCGAGTCTCCCTCCATCACACCTGGCGGGAGAAAAAGATACCAGCCGCGAATAATGGGAGTTAACCACCCTTGCCTGACTAGGGCTTCACGATCGGAGCGGTTGATCTCAGAGGACTGCAGGACTTCAACCCCCTTCCTATCGGCCACTTCTCGAACTCGTGCAAGGGCATTACCTACAGCTTCCACCTCTTCCTCCACACAATCACTTAGATTTAGCGTAGTCAATCACTAGATTTTAGTGCAATAATCTGCGGAATTTTGGCTTGGAATGCCATTCTCTGGAGTGGCACACCATTTTGTATTGCATTCAAAATGAAGGTGATGCATCAATTTTGTAGAGCCGGAGCAGCGAGATGCAATTACCTGTGCGTAACCCCTCATTTCTAACCACCTCCTTGACTTACAGCGGCCTGTTTTGTACAATAGAGTCTGAATAGTCACTCAAATCGTGTGAAATATATGCCCGAGCTGTTGGGAATCGGAAAGCACCTGAGGAGTCAGCTTAGCCACATTTTAGCGGCCACCGGAGGTGTCGTTACCCCGACCGAAGTGGCTCAGACTCTGGGAGTGGCCCCAAGGGAGGCTGCGAATATTCTGGGTAGGCTGGCAGCCAGGGGGTGGATAAGGCGGATCAGGCGGGGGCTTTACGTCCCGATTCCTCTGGAGGCGTTAGTGGATACGGGTGTCATCGAAGAACCTTGGGTAGTAGCGGATAGGCTGTTTGCCCCGTGCTATATCGGAGGGTGGTCGGCTGCCCACCATTGGGGTTTGACCGATCAGCTTTTTATCACAACGCTCGTCGTAACGGTTAAAAAGGCGTCGTCCCGCGATCAAAGAGTCGGGGAGGCGCGGTTTCTCCTTAAGCGGACGAAACCCGATAGGTTATTTGGCCTAGAGCTTATCCGACTCGATCGGGTGCCTGTCCTGCTTTCGGATCCCACACGGACCATCATCGATATTCTGAATGATCCTACTCTTGCGGGGGGTATCCTCTCTGCCTTCGATATGCTGGAGCAGTATTTCCGTTCGGAGCATCGGGACCTGAAACGGCTTATCGAGTATGGTGATCGGTTAGGCAACGGGACGGTATTCAAGCGGTTGGGATTCCTAACCGAGTATCTTATGCCCGATAGCCATGAACTAATTAAGGCCTGCCAAAAGCGGATTACTAAGGGATATTCTCAGGTGGAGCCAGGTCTAGAAGGGGGGATATCTTCAGCAAAATGGCGACTTCATATTTCCGAAGCCTTGAGGGGGTGGATTACGTCTTGAGCTGCGGGTTGATTCATACAACGAAGAGGCGTTTTCTGCATCCTATCTAGCTGAGGTTGAATTACATATACACACAAACTCGTTTAACTGTACCCAGTTGCTGTTATTGGGGACGTTTATCAAGGGTCGATTCCGGTAGCACCGGCTAAGGGGGCGGCAGAGGATGGTCCCTTTATGGGGGGCGGTAGATACTAGTGAAGGACTCTTATTAGTAGCGGTCTTGTACCGAATGGGAGGGCCAGGCCGCTTATCGGCGCGAATGCTGGCCTCAGGTGTATCCCTACATGAGCGATCATCCGGTCCAGATCCGCTACGTCGGTCGGGGGATGCCCTCCTGACGGCGTACCATTGCTGTTGGCCCTAGGAAAACAAGGAGAGAGGTCGCCTGCATCGACAAGTGACAAAAGATCGGGGGCCTTTTCCGCGAGCTGTGTCCTGAGGGGCAATAGCGGGTTGCTGGCAACGAGCAGATCGCCTAGCGGTTTCCAAACAGGGAGAGGGAATGCAGTGGGTGGGGGGGCTCCAGTGCTCTCTCCACCTTTGATCTCCCTTGTAAGTTTCTTAAGATTCTGCAGCTCCGTGAGGTTGGGGGTGGGTACCGTGATCGCCTTTGTTTTGAAAGGGTAAAGGGTTGACAAGGTGGGCGTGTGTTCAGAACGACCGACGGTGTCAAAACTGGGGCCTGTAAACGGCACATTAGGCTTATTTTTGTCTCCTTCCGATAGTTTGACTATCTCCTGATTGTACCTCACAAGAGGCCCTGGAGCGTCCTCCATAAAGCTACTCCTTTCTTGCCTTGTATGGTTTGTCTCCCGTCTGCCGGATTAAGTACTGGGCAATCTCGTCTGGAGAGAGAATCCCCACCCCTTTAGTCCAAGTGATAGCCCCCTGACCGATAGTGAACTGACCGGTGAGTGTCTTATCCAACGGGGCTGAATTGTTCGACAGCGCTTGAGTAATCCGCTCGCGCTCCCCTTTGTTTGGGTCGCTCCCGAACAGAGTGAGGGACAATGTTCCCTCCTTATAGGGTGTGCATTTGTATTCAGCGAGTGTATCAGCAGCGTTATCGTTATATTGGATGGCAACAGAGGTGCCGCTAGAATCCCGATAATAGTTGACGTAGGCGGCAAAAGCCAAAATGCCAGTGGCAGCTCCGGAGGGCCACCTCTCAACTCTTTTAAGGGAGGCAGGCTTATTGTTGTTGATTTGACTTACAAGGTCGTCCCGGATGCTCTGGAGGGGATGCCCCTCAACGGTTTGCCAGATAGCGTGATTGACGCCCATGCGATCCCCAATCCTGTGCAGTTGCGTTAGGATGAGGAACGAGCGCAGCTGCGTTAGCATGAGGAATGAGGGCGTCGGAAGCCAAGAGCGCCACCACGACACTTTGGGTTGTTCTTTTCGCCGTTCCGTAAGGAATACCCTTCCTAGCTGCCTTCCCGACGTGTTGACAATGTTGGGGGCATTCACGTAGCTGACAAAGTTGCGCTTACACCACTCGAGATCGATTGTCTGCTGAGTGATCAAGTCAGCGAGCAACATCCGTTCGATGAGCTCTCTTGCCCCAGGAGGCTCAAAGCTCACGCAGGGCATCTTGTACTGGTAGGCACATACCTGGGCGAGTGCCGATCCGAGTGAATGTCCGGTAAACGAGACTTGGTAACCTTGTACGATTTCACTGTCATGACTCTGTTTGCGTAGCACGGCAATAGTAAACCGCTGGGCATGCAGAAAATGGGGGCCCATCCGCTTAAGCAGGCCGAGGGTGGCATCGGTTGCCAGGTCCGAGCTGCTCAATACGGTGCCGCGATTGGCAATGACGATGTTCTGACTGGTGTCGTTGATGAAAGCAATTCCCCAGTAATTTTCGAATGCCTCGCCCATCTCCTCTGCATTGACATAGGGTTTCCAGTCGCGCGGCAGTTGCTCCTCTCCAGGATTGTAGGCAGCATTGGCTAAGATGGCATACTCTCCATGGGTGACAATGCCCAGTTTCTGTGAGTCGAGCCCTCGGTTACAGGGGAGATGGTTATAGAGAATGGGCTTAGGGGGCAGCAACAAGCTGACGATCTTTGCACCAATGAGATAGCTCACAACAGGAGCGGTGAGCAGAGCGAAAGCCCCAAGTGTTTGGCGTCCGCTAGGAGTGATGGCTGAGAGACCCTGCCAGGTGGGAGAGATGACTTGGTCCATCAACTGGGAACCCACCCACTCGGTCACGTTGCTCACGTGGCGAAGCGTTGAGTGGTATAACTGCTCCACCACTCCTCGAGGGGTCCATGACAGAGTGGCTACGTTGCTTTTCATATTATCTCCATTTTATTTGACGTGTATTCAATGCTCTTGCTTCGCTGCGCCAAGCTCCCGATTCACAAAGCTGACGATTTCAGGTATTCCCAAGGGGCCCCGTCCGGTTTGCTTCACAGTAACTTGGGTGTCCTGGTCAGGGTCCCAGGCGATCAAGCTTAGAACACTATGGTTGGGATAGTTTTGAGAGGTGAGCAGGCGATAGGCTTCTGGGGTAAGCCACTTCACACTAAACGCACCTTCTAGACCGGGGTCCTCCATTACCCCCTGGTTCTTTCCTGAGTGGAACTCATTCCAACTACCGCACTTTGGGGGCCATTTCGTAACGGGGCGAAGGTGCTTTCGGGGTTCTTTGTTTTTCAGTGTTTGCCTGAGGGGGGCAGTGAGTCGTGTTATCAAGTCCCACTCCCGATGCCTAGCGGTTCCCAGGGTCCAAGCGATCTGTTTCCAAAAAGTGAGAGGGGGGGATCGGTCGGCTTCAAGGCGCAAGAGGAGGCCGATTTGGTCATCTAGAGTGTTAAGCGGATTGCGGTTGTTGAAGTAGCTGATCATGAGGCGCTGGCAAAGTCCACCGTCGATTTGGGGGTGGAGGTTATAGGGGTTTCTCATCTCCTGCGTAACAAGCCCGCATGCTCCCGTTGGCTCGAAAACAACCGCCTCTTCCTTACCGAAGTAGGCGATAAACTGGGCTACTGTCCCTCCAAACGTTGAGCCCGTATGGGAGAGCCGGTAGTCTTGGTAGGAGTTGGCGATTTTCTTGCGTATCTGTGCAGCAAATTTGCCTGCGTAATCTTGCAACTCATGGCTTTGGGTAGCGGGGTTATCGGCCATCCAGGCTTTGTGGACGATCACAATATTGTGGCTAACCTCGTTTATGAAGGCAAAGGCGTCATAGCTTGGGCTTTTGCAATGGAACTGCTCGGCAAACCACCTCATGCTCCAGTTCCGCGGACAATGGTCTAGATGCTGCTCGCCATAAATGATCTCATTCAAAATGGCGTATTCCCCATGCAGGACAATCCCCTGCCGTTGAGTATCAAGCGTGTTATCGGAGCTAGGCAGGCCTACGTAGGGGTTGGGAGGAGGGGTGCAGGGCCAGAACCTCCAGGCGGCGGTCCCCACCCCAATCAGCAACATGGCTTCAATAGTGGTCAGGAGGGGAGACTGGTTCAGAATACTTGCGGTTAGAGTGTGGATCTTCTGGACCAGTTGTTCGGAATAAGAGGTAGGTGGCGGAGGCGCCACTGGCTCAGGCTTCCTGGTTATGAGATGGTAGAGGCCCAAGATGACAGCCCCAGCGGCATAGTGGGCAGGGACGGCAAAAAACCCAACCAGGAGCTCCATCGATCTTTCCTCCAGCTTGCGGCGAAATCTTAACAGGAAACTGACGAATAAAGGCAAGTCTTTTTGTTATTGGTGGAATAGGCGATGGTGGGGTTATGGTTACAAAGCTCCAGGGCTAGCGCATCAAAAATTTCCTACTGATAAGACCTGATCCAGGTACGCTTCTGAGCGATGGCACCTTCGCATCTTTGCCCTCAGGCCACGCTTGTAGGTGTGGTCCTCACGTAGCAAATTC
>JBFWPF010000006.1:0-73564 GCA_050250135.1 Parachlamydiales bacterium | reverse complement strand
CTCCTAAATAACAGGGCGTATTCGTTTTACAATCAGTGTGTTGCAAATTCACACCCCGATGACCAGAATAACCTCGCATGTTATTTCCATCGCCATTAGCCGGCGTGCCGGGGATGCCGAGCTAATTAATGACACACTCCTATTACCTCGACGGCTACAACCTGATCTTTACCCGCGAGCTCGATCCCGATCCCCTTCGCGAAGCCCGTGAGGCCCTCATCGACCGGCTTGCCCCTATCGAGGGGCCCCACCTCATCCTTGTCTTTGACGCCGCCCGCGATCCCTCTCCCCTTACCCGCACCCACAAAGGGCACCTCGAAATCGTCTACACCGCCCCCGGCCAAACCGCTGACGACTATATCCTAACCGAACTCCAATCCTGGGCCAAACCCCGTCAAACCACCGTCGTCTCCCGTGACAAGCGGCTCCTTCGCCACTGCCGCGACCTTGGGGCCCACACCCAAACCCCCAAAGCCTTCTTCTCCTACATCGATAAGAAAACTCGCCCCTCCGCTCTCCCTCCCCCCGACCTTGCGGTCGACCACTATCTAAAAATTTTTAAAAAGAGTGGCGGAGAAAATTGAGAAACCGTTAGGTTAACACTCAACGGTAATACCTAGGGAGTAGTGCCCATGTTCAACTGGCTTGGAACCCTTATTGTTCTGGTCTCGATCGTTGTTCTCTTTGCGGCTTGGACCCGTGCGGTTCGGGTGAAGGAGAAAATCGACATGAGTGCACACGGCACCGAGTGGGCACTCCTTCGGACCCTCGTCTTTATCGCCATGGTCTACCAGGTGGTCCTTGCCATCATCGCCATTATTGGCCTTAAGGTGACCTTTGCTTGGCTCAGTGCCATCTTCCTCATTTACTATGGGGTGGTCTTCTACTTTGCCAACTCCTTCTTTTTCCATGTGGCGGAGAAGCAAAGCTCTCCTCCTCAGGGATCATAAAGGTTTTGTAAATCTTTCGCCCAAAATCGCCCTGCCCTGTCATTCTCCTATTTAGATTTGACAACCGCAAACCTATAGGGGTGATATGACACAACCTTCCGGACTACAAAAAGCGTTCCTTCCCGAGCATCAAGATAGCTGGCTAGCTACAGCGGGCTCTCTGACTTTGTGCGCTGCTCTTCCCACGATTCCCTTCGCCGTCTGGGCCATCAAGAATGCGGTTCCTTTTAATGCTGCTGACCTTGCGGGCTTCCTGCGATCCCCTTACCGCTTTGGCTCTCTTGCTGGTGCTGGCATCGTAATACTCGGCAGAGAGGTTGGCCTTAAGCGACTCGCCTCCCTGCCCGGCAAGCCAGACGACAAGCTAAAAGAAGAGAACGAGAAGCTGAAGAAGGAGCTCGAAGAGGCCAAGAAGCCGAATCAGGAACTTGAGACGCTACAGCAGGAGAACCAGCGGCTGACGAAGGAGCTTGAAGAGGCCAAGCAGCCAAATCCGGAACTTGAGACGCTGAGGAAGGAGCTCGAAGAGGCCAAGCAGCCAAATCCCGAGCTTGAGACGCTGAGGAAGGAGCTCGAAGAGGCCAAGCAGCCAAATCCCGAGCTTGAGACGCTACAGCAGGAGAATCAGCGGCTGGCAAAGGAGCTTGAAGAGGCCAAGAAGCCGAATCCGGAACTTGAGACGCTACAGCAGGAGAATCAGCGGCTGGCAAAGGTGGAAGAGGATAGCAAAAAATTGATTAAAGAAGCCCTCGAGAAACAGGAAGAGTTGACCAAACTTCATAGTAACGAGAAAGAGCGATTAGACCAGGAATACAATAAAATATGGAAGCAGTTGCAAGAGACGGAACCGTTCCGAAATGCCCAAGCGCTTTCACAGAATGAGAAGCTACTCCTTGAGGCTCTTGCGCTAAGGAAAGAGGAACCGAGCTTTGTTGAGAAGGTCCAGAACGCCCTTGCAGAGGACCCTATTGACGAATAGGTGCCGGAGTGGGGTTGCTAACACGGCAGAAGCAAGCGCGTGATAGCAACCCCGCTTAAGAGGAAGTAAACATTTTTCTTTTCGAGGAGCTCAGGGCGGATGGGGTAATCTTGCAAAAAATGGCACCCTGTGGCATAATAGTTATGTTTTTAGGTTCTTCAATTCAATAGAGGTTATATGCCCATCATACAAAAATTAGGTCATTCGTTCCTTCCAGAGAAGCAAGAAACATGGGGAGAGGCTGCAGGCTCGGCCCTGTGGTGCGCCCTTTTACCGGCCCTCCCTTTTGCGATTTGGGCAATCAAGAATCGGCCCATTCCTTTTAACGCGGCTAACCTCTCAGCTTTCTTCGAGTCCCGCTATAAATATGGTTCGCTCGCCGGTCTGGGCATTGTCCTACTCGGCCGTGAGGTAGGCCTCCGAGCGTTCCTTTGGGAGGCCGTTGAATCGGCAAAGCAGGACCCTGATGTCCAGCGTACCGCTCAAGACCAAATGCAGTACGACCAATGGTTCATTGAAAGGGTTTGGAAAGATGTGATGGAGAGTGAGAACGGTCTTCCTCGCTGGCTGCAGGAAACTCTCCAGAAGAAACCTGAATTTTGGCCAACAGTCACCACATGGCTATTAAAGGATCCCGAGGTTGTAAAGAGCGCAGTAGAACAGCTGAAGCTCGATTCCGAATTTAGAGAGAAGGTGAAGAAGGATCTGGAAGAGTTAGTTAAGCAGAAGTTGAGGGAAGAGCTGACGGCTGAGGTTACGAAGGAGCTCACGACACAACTCCAGCCTAAGGTGAAATCGGAACTCGAAGGCCAAGTTAAAATCGAGCTAGAGAAAGAGCTAGAGGAGCAAGTTAAGCAGACGTTAGAGCAGAGGCTGACCTCTAAAGTCGAAGAGAGCTTGAGGGAGACGCTTAAAGGTACGGTCGAAGCTAAGCTGGAACAGACGCTGAAGGCTGAGGTTGAGAAGAAGCTGGAAGCTCAGCTAAAGGAAGCCGTTGAGCAGAAGCTCAAAAAGGAACTCGAAGAGACGGTCGAACTGGAGCTCAGGAAGCAACTACCCTCTCAAATCGAACAGAAGCTGAAGGAAGAATTGCAAGGCAAAGTCGAACTGAAGTTAAAGGGTGAGTTGGAGGGTGAAGTTATAAAGAGCCTTAGGCAGCAGCTGGCGGAAAAAGTCACCAACCAGCTGAAAGAAGATCTGAAGCAAGAGGTAACGCAGCAGCTGAAGCAAGAGCTGAAGAATGACGCCATAGAGCTGCTGAAAAAGGAGCTCAAGGCGGGTCTTGAAAATGATCCCCAGGTGATGAAACAGCTGAAAGGGGAAATTAAGGGAGACCAAAAGCTCAGAGAGGAGGTCAAACAGGAGTTGCTAGCCAACGAGAAGCTCCTTTTAGAGGTGATTGGAAAGATCGACAGCTCGACCCTCCTTGAGAAGATTGCCAAGGCGGCGAAAAAGGAGTAAGCCTACCTACCGGTAGAGGATCTCAAACCCGCTATGGCGCCGCTTGGGTGCGCTGTAGCGGGTTTCTAGTTTTAGGAGCCGGGCTGAGCCGGGATTGGCCCTGAGCGCCTCCAGGAAGGCCTTGAGAGTCTGCTCGTCCCCCTGAGCGACAATCTCAACCGTCCCGTCGGGAAGGTTGCGGACGGTGCCCGCAAGGCCGAAAGCACTGGCATGCTGAAAAACGGTGCGGCGAAAGAAAACCCCCTGAACATAGCCGTGAGCAATGGCGGTCAGCTCGAGCATGCGTACTCTAGGACTAGGGCCTTGGCCTCGTCGATCTCCTGCACGCGGCTAAGCTTGCTCCGCAGGTCGCTGATGCCGCGGCTCTCCTTGCAGTACCAACAGCCGACGCGGCGGATGTCAAGGGCCGCTCGGCGAGAGTTCCGGTAGGGGCGGATACACTCAAGGTGCTCGATAAGGCGGTGAAGCCGCTCCTCAGGGGTGGGCTCCTCCCAGGCCTCGCCGCAGAGGGCGCGGGTGATCATCTCCCCAAGGGCAGGGTTGCCCATCGTCCCCCGAGAGATCATGATGGCATCGCAGCCGGTATGCTCGAACATGTGAAGGGCAGAGGGGACATCAAAGATATCGCCGTTACCCGCTACCTTGATGGTGGTGGCGGCCTGCTTGGCTGAGCGGATCAGGTCCCGGTTGGCCTGGCCGGTATAGCCCTGGGAGCGGGTCCGCCCATGGATGGTGATCATGGCAGCGCCCGCCTCTTCTGCGATTTTGACAATTTCTGGCGCATTGAGGTGATCAGCATCCCAGCCCGCCCGAATCTTGACGGTGACAGGGATTTTGACGGCGGCTCTCATATTGGCGATGATCTCGCCTATCTTTTGGGGCTGCTGGAGAAGGCCCGAGCCACTCCCATCTTTGGTGACCTTATCGACAGGGCATCCACAGTTGAGGTCGACCAGGTCAAAGCCAAGCTCCTCAATAATCTGGGCCGACTTGGCGGCCAGTTCGGGCTTACTGCCGACAATCTGGCCCCCGATAGGGTGCATCTCCTCAGAAAATTCGAGGAGGGAGAAGGTCCCCTGGTCGTAGCGGACCAGGGCGTCCATCTTGGCCATCTCGCAGAACATCAGGCAGCGGGTATAGCGGCGGACCATCTGGCGAAAGGGGTAGTCGGAGCAGCCCGCAAGGGGGGAGTAGATAACGGGCGTTTCGAGCTCGAGGGAGCCTAAACGGAGAGGAGGCGGAGGATGAGCCATCGGGCAAAGAGGAGGACAAGGAGGGCCACAGCGGGGCTAAAGTCGATCCCCCCAACAGTAGGGATAAAGCTGCGGAAGAGGTTGAGGTAGGGGTCGGTAGCGACGCCCAGGATCCGGGCAAAGGCGCTCCCCTCCGTTTTGGGAAACCAGGAGAGGACCACCCGGATGATGATCATCAGGATGTAAACAAAAAAGACGATGCTAATGATTTTCCGGATCACGGGAATCTCCTGTGGTCTGATTACCATTGTAGGGTTTCAGGGAAATCATGTAAACTCGGCTGCACATTCAATGGATTTAGGGTATTGGTGGATAGCCAGATAGATAAGATGGTCGGGCTGGAGGTAGGAGGCGGCGTGGTCCGTGCCCTGGTCCTCAAGCTCGAAAAGGGGAGGTGGCGGGTCGACCGCTTCTCCGAGATTCCGATTGGAAAGAGCGGTGAGGCCCCCCTCCGGGAGGCCTGCTTTGAGGCGATCGGGGAGGTGGGGAGTGCGCTTGTGATCACTTCGCTCCCGCCGGCCGACCTCCTCGTCCGCCAACTCGATATCCCGGTCTCCAAAGAGAGGGAGATCCAGGCGGTCCGCGATTTTCAGGTGGAGCCCCTCCTCCCGTTTAAGCTTGAAGAGGGGGTGATCGACCACGAGGTGTTGGAGCGGAGTGGAGAGGGGGTCCGGCTGGCCGTTCTGGCGGTACTGAAGGAGCGGATCGCCCACCACCTAGAGGTGATGAAGGGGGCGGGGATCGAGCCCGAGCGGATCTCGTGCGCCCCGGTAGCGCTAGCGCGACTCCTGGCCCACCTGGTCCCCACGGATGAGCCGGTCGGGGTCCTCCATCTTGGAGCAGATACGACCGCTTGCTTGGTGGTCCGGCGGGGGGTGGTGGCCCGTTCCCGAATCCTCTCCCGGGGCGCCTCCTATCTCCGGGAGGGGCTCCCCAAAGGGGCCCCCTTTGAGCCAATGGGAAGGGCTGAGGCCTTCCGCGCCGAGGCGGCAAAGACCTTTTACTCGATCACCCACCAGGGGCGGGAGCCGATCGGTCAGATCTTTGTGACGGGGGAGTTTGATACCTTCCGCAACCTCGATGTTTTCTTGGGAGAGGCCCTCGAGCAGCCGATCGCCCATCTCCCCCAGCGCACCCCCCTCTGCGACCACGAGCTCCGCACCGGCCGCTACGCAGTTCCCCTTGGCCTTCTGCTCGACCACCTGCCAAAAGGGAAGGAGGAGGGGCGGCCCATCGATTTTCGTCAGGGCCCCTTCGCCTACCCCAGGCCCTGGCGGCGGGCTAAAAAGCGGATCGCCCTCTATGCGGCGATGGCGCTGCTGGCTGCCCTCCTTATACTAGGAGGGGGTGAGGGGATCGTCCGGAAGCGGGAACGCTCCCTCCACGCCCTCTACGGATCGCTCGCGCCAGGTAAGGAAAATATTGAATTGCTTTTGCAGGGGGTGCAGGCCCGTTACCGGCAGCTGGCAAAGGAGGTAGAGGGGTACCCCTTGAAGCCCGATTTGCCGGGGGTGAGCGAGGTGATGGGGTGGCTGGAGAGCCATCCCCAGATGGAGGGGGTAGCGGTCGATAGTTTCCACTACTCGCTGGCCAAGAGGCCCGACCACCGCAATCCGGGGGAGCCCTACCAGGCGAAGGTCGAGCTGCAGCTAAGGACGGGGAGCCCGACGCAGGCGCGAGAGCTCCACGATGCCCTAAGGGCTCCGAATCCGATGATCGATGGGAGCCGAGAGATCCAGTGGGCAGCGAAGGGAGATCGGGTTCAGGCGAGCTTTCTCCTCAAGGACAGGACCCGCTACCCCGGGAGGACGAAATGAAGGGCATTCCTATTGCCAGACTCCGGATCTACCTCCTCCTCGCTGGCCTCCTTCCTCTCCTTGTGGCGGGGTGGTTTACCTACGACCGGATCGGGAGAATGGAGCGGATCGAGCGGGAGCTGTGGGACCTGGGGCAAAAGATCACCCTTAGAGAGGCCCGCCTCGCCCCCAACCGGAGGGTGCGGGAGGCCCATCGGGGGGCCGATCACTTTTGGGTCGATAAGGAGCTCGAGACCTACCTCCCGCTAAAGCCCGAGCTTGCGGCCCTCGAGCAGATTGAGAGCTGGGGGCTCCCGAGCCGGGAGGGGAAGCGGCGCCTCGCCCACCTCCAGAGCAAGGAGAGCCGCCTTTTGTTTATCGAAAGCGCCCGCCATCAGGAGGGGACGATGGAGGAGGTGGTCGAGTCGACCGCCCGCCCCATCGAGATCGACACGGAGGACCTCCGAACCCTCCTCGCTCTACTCGAGGGCCCCTCGGAGACCCCCCGCCCCCAAACCCTGATCACCGACTTCAAGCTCCAGCGGAAAAACCTGGCCGCTGGCGATGAGCTTTTCACCCTCGATCTCAAATTTCTCAAACGGGAGTTTTCACCATGAGAGTCTGCCTGCTCCTTCTCCTCTGCTTTGCCTGTACGCGGCTCCCCCCTGAGCAGCAGCTCACCTCGGTGAGCATCATCGATCAGAATGGGATGAGCCAGACGGTCCAATCGAAGGAGCGCCTCTCCCGCTATGCCCGGGTCAACTTTGAGGCGGGGGGGCCCTACCAGAAGGTACTTCGGGTCTACGGCCGGGATGGGGAGGGGCATGTCCGCTCCCGGATCACCGGCTACCACCCCAACGGGCAGCCCCGCCAGGCGCTCGAGGTGGTCGATGGGAGGGCTTTTGGGAGCTACAAGGAGTGGCACACTAACGGGCAACTAAAACTCGTTGCCGTCGTGGTTGGCGGCTCTGCTGATATCGATGACCAGTCGGTCGCCAGTTACCTCTTCGACGGGGTGAGCCGCGCCTGGGACGAGGGGGGCAACCTCCTCGCTGAGATCCCCTACTGGAAGGGGGAGCTCCACGGCCTCTCCACCTACTACTACCCCAGCGGGAAGGTCTGGAAGGAGATCCCCTTTTACGGAGGGAAACGGACCGGTACCTCCCGCGAGTATGGGGAATCGGGTGACCTTTTAGCCTACGGCGAGTGGGAGGGGGATCTCCCCACCGGCAAGGCGCTCCAGTACTACACCAAGGACCGGTTGGCCAGCTACGAGGAGTATGAGGAGGGGAGGCTCATGCTGGGAGAGTACTACAACCGCGAGGGGCGGCTAATCGCTAGCGTAAAGGAGGGGGAGGGGATCCGGGGTGTGGCAAAGGCGGGGGGGCTGCTTCAGCGCGAGGAGATCCGTGGGGGTTATCAAGAGGGGCGGGTTGAGATCGAGGATGCCAAAGGGCGCCTTCTCCGCGCCTACCACCTCTCCCACGGCATCAAGAATGGGGAGGAGGTCGAGTTCTACCCCGAGACAGGCAAACCCAAGCTCGCCCTCACCTGGAGGGAGGGGCAGATCGTTGGCATTGCCAAGACCTGGTACCCCAGTGGCCATATGGAGAGTAAGCGGGAGATCAGCAATAGCCGCGTCAACGGCGTTGCCATGGCCTGGTACGAGGATGGGAACCTCATGCTCATCGAGGAGTATGTCGAGGGGCGCCTCCTCAAAGGGGAGTACTTTCCAAAAGGGACGCCCTCAGCCATCTCCCGGGTCATGAATGGGCGGGGAATGGCCACCCTCTACGATGGGGAGGGGAACTACCTGCGCAAGGTGAACTACGCCGAAGGGATTCCGGTAGAAAGTTAGTTCCGCCTCCTCTATGCTGGGGAAAACAGAACCCAGGGTGAAATATGTCGGCCGATTCGGGAAAGAAAAAAGCGCTAGAACTTGCTGTCTCCCATATCCAGAAGCAGTTTGGAGATGGGGCGATCATGTCGCTCGGCAAGCAGGCCGCCTCGCGCGAGATCAGCGTGATCCCAACCGGCGCGATCACCCTCGATGTCGCCCTCGGAATAGGGGGGCTCCCCCGCGGCCGTGTGGTGGAGATTTACGGCCCCGAATCGTCGGGTAAATCGACCCTCGCCCTTCACGCCGTTGCCGAGGCCCAAAAGCGGGGTGGCCTTGCCGCCTACATCGACGCCGAGCACGCCCTCGACCCCGGCTACGCGGTCAAACTCGGCGTCAACGTCGATGAGCTCATGATCTCCCAGCCCGACAGCGGTGAGGAGGCCCTCTCGATCGCCGAGGTGCTCGCCCGCTCGGGCGCCGTCGACGTCGTCGTGATCGACTCGGTCGCTGCCCTGGTGCCCAAAAGCGAGCTTGAGGGGGAGATGGGGGATTCCTTTGTCGGCCTCCACGCCCGCCTGATGTCGCAGGCCCTTCGGAAGCTTACCTCGACCCTTGCCCGCTCCCAAACCTGCGCTATCTTCATCAACCAGATCCGTGAGAAGATTGGGGTGATGTTTGGCAGCCCAGAGACCACAACAGGGGGTCGCGCGCTTAAGTTCTATGCCTCGATCCGACTTGATATCCGCCGTATCGGCGGGATTAAAGGAAACGATACCAACGAGGTGGGGAACCGGGTCAAAGTCAAAGTCGTCAAGAACAAGCTTGCCCCTCCATTCCGACTAGCCGAGTTTGACATCCTGTTCAATGAAGGGATCTCCAAGTCGGGTGCGCTGATCGATCTTGGGGTGGAGTATGGCGTTGTGGAGAAGAAGGGGGCCTGGTTCACCTTTGGGGAGAAGCGGTTCCAGGGGCGCGAAGCGATGCGCGACGAGCTTAGGGCTAATCCCGAGCTTCTCGATGAACTTCAAGCGAAGGTGATTGAGAAGTCACCCCTAGCTAAACCCGCTCCAGCTACAGCCGCTTAAGCCGTTTGTAGCGGGGAAGCGAGCGGATATAGGCTCCCTGATCCTCCTGAAGGGGGCGGCCGAGCTTAAAGTCGTTAAGGGGATTGAGGTCGTTGTAGACGTAGAGAACCTCCTCGATGTGAGCGACCCGATCACCTGCCATCTCAGCCATCGGGTACATCGTCGCCAGGTCGCTTGCCCGATTGAGGTAGTGGCCCGAGGCATCGCGCAAGTCCTCATCCCGAATATGGCGCCACAACAGGTACTTAAAGGTCCTAAGGTGGCTGAGGAGCCAATAGGGCTGCTGCCGGTAGAGCCCCTTTCGGACCCAGCGGCGCGGGATCGGGATGGGGACCCCAAGGGTCCCATTGCTTGCCCGGATCAGTTCACCCCACGTGAGAAGAACATCCTGCTCAATGTAAACCCGCTTTACATGTTCTAGGACCCTCTCGTTGTAAAGCCAGTCATCCCCATCGAGAATAACCACTACATCCTCGTCCTCGCATTCGAGCGCCTCGATCGCCTGAATCATAGTGGCCATCCCTTGCCTGTTGACTGGGTTGAAGATGGCTCTCCACCCGTTTCGCTCGCAGTAGCGCTCGATAATAGGGCGTTGCCGCGGATCGGTGGAGGCATCGTCGATGACACAAGCGGTGTAGTTCTTGTAGGTCTGATCCTCCAGCGACTGGAGGCAGCGGCCGATGTAGTCAGCGCAGTTGTAGCTGGTGGTGACGACCTTGAAGCGGACCATTAGCGGCGGGGCCAGGGGCGCTCGTCCTCTGTTCCCTGGACGACTTGGACGTGTTGGAAAAAGTGGACATGGGGGCCGGCCCGCTCGAGCAGGGTATAGCTTAGAGAGGGCTCATCGAGCTCAATCCCGTGGAGCAGCTTTCCCTTGCAGCTCTTCAGACCTGGGCACCACCAGCCCAGTTTTCTATAATCGCCCTTGAGGACCAGCCGGGGGTGGGGTTCGGGAGCGCCTCCCACCCGACCCGTGGGGTGGTGGAGGTAGAAGCTTGAGGTAAAAAGAAGATCGTATCGCAGGTAGGCCTCGTGCAGCTGATGGAGGGTTCGCTCATTGAAAAGCCAGTCGGTCCCCTCTAGGAAGACCACCACATCTTCCTCTGCTGGGTCGAGCTCCGCAATCCCCTCCGCAGCCCCCTCGGCGACGGTCCAGGTAACGTTATCCAGTGTTTGTGACGCAACAGAAGCGACCGATCGCTGAAGAAGAGAGGCATCGGCTCGGTCGAGGATGAGCACCTTATAGGAGGGAAAAAGCATCGACCTCCTCGGCAAAGGTTGCCAACAGATTGAGGAGGGGCTCTGCGTCGATTCGAAGGGCACTCAGCTCCCTCAGAAGCGCCGCGTGTTCCCGATGGAACCGCTCCGCTGTCCTCTCCACCCCCCATGCGAGGGCCAAATTAAGCGAACCCTTTTCTCGATCCTGGTCGAGGTCGAGGAGGTCATCGAGGAGCTGGAAGGCCACTCCTAGCCGCTTGCCGGCAGACGACACTTGGGGGAGGCACCTGATGTCGCCGCCTCCAAAGAGCCAGCCCAACACAAGGGATGATTCAAAAAGAGCGGCCGTCTTCATCTCCACCGCCTCCATTGCCTGCTCGGGGTGGTAGAGGTCGAGGTACTGCCCTCCCGAAATGCCGCGGATCCCGGTGCTGGCGGCCACCTGTTTGAGAGCCAAAGGGGCCACCTCTGGGCGGCTCTCGCACGCAATGCCGAGGAGCTCATAGCCCGCACCGATCAGGGCGTAGCTAGCGAGGTAGGCAATCGTCTCATCGAAGGCGCAGTGGAGGGTCGGCCTGCCGCGCCGCATCTCGTCGTCGTCCATGCAGGGAAGGTCGTCGGCGATCAGGCTAGCGGTGTGGAGGAGCTCGATGGAAAGGGCAGCCTCATCCACACCCCCTTTTCCTCCCAGCGCATCGGCGACCATGTAGACGAGGGCAGGGCGGATCCTTTTGCCTCCCGCCTCGAGGGAGTAGAGGCAGGCCTCTCTTAAGCGGCTCTCTTCCCCCATCAGGGGCTCAATTCGTGCCAGGGCCTGCTCAAACCGCTCCTGGTAGGGGCTAATCGGAGACATAGCGGACTCCGAGTAGCTTTTTGGGGCCGATGATGCCGCCGAGGGAGGTGCAGGGGTGGCAGCAGGTCCCCTTGCCAAGAATGGTGCCGGGGTTGGCGACGCTATTGCAGCCGAGGCTGCACCCGTCGCCCAAAATAGCCCCTAGTTTGCGCAGGCCGGTCTTATGCTCTCCGACCGAAATCGTCTGTCCGGCCAGCTTGAAGTTGGCCAGCTTAACACCCGCGCCTAGGTTAACCCCGTTGCCGAGTATTGAGTCTCCCACGTAGGCAAAGTGGCCCGCTTGGGCCCCATTGAGGAAGATCGCATGCTTGACCTCGGTCGCGTGGCCGATCACACACCGGTCTCCCGTTACTAGGTCGCCCCGGATATAGGCCCCATGCCGGATCTGGCACTCCTTCCCAATGATGCAGGGCCCTTTGATGTAGGCTCCCGGCTCCACCACGGTCCCCTCTCCAATCTCGATCCCATCGCCCACGAGGTAGGCGTGGGGGGAGACCTCGCCCCGGATCTCTCTGCTCGACTGCTTAAGGTACGATTTGAGGCGGGCTAGCGCTTCCCACGGGTGGGCGATGTCGGCAAAGAGCTCGGTATGGGCAAAGTCGGTGAGCTCGAAGAGATCCATGCCTACTCGTTATAACAGGGAAAGGAAATCTGGGTGAGAGGATTCGAACCTCCGACCTCTTGCACCCCATGCAAGCGCGCTAGCCAAGCTGCGCCACACCCAGGTAAGACCCCTGATTGCCACCTATCGTCCTGAGGGCATCGACAGTGGGCAGTCATCTAACGGACATCCTTCCTCACCCGGGTTTACAAACCCGGCCTCGTCGCGATTTGCCTCATCTGACTACCCTCTGCCGCCCCCTCAGGACGATAGGTGGCAATCAGGGGTCAGATGCTTGTCAACCCCTCAAACTCAAATTCGCACCGCTTGAATTCGCGCAGGCCGATTTGGGCACACTCCTGGATAATCTTCTCCAAGGAGTCAGCGGGGTCGACATTAGCCGCGTCGATGTCAACGGAGATTGAGGCGGTAAACTCAGCCCCGTTTCGCCCCCCCTTGACCCGGAAGTTAGCGGTCATCTCCCCTTTTTTGCGGGAGATCGTTCGGAAGCGGACAACGTTTTGTGCAGTCATAGGGGCGCCATAATACGCCAAGGAGAGTGGCCGGTCAAGCTTCCTTTTTTTGCCTCGAGAGGGTGACCGCCATGATGGCGCTCCCCACAATCAACAAAATACCCAGCCAGGCTAGAAGATCAGGGGTTTTTTGAAAAAAGAGCCACTCGTAAAGAAGGGAGAAGAGCAACATCGAGTAGAGGACCGAGCCGACGATCGAGGCCCGGGTGTAGCGGTAAGCCCTGACAAGGAACATCTGGTAAAGAATGGCTAGAAGGCCGATCCCAATGAGCCAGAGAAGGGAGTTTAGGTCAGGGGTCTTCCAGAGCCAAATCAGGGGGATGGAGGTAAACAGGAGGGAGGTCCAGAAGTAGTGGAAGGTGATGTTGTTGGCTGAGGTGACCCGATTGAGGCGGCGGATAGCCAGGGAGGCGATCCCTCCCACAAAGCCAGAAGCCAGGGCAACAAGGCTCCCCCACTCGAGCCGAGCGGCCCCCGGCTTGAGGACCAGGATCACCCCGGCAAACCCGATCGCCAGGCTTATCCAGATGATTCGCTCGAGCCGCTTGCCCAGGAAGAGCCAGACGAGGATCGGGATCCAGAGGGGGCGTGTATAACTGAGGACAATCGCATTGGTCAGGGGGAGGGTTTTGAGGGCGACGAAGAGGAGGTAGCCCGCAAGGAGGCTCGTCACACTCCTGAGGAGCAAGAGGCGGGGCTTAACCGGTTGGAAGTGGTCGATCCCATACTGATGGACGTCGTAGAAAAAGAGGGGGAGGAAGGCGAGGAAGCCGATGGTGGCCCGGTACCAGATCATCACCTCGGGGCTGACGATCCCCGAGATCGACTTGGCCGCCAGGCCGATGGTGGCGTAGACCCAGGCGGCCAAGAGGGCGTAGCCGATCCCCTTCAACCGTCTTTTTTGTTTCCCTTTTGCGCCTTCAGCTCCCATAATCGATAAAGCTAACCGAATAGGGGTTGCCGATGCAATCGCTGAGTAAGCGGGTAAAGCTAGGGGCGGGCTGGCACGAGGTTCTCGATGCGGAGCTCGACGAGCCCTACATGGAGGAGCTGGCCGAGTTTGTCCGACAGGAGCGCTCCCGAGGCCCCGTCTACCCACCCCCCGAGCAGGTCTTCCGAGCCTTTCAGGAGACCCCCTACGAGAGGGTCAAGATCGTCATTGTGGGGCAAGACCCCTACCACGGGCCCGGGCAGGCGGAAGGGCTCTCCTTCAGCGTTCCCAAAGGGGTCCGCCCTCCCCCCTCCCTCCAGAATATCTTTCGCGAGATCGAGCGGGACCTGGGGATCCCCCGCCCCGCCCACGGCCATCTGGCCCCCTGGGCCCATCAAGGGGTCCTTCTTCTTAATAGTATCTTAACGGTGAGGGAGGGGCAGCCCCAGTCCCATCAGGGAAGGGGGTGGGAGCGGTTTACCGACTTTGTGATCGGCAAGCTGGCGGCAAGGCCCGTTGTCTTCTTCCTTTGGGGCCGCTTTGCGCGGGAAAAGGTCCAGCGGGTGATCCCCCCTGGGACCCCCGCCCATGTTCTGATCGCCCCCCACCCCTCCCCCCTCTCGGCCCACGCAGGCTTTATCGGCTGCGGCCATTTTTCCGAGGGAAACCGCCTCCTCGAGGCGATGGGCCACCCCCCCATCGATTGGCGCCTCCCCTAAGACACTGGCGGTTAGTTAATTAGAGTGCATTTATAATACAATATTAACTTAAAATGAAATAAATATTTTTGTTGTAAAATACTATTATAAATAGCGGTATTTTATAATGAAAAAGGTAGATAGATTAATTGATCACACTAAGGTTTCCTTCACAGGGGCAGTCAAGAGCTTAAAAAGGGACCTAAAGACGACAGCGGTCACTACGGTCAGCAAAGGGGTTCTGGGAAAAGGGTTAAAGATGCCCGAAACCGCCAATGCTTGGCAGGCATTTCACCGTGGGGACTCGAGTCCGGTTAACCCTAAGAAGGTGGCTCAAGAGATAACCGTCACGGGCAACGGCCTACTGAAGGGGGGCTTGGAGCCAGTGGCAAAGAAGCTTGTCCAGCTCGGAGGGGAGGAGCTTAGGAAGAGGGTAGACGATCATGTCGACCCGAAACTCTATCCTGACCTTAATGCCGCTATCAAGGCCAATATCCAGGAGGGAACCGATTTAACCGATAGCGCCGTCACCGACTTTATCCGTGATGCGCTAAAGGCGCCTACGGCCCCCTCTAAAGCTCCGAAGTGGCAGTTGTCGTGGGAGGCGCAGAAGGACCTTACCCGGTTGGCGCTCGTAACGGGTAGCCGAGAATACACCTCAGTTGTCGCTAAAGCTGCATTTGAGACATTCGAAGGGCATGCCCTATTGCAGAATTTCTCTGTCGCAGCCATCCAATTCGTTGGGAATGAATTTGCCAACCTTGAGAAAGAGCCCTTATCTAAAGATACGTTCGTGAAGATCGGAGTCGGTCTGTTTAAGGGCTTCTTAGGGTTCTGCACATCGGCGTTCTCAGAAATGCTGGACAGAAGCCGACAAGAGGGCTACACCCCGAACGGGATTCTTTAGAGTGTTGACTGTAGCGAGTCCACTGGCTAAAGAGTAGGGCTATGGAAGGACTTGCTCTCGACACGATTCAGACCGATCTTAAAGCGAAGGGGGTAGCCACCTTCTCCTTTGCCGGCTTTGAAATCGAGGCCGAAGAGGGGGAGGGGAAATTGCGCCTTCGCACCGCCGTCTTCCACGGAGGGGACTACATCCCCCCCAGCGTCCGGCGCTGTCTCGGAGGGCGCCGCTCCCTAATCGCCCACGATCCCCAAACCGAAATCGAACTCTGGATAGACCAAGAAAAATTTAGAGTTGTCTTAGACTATCGAGTAGAGCGCGCCGTAAGTGCTGTATTTGAGGAGTTTATAGGCGTTGCCGATGAGTGGCGCACCCTGCTGGACGAGTATGGCCAGCAAGACTTGATTTATGTTCCTGTAAAATAGACGTTTTGATACAATTGTTTCATGCCTTATGAGACTTCAAGTAATTATAGCCGTAGTGGACAAAGCTGGGCTTTTGCTGGCCTTGGGCTAGTAGGGGGCTTTGTGGGGCTCCGATTTGGCTCTGCTTCTCTGTCGAGAAAGTGGCGGTTTTTGGCGGGCGCTGCGCCAGGGCTGATTGGGGCGGCTGCGGTTCGCTACTTCCCCTATACAGCCAAGACAACGGTGGATGTCCCCGTGATTCAGGTTACGCCCAAGGGGAAGGGGTGCATGGAGCAGAGCACCCTAGCCCGCATAGGGGAGAAACTGGCTTTCCCTGCGGCAGTACCCCTCTTTCCAGGTATCTTCCTAAAGGCGCCGTATGTGAACGGGGAGAATATTGCCATCGAGTCCCCTCGCTATCGCGGCTCAAACGCAACCCACCTCCTTCGGGGTGTCCGGTTGACCGCCCAGAATCCGCGCGCTGAAAAGCACGTGGCGATTTTATTCTGTGGCAATGCCGCCTCCTCTCTTGACATGGCCGATATCGCCGACCACTACCTCGACAGGGGTATTCATGTTCAGATGGTCGATGTGCGGGGCTTTGGAGATTCAGAGGGCTTCCCCACGGCACAGGGGACCCACCTCGACGTCGAGGCGATCGTAGAGGCCGCCCACCAGTGGGGGGGCAAGAAGTTCTATTTCCACGGGATTTCACTGGGAGCCCACCTCTCGGCAGTAGGGGCGCGCTATACAGCTGAGCACTATGGGCCCGATAGCGTGGGGGCTTGCATTTTGGAGCAGCCTTTTGGGGAGCTTCAGGGGGCGGTCAAGAGCATCCCCCTTTTCGCCCCTTTTGCCGGCATCGCCCAGTGGCTCTACCCCTACGACAATCCGGCGGTTGTGGGTGGCCTAGTCACTCGAGGCCCAAGTCTAGTTGCTCGCATACGGATCTTTCGTGGAACTCAGGACAGCCTGATGAATCCTCACGGTATTCACATTGGCAGTCACAAGCCAGAACTCGATCTCAACGCAGAGGCGATCTTTCAGGCTATTTCACAAGTGGCAAAGGTCGAGCGCGAAAGTCTCATTCGCGATGAGTTCGGTGCCGGCCACTGTTGCCCGGCTCCCAGCAATTTATGGGTAGATCTACTAACCCAGTAACTTGTGGAATTCGCTCAGCATCGAGCGGATCTCATTTTTCTGCGCAAAACTCAGGGAGTAGGGATCAGCCTTGATCGTCCGGTAGACCCGCTTGAACAGGTTGATTGTCTGCTCGCCGATGTCGGCCTTCCGCTTATCGGTGTCGTGTAAGGGGAAGGTCTCCCGGATACGCCCTAGGAGCTCCTCCTTGGTGAGGCCCGCGTTTTTCTCGAGGAACTCCTGCTTCTCTTCGAGTGTGCCTTTTCGAGTAGCGAGGGTGTAGATCGCCTGGCGGGGCATCTTCTCGATCTCTGGGCGCACCTCTTGAGGCATCGCCCGGTGAAACTCGTAGTACTGGAGGAAGTTGTAGGGGGTCTGCCGGTTGCCGTAGGTGCTCATCAGCCAGGCGGTGAAGGCCCCCTCCTGGTAGGGTTTCAGGACAACTTGAGCCCGCTTGATTCGCTCCCCATGGAGGAGGGCCGCTTGGTGGTTGATGGCGCGCACCTCTGCGGTGATTGTGGCAAGGGCTTGCAGATCCCCCTCGATCTCCTGCGCTTCAGGGGCGTAGCGGGTGAGCAGCGTGCGGAGATCCTCTCGCACATGCTCATCGGTTACCACCTCGCCGATAAAAGGTACTGGTGTTGCGGTAGTCGGTTTGCGCAGCCGCCGCCCGAGTAGGTTATTGAGTCTCTCCATCGTCTCCCCCTTTTTGCATCAATGTAAAGCGGCTTGACATTGTAGGGAAGGGCTACTTTTTAGAGAATGGGGAGGCGAGAGCCCGTTCGTCTCTCTCTTTGGTGAGCTCTTTGAGGAAGGTGTCGACGGCGAGTTCGCCGTGGACGACGTTGTCGCGAGTGCGGAGGCTAAGGGTCTTGTTTTCGACCTCCTGATCACCGGTGGTCAGGATGTAGTTGACCTTGTCAAGCTGAGCGGAGCGGACCTTTTTCCCGACCGATTCGTCGGAGTCGTCGACCTCCACTTCGAAACCGGCTTTGCGAAATTTCGCGCCGAGTTTGTGGGCGTAGTCGGCGTGCCGATCGGCGACGGTGAGGATCCGGATCTGCCGAGGGCTAAGCCAAAGGGGGAAGGCGCCGGCGTAGAACTCGATCAGGCTCCCAAAGAAGCGCTCGATCGAGCCGAAGATCGCCCGGTGGACGAGTATGGGCGTTTTGCGGGCCCCGTCACTGTCGGTGTACTCTACATGGAACCGTTTCGGGAGGGCAAAGTCGACCTGGACGGTGCCGCATTGCCACCCTCTACCGAGGGCATCATTCAGGTGGATATCGATTTTCGGGCCGTAGAAGGCGCCGTCTCCCTCTTTCACGGTGTAGGGCTTCCCAAAGGTGTCGAGGGCCCCCTTTAGCGACTGAGTCGCAAGGTCCCAATCCTCATCAACGCCGATAGTCCCCTTTTCGGGGCGGGTTGAGAGGGCAAGGGAGTAGCTGAGGCCAAAGGTGGAGTAGAGGCGGTCGGCAAACTCGAGAACCAGGACAATCTCCTTTTCGAGTTGCTCCATCTTGAGGAAGATGTGGGCATCGTCCTGGTGGAAGGCGCGGACGCGGAAAAGACCCGAGAGGGCGCCTGAGGCCTCATAGCGGTGGACATGGCCGACTTCAGCGATCCGGAGCGGAAACTCCCGGTAGCTATGGAGCTCCCCTTTGTAGTAGAGGATGCAGCCGGGGCAGTTCATCGGCTTCATAGCAAATTGCCGCTCTTCCACCTCGAGCGTGTACATCCCCTCTCGGTAGTGCTCCCAGTGGCCTGAGATCTCCCAGAGATCGCGGGTCATCAGGCTGGGGGTCTTGATCTCGGAGTAGCCCCCCTCTTTGAGAAGGGAGCGGAGGTAGTCGATCAGCTGGTTCCAGACGAAGATCCCTTTGGGGTGGATAAAGGGGATGCCGGGAGCCTCCTCCTTAAGGGAGAAGAGGCCGAGCTGGGGGCCGATGATCTTGTGGTCCCGCTTTTTCGCCTCTTCGAGCTTGTGGAGGTAGTCCTCGAGCTGCTCCTTATCGGGAAAGGCGATGGCGTAGATCCGGGTGAGCATCTCCCGCTCGGAGTCGCCCCGCCAGTAGGCGCCCGAGGTCTTGAGGATCTTGAGCGCTTTGATCTTGCCGAGGGTGGGGAGGTGGGGGCCGCGGCAGAGGTCGAAAAACTCCCCCTGCTTATAGGCAGAGAGCTCTGCCCCCTCTTCGAAGCTCTCGATCAGCTCGACCTTGTAGGGGTTGCTTTTGAAGGCGGCGATGGCCTCAGCTTTGCTTGCAAAGGAGGAGCGCTCGGGGCGGTAGTTC
The DNA here is from genome assembly GCA_050250135.1 of Parachlamydiales bacterium. Taxonomy (GTDB): domain Bacteria; phylum Chlamydiota; class Chlamydiia; order Chlamydiales; family JAFEGQ01; genus JBFWPF01. The sequence continues at coordinate 54,630 of JBFWPF010000006.1, read as the reverse complement.
TCCTTGACGACCTTTTTCATCTCTTTCTCGATCTTGGCAAGGTCGCTCTCCTCGAGCGTCAAGTTCCCAAAGTCGTAGTAGAAGCCGTTGGCGATGGGGGGGCCGATGGTCGGTTTGGCGTCGGGGAAGAGGCGGAGGACCGCTTGCGCTAGGACGTGGGCCGCCGAGTGCCAGAAGAGCTCCTTCCCCTCAGGTTCCTGGAAGGAGAAGAAGACAAGCTCATCCCCACTAGCAAGGGGGTGGAAGAAGTCACGCATCTTCCCGTTAATCGAAACGGCAACGGCCTGATCGGGGGCGAGGAGCCCAAGCTTTTTGACCACATCGGTTGGGGTTGCCCCCTCGGGGAGGGAGAGTTCCCCATGTCCCTGTACACGGATATCCATACCTATGGGATATTACGCTATTATTCGGCTAAAACGGAAGGGGATGAGCCTAAACCTAACCGATCCTGCTTTTTTACCTGCCCTCTTTGAAGAGAAGCGGCGGGAGCTCGTGGCCCATGGGCCATTAGCGGCTCTGGTGTTTGGGGGCGAGCTGGGGCAGCTGCCGCCAGGGGAGGAGACGATCCGTTTGCTTAAGGCGGGGCTCCACTCCCTTGGGCCGGGTGGCCACCTGGAGGCGCAAGGGCGGGTCCATGCCCTCGCCATACTCAGCAATCGGGAGCTCCTCAGGGGGCTCTCTCGCCTGTCAGCGCCCCATCGCAACCCGTTGATGGAGCAGCAGATTCGGGAGACCTTGGGGCTCCCTGAGGGGCGGCCGGTCGGAGCGGAGGAGACGCGCAGGGCAGTGCTGGCGGCTTTGTTAACGCCGCTACGGCAAAAGATCGGCTCCTGCTTTGCCACGGCCCCTGCGATCCTGATCCAGTCGGAGGCTCCCGAGCAGTTGCTCGCCGACCTCAAGGAGCTCATCGAGCGGGGGCGCCTTACCCGGGGCAATTACTCGGTCCCCCTCTCGCCGGCAGGGGATGCCGGTGGTTGTCCCCTCCTTCGGGGCTGGGAGTACACGCTGGCCTCCTTTGTCGAAGCCGAAGGGGCCTTTTCGAAAGGGAACCTCTCCATCATCCTCGGCTTTGGTTCCGAAGAGGAGGGAGGAGTTGGGCGGGAGATCCACCGCTTCCTCGAGGAGAAGCTCGAAGGGATCAAGAAGGAGCTAGAGGAGCTGCAGGTCAAGTATGAGACCGCCTTTTCCCACGGGAAGTACCTGGAGGCACGGCTCGCGCGGGCCCCTGAGGCCGATGCGAAGTGGCTTCAGCTTGAGCTGCGCCGCCGGGTAGGGGAGATCGATCAACTGGTTGCCTTGAGAGAGGAGCTCCACGAGGAGGGAGAGGCGATTGCGGCAATGCCCCCTCGCTTGGTGGAGGCCTACAGCGCCCTCTTTCCTCGCTACTTTCAGGAGATTTACGACCCGACGATCCGCGACGAGGGGGCCTGTCAGTACGACGATGCGCGGGCCGGCTTTAGGCTAGTCTACAAGCAGGGGCGGGAGGCCCCTTCCGCTTGGACTTGGATCGATGGCCCTGACTCCTATATCACCTCCCTCGTCGATTTTTTTATTGCGACCGAGCCCCAGCTCCGGGAGGAGTTTGGGGAGCTGATCGGAGAGCTCGTCGGGGTGATCGTCCGCCACATCAGGAGCGAGCCCTTCCTCGAGTCGGCGCTTGTGAGGCTGGCCAAGGCCTACCAGACCCCTCTGCCTAAGGAGCCACTTGCCCACTTGGATCGGGTAGAGCGCAAGCCCTGGCTCTACCTATCGGGCGGGACAATGGGAGAGCTTGTGGCGGGCTACCTGGGCTTGGAGGAGGTCCCCAAGATGCGGCAGCGACGGGTGGAGAGCCCCCACGATCTTCTGGTGTTCCTCCTCGACACTATGAAAGAGCTCCCCCCCGCGAAGAGCGACCCCTTTATCCACAACCCGATGGCCTCGATGCTGATGCAGTCGCCCACCCACGCCTTCCTCTTCAAGCCAGGCCTCTCCCCTTTCCGAGAGGGGTGGCTCGATCAGGGGAACACCTCGACCTGGATCCGGGAGCGGATCATCCGGCCCGCCGAAGAGCTGCTCGCCCCCCTTTGGCTTGAGCCACCGATGATTGAGGCCCTCATCGCTCGTCTGCCCCCTCCCTTCCGGAAGCAGGCTCGGGTGGCGGGGAGGGTCCGGCCAGCCGAACTGAGGGAGCGGTGGGCCAAGTCGATCCCCACACCCCTGATCGACCACCTCCTCTACACGACCCTTCCCTTTAGCTTTACAGGGGATCTTCCCGAAAAGTTGACCGCCCTCTTCGGCTTCCGGCCCAAAGGGCTCGATACCTTTGATCCGACTCGCGGCTCCCCCCTCCTCGCAGCCGATCAGCTTTACAATATTTGTCTTTCATGCGCCATTATTGAGGGGGGCGGGGCCTACAGCGCCGAGGATCTCCCCTGGCAGATCCGCTCGGCCCTCGCTCACAGGGGGTATGCGCTCCCCCTCCCCCTCCTCTTTGCCGACTCCAACTGGGAGGGGCAGCTCTTTGGCTTTGCAGTCAACCCAGGCACCCTCAAACTCGATTTATGGCGGACCGACTATTTGGGGCTAAGTCCTTGGCCGATGGCCGAATGGGCCTCCGCTCTGAATGGAACATCCCCCCATCCCTGGGGGTTATTTGTGGACATAAACTTCCCTTTGCGCAAATAATGGGCCTGCCCATTAACGCACGGGATTTCGAATGAAGAACTTTGCCCTTCTCGCCGCTCTGCTTTTCGCAACGGCCGCTTATGCTGCACCCGAACAATTTACCTTTAACGGGGATGTCAAGATTGCGGGAAAACACCTCACCAAGAGGGGGGAAGAGAAGGCAGACGCGGGCAACCCGTCCCGCCTGGCCTGGCAAAACGAGGACAAGGCCAATTTTGAGGCGACCTTTAATGCCTATGTGAAGGACCAGGGGAACTGGGCCAGCGCCAAGGTTAAAGTGGCCAACAAAATTGGGACCGTGAAGGCCTCCGAGGCGATTACCCTCGAGCAAGCACTGGTTGGTAAAGATTTTTATGAGAATGGGGCGACCCGTTGGTATGGGGAGCTTGGTAGGCAGCCTCTCTGCGACCACTTCGAATCGGCCGTCCAATTTAACCACGATTTTGATGGGTTCTACTCCGAGTACTCCCGCCCTGTTGGTCGCTATGGGACCTTTGTGGCGCAAGGGGGGCCGATGGTGGTCGACCTTGACCATCAGCGGTTCGGCGGCATTGCCATGACCGGACTCGACGGAATCTGGGGGACCGGCGCCTACACCCGGGTCTCGATGACCTACTGGGATTCCCACAAGCAGCCCATTCAGCTCCTAGCGGGCTACCGCTTTCCCGGCTTTTGGCTCGTCCCTAAGGGGCGAACCTATGCCGCCTACCTGATCAACCCCGCGGCGAGCAGCCACCGGTCGGCCGGCTACATCGGCGTCCAGGTTGGCAATGTGCAGAAGCAGGGGAACTGGTCGGCGAAGGTTGAGCTACGGGCTGTCGAGGCCAATGCTCTCTACAAGGATGATGCGACCGGCACCAACTTCTGGGGCCCGCTCTCCGAGGTCGGCTATGCGTTTACCGACAACTTCTCGGCTAAGCTTAAGCTGCAGCATTCGGAGCGGCTCTCCCATCACTTCAAGGGAGACCACTCGAGCTCAGCTATCGAAGGAAAGTTGATCTTGAGTTTCTAAGGTGTAAGGGGGCGGTTAATACCCCTGATTGCGACCTATCGTCCTGAGGGCATCGACAGAGGGTGGCCATCTGGAGGACATCCCTCCTCACCCGGGTTGATAAACCCTGCCTCGTCACGATGTACACCATCTTGCCACCCCCTGCCGCCCCCTCAAGACGATAGGTCGCAATCAGGGGTATCAGCTAATCACGGCCCGCATAGGGGGGGCCCATCGGCCCGGCCCTTTGGCGGTGAGACGGATGTGGAGAAGGTCGACGTGGCGCTCCTTAGCAAGGGTTTGCGCTAGAGACGCTAGGCTGATCGATTCGGGTTTGCGGGGGAGGAGAGCAACCGAATAGCCCCGCTTCAGCCAGAGAGCCGCCTTTGGGCCGACTGGGCCGCCGGGGGTGATCGCCCCTTGGTAGAAGCCGACCTTGGCTAGGCGGCAGACAAAACGGAAAAGAGGGGAGGGCTTCTCGGGCTCCTCAATGACTAGGCGCATGTAGCGCTGCTGAAGGATAATCATAAAGAGGAGGCCAGCTTCGGGAGTAGGGGTGGAGCAAAGGAAGAGGGTGGGGTGGTGGTGGCTGATCTTGTCGGCCCCCTGAATTTGGCGGTGGGCAGGGCGGAAATGGAGGAGGCGAGCGGCAAGGCGAACAAAGGTGTCGGTAAGGCGGAGGGAGAGGGAGAGGGAGATGGCGATGGTGACGATCCCCATGACGCGGAAGGAGCCGATAGAGGAGAGGTGGAAGAGGGTCGAAGAGAGGTAGAAGAGGCCAACCGAGAGGAGGACGCCGATAAAGGCGAGGAAGTTGGCAGCCGAGACGTTTTCTCCCCGCTCGTGGTCGAGGCTAGCCGATTGGGTGTAGGCATCGAATGGGACCAGGAACATCCCGCCTAGGCCGCCGAGGAAGGCGAGAAGGAGGATGGCGGCGATGATGCTGCCGGCGCCAAGCTCAGTGAAGCAGAAAAAGAGGCCCAGGATGAGGCCGGTGATAGGGGAGAGGCCGAGCTCGACGTAGCGGCCGGAGAGTTTACCGGCGAGGAAGGCGCCGACGGCGATGCCAAGGGCGGCGACTGAAAAGAGGTAGCCGCTCTGGACGTCGGTGAGGCCGAGGTTTTCGATGGTGAAGGGGAGGCTGTTGAGCTGGACAAAGGAGCCGATGAGGTAGAAGTAGGCGCTCCCGAGGATCGAGGTGAAGAGGTAGTTCTCGCCGCGGGCCCGTTTCATCACACGGAGGATCTGGGAGAAGAGGTGGGCGTTGATTTTGCTCGTTGAGCCGGCGGGCGGTGTCTTTTCGATGGCGAGGCTGGTGAAGAGACCGAGGAGGGCAACGGCTGTGCAGAAGGCGCCGACGAGAACGAGGTTCCGGTGGGTGAGATCGGTGAGGAGGGAGGCAAGGAGGACGCCGAGAATGGTGGCGATGACGGTGGCGCCTGTGAGTATACCGTTGGCAATCGCGATCTTTTCACGGCTGACGAGTTCAGGAACGATCCCATATTTGGCGGGGCCAAAAACGGCGCTCTGGGCGGCCATGAGGAAAAGGACGGCGTAGGCGCCCCAGAGAGTCTGGTAATAGAAGGAGGCCATCCCCAGGGCCATGATAATCACCTCGGCCCCCTTCATGGCAACGAGTATCGTCCGTTTGCTGATCCGGTCGGCCAAGGTTCCTGAGGGGAGGGAGAAGAGGATAAAGGGGGCGACAAAGAAGGCGCCGGCGATCAGAACGATCAAGTTGGTCTTCCCTTCACCTAAAAGACCGATTCCGAGAAAGACGGTGGTGAGACGGAAGATATTGTCGTTCAGCGCTCCCAGAAACTGGGTCGCGTTCAGAAAGGCAAAGGAGGAGAATATCGACCGGCGCACTAGACCTTTTTCCCGTTATGAAGGGTACTATAACGGGTAGTCTGTTTAAGGGAGAGGGCATGAAGGCCTATCAGAGCTCAGATCTGGAGTGGCTTGCCGATCGGCTGGGGGAGCATCTCTTTGCGCAGCGGGAGCCATGTGATCTGCCCAGCGTGGTCGTCCCCAATGGGGCGGTGAAGGAGCAGCTGATCCGCCATCTGGCCCGCCGCTTTGGGGTGGTGATGGGTGTCCGCTTTCTGTTTCTGGAGGAGGCGATCCATGAGGGGATCCTCCCCTCCCGCTTTGAGCTGGCGATGCGGGGAGCCGAAATGTTGAAGGGGGGATGGCTAGCCAGTTATTTGGAGGGGCATCCGGAGCGGCTCTATCCGACCGCCTATGCGCTAGCAGGGCCCCTATCGCAATGGCCGATCTATGGAGGGGAGGGGGCGCTGGAGGAGATAGCGGCGAAGGTCCATCCGGGGATCCACTTGTCGGTGCAAGGTCCGCTCCATGTTTTCGGCTTCAACCACCTGCCCCCCCTCTACTTCCACCATCTGATGCGAAGCGGTTCGACCTTTTACCTGTTCTCCCCTTGTGCCCAGTTCTGGACCGATTTGGAGCAGATCCACCCGCTACTGGCTAGCTGGGGCACCCTCCACAGGCGGCTCTTGAAGGGGGTAGAGGAGGCAGAGCTTGAGGTGGAGGAGTACTACCCGGTAGCGAAGGGGGCGGTGGAGCGGCCAGAATACGGGGAGAGTCTAGGCGGGGAGTGGACGGCGGTGGAGCGCCCTTGGAATCGGCTAGCCTCGGTGCAGAGCGATCTTCTGCTGATGCGAAACGGTCCCCCGCAGGGTGAGGGGGGGCTTGTCTGTTATGCGGCAAAGACGAGGCGGGAGGAGGTGGAGTGCGCGGCTGAGGGGATTATCGCCCGCTGCCGCCAGGGGATGAAGCCGTCGGAGATGAGGGTGATGGCGCCCGATATCACCCCTTACGTCCCCTATTTGGAGGCGATTTTTGAGCGGGAGGGGATCCCCTATACGATTTCGGACATAGGGAGGCCGCCGCCGGAGAGTGTAGAGGCAGGATTACTAGGGTTACTCTCTCTGCTGGATAGCCGGTGGGAGGCGAGTCGGGTGGCGGCCCTCCTCACCCACCCGTTGTTTGCCGAAAAGCAGGGGCTCAGCGGGGAGGAGATCGGTCTGATCCGGCTGGCAGGGATCCGCTGGGGACGGAATCGGGAGCACTGCAATGAGGTGCTGGAGGGGCATAATGGGGTGGCGAGCTGGGAGGGGGGCTTTGATCGCCTCTTCCGGGCCCTCACCTTTGCATCGGAGGAGGCTCTCCCCCTGACTGAGGCGGAGGGGTTGGGCAAGTTTATAATTTCTTATAAGTTATTGGAATCTAGTGTGTTAGGGTTTTTTGAGCCCAGAAAGCTAGCTGATTGGGAGCGTTACCTAGCGCAAACAGCGGAGGCCTGCTTTGGGAGGGGGCCAGGGATCACGCTAGCCACGGCTTTGACTCCTGATCGGTTCTATCCCTTTGAGGCGATCCGCCCCTATCTGGAGGAGCGGTGGGGTGGGGTTCGCTCCAATCGCCATCCGAATCGACTCGATGGGGTCCGGTGTGGATCTCTACTACCGATGCGGACCTGGCCATGTGGGGCCCTCTTTTTGCTGGGGATGGATGAGGGGGCCTTTCCGCGGCGGGGCGAGCCCTCTCCCTTCGACTTTGAGTCCTACCGGGATCCGATTCCAACACCGGGCGCCCTTGACCGGGCCCTCTTTTTGGAGGCAATTTTTTCGACGCGGGAGGCGATCGCCTTTTCCTACTGTAGCGTCAATCGGGAGGATGGGCAGCCCCAAAGCCCCTCGCCGCTTCTGATCGATCTGCTCCACTACGGAGGGGTAGGGGTAGAGCCCTATGAGGCGCCCGTTCCAAAGGGGGTTCAGATAGAAAAGCGAGAGGTAAAGCGTGAGGTGGCTCCAGGGATCATCACCCTTGATGTTCGGGATTTGCGCCTTTCGGCTACAGACCCTTTGCGCCTCTATTTTCGGCAGGTGATGGGGATCGATCCCGATCGGCGGGAGGGGGTGCTGGAGGATGAGGAGCCCTTCCATCCCGATAGCCTCGAGGCGACGCTGGCAAGCTGGGCAAGGGCAGGCCATCCCGGAGTTGAAGGGGGGCTAACGGCAGCGGGCCCGTTCGGTAAGGCGGTAGCAGCAGAGGTGGAGAGGCGGGCAGAGGGGTTAAAGGGGCGGATCAGCGGTGAGCTCACGATGCTCCCAGTGGAGGGGTTTGAGGTGGAGCTTGAAGCCGATCTGAGGGTGAGGATTGTGGGAGAGCTGGGACCTGTTAGTCATGAGGGGTTAGTCCTCTTCTCGAAGGGGGGGGTGATTCGTGCCTATCCCCACCTGCTCCTGCTAGCGGCGCTGGTGGAGCGGGATCGTCTTCCTTATGCGCCGCAGCTCCATTCTGTTCAGGAGGGGAAGAGGGTGAGAGCCCCCGCAGAGCCGATGGAGCATCTGAAGCGTTACCTGAGGTACCACCTCCGGTGCCTCAGCGAGCCGGCCCCCCTTCATGCCGATCTGATGGCGGCTCTTGTGCAGGGGAAAATAGGAGAGGTATCGGAGCGGGCGGCGTGGCTTTGGCCGACGCAGCCTGAGCAGCTGGCAGCGATTGGGAGGTGGCGGGATGAGGTGGTTGAGGTTTTCGGAGGGTGTCTGTCGTGAAGCGATTTGATGTTCTCGATCCGAAGCGCGATGTGAGCGGTTCCTATCTGTTGGAGGCGTCGGCAGGGACGGGGAAGACGTTTACGATCGAGCACCTCTTTATCCGCCTCCTGCTCGCCGGAAAAGGGGTGGGTGAAATTCTGGTAGTCACCTTCACAAAGGCGGCCACGCGGGAGCTGCGCGTGAGGATCCGGGAGGCGCTGGTTAAGGCGATCGCTGATCCCCTGCCGTATATGACTGAGAGTGCCCCTTTGCACCGGGCTCTGGCTGCTTTTGATGAGGCAAAGATCTCTACCCTTCACGGCTTTTGCCACGAGATGTTGACCGCCTTTCCGGTGGAGGCCGATCTGACGCCCCTGCAGGGTGAGGAGGTGTCTCAAGAGGAGCGGCTCCAGGTGGTTAAGGGCTACTTCCGCACCTGTTTGGAAGGGAGGTTTAGCGAGGGGCAGTTGGGAAGGGTGTTGCGCTGGGCCGGCGGGGAGGCCGATCAGCTCGCCCGAGAGGTCCTCCGTGCAGCGGAGAGGAGTGGTCAGATTGTGGCGGCACGCCCCTTTGAGGTGCTGGCAAAGGAGGTGGAGCGGGTGTGGGTCCCCCTCCCTTCGGCAGAGCGGCTCTGCGAAATCGGAAAAGGATACAAGGGGCTTGCCGATCGGTCGGGCAATTTAAAGCCGGAGGTGGTAGCGAGTTTTGAGGCCTTTGCAAAAAGCTCTTCTGCCGATTTCGATCGGTGGGTAGCCGAGGGGAATCCCTTCTTGGAAAAGGTGGTGCGGGGCGAGCTCAAGGCAAAAGGAATGCGGGGTGAGCTTGAAAAGGCGTTAGAGCCCGTTGCGGCCCTCTATGAGGAGGCCGCAAGCCCCCTGCAGATCCTCGCTCAGATGGCTGTTGGAGCGCGGGAGAGGCTCGCTCTTCGTCTCCCTAAGGAGAGCCGCCTGACCTTTGATGGGATGGTTGAGGCGATGGAGAAGGCGACACGTAAAACCGAATTCTGCGGGGCTGTTAGTCGCCGATTCACCACGGCTATCGTCGATGAGTTTCAGGATACCGATCCGCTGCAGTGGACGATCCTGCAGCGCCTTTTTGGCCATCAGCAGCTTATTCTCGTGGGGGATCCCAAGCAGTCGATCTACGCCTTTCGGAATGCCGATATCTACGCCTATCTGGCAGCATTGGAGGCGCTCGGTGAGGAGGCCCGCTTTGGTCTGGGAACCAACTACCGCTCAAGGCCTGGCCTGGTTAAGGGGCTGAACACCCTGTTTGCGCCCGAGACGGTTACCGATCCCATACCGCTGCCAGAGAGGGGAAAGGGAATCGAGTGCCCCGCTGTTGAGGCCGGGGTAAAGGAGGACAATGCCTTAAGCCGGGAGGGGGCGGTCCAGTTCTTTGCCGCGAAAGGGGTTGGCGAGTTGATTCCGTTTATCGGACAGGAGATCACCACGCTTGTAGAGGAACATGGTCTCCCCTATTCCCATTTTGCCGTTCTGGTCTCCGATCGGTATCAGGGGAAGCGGGTGGCAGCTCATCTAGCTGAGTGGGGGATTCCCACACGATCAGTAAGGGGCGTTGCACCGGCAGAGTATCCGCTATTTTGGCCCCTTTACCATGTGGTGGCAGCAGCGCTTGATCCGGGCGATGGGCTAAAGGGGCGGACGGCCCTCGCCTCGCCTCTCATCGGGCTAGCTCCCTCCCAATGGGATGGGGAGGCGTTTGCTAACCTTCACGCATTAAGCCATGTGCTCAAGGAGCGGGGTTTTTATCCCTTCTACGAAGCGCTCCTGCGGTGCAAGTGGCAGGGTCACACGACTGAGGAGCGGCTCGTAAGCAGGGGAGAGCGGCTCAATTTGCTCCACGAACTTGCGGCATGGGTTGCCGATGCAGAGCCACCTGATCTGCTCGCTTTTTTCCATAAGCTAGAAGCGGGCGTGGATGAGCGATGGGTCTTGCGCGATCTCGATGCCTCTGATGCGGTGCACGTGCTGACGATCTTTGCCAGCAAGGGGCTTGAGTTTGGTGTGGTGTTTGCCCTTGGCCTTGCGTCGCGGAGTGGGGGTGGGAGGGGGCTCGTTCCGTTTAGGCGGGATGGGCAGACCTTTTGGAGTGGCGATGGGGGGAGTGCAGAGGAGCGTCAGCGGCGACTCGACGAGGAAGAGGCGGAAAAAATGCGCCTCTTCTATGTGGCGGTCACTCGGGCAAAGGATCGGGTCTATATCCCAGTTGCCGAGGAGAAAGGGTCACCGGTGCAGCTCTATCTCGATAAGGCAAATGTAAAGCCGCTTTACATTGAGGTGCCGGAGATTGTGCCGGCGAAGCGGGAAAAACCGGCTGAGGAGGGGGTAGAAAGGCCCCGTCTGACGATGCCTAGAGTTGAGCTGGAGCTGGTCCAGTCATTTACCGGCCTGGCGCAAGGGGAGGGTGAGCCGGTAGCGATCGAAACCTTGAGCGGGGAGTTTCAGGAGCTGCCAGCGGGAGCCGAAACGGGGCTCGTTCTCCACGAGCTGTTAGAGAAGGTACCGCCGCGGGAAGCAGCACTCCCCCATGTGAGGCGGGTTACGCGGGGGCGCCTTGCGGGGTGGGAGGAGACGCTGGCTCGGATCGTCGAAGGGGCTTTTGGGGGAGATCTGGGAGGGTTTTGCCTGCGGGATGTGCGCCATCGGATGGTGGAGGGGGATTTCCTCTATCCCGTTTCCAATGGGATGGTCGGAGGGATCATCGATCTCTTCTTCGTCCATGAGGGGAAAAGTTACCTGCTCGACTGGAAGTCGAATCGGCTCCCCGACTACCGGGAGGAGACTCTGTGGGAGGAGATGGCGCGCCACGACTACGGGTTGCAGGCTAAGCTCTATGCAGAAGGGGTAAGGCGCTACCTGCAGCTCATCGGAGGGCCTCCCCTTGCCGGATTCTACTACCTCTTCCTGCGGGGCTTTGCTGGAGGAGCGGGAGGGAAGCTCTTTTTAACGCCAGAGGAGCTCGAATGGAAATAGATCGGTTGTTTGGAGAGCATTGGTGCCAGCAGCGGGAGGGGCAGCTCTTCCTTGCAGAGCTCTTTGCGTCAGCAAGGGAGGGGGATCTCTGCTTTTTTCCGGAAGGGGAGCCTCGGTTGCCGCAGGGGCTGGTCTATGAAGGGGAGGAGCTTTACCCCGACGCGCCGGTGGTGAAGGCAGGGGAGGCCTATTACCTGCAGCGCCACTGGGCGGCGGAGGGGGAGGTGGCGCGCCATCTGAAGCGGATCCTGGGATCTCCTCCCCGGATCCCCCTCTCCTTCGAGGGGGAGGGAGTAACTGAGGAGCAAGGGGCGGCCATTGGGGCGGTCCAGCAGAGGCCCCTTACCCTGCTAACAGGGGGGCCGGGGACCGGAAAGACCTTTACGGCGGCTCAGCTGATTCGGGAGATTGGGGAGAGGGACCCGACCCACCGTATTGCCTTGGCCGCGCCGACAGGGAAGGCGGCGGGGAATCTGGCCAAGGCGCTTGGAGGGGAGAGGGAGGTGGTGACCCTCCACCGGCTCCTCCAGAAAAAGGGGCTGCCGATCGACCTGCTCTTAGTCGATGAGGCCTCGATGATCGATGTGGAGATGATGGCGGCCCTCCTTTCGGCAATTCCCGAGGGGGCTCGTTTGGTCCTTATGGGAGATCCCGATCAACTCCCGCCGGTAGGGGCGGGAGGGCTCTTTGCCGATATGGTGAGGTGCTTGCCAGAGGCGGCGGCCCACTTGACCCGATGCCTGCGGGTGGAGACCGAGGAGCTTGTCGAGGTGGCCAACGAGGTGAAGGGGGGCATTTGGAGCGGGCGCCTTCCGACCTTACCTCTGACGCGAGAGGCCCTGCTCCAGGAGGTGGCCCCCCTATTTCCGCCGGGGGGTGAAGTAACACCGGAGCTGTTTGGAGAGCTGATGAGGTTTCGCCTCCTCGCCCCCATCCGCAAGGGGGAGTTTGGGATTGAAGGGCTAAATAAACTCTTCCATAGCCGCCTAGGGGATAGCGTTGTCCCCATTATCATCACAAGGAACGCCTACGACCTTGCGCTCTATAACGGCGAGATGGGCCTTTTGGCGGAGGGATATGGGTGGTTCCTCGGGCCGGACGGGGAGATGCGCAGGGTGCCGGAAGGAGGACTTCCCCCTTATGAGCTGGCCTACTGCCTCTCGGTTCACAAGAGCCAGGGGAGTGAATTTGAGCGGGTCGCCTTTGTGATGAGTCCCGGCAGCGATAAGTTCGGGCGGGAGCTTTTCTATACGGCCCTCACTCGGGCGCGCCGCGGCTTCCTCCTGTTGGGCGATGAGGCCCAGGTAGGGGGGATGGTCGAGCGGCGCAGGGTCCGTACCTCTCGACTTGGATCGCGCCTTTAGTATATAAAAAAATTTATGAAGCGATGGCAGGGCGTTCTAGTTATTGGGGTCGTTGTGCTCGGGATTGCGGTGGCGGCCGTCATAGTTACGGTCGCGCCCAGGGAGAAGAGGGAGGAGGTGCACTCCTCTTCGCACGGGGCTATAACGGCCACAGGGATTGTCGAGGCAGGTCCGAACCAGTCGAATGTCGGGAGCAATGTCTCGGGTGTGGTAACCGACGTCTATGTGAAGGTGGGTGACAAGGTAGCGCGGGGGCAACCCCTCTTTAAGCTCGATGACCGGGACGCAAAGGCTCAGCTCCAGCTGGCGAGGACCGACCTGGAGGTGGCTAAGAAGCGGGTAGCCGAGGCAAAGGAGGAGGTGGCCGACCGGACCGACCAGTACGAACGGGTGGAGCGGATCACCGACAAAAGGGCTGTGAGCCTCGATGAGGTCAACAAGAGGCGGTTTGCCAAGCAACTGGCCGAAGCGCGGCTCGATACGGCGATGGCAGAGGAGATGCGGGCTAGGGCGCGGCTAAAGGTCGCGGAGACCAACCTTGATCTGCTCACGATGCGCGCTCCGCTGGAGGGGCAGGTTCTGGTGGTGAATGTCGATGCGGGAGAATTTGCGGCGGCTGGGGAGGGGGGAGAGCCTCTAGTAGTGGTGGGAGGGGATCAGTACCAAGTTAAGGTGGCGGTAAATGAGAATGATGTGTGGCGGTTTAACCCGAAGGCGAAGGCAAGTGCGGCCCTCAAGGGAAACCCCTCGATCCGCTTTCCGCTCCAGTTTCTCTACGTGCAGCCCTATGTGGTCCCGAATGAAGAGGGGAGAAAGGGGGAGAGGGTTCTTCAGGTGGTTTACGGGTTTGACCCAAGCGGTCTTCCGGTCTACATCGGACAGCGGGTCGATGTGAAAATTGAGGCCTCTTAGCCATGGCCTGGCGACGGATTGCCTTTTTCCTCCTGCTCTCCGGTTGCAACCTTGGCCCCCGCTATTGCCCCCCGAAGGTCGAGCTGGTGAACGAGTGGGAGAAGGTCCGGATGGAACGGGTCTCCACCGAGGAGCCCGACCTCGCGGCCTGGTGGGAGGGTTTTGGTGACCCGATCCTCGATCAGCTGATTGCCTGTGCCATCGAGCATAACTACGATCTTTGTGCGGCCACAGAACGGATCCTCCAGACCAGGGAAGCGAGGCGGATCGCCTACTCCCGGTTTTTTCCGCAGATCGATGGGGAGTTTACCTTTGCCAAGGAGCTGGAGAGCAAGAACCCAGCGGTGAATGGGATCTCGATCGGTCCTGTCCCCTTCTTCATCAACGGGTGGCAGATCGGGTTTTCGGCCTTGTGGGAGATCGATCTTTTTGGCCGTCTTCGGAAGGGGGTAGCGGCGGCGCAGGCCGATTTGGCGGCCTCGGTGAATGACCGGCGAGCGATCCTGATCTCGTTGCTGGGGGAGGTGGCCCGCTCCTACGTCGATGTCCGGGGCTTTCAGCGCCGGATTGAGGTGGCTAAGGAAAACAATGAGCGGCAGCAGACGACGGTGGAGATTGTCGGGGTTCGGGTCGATGTGGGGATTGGGAGTGACCTCGATCTCTCAGAGGCACGGGCCCTCCAACGGTCGGTGGCCGCTGCCATCCCCCCTCTCTATGAGCAGCTCTATGCGGCGATGCACCGCCTGGCAGTTCTCTGCGGGAAGCAGCCTTTTAGGCTACATGACCTCCTGAGCGAAGGGGGGCCTATTCCGGCGCCCCCTGAGGTGATCGCAATTGGGCTTCCCTGCGATGTCCTCCGGAATCGCCCCGATTTGAAGCGGGCCGAGTGGGAGTTGCGGGCCGCCTCGGCGCGGGTTGGGGTCGCCTATGCCAACCTCTTCCCTACCATCTCCCTTGCAGGTGTCCTTGGCCTCGATTCGGAGCACATCTACCAGCTCTTTCAGCCCTCAAGCCGTGCCCTCCAAATTGGGGGCGACTTGGTCCAGCCGGTTTTTCATGGAGGGGCGCTTAGGGCGAATGTTCGCTTGGCGCAGCGGCGCTATGGAGAGCTCCTCTGCCAGTACCATCAGCGGGTCCTTACCTCGCTAGAGGAGGTACGCAACGCTATTGTCAATTTTGAGCAGCAGCAGATCCGCCATCGGCTCCTCCATGAGGCAGCCGATAACAGCCGGCGCAGCTTGGAGCTAGCCACCGAGCTCTACAAGCAGGGGATTGTCGACTTCTTAAGAGTAATCGATGCCGAGCGCTCGGTGAGCCTTTTCGACGATGATCGGCTCGCAGCGGAGGCGCAGATCGCCCTCGATGCGATCAACCTCTATGTGGCGCTTGGGGGTGGCTGGGCCGTCGAGTGTGCTAGCTAGCTACCTTAGCGGCAAAGCGGGCTTTGGTCCGGTTGGCCTTGTTGAGCTTGAAGATCCCCCGCTTAACTCCCTTGTCCATCATGCTATAGACATGGCTAAGGGCTTCAGAGGTCCCCTCCTTGCTTCCCGACTTGAGATGGGTCTCGAGCTTCCGGATAGCGGTCCGGACCTCGGACTTAAAAGATTTGTTTATGTCGCGCCGCTTGGCGTTGCGTTCATCCCGCTTCTGGGCGGTGGGCCGTTTAGTCCTCTTGGCTTTCTCTTCTGCCATAATGTCTCCATGGAGAGTTATTAGGGGGGCATTATAAGGTAGAGGCCCTGCTCTGTCAAAGTGGAGAGAAAAATTGCCTAGGAATCGAATTTATGCGCCTCTGTTTTTGGCCCTTGTGGGGATAGCGGTCCTCTTTTTATGCGGGCGGGCGGCCTACAGCCTGTGGGGCTACCTCCGTCTCGATGGGGAGGCAGCGGCTCAGATCGAGCGGTGGGAGGTACGGCAGACGGGTACCGATACCTACCGGCTCTTTGCCCACTATAATTTTGAGCACCGGGGAAAGCGGTGGGCGGGGGAGGGGCGGTATGGGGGGCGGCGCTTTCCCAATAGGGTGGCGGCCGAGGCCAAGCTTGTGCAGCTGCGGGAGGTCCCGCTAACGGCCTATTTTCCCACCAAGAAGCCAAGGGAGTCGGTTTTAAGCCGGCTCTTTCCGCTCAAGCGGGTCATCTATGCGTTGATCGGGCTAGGCGTTGCCGTTTACTTTGCTATCCTAATAGGCCTTAGCAAAGATCACGCGGCCGTTTGAGGGGCTCCCGCACTTGAGGCACTTCCCCTTCTCCTCCTTCTGATCGAAGGGGATCACTCGGATGGTTGCCTTGGTCTCCTCGGCGATCGCCTCCTCGCAGGAGGTCTTGCCGCACCAATGGCCTCGGATAAAGCCCCCCTCCTCAGCCTGCCTCTTGAAGGCCTCATAGTCATCGATAGTATGCGTGTTGCTATCCCGGCGCTCCCTTGCCCGCTCAAAGAGGCCCACTTGGATCTCCTGCATCAGCCACGCAAGGCGCTCAGAGAGCTGTCCGACGGGGAGGGCCTCCTTCTCGCCGGTATCCCGGCGGGCGATGACCATCGTCCCATTCTTGAGGTCGCGGGGGCCGATCTCTAAGCGGACGGGCACACCTTTAAGCTCCCACTCGTTGAACTTAAAGCCGGGGGTCTCCTCCTCCCGGTCGTCAAAGTGGACCTGCCAGTCTTTCCGGAGAGTGGGAAGCAGCCCGGCCACAAATTCCCGTATCGCCCTCTTATCCTCATCGCTCTTCCAGATAGGGACGATGACGATCTGGGTGGCGGCGAGCAGTGGTGGGAGGACGAGCCCCTGGTCGTCGGAGTGGGTCATAATCAGGGCGCCGATAAGGCGAGTGGTGGTTCCCCAACTGGTGGCGTAGACATACTCCATCGCCCCCTGTTTGTTCTGAAACTGGACATCAAAGGCCTTGGCAAAGTTCTGGCCGAGGTAATGGCTGGTCCCCATCTGCAGAGCCTTCCCATCCTGCATGAGCCCCTCCATGGTGAAGGTCTCGACGGCGCCTGCAAATTTCTCCTTCTCGGTCTTCCGGCCGCAGATAAGGGGGATCCCGATCACCTCTTCAATAAAGGCGCGGTAGACCTCGAGCATCCGGGTCGCCTCAACGATCGCCTCCTCTTCAGAGGCATGGGCAGTGTGCCCTTCCTGCCAGAGGAACTCAGTGGTCCGGATGAAGAGGCGGGTCCTCATCTCCCAGCGGACGACGTTGGCCCACTGGTTGTAGAGGAGGGGGAGGTCTCGCCAAGAGGAGATCCAGTTTTTGTACATGTGCCAGATCATGGTCTCAGAAGTGGGGCGGACCACGAGAGGTTCCTCGAGCTCCTTCCCCCCCCCATGGGTGACGACCGCAAGCTCAGGGGCAAACCCCTCCACATGTTTTGCCTCGCGAGTGATAAACTCCTGGGGGATAAAAATAGGGCAGTAAAAATTTTGGTGGCCGGTCTCTTTGAACCGCTTGTCGAGCCCCGCCTGGATTTTTTCCCAGATCGAGTAGCCATTGGGCCTGATCACCATACACCCCCGAACGGGGCTGTGGTCGGCGAGCTGGGCATGCTGGATGATATCGGTGTACCAGCGGGAGTAATCGGTGCTTCGGGGGGTGATTTTTTGGGCCATGCTTGCTAGGGGGCTAAAGAGTTCCTAAAATGGGCGATTGTAGACGACACAAAGGCCCTATGTCTAGAGTAGTTGCTGCCCTCCTCTTCCTGGTCCTCCCCCTGATGGGGCTCTCTTATTGGTTCTGGAGCCTGCCAGGCCTTTTCTTCGGCGGAGGGATGGGGCTTGTCGGGCTGGCCCTACTCCTTCTCGTCGACTGGGGAGAGCCGGCGGGGCAGCCTGTTGGGGGGGAGGTCGCTGTGCTGCAGGCTGCGCTTCGGGAGGAGCGGGAGATGCATGCCGGCTATGAATCCCTCCTGCGGGAGCGGGAGGAGGGGCTTGTCCGTTGGGAGGAGCATGCCCACCACTATGAGGCGCTGGCAGAGGAGCGGGGGAGGGAGGTGGAGCACCTGAAAGGGGAGATCCGCCGCCTCCTCCACCTTGAACCAGAGGCCGATAGTGGGCCGCCCCTTGCCGCCGATCCCGAGGGGGAGAGGTGGGCCCAGACCCTCCCCCACTCATCTCGCCTTGAGGTGACCGGACAATATGATGCCCACACCCTCCTCGTTCAGTGTCTCGAGAGGGCCCAAAACCTGCCCGGGGTGCGAGCCCTGGCGGGGCGGTCCAAGCGGTTTGAGGAGCTCTCAATGGGGGACTATGCGATCGACCTGCGCCCCCTTTTCGATGCGTTTCGGGGGGAGCGGGGGGCGGCGATCGCCCTCTACTCGCCGCGGGAGGAGCGCCTCCTCTTTGCCTCCAACCTCATCCGAGGGCTTCTCGGCTGGGCCCCTGAGCGGTTTGTTCGCGACTTCAACTGGCTTGTTCGGACTGGGGTCGATGAGTGGCGGCAGTGGGTGGCCGCCCTTGACCTGGGTGAAACGGGTCACCTCGAGATGATCTTCCGCTCTGCCTCCGATGAGGAGGTGCCGGTCGGCTGCGCTCTCGGCCGCATCCCCACCGGCGCCTTTCAGGGGCTCATCGTCGCTATCCTCTATCGGCTTCCGCACACGCCTCCCGGATGAGGTGGTCGAGAAGGCGGCGGTAGGGGTTGGAGCTGACTAGAGAGCGCATCCCCTCGCCTTTCCGAAAGTGGTGCTCGGTCCACCCATAAAAGTGGTGGTCCCGCTCGAAATGGGGGTGGGGAAATTTCATGTACCGGTTGAGGCGGACCGGAAAGCGGGGAGAGGCGGCGATCACCTTCCCGTTGTGAACCTGCTTGGCCACATCGTAAAATTCTCCCCGCCCCCAACGGTCGATGTTGGTGTAGTAGTGGAGCCTCCCCTGAAGGTAGAGCTCGGTTCCCGTAAGGCGGCGCCGGTTGTAGAGGGAGTCGTGGAGGATCCAGACCACCCCGATGCCAATCCGGTTGTAGGCTTCAGTGCGAGCAGCAACCTCCAAAGGGTGGATAGGAGAGACCTGGATTTCAAAGACGATCTTCTGGGTCCGCCAGTAAAGGTCCCCTATCCGCCCCATCTCCTCAAAGGGGTGCTCAGTAAAGGCGTTCTTTCTTCCAAGCAACCGCTGGAGGCGGTCCTGTACAGCGCTGTGAAGGGTCCAGTGCATAAAAATTATTTACTTGAATATCTTGAACCGTTTGCAACAATTCGGGTAGAGGGTACCCTAACCTCAATTTCAGCCAAGCACGCCATGTCCCAATCCCAATCGTCGGGCGATTTTAGCCAACAAGCACAGGCTAAGATAGAAGAGCTCGTTCAAGTCGCAAAAGACCAAGGGTACCTCACCTACGAGGAGATCAACGAGATCCTCCCGATGACCTTTGATTCGGCCGATACGCTGGATCAGGTCCTCATTTACTTGAGCGGGATGGATGTCCAGATCCTCAACCAGAGCGAGGTCGACCGGCAGAAGGAGCGGAAAAAAGAGGTCAAGGAGCTCGAGGGGGCTTCGAGGCGCGGGGAGGGCTCTCCTGACGATCCGGTCCGGATGTACCTCAAGGAGATGGGGTCGGTCCCCCTCCTGACTCGCGAGGAGGAGGTCGAGATCTCCAAGCGGATCGAGAAGGCGCAGATGCAGATCGAGAAGATCATCATGCGGATGCGCTACTCGGCTCGCGAGGCGATCTCGATCGGCCGCACCGTCGCGCTAGGGAAGGAGCGGTTCGACAAGGTGGTCGCCGAAAAGGAGATCGCCGACAAGGCAGCCTTCCTCAAGCAACTCCCCAAGCTGTGCGATCTGCTGGAGGAGGAGGATCGGCTGATGCAGGGGCAGCTCCTTTCCCTCCTGAGCCCCAAGCTGAAGAAGGGGGACCAAGCGAAGATCCAAGAGGAGATCGAGAAGGGGAGGATCCGCACTCAGGCCTACCTGCGCCGCTTCCACTTCAAGCACAATGTTATCGAAGATTTTTCCGAGGTGATCCTCCGCTCCTACGAGCGGTTCCTCGCCCTCGAACAGGAGATCAAGGAGCGGGCGCCCCGAGCTGAGAAGAACAAGTATGCGGCGGCAAAGCTGGCCGCTGCCGAGCGGAAGCTAAAGAAGCGGGAGCTGGCGGCGGGGAGGACCCTCGATGAGTTCCGTAAAGATGTCCGGATGCTCCAGCGCTGGTTTGATAAGAGCATGGAGGCCAAGCGGGAGATGGTCGAGTCGAACCTGCGGCTCGTGATCTCCATTGCGAAAAAGTACACCAACCGGGGCCTCTCTTTCCTCGACCTGATCCAAGAGGGGAACATGGGGCTGATGAAGGCGGTCGAGAAATTCGAGTACCGCCGCGGCTACAAGTTCTCCACCTACGCCACCTGGTGGATCCGGCAGGCGGTTACCCGGGCAATCGCCGATCAGGCGAGGACGATCCGGATCCCGGTCCACATGATCGAGACGATCAATCGGGTGCTGCGCGCGGCAAAAAAGCTGATGATGGAGAGTGGGCGGGAGCCGACCCCGGAGGAGCTCGCTGAGGAGCTGGGGATAACCGCCGACCGGGTCCGGGAGATCTACAAGATCGCCCAGCACCCAATCTCCCTGCAGGCCGAAGTGGGCGATGGGGGCGAGAGCCAGTTTGGGGACTTTATCGAGGATACGGCGGTTGAATCGCCTGCGGAGGCGACCGGCTATGCGATCCTCAAGGACCGGATGGCCGATGTCCTGGCCACCCTCACGCCGCGGGAGCGAAAGGTCCTCGAAGAGCGGTTTGGCCTCCTCGATGGGAAGCCCAAAACGCTTGAGGATGTGGGGACCGAGTTTGGGGTGACGCGAGAGCGGATCCGCCAGATCGAGGCCAAGGCCCTTCGGAAGATGCGCCACCCGACCCGCTCCAAACACCTCAAGGCCTTCCTCGATCTGCTGGAAGCGGAGTGATGGGCCCCTTCGAGCCGGGCGGCCCGATCAGCAAGCACCTCCCCCACTACGAGCCCCGTCCCCAGCAGCAGCAGATGGCGGCGATTGTCAAAGCAGCCATTGAGCGGGGGCAGACCGCCCTCATCGAAGCGGGCACAGGCACGGGCAAGACGCTGGCTTACGGCGCCCCTGCCCTCCTCGCCGCCCTCAATCAGCAGAAGCGGATTGTCATCTCGACCCACACGATCAACCTTCAGCAGCAGCTGGTCGACAAGGACCTCCCCTTCCTCCTCAAAGCCCTAAACGCCGACCTCAAGGTCGTGCTGGTTAAGGGGATGTATAACTATCTCTGTCTCAAGAAGTTAAGCGAGGCTTCGGCCGAGAAGGGGAGCTTTCCTCCCGATGAAGCGGAGGAGCTTTCCCAGATCGAGGGGTGGGCCCAAAAGAGCGAGGACGGCTCCCGCTCGGACCTCCCTATCGTCCCCTCAGGGGCGACCTGGGAACGGGTGGGGGCCGAGCTCGACCTCTGTCCAGGCAAGCGGTGCCCCCATTATAAGGAATGCTTCTTCATGAGCGCCCGTGAGGCGGCCAAGGAGGCGCAGGTGCTGGTCGTCAACCACCACCTCCTCTTAGCCGACCTTGCCCTTAAGGCCGAGAGCGATGAGGGGGGAATACTCCCCGACTACGATGTCCTGATCCTCGATGAGGCCCACCACCTCGAAGAGGTCGCAACCGAATCCTGGGCGATCCGCCTCTCCCGCTTTGAGTGGATCAAGCTTCTCGGCCGCCTCATACAGGACAAAGGGGCGACCCGCCTGGGCAAGCTCCCCACCCTTGAGCGGCAGCTGCGCGCCCTTGAGGCCCCTCACGCCCTCATTGACCGGGTCTCGTGGGAGCTCCCTGCGGAGAAAAAGAGGCTTGTGGGTGACCTTAACGACCTCTTCCACCTCTTCGCCCAGTTTCTGAGCCAAGAGAAGCAGCGTTTAGAGCCGGCCCATTTGGAGCATAGCTACTGGCGCAACACTCTCATCCCGGCCGTGGAGGGGATTGTCGACCGGATGGAGGCCTTCTCAACCGCTCTCCGCTCCCTCGAAGCCGACATCGACCACGTGGCCAAGGGGAAGGGTGAGGAGCTCAAGGCCTTTGCGGCCCGGATCGAGCACCACTCTAGCGCCCTCAAAAAGTTCACCTTTGATGAGCTCTCTCCCGACGAGGTCCGCTGGATTGAGGCCTTCAACTCCAAGGGGTTTGTCCAGGCGGCCCTCGTCTCGGCCCGCCTCGACATCTCGGAGCTCCTCTCAGAGCGCCTCTTCAAGTCGATCCCCACGGTAATCCTCACCAGCGCCACCCTCACCACCTCCCGAGACTTCTCCTTTATCCGGCAGCGCCTTGGCCTTGCCGACCGGGAGGTGGTGGAGGCGATCTTCGACTCCCCCTTCTCCTACGAGGAGCAGGCCCTCCTCGTCGTCCCTGCCGATATGCCCGCTCCGAATGACCCCACCTTTGACCGGGCCGCCTCCCAGGCGATCCTCCAGGCCCTTCGGGCCTCCCGCGGCGGCGCCTTTGTCCTCTTTACCTCGTTCCGAATGCTCCGGACCTGCCATGACGAACTCAAGGGTCTCCTAGAGGCCGAGGGTTACCCGGTCCTTCGCCAAGGGGAGCTTGAGCGGAGTACCCTCCTCGAGCGGTTCCGCTCTCAGGAGAACAGCATCCTTTTTGGGACCGATTCCTTTTGGGAGGGGGTCGATGTGATCGGCAACGCTCTCCGCCTAGTCATCCTCGCCAAGCTCCCTTTTCAGGTGCCGACCGAGCCGATCGTCCAGGCCCGCCTCTCCGCCATTGCTGATGGCGGCGGCGATCCCTTTACCCAGTACACCGTCCCGCAGGCCATTGTAAAATTTAAACAGGGATTTGGCAGACTGATTCGTCACCATCAGGATCGGGGCTGTATCCTCTGCCTCGACACCCGCCTTAAGACCAAGGCCTACGGCCGCTGGTTCTTAGAGAGCCTCCCCCCCTGCCGCATCGCGTGCGAAGGCAGGAGCACCCTCCACGAGGTGATTTCGCGGTTTTACCAGCCGGGATCGATGTAAACGTGCTCGATGTGGGCAAGGGCCTTCCGCTCCTTTTCCCATGTGCTTTTATCTAGTTGAGATTGCTGCTGTCTGCTGACGGAGATCTGGTGTAGCTGATCGTGGGGAACGACCTGCTTGACAAAGTTCAGCGCGTTGTCGAATTGCGCATCCTCCACCGTGAGGTAAAGGTTTTTCGCGGCAGGGACATGGAGTGTCGCCAGATCGAGCCCCTTGGGCCAACCGAGTGTTAGGTTCTCCACGTTGGGGCAGGCTGCGAAAAGCTGGGAGAGATCTCCACTCGGGTAGAGGAGGGTAAGTTCTCTGACAGGAAGGGTCTTGTTCGCTGGGGCCCAATTGGGGCTACTGGGATTTGCGTAGACCTTTAGCTCCTCGAGCTTTTGCCCGTGCAGAATGATCTGAGAAAGGGCGGTGTCACCCAGCCCTCCCAGAAAGGCAAATTTCTCGAGTTGCCCGTTCTTTTGAAAGAGGGCACCTACCCAACTCTCACGGTTCCATTTTGAGGAACGAGAGAGGTCAACTTTTTTAAGAGTCGACTGATTGAGGAGCTCATCGAGTCCTGGGTCGTCTCCCCTGAGGTCGGACTCAGCATAGAGGGTCTCAAGAGCGGCAACCCTCTTTAGGAGGGGGGCCAGTGAGTGTAGAGGCTTTCCGGAGAGGGAGAGGCTCTTTAAGGGGAGGGAGCGGGGTGGGATCGCACCCAAGCCCTCTTCGGTGGGCAGCTCGGCCGTAATTAGCGTAGCAAGCGAGGGGCAATGGCGAAGGGCGATCGGAAGCGCCTGGGCACTCATCTCCTGTAAGCCCCCCAGATCGAGCGTCTCGAGGTAGGGAAGCCGTTCCCAGTTGAGGGTTGTGCCGAAAGAGGGGTAGCGTCGGTTAAACTTAGAAATGCACAGGGAGCGCAGCTTCGAGTAGGATCGATTAGGGGACTTTGCCTGCGCGATTAGGTCCTCTCTTCCCGCTCGGGTCATATTCTCAAGGAGGAGGGGGGGCACATCACATTTCTGTAGCGAGGGGTGGGAATAGAGCAGATCCCCAAACTCGGTATCCGATGTCTCGAGTTTACCCCTGTTCCACGGGTGGATACTTAACGTAAGTAGAGCGGGGGTGTGGCTAAGCAAATAGGGCAAAAATCCCTTACCCAGGGTAATAGTGCTTCCCCTAAGGATAAAAACCTGCAGATGGGGATGGGCGTCGATAAGCGGACATTCCCTCTCCCCGTTCAGTGCTAGAGTGAGAGGACTTACAATCGACCCCAACGCCAAATAGCGGAGTGAAGGGCCTATGGTCAGGGAGGCAAAGTCTCCACCCTCGCTGATCTTGAGCAGCTTCAACTCTTTCATCTTCCCAATCGCCGCCACTCCATCAGTGGATAGGGAAGACAAGAGCTCTAGACAGGTGACGTGGGGGTGATAGGTGGCTATGGCTTCCAGAACACTTGAGTCGGAACAGTGGAGGCTAAACTGGGCCCTCTGGGAGAGCTTGGTCACAAGGTAGGCCGTCTGCTTAGACTTGAGCAAATCGGCCAGAGGGAAGAGATACTCGATTAGATCTTCGGGGAGTTCCTTATTTAGCGGTACCTCTGACTCGGGCCACCCCTTCAGGAAAATCGCTTTCGCGCAGAGCTTTTTTAGGGAGCCCCTGCCGCCTACGAGCCCGCTCTCGCGAATGTAAGGGAATGTGGGCGGCTCCTTGGGCACCTCGTTGGGGGGCGGGGCGGGCGCCACCTCACCCCGTCTTTGATTAAAGGCATCCCAGTCCTCCCGGGCGCGCCACTGGGCAAGGGCCGATGCAGCTCCTAGGCTAACCCCAGCTAGCAACGCCGTTATCGCCCTTTTTCCCCAGGGGTGCTCAAAACGGTGCTGGAAGCCCTTGCCCATGCAGATGAGGAGGGCTAGCGTTGCTCCCGCCGAGAGGTAGCCAAACCCTCGCGCGCTCCTATGCCACGCAAGGGATCTCTCCCCTAACTCACAGGGGCTCATAGTATTCATTTGTTTTTCCTGTTTGAAAAACCATTATAGCAGAATAGCGACTATTGTGATATTATATTAAATATTTTATTTGGAATGGAGCGTAGCGGGGTCGAACCGCTGACCTCAACAATGCCATTGTTGCGCTCTACCAACTGAGCTAACGCCCCAACAGTCGGGTGAAGGCATATTACTCGACTCGGCGGGTTTTGACAAGCAGGTAGAGGAGGAGGGTGATCGCTGGGAGAAGGAAGTCGAGGACGAGGGGAGCGCCCGCGTTGCCCGGGGCATGGTTGTCGAAGGCGGTGAGCTGGATGATGTGGCCGACCCCGTCGCCGAGGTACCAGATCGAGAGGGCGACGACGGTGGCAAGCCAAAAGTGGTCCCGGATCCCTAAGGCCATAAGGCACAGGACCCCGACGGCTAGGTTGGCAATGCCGACTTCGTATTGGAAAAAGCTGGGGGCAAAGCCGATCTGCTCGGCGAGGTAGGCCGCCTGCGGGGGGTAGATATGGCCAAAGGCGCTTACAAGGCAGTCGATCCCAATCCAAAAGAAAAAACTTAGGAGATAGACCTCCCAGACACGGCCGGGAGGGTAGGGGCGCTTAGCCAGGATCAGGTGGACTGAGCCGGTGATCAGGGCAAAAACAAGGATAAGGTAGAGGATGGCCATCTAGGGGCTCTATACACTACCGCTGAAAAAGGGGAAACCTGATAATGTCAGCCCGGGAGGGCACGCTGATGGGGGCCTACGCAGGGGTGGAGGAGATCCCCCCAGATACAATCTTCGGTCTGTCGGCCACCTTTGCAGCTGATCCTAGGCCCAATAAGGTGAGCTTAGGGGTCGGTGTTTTCCGCAATGAGCAGCTTAAGGTCCCTGTGTTGAGGTGTGTGCAGGAGGCTGAAAAGCGGCTGGCGGCAGAGGGGAGGACAAAGTCCTACCTGCCGATCGATGGCGACCCCGAGTTTATCCGCCGGACTGCGGAGATCGCCTTCGGAAAGGAGTGCCCGCAGCTAAAGGCGGGGCGGATCTATGGCGGCCAAATGGTTGGGGGGAGTGGCGCCCTCCGAGTGGTCGGGGAGTTTTTGCAACGGACCCTCGGTAAGGAGGAGATCTACCTTCCCGACCCGAGCTGGGCCAACCACTACGGGATCTTTTCGGCTTGCCGTTTGAAGACGGTCTCCTACCCCTACTACGACCAGGAAAAGCGGCGCCTCGCCTTTGACCCATTGATCAAGGCTTTGAAGGGGATGAGGGCAGGGAGTGTCATCCTCTTCCACCTCTGCTGCCACAACCCGACCGGAGTCGACCCGAGTCCCGACCAGTGGCGGAAGATTGCGGCGGTGGTGAAGGAGCAGGGGCTCATCCCTCTATTCGACTGCGCCTATCAGGGGTTTGGCCACACGATGGATGAGGACCCCTTCGCTTTGCGTCACTTTGTTGCCGAAGAGATCGAGTCGATCCTCTGCTACTCCTACTCGAAGAACTTCTCCCTCTACGCGGAACGGGTCGGTGCCCTTTTCATCATGACGCAAAGCCCTGAGGAGGCCCATCGGGTGGGAAGTCAGGTGCGGCGAAAGATCCGGGAGAACTACTCCAACCCGCCAGCCCATGGGGCCCGGGTGGTGGCCGCCGTGGTGAACGACCCTGAGCTAAACGCCCTCTGGCACGAGGAGATCAAGGGTATGCGCAAGCGGATTCACGAGATGCGTCAGGCGCTGATCGACGGTTTGCGCGATAAGGGGGACTTTGCCTTTCTTGAGGGGCAGCAGGGGCTCTTCTCTTTCTGCGGCCTTACGGGAGCGCAAACGAAGATCCTCCAGGAAAAGTATGCCCTCTACATGCCCCCTAACGGGCGGATCAACGTGACCGGGATCAATCGGGGCAACCTCGACTATGTGATCGGCGCCATTGCCGACGTGCTGTGAAGCTCTCCAAGAGCGCCCTCTTGCTACTCGTCCTCCTCCTTCTCCTCTTTTTGGTCCCTGAGCGGGCTCTCCTCCCCATCCGCAGTGGGACCCTAATGGCCTTTGCTCGACGGGGAGGGGGTGGGGAGGAGCCGCTAGAGCTGAAGGTTCGGGCGCTGGAGGAGGAGGTGGAGCGGCTGCGGGCGGAGAGGGGACAGCAGGCGAGAGGGGGGAGAGCCGCTCTAGGGGCACCAGTTGTCTACCGCGGGCCAACTTCGTGGAACAGCACCTTGTGGATTGGCGTCGGAGAGGTCGACAATGTGGCTAAGGGGAGTTCCGTTGTGCTGGGCAAGGCCCTCGTCGGTGTGGTCGACTACGTTGGCAAGAGGCGCTCGCGCGTCTGCCTCATAACCGATTCCCGGTTGCACCCCTCCGTTCAGGTAGCGAGCTCAGAGGAGCGGGCGGCGGCACTCCTCTCCCACCTTGCGATTGTGGAGGAGGCCCTCCCAGTCGATTCACCCTTGCGAGAAAACCTCGAGCTGCTGAAAAATCACTTCGGCACAACGGAATCCAACTCCTCGAAAGGGGGAAAGGGGGAGCTTTGCGGCGCCTCCCACCCCCTTTGGCGCTCCAAGCAGAGGGCACTTGAGGGGATCGGGTTTGAAGGAGAGGGGGTAGCGTTAGGCGACCTCTTAGTGACGACAGGGCTTGATGGGGTATTCCCCGCCGGCCTTGAAGTGGGTCATGTGGTGGAGGTAAAGCGGATCCATCAGGGGAGCCCCACCTACAGCCTCAAAGCCCTCCCCGCGATGGGAGAGCTTTCAGGGGCTACCCGACTCTTTGTCCTCCCCCCGTTGCCTTAAAAAAAGGCTGAGATGCGCACGTCCCTCCTCGTATTGTCCCTTCTCCTCTGCCTCGCTTGGCGCCCCTTTGGGGCCACGCCAGTCGAGCGGGTCATCGCCCTCTCTCAGGCCACCCGAGGGCACCTTCAGGACGAGCGGATCCTCTCGAAGCTCTCATCCGCCCTCCCCGACACGACTTCCAAAGGGGGGCTAGAGGGGTGTGTGGCCCGGATGCTCGGCAAGCAGGTTCCTGAGCGCCACCTCTCCGTCCTGCGGGCAAAGCAGGCAGCCGATATCAGCGATGGGATTAGTCGAGATGCCCTCTTCTTTGTCCGGAATGGGGAGGGGCTCTACCGCTATGTGGTGAAGGCCTACGTCGAGAGGCAGCGGTTTGCCTCTGAGCTCTCCGCCTCAGATCTCTTAGGCCACCTCCATTTGCAGCAGGCCCGCGTGCCCGCCCTGAAGGCGATCGGGCGGGCTGGGGAGTACTCCTTGCTCGCCTATGAGTACCTCCCCGGAGAGCCGGTGACCACCCTCATCCACCGAGTGGGAGAGGAGCGCCTCATTGACCGGCGGGAGGAGGCCTTAGGGGTTGCCAAACGGGCCGTAGAGCGGATCGGCGGTGCCCTTGCAGAACTCCACAGCGCCAAAATGGAGATCACCGTAGAGAGGGCCCCCTACTTTGCTGAGAGGGAGGAGAAGATCCTCTCCCGCTTTCTCCTTGCCCTAGAGCGGCAGCCGGGGAGGCTCTCCCCCAAAAGGTGTGAGGCCCTCTTCCGCTCCTACCAGCAGGCCCTCGCCTCCCGTCCCTCCTGCCACACCTATGCCCACCTCGAGTGCCACATGGCCAACTGGCTCTTCGACGCCCCCTCTGATCAGCTCTCGATGATCGACCTCCAGACCCTCCACTACTCGATTGGAGAGGGGGGGCGCCCTCTGGGTTCTCCCTGGATTGACTACCTAATTGTTTACTTTAACCTAGAGGGGGCTGGGGGGCTTTACGGCCTTACCCCCTCCGAAGTGGCTGTCCTCCAGCAGGCCTTTCATGATAGCTACATGGGGGCCACCCAGGTTCCACCCCCAACGGCAGAGGAGCTAACCTTTCAGACCCTCCTCTACTGGATGAATATTGTCCGGATTTTCGATCAGTCGGCCGCAACCGATCTCCCTAGCCTGGCCCTCCAAAAGCGGCAGATGGCCGATTGGGGACTGGAGCGGCTAGCTCAGTGCCTGGACCACTTGGTACACGATAATAGCGATGGCGCCGGCCAGCAGGATCGAGAGGGAGAACCGTCCGCCGGGCAGCATATAGTCGGACTTTAGTCCAAAGCGGTAGCGCCCCACCCAGACCATCAGGACGGGGAGAAGGCCGTTTAGGGTCGCCTCCCCAAATCCCCCCGCATACTCCAGGGCCGAGACAAACATACCCGGGCGGACAATCGCTAAGGCGGCAGGAGGACCGAGGGCACAGAGGCAGAGAGTGGCCCTGCCCCACCCCTCTCGCGGGATTTTGGTCCCATCGGCAAAAAAGTCGATCATAGAGAGCCCGACTCCCACCACCGAGGTGGTGATGGCAAAGAGGGAGAAGGCCTCAACCAAACCGATCAGATAGGGGCTTTGGGCGATTTGGGCCCAGGGACGGGTGATCTCCCCTTCACTAGCCGCTACGGCGATCAGGTCTTGCGGGAGGGTCCCGATCACGATCCATTGCCACAGCAGGTAGACGACGAGGGGAATGAGTGTCCCGACTACGATCGCCCATCGCAGGCGCCTGCCATCGCGGTTGAGATAGAGGGCCATCGAGGGGATGATGTTGTGGTAGCCATAGGCGCTGAAAAGGATCGGGATAGCGGCCCATCCCGCTCCCCAGTCGGTCCGCTGGAGCCTAACCCCCTCAACGGCTGAGCTCCCCAAGCCAATGAGGCCGAGGTAGGAGGCAATGAGCCCCACTACGAGCAGGAAGTTAATCCGGTCGGTCACCCGCGTTCCGATCCACAGGACAATTCCGATCAGGAGGGGAAACAGGATTCCGATCCACTCATCGGGCAAGGCCCCCCGGAATACCCCCCGAAAAATCGGCGTTGCCCCTGAAAAGTAGGCGACGAGGAGGCAGTAGTAGAGGAAGAGGAAGGCGACCCCGCCCAGCACTTGCCCCCCTTTCCCCAAAAATCGGCGGGCGATCGAGAGGAGGTTCGTCCCCTCGGGCATCCAGAGGGTAGCCTCCAAGAAGAGGAGACCTGTGCAGAGCATAAAGAGCCAGCAGATCAGGTTGACCGCCACGGCGGGACCAAATCCCGACAGCCCCGTCTTGAACGGGAGGGCAAGCATGCCGGCGCCGATCGAGGTCCCCGCGATGAAAAAAGCTCCGCTGATGGCAGAGCCCCCCTTGAGCAGATCGTGTTGCTTCATCCCATTAGCATACGGCTAGTGGGACTACAGAACAAGGTCGGCAATCACCGGCATATGATCTGAAGGGAAGTAGCCGTCGACCCGGGCAGGATCGACCGCATGAATCATAACCTCGACCTTCCCATTCACATAGATGTGGTCGAGAACCACGCCTGGTGTGCCCGTCCCCATAAAAACGGTCTTTCCCTGATCGGGTGCATTGGTAAAGGTCGAAATGGGTCCGACGTGACCCAGGAGGGCCCGGTCATAGGCCTCTTGAAAACCGGCCCCCATAAAGAGGCGGTGGAGGTAGTGGCCATCGTAGAAGGGGAGATCCACGTCTATCCGGGTCGGGAAGGTGTTCATATCACCCACCACAATCAGTGGCATATCTCCCATCAACGGGCCCAGGCGATCCAACGTAAAGCGGACCGAGCACTCACGGGAATCGGCGCTGCTGAAGGAGTGGTGGGCGTTGATCAGTCCGAACACCGCCCCCGTTTTTCCATCTCGGAAGTGGGCGATGGTGAGACGACGGCTCATCGAGCTGTAAGGGTCATATTCCGACATAGAGGGGGACTCGGCAAACACTAGCTCAAACCGCCCCTTGCGGTAGAAAATGCCATTGATCTCTGATTCTACTCCCAAAAGTGTTGAAGCATGGCCATAAAAGGCATACTCCTCTCCGATGAGCGCTAGCAGCCCCTCTACCTGGTCCCTATGGAGCTCTTGGGTGGCGATCAGATCGGCATCGGCCGCCCGAATCCATTCCGCTATTCGGGGGAGGCGGGCTGGCCATCGGTAGGCCTCGGCATGGCGCCAGTCGTAAAGGTTGAAGAGCATGTTGTAGGTGACGACCCGAAGCCGCTCCCTTCCCTTGGCGGCGGTGATCTCCTCCCACTGCCGCTTGGTGAACTTTTCTCCTCCGATTGCATAAGCCGCCTCTATTGCTGGCAGAACCGACTCAGAGAGGGCGCCAAAAAGGGGAAGGGAAAATAAAAGTAGGAGGAGCCATCGCATGCTAGGTCACCATCAGGGGCTAAACGGAAGTTTTGCTGCTCCTCCATGAAAAGAGCCCGTCTCGAAAAGGTCGAGCCCTCGGGGACAGATAAAAAGGGCAAAGGGGAGGTGGAAGGGGAGGCGCGAGAGCCGTTTTAGGAGCCGAATCCCATCGTTGTAGGTTTCGGTGGCAAAGAGGAGGCGGTCGCTCGACTCTCCGACCCGCTCCTGCTCTTCAGGCGGCAGGTTTTTAAGGGCATTTTGAACCCCCCTTTCGGCCTCTTGGAGGCGGGAGAGCCTTATTCGGAGAGGGCCTCCCCGCTCTTCAACCTCCTGGAGGGCACTTAGTAGGGCCTCGTGGGCCTCCACCACCTCCTCCCTCCCCATTTGGAACAGGAGAGTGCTCCGCTCCTTCAGAAAGTGGGCTACCTCAGCCCAATCCCGTTCAATCCGCCCCTTAACCAAGTTGAGCCTTCGACCGCTCCCGACCCCCCAGAGGAGGGCGACCACCCCAAATCCGATCAATGACAGAAGGGAGGGCACTACCAGCGGATCCCCAGCTCAGCCCGCGCCCCGTAAAAGGAGAGGCGGGTCTCAAAGAAATCGAAGGGGTAGTTTTCCCGCCCTCCGAAGTGGCGGAGTCGGTAGAAGGGAACGACCGCAATTTCCAGGCAGCGACACTTCCGGCAGGGGTAGAGGGTCAAGGGCAACTCGACCGTATACTGGGGCCGATCTCCCGTCCGTTGCGAAACGGGGTTTGCCATGGGGTCTTCGGAGATCCGGTTATGTCCCTGCCTAATGAGCCCTACTTTGATGTTAAGCCCGATGGAATAGGTCGAGCAGGGGTTGACACTTGAGAGAAAACCGAGCACCAGGTCGTCGTAGTAGGCCCGGAAGCGAACCTGCCAAGGGCAGTTGGCGTGAAACCGGTTACTCTCGTGGTAGTAGCCGTAGCCCACAAACGGCGTTACCGTCGGTGACCAGCGCCACGGGAGGCAGAAGGTCCATCCCAGCCGCCCCTCCACCTCGTTGACCTGCATGGCCGATTCGGCGTAGCAACCACTTGAGGCTTGTCCCATGAGCGTTCCGGTCAAGTAGTAGGCGTCGATGCCCCAATAGAAGCCCTTAAATTTCACCCGATCCCAGCCGATGTGGCCTCCGAAGAGGATCCCCTCTTGCCATGAGCCTCCCGCTCGATCGCGGCTTAGGTAGGCGCTTTCGAAACTGGCGTAGAAACGCTGCGGCTTGCACCAGTCGGGCCGCTCAGCAAAGAGGACCAAAGGGAAAAGGAGGAGGGTAAGGAGGAGGCGCATACCCTGCTACAATACTCCACGAGGACCTACTTGTCCAACCCCTGATTGTGACCTATCGTCCCGAGGGGGCGGCAGGGGGTAGTCAGATGGAGCATATCGCGGCGAGGCCGGGTTTGAAAACCCGGTTGAGAAGAGATGTGCTCCAGATGGTCGCCCACTGTCAATGCCCTCAGGACTAGAGGTTGCAATCAGGGGTTTAACGGCAAAAAAGCTTACTCTCTTATTTCGATGAGAGGCTAACATGGGCCAAAAACCGGATCCCATGCGTAAAGCGCTTCTCCTCCTCCTTCTTTTCACCCTTCCCCTTGCCGCCGATCGGCGGACCTCCGCCCCTCGGAACTTCTACGCCGAACTCACCACGCAAGACAAGCAAGATATCCGCTACATCGTCCTCACCCTAGCGGCTAACAACCCCCTCACCATCCTTCCCTATGTCACCGCCCTGAATAAGGCCGGTGACCGGATCGGCCCTGTCCACCCCCTCCCGTTTCTTGCCTACATTCTCACTCAAGAGGACCTCAAGGTAGGGATCCGCAACCTGCGCAAGCAGAATGGAAAGCTCTGGAAAGAGTTTTTGGAGGGGCTTGTGGCGAGTTTGGAGGAGGAGTCCAATCGGAATAACCTCACCCCAGAGATGCTTCAGCGGTTTTCAGACCAAGTGGGGGTCGATTATAAGCTCATTGAGCCCTATGCCCGTCAACACCGCTGGGCCGATATGGTCAATGTGCTGATCAACAAGGTCCCCCGCCAAGGGGACCACGGCCGCTACGATATGTAATACTGGTCTTTCGGCCCTCGCTTTTGAGCTCGACCTCGCAAGCCTACAAGGCTAGCGTCGGTCTCCGCTCTTCATCGAGAGCCAGACTGGGTGAATTTATTTCTTGGGATTGGTGTAAAGCCGGTTTACATTTGCCCAAGGCCAGATTTGAACTGACGACCTTCGCATTACGAATGCGCTGCTCTACCAGCTGAGCTACTCGGGCAATATCCCAGGCAGAGTAGTGTGACCGGCGATTTCGGGCAATTCTCCATTACCAGGCAGAGAAGCGGATGGCGTATTCGATGGGCCAGCGGAAGAGGCGGTACTCCCAGAGGCGGTGGAGGAGCTCTGGAGCGGGCAGCTGGATCGACTTGCCGAAGAGCTTAGCCGTTGCACAAACCGCAAGGGTACCCTGAATCAGGCCGGTGCAAAAGCGGCGGGGATCACGGATGGCCCTCTTCGGAAGGTTGGGGTGCTTTAGCCCCTGCCAGAGAGCCCCTGAGATCCCGATATGATTCCATCCTAGGTGGTGTTTTGTCCGGACTGCGTCATACCCCATCGTGGAATCGTCCTCTATTCCGTTCGGGTGCTCATTGGCCTCCTCTTGGGCGAAATGCACCTTTATGGTTGGTGTGAGGAGAAAGGGGAGGAAGGCAAGAGCTCCTGCCCCTAGGTTGTGATTGATCCCCCTTTTTGCAAGGGCAAAATTAGCGCCAAACCGGTAGGCGTTATGAACTCCATACTTCTTCTTAATCCAGATCTCATATCGCTCTAGAGGTCTGACATGGCTAGGAAGGGGGTGATGGGTATCGCCAGCGAGGTAGACATAGCCACCATCGCGGTCAGCATAGGGGGAGTGTTCACCCTCTAGGCTGAAGAGTGTGGCCTCACCACCCGATTTTGGATCGCCTCCTCGACTGGGATCTAAGCCGGTGAAGTTAATGGATATATAGTTCTTAATCGAGGTGCCGTGTCGGTAGGTGTTGAGTACAAGCAGGTTAGGGATTGCACTTCCAAAGAGATGGTAGCAGCAATAGGTGTTGTAACCGGTTGACATCCAGCGGACTGGGCGGCTGTTCCACAGGGTCGAGATAGCCCAGGTAGGCCCAGTGACTAAGCGACTCTCTTTAATCCACTTAAAGGGGGCAAATATATCCATATTTCCTTCTTATTTTTGAAGTATTATAATTTATTTATGCTTTTCTGGCAACAGAAACTAGATGCTCAGGTGGATATCCTGGAGGGAGGCGTGGACAAACTCGGCCCGTCTGTGGGCCACCTCCTCCTGGCCAATCGCTTCGGAGTACTCACAGATCAGATGAGCCCGTCGGGTCGTGAATAGGAGTTCGTTGAGATGAGCGTGGGTGGTGCCCGAGACCCAGCCCAGATCGAGGCCGAGTTTAAGAAGGCTTAGGGCCCCCCAAGCTTCGTGGATCTCCAGCTGGTAAGAGTGGTGGAGGAGGCCAAAGGCTCTAGCCACCTTATCCTTCATCTCGGCACTCCCCATCTTCTTGAGCTCGCTTCGGAGCCGCTTTTCAGCGACTATGAGGTTAAGCGCTTGGGTGCGGAGCGACTGGACGATGTCCTCTCCGGTGAGGCCGATGGTGCACCGGTTTCGCAGGACAAGGAGGTCGCCGACGATGTCATCGAGCGGGCCCCGAATGCTGGCCGCCTCTACTTCATGGGGCTCGAGCCGCTTTACTGTCTCCTCAAGGGAGTTGACGTGGATCAGGGCAGGAAGGTGGAGGTAGAGGGAGATGAGGGTGCCGGTGCCGCAGCTCATCGGGTCGGAGGTCAGGAAGCCAAAGCGGGGATTGTAGGCATAATCGAGGGTGCGGCCAAGGAGGGTCTCGAGCTTAATGAGCCGATTCCAGCTCTCCTCCAGATTCTCGTGCGTTTCGGTGAGGTGGAGCTGGAGGTGGTCGCCGATGTTGAGCGTTGCCAAAAATTCCCCACTGCCATCGACCACAAACCCCTCGCCACTAAGCGCCTGTTGGAAGCTGCTTGAGGCGAGAAAGTGCTCGAAGAGAAATTCCTTTTCGAGGGGATCCATCTCTTCGGCGCGGACTAGGTAGGGCTTGTCGAGTTGGCTACTTTTCTCGAGTTGCCCGCCGATCAGCTCTCGGATCTGCTTGCGGGAGGGGGTGTCCAGCTTGGGGGGGAAGCGGTAGCGGGTGAGGTTGCGCTTGAGCAGGAGGGTGGAGGCAAGCCAGATCGGATTCTCATTACCCGACCAGGGCCTATGGAGGGAGAGGAGGGGGAGTCGATCCTTATTCGCGGTCACCGAGCCTCTCCTTAAGCCGTTTAATCTGATCGCGCAGCCACGCTGCTCCCTCGTAGTCCTCCGCAGTCAGGGTCTCTTTCAGCGCCTCGTCAAGGGCAAGGAGCTTGGCCGTATCGGTTAGTTCAACCACCTCACCAGGCGCCCTTCCCATGTGGAGGGGGGTTGAACGGCCGGCCGGCTTGCCAAGCCGTTTCGAGAGGCGGTGGGCGCTCCCGAGCTCATAGCCGATCACCTCGCTGAAAACCTCGTAGCACTGGCTGCACCCAAGGGGGGTGCCGGTCCGGACCGCATCTAGCGTGGTGCCGCAGCTGCCGCACGTGATCCCTGCAGGGCGCTCCTCACCCGCTTCGTAGGCGGGGATCGCTTTGGTCCCATAGAGCTTGGCTTGAAGAATCGGGCAGGTTGCGCACATCGAGAGCTCGACTCGCTTCCCTTCGGCTAGTTGGGTGTAGTCGTAGGCGAGCGGTTTCTTGCAGTTGCTACATTCGATGGGGCGATCGGCCACAGAATATCCCGTAAAACTAGGGGCTCTGTGTAGGAATTTTGGAAGGGCTTGTCAAGAAGGAAGTACGCCCTTAAAAAATTATGGCGCCGTCCTCTTGCTGCATCGGCCATCCTATTGAGCTCGCTCCTCACCCATAGCGCAGCGGCTATGGGCTTCGTCGCGACCTCAACAATCTGTCTCGATTCGCTAAGAGGCCGCTTGCCTTAACTTTCTAACCCCTGATTGTGACCTATCGTCCAGGGGGAATTTGGGTCCTGATGGACTCGAACCATCGACGGCCTCATTAAAAGTGAGGTGCTCTACCAACTGAGCTAAGGACCCACAGCCAAGATGGCCTGATGCTTGGGTTGTGACCTATCGTCCTTGAAGGGGGGATAAATCGCAACTAAGCAAAAGTTGACCCCAAGGGGATTCGAACCCCTGTTACCGGAATGAAAATCCGATGTCCTAGACCTGGCTAGACGATGGGGCCAGCGTGCGGCTAGCATAGCCTAGGTAGGCTATTTGCCACAAGGATCAAATAACCATCACCTCTTTTTCCTTGGCGGCGGTTAGGGCATCGGCCTTAGCGCAAAAGTCGTCGGTAAGGGTCTGGATCCCCTTCTCCTCCCGCTTGACCACATCCTCTGTGATCTCCCCATCGGCCTTCTGCTTGCGGACAAGGTCGTTGTACTTGCGCCGGATATTCCGGATGGAGACCTTGGCCTCCTCCCCTTTCCGCTTACACTGCTTCACCATCTCCTGGCGGACCGCCTTATCCATGGGGGGGACCAAGATCCGGATCAGGTTCCCCTCGATAACCACCTGCATGCCGAGGTTGGCCCGCTCAATCGCCTTACCAATCGTGTTGGTGTTATGGGCGTCAAAGGGGGTGACCAGGAGCTGTTGAGCCTCGGGGGCGGTCACGTTGGCCACATCCCTGAGCCGCATCTGGCTCCCATAGACCTCAGCCGTAACGCTGTCCAGCAGGGAGGGGTTAGCTCGCCCTGTCCGAATCCCCTTGAGGTCGGTCTCGAGGTGGGTAAGGGCCTGTGTCATCTCTTTTTTTGTCTGGTCTTGTATGCCCATGATCTATCCTGAGGTGATCATTGTTCCAAAAGTTTCCTCCATAATCCCCCGCTCAAGGGAGGATACCGCAAATACTTTAATCGGAATCCCGTTATCCCGGCAAATGGAGATAGCGGCGGCGTCCATCACCCGTAGCTCCATCTGGAGAGCCTCGTGGTAGGTGAGGCGGTCGTAGCGGCGGGCGCTTGGATCCCCTTTGGGATCCCGATCGTAGACCCCATCGACATTGGTGGCCTTCAGGAGGAGGTCGGCGTTGATCTGGGCGGCCCTTAGCGCAGCGGAGGTGTCGGTCGTGAAAAAGGGGTTGCCTGTCCCTCCTACAAAGAGGACGATGGCGCCCGAGTCGAGGTAGCGGAGGGCGACATCCCAGATGAAGGGCTCCACGATGTCGGTCTCCCCGAGGGCGCTCATCACGCGGCAGGGAGCCCCCTGTTGCCGGAGGGCCTGCTGGAGGGCGATCCCGTTGATTACGGTGGCGAGCATCCCGATATGGTCAGCGGGGGCCCGCTCCATTCCGAAGGTGTCCCGTTGGATCCCCCGGAAGATATTCCCCCCTCCAATCACCACCCCAATCTGGATCCCCTTTTGCTGGATCCCTTTCAGGGTGGCTGCGATGGAGGTGAGATAATCCGGATCGACCCCAAACCCCTTTTGCCCCATGAGGGCTTCACCTGAGAGCTTGAGGAGGATCCGGCGGCGACCCATTACTCGATCGACCAGCGGATAAACCCAGCCAGCGAGAGGGGCTTGCCGCCCTCCTTAGCCCGCTTTTCGATCAGCTGTTGGATGGTGACGCTCGGGTCTTTAACAAACTTCTGCCGAGGTAAGCAGACCTGGGCATAAAAGGCCTCGAGCTTTCCTTGGACGATCTTGTCCTGGATCTCGCGCGGTTTGTTTTGGATTTGTCCTCGAGCGATCTCCTCTTCCTTTGCTTTGACATCGGCAGGGATCTCATCGGGTGTCAGGTACTCGGGCGCTTCAGCGGCCGCGTGCATCGCCACCTCTCTGGCAAGCGCCTCCTCCTGGTCACTCCCTTTGAGGTCGATCACGGTCACGATCTTCCCTCCCATGTGGGAGTAGATGGCCACCGAGTGCCCTGAGGCGACTTTGTGGAGCTTGATCCGGCTGATCTGGATGTTCTCGCCGAGGCTCTGAATCGTTGAGGCGCGAAGCTCATCGAGCGTCATCGAAGGGTCGCTCGTCGAACGGGCCTTGATCAGGGTTTCGAGGCTGTCGATTGCCTGGTCGGCCGCTACCTGAGCGACCTCTTTGGCAAAGGCCTGGAACCGCTCATTTTGGACGACAAAGTCGGTCTCAGCACCGATTTCGACGACGGCAATGGCGCTCTTCCCTTTGGCGTGGGCGATCATCCCCTCTTTAATCTCGCGCCCCTCTTTCTTCACAGCTGAGGCCATGCCCGCCTTGCGGAGGTTGGCGATCGCAGTTTCGATGTCCCCGCCCGCCTCTACAAGTGCCTCTTTGCACTTGCCGACGCCGATGCCGGTCCGCCGCCTTAGCTCTTTAACCATTTCGGGTGTGATGTTCATGCCTCTTCCCCCTCTTTGACTTCCCCTTTCGCCGACCCTTTTACCTTCCCTTTCTCGTCGATAATCACTTCGGCCAATTCGTCGACAATCAGCTTAATGCTCTTCAGCGCATCGTCGTTACAGGCGATGATGTAATCGATCGGATCGGGATCGCAGTTAGTGTCGATCAGCGCCATGACGGGGATATTCAGCTTCCGCGCCTCAGCAACGGCGATATGCTCCTTGCTTGGGTCGACAACGATCACAAGACCCGGCGTTTTTCGCATATTGCGGATACCCGAGAGGTTCCGCTCCAATTTGAGTTGGAGCTTGGTCATGTGGGCTAGCTCCTTCTTGGTGCGCGCTTCGGCTTCGGTCCCGATCTCTTTTTCGATCCGGTCGAGTTTCTTAACCGACTGGCGGAGCGTTGAGAGGTTGGTCAGCATGCCGCCGAGCCACCGCTCAGAGACGTAGAATTCGCCACACCGCTCAGCCGCCTCTTGGATCACCCCTTTGGCCTGCTTTTTGGTGCCCACGAAAAGGACCGATTTTTTACTCGCGACTACCTTCCGAACGATCTGGACAGCTGCTCGGAGCTGCTCCATCGTTTTCGAAAGGTCGATGATGTAGAGCCCATTGCGCTCTTCAAAAATAAAGCGCTTCATCTTCGGGTTCCACCGGTCGGTCCGGTGGCCGAAGTGAGCGGCGGCCTCAAGAAGTTCTTTAAGTGTAGTTTTAAGTTTTACGGTCTGTTCCAAGCCTTGTCCCTCCTTGCTGACTACGGCATCCCCACTAAGTGGAGATTTCGGCCTTGGTTGTTAAAAAGTTAGCGCCTGATCAGAATCGAACTGACACTCGTAGCTTGGAAGGCTACTGTTCTACCATTGAACTACAGGCGCATTTCCCGTACGCCCTTAAAAGGTTATGGCGTCGTCCTCTTGCTGATCTCGCTTCTCACCCATAGCGCTTTGGCTATGGGCTTCGTCGCGACTTCAACAATCTGGCCCGATTCGCTAAGAGGCCGCCTGTGATAACTTTCTAATGACGTACTGTTGCCTACCGAAGATAGCCTTGATGAGGGATTTCCCTCAAGTTCCTAGCTTTCAGAAAACAGGGGGAACTCCCTAATCTCTAGACTATGACCCGTCAACCCTCCATCCCCCAAAAGGCCAACCGAATTCTCAAGGGAATTTTGGTCGTTTTTGTTTTGGTTCTCGCCCGGGTCTGGCAGGTCGCTGTTGTGCAGCATGAGGCTAGGACGGGGGAGGCCCGCCGCTTCCAAACCCGAGCGGTTCCCCTTAAGCCTGAGCGGGGGATCATCGAAGACCGGTTCCACCTCCCCCTCGCCACCAATCGGGTCCAATACAATGTGGCGATCACCTATGCCCCTATTCGGGAGATTCCGAGGGTGGTCAAGCGCAGCGGGGAGAAGCACTTTGCCCGTAAGGAACATATTGAAAAGCTGGCCACCCTCCTGGCCGATGAGCTGCAGATGGATAGGGGGCGGATTGAGGACCTCATCCACTCCAAGGCCTCTCTGTTTCCGAATGTCCCCTATGTGATCCGCTCCGACCTCCCCGAGGAGACCTACTACCGCCTCCGGATGCTCGAGCGGGAGTGGCCGGGGCTGACCGCCCAGCGGGAGATGCGGCGGGACTACCCCCAAGGAAAGGTGGCCGCCGAAGTGATTGGTTATGTGGGCCCGATTAGCCGCGAGGAGTACCTCCGGGTGGCCGACGAGATCCGCGTGCTCAAGGAGTACATCGCAGGCTACCTCCGGGGAGATCCCGTTCTCTTGCCTAAGGGGGTGTCGGCGATCGAGGAGGCGGAGAGGCGCCTTGCCGAGCTTCAAGAGCGCTCCTACTCCCTCCAGGATGCGGTTGGAAAAGGGGGAATCGAGAAGGTATGCGATGAGCGGCTAAGAGGGTTCTGCGGTAAAACATTTTTTGAGCAGGATATCTATGGAACGTTTTTGAGTGAGTTGCCAGGAAGGCGCGAGGCGGTCCATGGGGAGCCGGTCACGTTGGCCCTTTCGGTTGAGCTCCAGCGCTATGCCGAGGAGCTGTTGGCCCAAACGGAGCGGTATCGGGATGGGCGGAGCCATAAGTTTGACTATGTAAAGCGGCTTTACACGGGTCTGAAGGACCCCTGGATAAAGGGGGGGGCGATTGTGGTGATGGACCCGAATAGCGGTGAGGTGCTGGCCCTTGCCTCCTATCCGCGGACCGACGCGAACACCTTTATCCCGTCGGGCAGCCCGGAGAGAGAGGAGGAGCGGGTCTCTCAGCTTCTCCGGTGGTTTGAGACCGACCGCCATTTAGGGGAGATTTGGGATGGGAAGCGCCCCCTTGAGCGGGAGAACTTTAACGTGGTGACCAAGCAGTTTGAAGATGAGGGCCGTTTCCTCACCTTCCCGTTCTACGAGGAGCTGGCCCTCTCCAAGGAGGGGGCGGTCCGGAAGGGGCTTGAGAGGGTAGGGACGATCCGGCGGGCGGCGGTTCTTCAGGAGAGGTTTCGGGAGCTTGTAGGGGAGCGGGACCCAAGAGGGGTGATGAATGGCCTTTACCACCGCGAGGGGGATCAGCCCCTCCCTGCCGAGGCACTCTCAGCTGAGGGAAGATCCCTCTTTGACCCCTTCCTAGCGAGCGCCCCCACCAACTACGAGAAGCTCCTTATCCTCGACCTGTGTCAGCTGTTGGTCGATCCCGCCTTCTTCTCTCGTTCGCTGATGGAGGCGGTGGGCAAGACCACGCTTGCCGAC
Organism: Parachlamydiales bacterium; assembly: GCA_050250135.1. Classification (GTDB taxonomy): domain Bacteria; phylum Chlamydiota; class Chlamydiia; order Chlamydiales; family JAFEGQ01; genus JBFWPF01. Next base: position 13,844 of record JBFWPF010000006.1, on the reverse strand, counting down.
TACCGGACCCTTTGTCAGTCCGCTTGCGTTCTCGAAGGGGCCCTTCGGCGCTATGCCCGCGAGCTTTTCCACGACCATCAGTTTGCCCGGTGGCGGGCCAAAAATCAGAAGGTCTTCCTGAAGGAGAAGCGGCGGCAGGAGGAGGAGGCCCATAGCTACCAGCATCCCTACCTGGACTATCTCGATGCTGAGGAGCGGGCGCAATTCAGGGCCTTCTGGGAGGGGGTGCGGTGGAGCTGTGTGGCCCTGCTGGTCAAGGGGCCTGAGGGTCCTGTTGAGATTGAAGCCGATTTTGCCCCCTATGCCGATCTGATGCTTACCCTTGGGAGGGAGCTTGAAGGGGGGGCCCACAGGGGGGAGCCGTGGCATGGGGCCTATGAGCAGCTGCGCGCCTTCCTCGCCCCCCACCCCTTTTCGATCGGCTGTGAGTGGCTCGCCACCGTCCGCCCCTTTGCCGAGCTGAGCCGCCCTTTGTGGGGGCACTACCGCTACCTGCGGGGCAAACCGGGCCATCAGGTGGAGCGGGATCTCGCTGCTGCCTTCTATCCCCGCTATGGCTTTGGGTATGGCCGCTCCCATGCTTATCGGCAGGCGACCATTCAGGGGTCGGTCTTCAAGTTTGTCCCCGCCTTTGAGGCTCTGATGCAGCGGCATGAGAAGCTCGCCGGGCGGGCGGCTCCGATCAGCCCTTTCACCATGGTGGATGATGTCCACAAGGGGACGGGGAACCAATGGAACGTTGGTTTTACATTGGAGGGTAAAGCGATCTCCCAGCGCTACAAAGGGGGGAAGCTCCTCAGGACCCACCGGCGCCATGTCGGGAAGATCGACCTCGTCAAGGCCCTCGAAACCTCGAGTAATTCCTACTTTGGCATATTGGCGGTCGACCATATCGAGGATCCGGAGGACCTCAACCGGCGGGCCCGCCAGCTCTCCTACGGGGCCCGGACGGGGATCGAGCTTCCCGGCGAGTATGCCGGAAGGCTCCCCGACGACCTGGCCACCAACCGGACCGGCCTCTACTCCTATGTCGATGGGCAACATACCCTCGTCGTTACCCCCCTCCAGACTGCTGTGATGCTCTCAGCGCTGGTGAACGGGGGGAGGGTCTTTAAGCCTCAGATTTTTAAAGGCGAAGCGGAGGTGGTCCGTCAGCTCGAGATCCCCGACGCCGTTCGCCGTGAGCTCTTGGAGGGGATGCGCCTTGCCGTTCAAGGGGAGCAGGGAGGGGCCCGCCCCTCGGTGATCCGGAGCTACCAAGAGGCCCCCTGGATCGTCCAGGACTACCGGGCCCTCTACAAGCAAATTGTGGGGAAAACCAGCACTAGCGAGGCGGTCGAAACGGTTGACCTCGACCCCTTCACCGGCACCAATACCTATAACCATATCTGGTTTGCTGGGGTCTCTTTTAAGCCGGAGGAGATCACCGGGACTACCTTCGGAAGGCCGGAGCTCGTGGTGGTCGTCTACCTCAAATATGGGGATTACGGAAGGGAGGCGGCCCCCCTCGCCGCCCAAATGATCAAGAAATGGCGATCCCTACAAGAATAGTAGGGAAGATGTTACCCTCTTGCCATGGCTCAAGATCTCGCTTACGAGCGGCAGGACTACAAATATGGCTTTGTCACCGAGGTCGAATCGGACCGGTTCCCCAAGGGGCTGACCGAGGAGACGGTGCGGCAGCTTAGCGCGGTAAAAGGGGAGCCCCCCTTTATGCTCGAGTTTCGGCTCAAGGCTTTCCGCAAGTGGCTTGAGCTCAAAGAGCCCCACTGGTGCCACTGCACCTACCCCCCCATCGATTATCAGGATATCCGCTACTACTCGGCCCCGAAAAAGAAGCCCGTTCTGGGGAGCCTCGATGAGGTCGATCCCGAGGTCCTCCGCACCTTCGAAAAGCTCGGGATACCCCTTGACGAGCAGAAGCGGCTCACTAACGTTGCGGTCGACATGGTCTTTGATTCGGTCTCGATCGGCACCACCTTTAAGCAAAAATTGGATGAGGCGGGGGTGGTTCTCTGCTCCATCTCCGAAGCAATCCAGCGCTACCCCGAGATAGTAGAAAAATATTTAGGCACCGTTGTCCCCATCGGCGACAATTTCTTTGCTACCCTCAACTCGGCTGTTTTTACCGATGGCTCTTTTATCTATGTGCCCAAGGGGGTGGAGTGTCCCATGGAGCTCTCGACCTACTTCCGGATCAACGATCAGGAGTCGGGGCAGTTTGAGCGGACCCTGATGGTAGCTGAGGAGGGCTCCTCGGTCAGCTACCTTGAGGGGTGCACCGCCCCCGCCTATGACACCAACCAGCTCCACGCCGCTATCGTCGAGCTTATCGCTCTCGACGACGCAACCATTAAGTACTCAACCGTGCAGAACTGGTACGCTGGCGATCCCAAGACGGGGAAAGGGGGGATTTACAACTTTGTCACCAAGCGGGGCAAGTGTCTCGGCCGCCGCTCGAAGATTACCTGGACCCAAGTAGAAGCGGGGGCAGCGATCACCTGGAAGTACCCCAGCTGCCTCCTTATCGGCGACGACTCGGTCGGCGAATTCTACTCGGTCGCCCTCACCAACGGGCAGATGCAAGCCGACACCGGCACCAAGATGATCCACACCGGCAAGCGGACCCGCTCTACGATCATCTCCAAGGGGATCTCGGCCGACACCTCCCACAACACCTACCGCGGGCAGGTGCTGATCGGCCGCAAGGCGGAAGGGGCCCGCAACTACACCCAGTGCGACTCGATGCTCGTCGGCAACCGCTGCTCGGCCAACACCTTTCCGGTGATTGAGGTGGGCACCTCGACCGCGTCGGTCGAGCATGAGGCCTCCACCTCCAAGATGAACGAGGAGCAGCTCTTCTACCTCCAGTCGCGCGGCTTAGGTCGGGAGGATGCGATCAACTTTGTGGTGAGTGGTTTCTGCAAGGAGGTGCTCAAAGAGCTCCCCCTCGAATTTGCGCAGGAGGCCGACAAGTTATTGACCCTAAAACTCGAAGGATCGGTGGGCTGATGTTTCAGATAGAGGAGCTGTGCGTAGAGGTTGAGGGGGCCCCTATCCTGAAGGGGCTCTCCCTTACCGTAAAGCCGGGGGAGATTCATGCGATCATGGGCCCCAACGGAGCGGGCAAATCGACGCTGGCCAAAGTGGTCGGCGGGCACCCTGCCTACGAGATCACGGCAGGCCACATCCGCTTTAATGGCGAGGACCTAGCTGATCTTGAGCCCGAGGAGCGGGCCCGCCTCGGCCTTTTTATCGGCTTCCAGTACCCGATCGAGATTCCCGGCGTTACCAACACCGACTTCCTCCACGCCGCCTACCAAGCGGTCCATGGGAAGCTCTCTCGCGATGAGTTTGAGGCCCTCCTCCAGCAGAAGATGGAGAGGATTCGGGTCCCCGCCGTTTTTGCGCAGCGGGGGGTGAACGAGGGCTTTTCTGGAGGGGAGAAGAAGCGGAATGAGATCCTCCAGATGGCCCTCCTCGACCCTAAGCTGGCGATCCTCGATGAGACCGACTCAGGGCTCGACATCGACGCCCTCAAGATCGTTGCTGATGGGGTGAATAGCCTGATGGAGGGGCAGCGCTCCCTCATTTTAATCACCCACTACCAGCGCCTGTTGAACTACATCAAACCCGACTACGTCCACGTCATGGTTGACGGCCGCATCGCCGAATCGGGAGGGGCAGAGCTCGCTCAGAAACTCGAAGCGGAGGGGTACGAGTGGGCCACCTAGCCGATCTCCTCGAGAGCTTCTACCAGACCCTTGCCGGGGCCGACGGCCTCACCCAGATCCGCGCCAAGAGCTGGAGCCGCTTTTGCGATACCCCCTTTCCCCGCATCCAGATCGACCCGGTCACCCTCCCCTCCCGGACCCCCGATCCTGCCGAAGTGGAGAGGGCCCGCCTCTTTGACCACACCCTCGTTTTTCTCGACGGGCACTACCTCCCCGACCTTTCGAATCCGGGGCCCCTTAAGCCCCTTACCCTTTCCCAGGCCCAAACAACCTACGGCACCTTCCTGGGCAACCGGCTCGGGCGCCTCCTCAAAGGAGAGCAGGACCCCCTCTCCCTCCTCAACGGGGCCCTCCACGGCAACGGCGCCTTCCTCTACCTCCCCCCCAATACCCAGATCCCCGGCGTTGTCCAGGTGATCCACCTCGTTTCCGACCGCACCCTCGCCTCTCCCCGCCTCCACCTCTACGCCGGTGCCGGCTCCCAGATCGAGCTCCTCTCCACCCTCTCTACCCCCACCTCAGCCCTCGTCAATGGGATGGTCGACCTTGCGGTAGAGGAGAATGCCTCCGTTAAGCTCACTGCCCTCACCGACGCTCCCCAGGCCACCCTATTTAGCGCCGTCCGCTCTACCCAAAAGCGGGACAGCCGCCTCGAGGTGGTGATCGCCGACCGGGGAGCAAAAAGGAGCGATCACGATATCCGTGCCTCCCTTCTCGAGCCCAATAGCGATGTTCACCTCTCCGGCACCTTCTGCCTCTCCGCCGCCCGGAGCGCTCAGGCCAACATCCTCGTCGAACACCTCGCCCCCTACACCACCTCCTCCCAGCTATTTAAAAATTTACTTTCCGATCGCTCCCGCTCCCGTTTTGCCGGGAAGATCTGGGTCGACAGGGAGGCCCAGAAGACCGACGCCTTCCAGCTCAACAACAACCTCCTCCTTAGCGAGGGGGCGATCGCCTATAGCGAGCCCAACCTCGAGATTTTTGCCGACGATGTCAAAGCCTCCCACGGCTCCACCACTGGCCAATTGGGGGAGGAGGAGCTCTTCTACCTGACCTCCCGTGGGGTAGCCACAAAGGGGGCAAAACAGCTATTGGTAAAGGGGTTTATTGGCGAAGTGGGGGAGAGGCTGCCCTACCCCTGCCGCCAGACCCTGAACCAGTGGATCTGCGATGTCACAGACTAAAGCCAAAGGGATCGATGTGGCGGCCATTCGCCGCGACTTCCCTATGCTCCAGACCGAGATGCAGGGTCACCCCCTCCTCTACCTCGACACCGCCGCCACCGCTCTCACTCCCCAGTCTGTCATCGACGCCACCACCGCCTACTACAGCGGCCACTACGGCACGGTCCACCGGGCTGTCTATAGCCTCGCTGCCGACAACACCGCCCGCTGTGATGACGTGAGGGCTAAGGTCGCCCACTTCCTCGGCGCCGCCTCTCCTGAGGAGATCATCTTCACCAAGGGGTGCACCGAGAGCATCAACCTGGTGGCCTACTGCCTCGCCCGCAGCTCCCTCAACAGGGGGGACGAGATCCTTGTCTCCGAGATTGAGCACCACGCCAACATCGTCCCGTGGCAGCTCGCCTGTCAGTGGCGGGGGGCCGAGCTCAAGGAGATCCCCGTTGACGACAACGGGGATCTGCTCCTCTCCGAATTCGAAAAGCTCCTCAGCTACAAGACCAAGCTTGTGGCCATTGGCCACATCTCTAATGCCATTGGCACCCTCCATCCTCTGAAGCAGATTATCGAGATGGCCCATGATGTCGGCGCCTTGGTCCTGGTCGACGGCGCCCAAGCGGCCCCCTATCTCCCCGTCAACGTCCAAGAGCTCGACGCCGACTTTTACACCTTCTCGGGGCATAAGCTTTACGGCCCTACCGGCATAGGTGTCCTTTACGGCAAAAAGGCGCTCCTCAACGACCTCCCTCCCTACCAAGGGGGGGGCGATATGATTGAGCAGGTCACCTTTGAGGAGACCACCTATGCCCCTGTCCCGCTCCGTTTTGAGGCGGGGACACCCAATATCGCCGGCATCCTTGGCCTCGGCGCTGCCATCGACTATGTGGAAAGACTCGGCCGTCAGAATATCCGGGCCCATGGGCAGGAGCTGGTCGACTATGCCCTCAAAGCCCTCTACCAGATTCCCCATTTCCATCCGATTGGGACCCCAAAGGAGAGGGGGCCGATCATCAGCTTTACGATCAATGGGGCCCATCCCCTTGACATCGCGACTCTGCTTGACCTTCGGGGCGTTGCGATCCGCAGCGGCCACCACTGCGCCCAGCCCGCCATGGAGCGGTTCGGCGTCAGCGCCACCTTACGCCTCTCCTTCGGCTGCTACACCACAACCGGCGAGATCGACCGCTTTATTGAAGAGCTAGCAGGGGCCCTCGCCCACCTTCGCTAGCGCTCCGCATGTCGCTGAGAATCCTTGAGAGCGTTCTAAGAGGAGTGTACCAGCAGCCGTACCGAGTTTGTCTTAGAATGGCTACTGAATCATACCAGTAGGACGTGCTCTCCTGGGAATACCATCTCCAATCGGAAGCCGATGAAAGGAGAAGCCAGGTCCTTTTCCCAAGCGCTCCGGAGAGGTGTGCAACGGAAGTGTCTACAGTGATCACTCCATCCAGTTGGTCAATCAAAGTTGCAGTATCGCCTAAATCTTGAATCGCCCTATGGCAAGGAAAGAAAGGAAATGTGGCATTGAGAAGGGCAATCTCATCGTTATTGGCATCCTGTTGCAGACAATATAGACGTGCCCCTGGCGGTAACTTCAAATGTGCACTGTGCCGCGACAATTATCTTTGCCGGCTGACGACAACTATCTTTGCCGGTTGGCGATGATCAACTGAAACAAAAAAAGTCCTAGCATCTTCTACCGTTAAGGCGTTTCGGCCTTCAGGAAGAGGTGAAAGATGCCAGGACCCAGAATCAATGATCGTCAGGTAAGGATATATATGAAAGAGAGAAAGAAAGGCAGAACTCAGGCAGCCGCAGCTGCTCGGGCTGGATTCTGTGAAAGATCCGCTCGAAACTTGAAAAAGCCCAAGAAAGGGCGAGATTGGAAAACGAGACCTGACCCTTTTGAAGAGGTGTGGGAAGGCGAGCTTTGTCCTTTGCTCGAGGCCAATCCCGCTTTACAGCCTATTACCCTATTGGAGGAGATCCAAAAGCGCTACCCCAGGGAGTATCCCGACTCTATGCTGCGCACCCTCCAAAGAAGGGTTAGGAAGTGGAAGGCCCTCCATGGAGAGGAAAAGGAGGTCATTTTCCGGCAGGAGCATCCTCCAGGTGGGCAGGGTCTCTCCGACTTTACCTGTGCCAATGGGCTGAGGGTCACGATTGGAGGCGATCCTTTGGACCACCGATTCTACCATTTCCGCCTGGCTTATAGCGGGTGGGAACATGCTCAGGTCATTTTAGGGGGCGAGAGTTTTACGGCCTTGGCTGAGGGGCTCCAGAATGGCCTTTGGGATCTAGGGGGTGCTCCTAAGACTCATCGGACCGATAGCCTCTCTGCTGCCTATAAGAATAATGCTAAGGAGGAATTTACCCAGGACTACGAAGAGTTATGCGCCTATTATGGGATGAAGCCTACCCGAAATAATAAGGGGATAAGCCATGAGAATGGGACGATTGAGGCCTCTCATAGGCATTTGAAGAGGCGGATTGAACAGGCCCTGTTGCTCAGAGGGTCCAGAGATTTCCCCAGTTTGGAAGCTTACCGCGACTTTGTCCGGCAGATCATCCAAAGGCATAACTTAAGGATCGAAAAGCTCGTGATGGAGGAGCGCCCCTTTCTGACTGAGCTACCGATGGCTAAGACGGTCGACTACACCGAGGAGCGGGTAAGGGTGACTTCATCGGGTACGATCACTGTCCGGGGGGCGATCTATTCAGTCCACTCCCGCTTAATCGGGATGATCCTCAAAGTTCATCTCTACGATGATCGCCTTGAGTGTTTTATGGGGGGTGACCCGGTCATTACCCTGTCTCGTGTCCGGAAAGGGGACCGTGCTATCGACTACCGCCATTTGATCGGATCTTTGAGTCGCAAGCCGGGAGCTTTTCGCCACTACATTTTTCGCGACGAGCTTTTTCCCACTTTAGCATTTCGTCAAAGCTGGGAGGAGCTGGATCGTCGACTGGAGGACCGTGTCGCCTGTCGGGAATATGTGGCCCTCCTCAAACCCCTGATTGCGACCTATCGTCTATAGGGCATCGGCAGCGGGCACAAAAAGACGCAAAGAGTGCTTTTCAAAATCCAACCGCCCCGATTAAGATCTTTACCAAAACCTAATGGGGGTGCGTCGTGGATAAGAATAGTCCCTTACCGTCAGATCTTTCACCGGCTAATAAGACGACCCCGTGGTATGTGAGCGGACCGGTTTTTGTCCGGAGCAGTGAAGGCCCTTCTGATCTGGGATACAGGAAGGTTGCTATCCAGCAGGGTGACCCCGAACTCGACTTCATTGTCCGCTATTTTCAGCACAGCGCCCCTCCGGAAAAGGGGATTGTCAAGGTCTACGCCATCCTAAATTGGAATGCCACCCGGTCGTTTGAGAGCACACTTTACAATCAGTACGTCACCTCGCAGCAGCTTGCCTTTCAGCCTAAATGGCCGAGTAAACAAAACGACCCGCAGCTCCAGCTCCGCCATCAGGCGATCCAACGGTGGGATAGCGCGAGAAGCCTGTTTAAGCCCTTTAAAATACCCTCCCAGGGAGAGCGGTTGCCTCTGATAGACAGCGTTGGAATCCTTCCTCTGTGGCATGCGACGAGCGGGAACAATTGCCATTCGATCTGTAAGACCGGCTTCCAATCCTTTGGTAACCACCAGGGGAGCGCTACCCATAGCCACAATACCGATGAGGGCTACTTTGGAAAGGGATTCTATTTCACTGATAGCGCCAAGTATGCGGCTCAGTACTACAGCTCCGACGGGCATCTATTGCTGGCCTGGGTCTCCATGCGCTCTCCCTACCCTGTCGTTTCGGATGGGAAGCAGATAGCTAAATGCCCATGCAGTGACATGCACCAGTTAATGGGCAAGTCGAACTACGAAAATCATGATGCCCATTTTATTCCCATCAATAGCAACTGCCACCCTTGTATGAAGGGTCAAACACCCGAGTGCGACGAAGTGGTGGTCTTCAGCCAGCCTCAAGCCTTGGTCTCTTTCTGGGTCGAGTTCGGGTCGATTTCCCTCTCTTCCCTAAAGGGGCCTTCCAATTTACTGCAGCCTAAACCAGTAAAGCCTTCTTCCGAGAAGCCGGTTCCCCATTTGGTGGAGTTCAAGCCAGCAAAGCCTTCTTCGGTGAAACAGGTTCCCCAGTTAAAGGGTCCGTCCAAGCCTGCTCAGTCCACGGGTTCTTCTTCCATGAAGGAGGCTCCCCAACTAAAGGTTCCGCAAAACTCGACCCTACTTAAAGGTCCTTCCGAAAAACAGCCCTTCAAATTAACGGGCCCGTCCAAGCCTGCTCAATCCACGGGTTCTTCTTCCATGAAGCAGGTTCCCAGCTTCAAGGCCACGCTAAAGCCGGTCGAGCCCGTTGATCCCTCATTTCCGAAACATTTCGTCATTCTAGACCCCCAGACCGAACCCGCCCCAACCTCCGGGTTAAACAGCATATTTTTCGAAGCGCAAGGCAAAATTATGGAAAAGTGCTTTGAGGACTTGATGGCTATCCTTGGCCAAATTGTTCCCTCGAAAGGAGAGCTTTCCGGGGAACAGCTCGCGCGCCTTAAGATGGAGGCCCAGCAAGGCGATCCTAGGGCGCAAGTTGGCGTAGGTCTGACGCTTCTTACCTCTCAAGAGGCAGAGGCCTTGGTATGGTTCTTTCAAGCCGCTGAGAATGGGAACGTGGAGGCCCGTATCCTCATTGCACTGCACTACGTAAATAAGAATAGTTATCAAGATGCCTGCAAAGTCCTGTCTCCCTTAACTAAAACGAATAACGTATTTGTCCGAATTCTTCTTGCCAAATCTCACTGCAAGTTAGGAAATAGCGAGGAGTATCTCCGCATTATGACCGAGTGGGCTAACGGTGGGTGTAAGGAGCTCCAGTGCTGGTTAGGATTAAGCTACTGTTTGGGAGAAGGAGTGCCTAAACAGCTGCTATTGGCCGAAAAGTGGTTAGCGCTAGCGTATGGTCAGGGTCTCGCAGAGGCCCGGGGGCCTCTTAATGCGTGCCGTGGCCTACTTTCTTGTGGGGAGCCGAACAGCAAGGGGCCTACCAGTGGGTTGTCGCACCCCAAGCCAGCGAAACCCTCTTCTTCCATGAAGCAATCCCACAGCTTGAGTTCGCAAAAAGAGGAGGTCACCTCTTCGGATGAAGAGGGCGCTGACTCAGGTGATGAGGACGTCGGTAAGAACGTGTTTATAGGTATGCTCAGGCAAATGAATGAGGATTTGATAGATGGTTTGCGAGAGGAGTTCCAGATTGGGCCGAAGGAATTTACACCAGATGAGCTCTCCAACCTAAAGCATCTAGGGGCACAGGGAGATTTGCGGTCACAAATTTGGTTGGGGCTCCATCTCGGGCCCAAGGGTGAAGATGCCGAGGGTGTTGTCTGGCTATTGCAGGCTGCTGAGCAGGGCCATGGGGCAGCCAGGTGCCTCCTTGCTTGCTATTACTTTGACAAGGGTGATCTAAAAGCCGGGCAGAATATTCTTGAGCCGGCTGCAAAGCAGGGGCACTATATGGCAAAAATGCTTCTGCTGCTTCTGGGGCTACTGACAGATGCCAAGGCCTCCAAGGAGGGGCTTACGAAACTGGCTGAGGAGGGGCGGAAGGAGGCGCAGTTTATGCTCGGAATGTTGTACAGAAAGGGGAAGGATTTTCACTCTGCTGCAGAATGGCTATTCAAGGCTAGCGTTCAGGGAGTGCGGGGGGCCGATACTCTCTATGCCGAGTGCTGTGCTGAACTCTCTGAAATGTACGAGAGAGGGGATAAGGTTGCCAAGAATCCTGAGCTCTCCTTCACATGGTGTAAAAAAGGTGCGAAGGCGGGTAATGCGGATGCAAAATGGATATTAAGCCAGTATTACAAGTATGGATACGGCACACCTATCAACTTTGTGAAGGCTCGGAAGTGGCTGGACCGTGCGGCTGAAGCTGGCCACCCCTCAGCCAAGGCAGCCAAACAGCAGGGTCAAGAGTGCACCATCTTCTGATTGACTTTGCGATCGCGAGCTCTAGTTAGGCTTCACAAAAATCGCGCATTCTGCTAAGTTTTCGTAAATTCAATCGCCCGGTTTATCCTACGACACTCAACAGGCATACAATAGCGGTTCTCATCTAGGGGCGATAAGCAGACCTAGCCAATCATAAGGAGACAGAGCTATGGCATCAGATGTGCGGGTTATCTACGTAAACGGAGTGGCTACCAGCTTCCACGAGGCATCCCAGACCAAGGGTGTGCTCGCGAGTAAACTCAATGCTAAGGTGAGCCTGGTTCATGTGCCCTGCGGGGTGGTGTGCGCGAGTTTTCAGCCGGACTGCCATCACGTCGGGCATGCAGCCAATGCGCTCTCAAATAAGCTGATCAAGCACTTCAACAAGAAGCGCTCGGTCTTTCTGGTCCTTTTTAGCAAGGGCACTCACGTCGGACTTGTGGCCCTAGAATCCCTAAAGCACACCCACCACAGCGAGATGGGGGAGAGACTCTGGGTGAGCTCAAATGGTGGCCTGTTTCTACTTCACCAGTCACTCGGAAGCGGCGTTTGGAACAATATTTGCAATCACGATGATATGTGTGTGACGGGAGGGGTGGCCTGCCGAAAAAATGGCCAAAGCGCTATCACAAAAACGACGCCTATTTGGGATGATCTTAAACTTATCGATCTTCCTCTACTTACCCTCAGAGATCTCAAACGAATACCAGGATACCATTGTTATGAGTTTCAGAGCAAAGTCAAAAAGTCCCTCAGCTCTCTATTGATAGGGTTAGAGGGGCATTCCTTCAAACAGGAATATTTGGACGAAGTTGCCCGGGATTTTAATTACTTTATTGGGGCTTTGCAGAAGAAGGAGAAGGCCAATTCCAAGTCAGAAAACGAAGAGGTTACCGATAGGAATGACGATAGTTGCGAAGAGGTCACCGATTCAAATGACGACAATCAGATGCCGGATGATCAAGATGTAGCCAGCCAAATATTTGAGCGGGCGTTTGAGGGAATGTATCATGCGATGATTAAGAAATTTATGGAGTCACTCAACATTCAGGCAGAGAAATGCACGCCAGAGGAAATTGAGCACCTTAAAAAATTAGCAGTGCAAGGGGATTTGCAAGCCCAGCTTACGGTGGGCCTCTATCTTTGCAATCATAATGATGAGAATGGGGTGATCTTTTTGTGGCAAGCTATTGACCAAGGCAACCTGGATGCTCTGATTATCCTGCGGTACTTTCATGCGGACAGGGGGGATACCGAGGAGGCTCAAGCAGTCACGAAGCAAGCTGCCGAGCAGGGGCATTATCTCGCTCGGCTTTTGATGGCCATCGACTTGATGGGGAGTCAGCCAGAGCAGGCCTTTGAGCTGATCAACAAGCTAGCTGTGGAGGGAGGCAAGGAGGCACAGCTACTAGTCGGGATCTGGACGTATAAAACCAAACAAGACCTCGAGACAGCTGCAGAGTGGTTTTACAAGGCGAGTGTACAGGGATTGGAGGGAGCCGATACTGTCTACGCTCAGGTTTGCACCGATCTAGCTAAGAGGTATGCTTGTGGCCAAAAGGTTGCCGAAGATCCTCGGCTTGCCTTTAAGTGGTGCAAGAAGGGTGCAAGGAACGGCAATTTGGATGCCAAGTGGGCGCTAAGCCTGTATTACGAGGAAGGGTATGGGACACCTTGTGATCCTGATAAGGCACGGAAGTGGCGGAAAGAAGCTGCACAAGGGGGCCATCCCAAGGCGATTGAGGCGCTTAATAAGTCCAAGCAAAAAAGCAATAAGAGGGACGAAGACTGCACCATCTTCTGATTGACTTTGCGATTGCGAGTCCTAGTTAGGCTTCACAAAAATAGCATTGTCTGTTAAGGTTTCGTAAATTCAATCGCCCAGTTCATCCTACGACACGCAACAAGCATACGATAGCGGTTCTCATCTAGGGGCGATAAATAGAGCTAGCCAATCATGAGGGGACAGAGCTATGGCATCAGATGTGCGGGTTATCTACGTAAATGGAGTGGCTACAGACCTCGAAAAGGCATCCCAGACCAAGGGTGTGCTCGCCAGTGTACTCAACGCAAAAGTTAGCCTAGTTTATGTGGCCTGCAATGTCTTTTGCGCGACTTTGGATCCAGACTGCAATCATGTGACTGTGTTGAAAAATCCCCTACGAAAGGGTTGCTAAAAATTTCCTAAGCAAAAGAAAATCCTTAGCCTTTACAGCAGGTAGGGTTTGAGGAGGTTCACATGGGCAAGCGTAACTGGCGCCAATACAATCAGGAGCTGGTAAATAGAGGCAGCCTCACGTTTTTGGTGGATCCGGAGGTGGTGCATCCCAAACTGAAACGGGAAAGGAGATCTGGTCGCCCCCTTGAATTTTCTGATCAGTTGATTTTGATGCTCATGCTGATGAAGGTCCATTACCGCCTGACCTATCGGATGCTTGAGGGGTTTGTCAGATCCTTGCAAGCCCTTGCCAAGGCCCCTTTTGCTGTGCCGACCTACTCGCTGATTTGCAAAAGGGCAGCCTCATTGAATGATAGCCTGCCTGATCTCTCCAATCGACGCCCCAGCATAGTCATTCTGGATGCATCGGGTTTGAAGATCTTAGGAGAAGGTGAATGGAAGGTGCGCACTCATGGCAAGGGCAAGCGACGTAAGTGGCTTAAGATTCATGTGGCGATTGACGCAAGGACTCTAGAAATCGTTGCTGAAATGACAACCGTGAGCACTGTAGCGGATGATCGGATGACTGGCTGTGCCGCGACAATTATCTTTGCCGGCTGACGACAACTATCTTTGCCGGTTGGCCAGGGCTAGCGCATCAAAAATTAACTTTTCATTTTAGGGCCTAGATGGCATGAATTTTACCTTCCCGACCAAAGGAGGTAGAATATGTCGGCCAATGAAAAGACCAGCCCAAGAATTGTGGACCA
>JBFWPF010000005.1:0-74612 GCA_050250135.1 Parachlamydiales bacterium | reverse complement strand
AAAGGGCTGGCCATTGATTGCCTGGTAGAAGGCCTTGTTTAGCTCAGTTAAGCGGACGCCTTGAATATCTAAGTAGGCGAGGACCTTCTGAGCAATGGGAGGGATCTTCTTGGGTTCTCTGGGGTCGCGGGAAAAGCAATCGTAGAGAGTGAGCTGTTCCATGCGTCAAGCCTTGGTAAAATCGATGATACTAACCTGTCTGATAGCCGTCAAACAGCGATGTACCCTAGCGGATAGGGGCAACCCATCCGCTAGGGCGTGTAATCAGGGCGTCAGGACTAGAGGGAGCCTTGGAGCTGCCAAGTCGGGTAATCACGCCGTTAGGAGAAAGAGGCCGCCGATGCCGCTGGCGATCACAAAGTACATCACCATCGAGAGGACATCGTTAAAGGCGGTGACGATGGGGCCAGAGGCCACCGCCGGGTCAACCCCGATCCGGGCAAAAAAGAGGGGAGAAAAAACGCCGAGCAGGGTTGCCGTAAGGCAGGCGCCAAAAAGGCCGGCGCTCACCACCGCTCCGACAAAGAGGGGCTCGATCCCCATCGAGTGGATACCCAAGGTATTCAGGCCATAAACCAACACACCGCACAGGAGACCAAACACTGAGCCCGCAAGGAGGCCGATCGCAATCTCCTTCCAGATCGCCTCTCCCCACTTGCCCGGCAACAGGGAGCCGATCGCCATCCCCCGCACAAGGACGGTGCTGCACTGGACCCCCACATTGCCCGACATCCCCGTGATGAGCGGGATGAAAAAGACCACAAACCCCATCCAAGGGGGAAGGAGGCTCCCAAAATAGGAGATGCTCCCTGCGTTCAGAAGCCCTCCAAAAAGGGTGACGATCAGCCAGGGCGCCCGGGAGAGAAAACGCTTCCAGACCGGCTGGTGGGCGCTCACATCCTCAAGCGTACCCGCCATCTGGAAGATCGTCTCGTCGGCCACATCCTCACACGCCTCGATCACATGGTCGGCCCGGATGATCCCCACCAGCCGCTCCTCCTCATCGACCACCGCAAGGGAGGGGATGGTGTAGCGCTCGACTAGCTCAATCACCTCATCGCGCGGGGTACTGACCATCACCCGGTGGGTGACCGACTGCATCACCTGCCGGATCGGGGTCTCATCGGGGCTTACCAGTAGGGTCCTCGTCAGGATCCGCCCAAGGAGCTGCCCCACCGGATCGACCACAAAAAGGGACTCGGTCACCTTTATGCCGGGGTGGTCCCGGATCACCCGAACCGCCTCCCCCACCAGCATCTCAGGGCCGAAAGCAAAAAATTCACTTGTCATCATCCGGCCAGCGCTGAGTCGGTCGTGGCGCTGGAGCTCTCGGATCCGCTGGGTCAGTTCGGGGTCGAGCCGTTGGAAGAGGCGGCGGATCCGCCGGTCGGGAAGGTTATCGAGGACGTAGACCGCTTCGTCAGCAGGCATCCGGCTGACCAGCTCGGCTACCTCCTCTCCGCTAAGGTGGCGGAAGACGTGGGTTTGGGTCGACTCATCGGTGTTGAGGAAGAAGGCGACCTTGGCCTCCCAGTCGGGGAGGTTTTCGTAGACGTAGGGGCGGGCATCGGGGGGAAGGTAGGCGACGGCGTAGGCGAGGTCGATGGGGGAGTGCTCGCAGGCGATCCGGGCTACTTCTTGGAGGTGGATATCCTGGGTATGGGAGTGAACGGCCTCTTTGAGCTTCTCGCTCAGGAGGTTATCAAGCTTAGCGCCAGAGAGTTCAGCCTTTCCATACCGGGGTCCATACGCAGGTTTTGTGCCCATGGTGATTTCCTAGGTTGGAGGATAGGATACCGGTAACCCGGGTGGTGTGTAAAGTGTTCACCCTTTCCGTGGAATCTTGCCTGGAGGGGCAGGGGGCGCCCCACCGCTGTGCCGCTGCCAAAGGCGGATGGCGCAGTAGGTGATCACAATGGCGGCTAGGAGGACTAGGGCAACCTTCCCCTTCGGCTCTGGAGGAGGTAGGGGGGGAGGCCCCGTATCCTCTACCACTAGGGGAAGGAGGGAGGAGAGGGAGGCCGGCGTTGTCTCCTCCTTTGCAAGGGGATAAATGCGCCTCTGCTCACCCCTGCTCTGCAAAAAGCGGACGAGGGCGAATCCCTCCCCCTTTTGCCCATCTAGGTCGAGGATCTCAAAGTTCTCCACCCCCTCCCCAAACTCCGCAGGAGAGAGGGTCCAGTGAGAGTCGAACTTGGGTCCTCCGCTCCAGAAGCCGCAAGAGGGGCCCTTCCAAACCGCAAGCGAGCCATCGGTAAGGAGGCGGATCTTGCCGGCAAACTCGGGGTCGACTTTTAGGGGCTCTCCCCCTTTTGACTTATCATAGATCAGGCACTGGCTATAGCCGGGTTGGAAGAGGCGCTCCTTTTGTCCATAGGAGACCACAAGAAAACGTCCATTCTCACCTACGATCGACACCTCCATCTCGACCACAATTTGGAGACCCGCAAAGGAGGTATGGAAGGCTGCAGGGCCGATAGGCGCAAGGTCAGTGGTCAGCTCCGGAGGAAAGCCAATCTCGGGGGGTTGAAAGGGCCCCACGCTCCGCTCCACAAAGTGGAACTTTCCCCCTTTAGGATCCACCTTCCAACCGCTACTCAGGCGGCGGAAGGTCTCTCCTGAAGCGCTTAGGAGAGGGTTGGTGCACTCGTGAACCCAACAGGGTTCTCCTTGATTCGGATGGAGGTAGAAGATCTGATAGGGAGAGGTTAAGGACGGCGATCTCCCTTTCGTCTCCTGCACGAGGGCCACCACCTCGCCAGCCTTTGCGGCGCTGATCCAGAAGGAAAAACCGGTCTGGTATTTTTGGGGGATTTTCCACTCCGCCGCTTGGCGCGCCGCTTTCCCCTCCATCGCCCAGAGCCGGACAGTGTCACGGGAGGCGATGACCACATGGCCACTTTCTAAGGGGAAGGTGGCGTCGTCGCGGCCCACTTTCACCTTAGGAAAATCGCTCAGCTCCGAAGCGAATGGCCTAAGGCTCACCTCATTTTGGGCTAAGCAAAAGTAGTGGGTGTCACTGAAGGGGATAACCCGACCGGAACCGATTTTCGATTGAATCTCCACATCCAGCGGAAGGGGGACCTGTCCATACGTACCCTTAAACGAGTAGGGGAGAAGAAGGGCCTTCTTACCCTGGTGGATCCTCGCTGCGAAAGGGGACGCGTAGTGCCCCTTAGGCAACGGGGCAAGCTTCGAATCGCTCATACTAAACGTCATCGTCATCGCTTACCTCCAACTTTAACAGGGGGGCGTTTTGGCGGCGCAGGGATTGGCGGAGGAGGAAGAGAGGGAAGGGGGGGCGCCTCCACAGGGACAAAGGGCTCCCTACGCCGCCAGATGTGGACAAGGCAGTAGGTAAGGAGAAGGAGGGTGATGCAGGCGAGGGCAACCTTCCCTTTCGGAAATGGTGAGGGAGGCGGCGGCACGCGGCTGATTGATGGTTCTAGTTCAGGAGTCGATGGGCGAGAAGGGGTCGGGTCTAGGCAACTGGCCGTCGGAGGGGTCGATTTCTCATATTCAAGGGAGCGAATCAAGCGGGTCCCCTCGTCATCGATGAGGGCAACACCTCCGTTACTCCGCAAGTCAACGTCAAGGTAGATTCCCTTGTCTAGGCCCCAGTGGGTAGCGGTCTCCTCCCCAATCTTCTCATAGTGGCGAATCCGCCGCTCCTCAATAAGGGCGAAGGAGCCCTCCAGAAAAAGTCGGATACGACCCTGGTAGCTTGCCGGAAGCTCGTAAGCGCCATGCCCATCCAATGGGCGAAATAGAAGGCGTTCTTCAGTTTCGAGTCTATAGCGGGCCACTAGGAGGGCTGCGTTACTCCCCCCAATGCTACCCCGGCCACTCCTGGATCCCAACGGCGCAAGGTCGGTCTCCCGCTCTTCTGGGAAACTCGCCTTGATCGGCTGATACCCCTCCATATTCCTCTGAAGAAATCTCACGCTCGGGTAATGGGTGATCCGGTAAAAGGTACTCCCTATGACGGCCAGGTCGGGACTATTAACCGCCTGGTCATTGAATTTCTCCAGGGCGGGATGGAAGAACCGCAACAGGTAGGGGGTGGGAAGGCCGCTCTTGCAGACAAGGGCATAAGTCTCATGTGCCTTTTTGACGTCGACTACATTAACAACTTTCAGTTCATGTTGAGAAAGGACACAATTCCAACTGCGGGTGAGAGTTGCCCCATTCTGGGTCATCTCCCATATAGCGAGGTGATGGTCCCCTACCACCACCGCCTCGTCGGGTGTGACGACAAAAGGGCGATCCCCCTCCTTACACATAGCCCGCCCCTGCACCTCTCCCTTTGAGGAGTAGCGGATCACCTCTAAACCGGCGGCCAAAAAAAAATGGGTTTGGTAGATAGCGATTAGTCGCCCCTCAAGCCTCTTTGCCTCCTCATCGACGAGGGGCCATCGGCGAAGGAGAACCCCCTGAGGGAGCTGGACAAGAACGGCGCCCTCCAATAGATCCACACCGACAGCCTCTGGCGCCTCAGCCCATTCAAGGGGCTTGGAAAAGTCATCCAAGCTAAAGGTGAGAATCGCACTGCTAGCCATCTAGTACCACGCTCTGTTCATCACATGGGTAGCGGGAAAGCCAAAGCCGGGCCGCGTTGAGGGGAAGACATACCACTGCCCAGGGGGCGCTGAGAGGTCGGGGAGGGGGACTGTGGGGGTGGGTTTCGGGAGCGCCGGCGCCCGCCTAGTCAGGCGGAAGAGGGTGTAGGCGGCAATCATTAGAGCGATGGCAAGAGCCACCTTCCGACCTGGACCTGGAGGGGGAACAGGAGGGGGATCGGTAAGCTCACCGATCTCGCAACCCGTTGCCCCCTTCCGTATCGCGACAATCCTCTCGCCAACCAGAGTGGGGGAGAAGAGCTCGGTGGCGGCGTAAGGGAGTTCAGCCAACTCCCCATCCGATTTGCGGAGAGTAAAGACCCTCCCCCGCTCTCCCTCAACCGTTCGGAAGGCATAGGCCTCTTGATTTTCTCCTGCCCACACAAGGGTAGAAGGGGTGATCAAGAGGCTCCCCATGCTGCTGCTCATCGGCACCGACTCTTCCTTGAGGACCACCGTTTTCCACAGGGGTTTGAGCTCACCATTTTCCTGGCTCACAAGGGCCTCACAGACCACCTCCTTCTGCTCATTGGTGGTGAGGGAGAGGATCGCCGACTCGGCAAAGAGGTAGCGGGAGTCGGCAGGGGCGGTGTGATAAGGTTTGGGCATAATCTCATTAGGGCCCTGGGGACGGATCGAGCAGGCGCGAAGCTGCTCCCCCTTCTCGGCATGCTCCCAGAGGTAGACCAACTCATTGGCCGTTTCCCCACCCCCCACAAATTGAGAGCCCGTAACGATCTCTTGCTGCAACTGCTGATCGGAGCCCCAGTAGCGAACGTGTTTGTCGGTTAGGGTCACCGTCCGCCCATCGGTCAGCGGGCAGACCTTCCGGATAGTGTTGCGGATATAGGGGCGACTCTCAGGCTCCTTTAGCTCTTCCAAACCGAGCTCAAAGAGGCTTCCCGACCAACTCCCGTTAGCCCCAAAGTAGGCCTTATCCCCCCACCGGTTGAGGTAGCGACACCCGTTCTTGTTCTCCCAAGTAGACGTCCCCCCCTTTTCCAAGTCCCAAAAGGTAATCGGCCCACTCTCTACTGGCTGCGCCGCAAACACCCTCTCCGAAATCGGAATCACCTTCGCATAAGGGCTCAAGTTCGGGATTTGGTCGTGGATGGGTATGAAGCGCTTGTCCCCTTGAGCGGGCGCGGGAGTAGAAGCTTGCATTTCCATCGTCCCCTCCTATGGCACTTAAATTTGAGTTTGCCAGAGAGGGCGATGGGGCGCAACAAAAACTTTGCGCAATCTTTAATTTTTCTGAATCTCCAGTCCGCCTTCCGTGTCTATGGCTCTAGGACGTGTCACCCATTAGCTGGCTCAAGTTGATATAGAGATTTTTACCACAGAGGGCACAGAGAGGCACAGAGGGGGTGTAGGAAGCAAAACGGATGTCCATGGGGCACGGTCTCTAGTTTGGCCCATTCCTCCGGAATAGGCCAAAACAGCCTGTCCCCCGGGGATGGCCCGGGGGACAAAATAGTCCGCCCTACGTTAGGGCTACAATAGATAGGCGATGGGAACGCTGGGATTGCTCCCCAGGGGCCTCCCCCTGGGGAGCAGCTGTGTGATCTTATTCCGAAGGAATAAGATCACCTCTGTGCTTCTCTGTGCCCTCTGTGGTAAAATTTTCTAATCAACTTGAGGGTAGGCAATGAACAACTGGCGCAGACTTTGCACATGCCCTAGATGCGGTCGAGGAAATCGCGGAAGGCCTCGGTGTGGCGGAGCGCTTCCAGCCACTCCTCCTCCAGCAGTTGGTCGCGGGAGGGGAGGACCCCTTTCTCAGCGGCCCGCTCCAAAAAGGTGGTGGCCGTTTGGTGCTCCCCCACCTCAGCGTAAAGCCAAGCGAGGTGGTAGAGGGCCTCGTGCCCCCCCAACTTGAGCGCCACTAAGAGCTTCTCCCGCGCATCCCGCCGGAGCCGATCGGCCTCCTCCAAATGGGCGGGATCGTCGACGAGGTGGGCGTAGGAGAGGAGGCTGCACCCCCACTCATCCCAAACCGCCTCCTCATCGGGCCTAATGGCCGCTACTTCAGCGAAATGGAGGAGCGCCTTATCAAAGGCCTCGGGATCGCAGGCAAGCTCCCCATAATGGACATAGGCCATGGCAAGCTGAAAGCGGATGCTCGGGTCCTCGGCGTTGTTTGCAAGCACCGCCTCAAGGACCTGGATCGCCCGGTAGTGGATCCCCTCATCGTCGTGGAAGGTCCCAAGCAGATCGAGGGCACACCCGTAGTGGAAGAGCCACTCATGATCATCAACGCCTCCCGGTCCCCCCTTTAACGCAATCGCCTGCTCAAAGTGGTCAACCGCCTCGCGAGCAAGCAGGCTCCTGCTCCGGATCTCGGCCAGCTTGGCCAGGGCGACTCCCCAGAGGTGGTGGGCTGTGGCAGCATGGAGGGGCGAGCGGGAGGCAGCTGCCGCGTGGCCGATCGCCTGCTCCAGCATCGGCCGCTCCTCTTCGCCTCCTGCTAAGAGAGCCATAAGGCGGGCCATCCCGAGATGGGCCTCCAGGCACCCTCCATCGAGGGTCAGGGCGTGTTGGAAATGGGAGAGGGCCTCCTCCACATAAGGGGCCTCCGCAAAATAGTCGCCAAGGGCCTCCAAGCTCTCAGCGAGCGCGCAGTAGGCGAGCGGCTCGGTCGGCATACGACCGACACACTCCTCACCGACCCCTTGCGCCTCATAGAGGGGGCCGAGCTCCTCGCCCCTTCCGATAAGCCCCTTAACCTTTAGGTAGGCGCAGAGGACTGGATCCCCTCCCGCCATCTCAGCGGCGGCGATCTTTTCCATCGCCTCCTTGAGGAAACGCTCTTCTTTAACTCCCCCAGCCCCTGCGATCAGGTGGCGGGCCCACTCAATCTTTACCTTAGCTGAAGTGGGGTCGGCCATCGCCGCCGCTACAAAGGCGACCTGTGCCCGATCGAAGGAGAGCCGCCCCCCTTCGAGGGCGTAGAGGTAGGCCAGCGTCCGCGCCATCTCAAGGCGCCCCTCTGGGAGGTCGGCCCCCTGCTCAAAGGCGCTGATCGCCCGGAGGAGGTGGGTCCGGTCACAGGTTAGGTCGCTAAGGGCCCGGTAGACCCTCCCCTTCTCGATCCAAAAGTCGGCCCCTTTGGCCCCTAGACGCTCCGCCTGCTCAAACCGCTCTAGCGCATGCCGATAGTCGATCCCCTCCTCCGAAAGCGCGCCGCAAAGGGTCAGCATCTTTCCCCACTCCGAGTGGAGATCGGGATCATCCACGCACCCCCGCCGGAAGGCCTCATCTCCCTTTTGGAAGAGCTCAAGCTCACCGTAGGCTGCCCCCAGCTGCCCTAGGGCACACCCGAGCCCCTTCCAGGCGCAAGAGAGGGTCCCATCCTGCAAGGTCGCCCGCTCGAAAAACTCCCGAGCCTTAAGCCACCCCTGCTCCCTCCCCTCCCTTCCATAGGAGAGCCAAGCTAAGCCGATCCAGTAGAGGACAAGGGGGCTTTCCTCCGAGAGCTCCTCGGCCTTAGCAAAGAGGGCCACCGCCTCCTGCCTGCCCTTAGCTAATGCTGACGCACCCTCCCGAATCAAATCGAGGGCCCGCCCTTCTCGTGTTATCCCTTTCATAGACCCGATTGTGGCGGAATGCCCCTTCCGGGGCAACGCCTTTCACAACGCCCGGATTTGCTGGAGGATAGCGCTCCGATCGGTCGTCGGCGCAGCGCAAGTGCGATTCTTGCAGAGATAGAGGGTCGTCTTCCCCTCGATGGGGCGCTGCTCCCGAACAAGGGGGATCCGCTCGAAAAGGGCCTCATCTCCCTCGTAGCGCCAGATCACATTAATAAAGGGGGCTCCACTCTCCCCTATCGCCCTCGCGATCTCCCCCTTCAAGCTCCCCTCCCCATCGAGGGCCACGACGAGGAGGGGTGCCTCCTTGTTCAGGTAGCGCTCTAAGGCGAGCAGGTGGTACATCCCCCCAACGGGATGCTGCTCAATAAAGGTGCGGGCATAGGCGAGCACCTCCTCGGCCTCTCCCAAATAGGACTCCGCTCCCGTCAGATGGAAGAGGCGGATCAAGTTTTCACAGTGGACCGCATTCCCCGAGGGCTCGGCCCCATCATACAGATCCACAAGGCGCAAGATCAGGTGCTCATCCCCAGCAGCCGTCCGGTAGAAGGGGCCCCCTTCCTGCTTAAACTCAGCGCTCACCACCCTAGCGAGCTCCATCGCGAAGACCAGCCACTCACTCCCCCGCCCCGCTTCAAAGAGGCTGAGAAGACCCGAGATCAGGTAGGCGTAATCCTCGATACAAGCCGAGCACCCTACCTCCCCTTCCCGCCAGCGGCGCAAAAGGCGCCCCTCGCGCCACATCTCCCCTCGCACTAGCCGAGCGCACCGCTCTGCCTGCTGCAGGTAGCGCTCCTCCCCAAAAGCGATCCCCCCCTCGGCAAAGGCCCGGATCGCCAGTCCGTTCCAACCCGCCACTACCTTGTCATCCTTAAGGGGGTGCTCCCGCGCCTCCCGCGCCTGCCACATCTTCCACCGCATCTCGGTCAGCTTCTCGGCAAACTGCTCCCGATCGAGGCCATGGCGCTGCGCAAAGTGGTCTAAGGGCTCCACCTGATACAAGATATTTCGCCCCTCCCAGTTCCCCTCCGAGGTCACCCCAAAGTAGTCGGCAAAGAGGTGCCCCTCCTCGTGACCCAGCACCTCGATCACCTGACTCAATGTCCAGGTGTAAAAGAGCCCCTCCTGCCCCTCCGAATCGGCATCCTCAGCCGACAAAAAGCCCCCCGACTCGTGGACCATCTCTCGGAGCAAATAGTCGAGCGTATCGCGGGCTACCTGCTCATAGCGGCCCTGCCGCATCACCCGCCACCCCTTTAGGTAGGCCAACGCCAGCAGCCCGTTGTCGAGCAGCATCTTTTCAAAGTGGGGCCGGAGCCACCCCTCATCAACTGTGTAGCGGGCAAACCCGCCCCCCAAATGGTCGTAAATGCCCCCCGCTGCCATCTGATCAAGGGTACGCCCCGCGTAAAACAGGGCCCGGCTGTCCCCTGTCTTCTTCGCAAAGGCCAACACCGTATTGACGTGATAGGCCATCGGAAACTTCGGCGCCCCCTGGATCCCCCCGTGCTGAGAATCGGCAACTCGAAACAAAATCTCCATCACCGCCGTCACCAGGTGCTCCCCCGGCACCTCCCCCTCGCCCACCTGCAGGTGCTCCGCCATCTCCGCTACTAGATGCTCCGCCTGCTCAAACAGTGCCTCCCGCTCAGGGCCCGACCAGATCTGCCGGATCCGCTCGAGCACCTCCATGAGCCCCACCTCGGTTCCACTGCTCTCTATCGGTAAGTAGGTCGCCGCAAAGAAGGGCTTTAGGTCGGGTGTCAGCATCACATTAAGCGGCCATCCCCCCAGCCCTCCCAACATTGCCTGGGCAAAGTCCATGTAGATGGCATCGACCTGCGGGAGCTCCTCCCGATCGACCTTAATGCAAATAAAATTTTCATTTAATAATTGAGCCACTTCGACGCTATCGAAGGCCTCCCGCTCCATCACGTGGCACCAGTGGCAGGTGGCGTATCCGATCGACAAGAAGATAGGCCTATTCTGACTCTTAGCCTCTCCGATCGCCTCATCGCCCCAGGGTCTCCAGTCGACCGGGTTATGTGCATGTTGCTGCAAATAAGGGGAGGACTCGTGGATCAGCCGGTTGGTGAAGCGGTGTTGGACCATAGGTAAGTATTTAGCTCCTGTAGACGCATCCCGCGACGTGCGGGCCTGGCAGATGCGAGTGGAGTGACGACCCCAGGGCCCCGCGCCCTGGGGGAGGAGCTCCGCGACGCAGATGAAGGGTCCCCACAAGCGGGATGTGGCTCAAAGGAGCTAAATGCTTACCCATACTGCCCGTATAACAACTAGGCCCATTTCTGGCACCGCTAGCTCTTGTGCTTTACCCCTCTACTCCTATAGCCTGAAGCAAAACCGGTTACAGGAGTTGCCTTATGCCCTTCATCCCTTTACGTCCCCTCTTAGACTATGCTGCCAAGAAGGGATTCGGTTGCGTTGCCCTCAACGTGAACAACATGGAGCAGATTCAGGCGATCATGGCCGCTGCACGCAAGACCCAAAGTCCAGTGATCATTCAGGCAAGTCGGGGAGCGCGGCAGTATTCGCAGGATGCCTTCCTCCGCCACCTGATGCTGGCCGCCGCTGAGCTCTACCCCGAGATCCCGATCGTCATGCACCAAGACCACGGGAATAGCCCAGACACCTGCCTGAGCGCGATTAAGCAGGGCTTTACGAGCGTGATGATGGATGGCTCCCTCGAGGCCGATGGGAAGACACCTGCCAGCTATGAGTACAACGTCGCCGTTACCCGAGCTGTGGTCGACATGGCCCACACCCTCGGCGTCTCCGTTGAGGGAGAGCTGGGCGTTTTGGGCCGGCTCGACACCGGTGAGGGAGAGAAGGAGGATGGGCATGGAGCTGAGGGGAGACTCTCTCTGGAGCAGCTCCTCACCGATCCCGATCAAGCGGCCGACTTTGTCGAGCGGACCGGGGTCGATGCGCTAGCCATCGCCTGCGGCACAAGCCACGGCGCCTACAAGTTCGACAAAAAACCGACGGGTGAGGTCCTCTCGATCGAGCGGATCGAGCAGATCCATAAGCGGCTCCCCAAGTGCCACCTGGTGATGCACGGCTCCTCCTCGGTCCCCCAAGAGCTGCTCAAGATCATCAACGACCACAACGGAAAAATGCCCCCCACCTTTGGTGTCCCTGTGGAGGCGATCCAGCGGGGGATCAAGGCGGGCGTTCGGAAGGTCAACGTCGACACCGATAGTCGCCTTGCGATGACTGGCGCGATCCGAAAGCTATTCGATGAGAAACCGGCCGAGTTTGATCCGCGCAAGTACCTAACACCAGCGCGCGATGCGATGGAGAAGGTGTGTGAGGCGCGGATGAAGGAATTTGGACAGGCGGGCCACGCTGGCGATGTGCCGATTGTCACCCTCGAGGAGATGGCGGCGGCCTACAAACGGGGGGAGTACGGCGAGGCGGCAAAGCCGCGCCAGATCACCGCGCAGCTGGCAGCAAAAGTGCCCTATTTAACGGCGTCAAAGTGAGCTGAGAGAAGGTCGCCTCGTCGAAGGAGGGGAGGGGATCGCCCGGAAGGGTCGTGACCATGGGGATCGGTCCCCTCATCACCTGACCGATCCGAATATCGGTGTGGCGCAGCGGCAGGACGGCCAGCTCCCCCATCTCTGTCAGGGGGCCGATCAGGTGGCGGTCGAGGTACTCGATCCGCTTGATCTTTTCCAGCAGGTCCCCCTTGTAAGTGCTCTCCCAGAGGTGGGGAAGCTCGATTAGGCGAATATCTAAGGGGCGGACTTCCAATTTGCGAACTAGCCCTTCGATCTCCCGATCCATCCGGAGGCCATGACCTAGCTGGCGGCAAGGGAGCCCCAAGCTAACGGCGATCCCTTGGACAAGAGAAGAGACACACCAGATCTCCACCCCCACAGGGCCCCGATAGGTGCCCATCCACCTCGGCACCCCGCCCCCTTCCGACACCCACAGCGCATTGATCGGCACCTCCTCCAGGTCGGAGCGGAGCTGGTTGACCTCATGCTCGGCTAGAGATTCCCCCACCCGATCGAGCAGTTTACCAAGAGTAGCCCGCATCCCTTTTGGCAAAAGGGCCTTCCACCGCTCTCCGACCACCTCAAATGGGCTTGGGCCCGGTCCAGGGAGGGGGCCGAAAGGGGTCCGACTGATCATCAAACAGCGGGGGCCTTGGATCGAGACAAACTGGAGTCCCTCCGCAGCAAACTCGGCGCTCAGGGCCTCGCACAGAAGGGCCCCCTCCGTATCGCTGACCAGCTCATCGCCCACCTCAACGATCGCTCCACCCCCTGCTGAGACCAGGCGGGCGCAGTAGAGGGTCTCATCCCCCCTGAGCTCAATGCCGAGAGCCGCCGCTTCCAGGGCAGCGGCGCTTGGCTCATCGAGCCCCTCCTCCACGCCGAGCATCGCCAATAGGGTCGTCTCGATCCCCCCCCACTTAGGGGGTTCGAAGAGGAGGCACCCCCCCTCTTGGGCTAGTCGATCTAGGTTGGGGGTGTGGGCTTTCTGAAGAGGGGTTAGACCCCCGAGGTCCTGCAGAGGGGCGTCGGTTAGCCCCGTCAGCAGGAGGAAATTCACAGTAGCCCCATCGATTTGGCAAAGTAGTAGGCCCCTGCCAGGACGATCGCGATCCCCCCTGCCCAGAGAAGGTTCGGGAGCCACTTGACCCCGCCGCCTGGGCTTCCCCGAACTTCGAGGGTCCCGATGCCGTAGGCAAAGTCCTGCTGCTCCCGCGCTCCAAAGAGCTCGGGATTGGCCCGGACAAGGCGCTCTCCGTCGAGGCCGAGAAAGGCGGCGTACTGCTTCACAAAGCCCCGAGCGTAAACGGGGGAGATGAGGGAGCCGATTCGCCCCTCTTCAATCCCCTGCAGGTAGGCTATCCGGATCGAGGTGGCGTTCTCCACCTCTTTAAGAGAGAGGTTCATCTCGGCCCGTTTGAGCCGGAAGATATCGTGAGTTAACTTCTCTTTACTTTCGACTGTTTGACTCATGTGTTACCCGTAGAGAGAGGGATCCTCGCTCATCCTAGAGCGAGAGGCAAATCTGGTCAAGTTGAAGGGTGCCTGCTACACTTAGTCCATGGCTACCCCCTTCGTTACCCAGATCGATCTGGCGCTTGAAGAGACCCTCCGCACCGCCCTTGCCGGTCGCGGCTTCTCCTTCAGCCAGCCCCTCCACACCCGCTTTGCCGCTAAGGGGGAGGGGGTCAGCCTCACCCTTTACGACTCGGGCAAACTGGTCGTGCAGGGGAAAGGGGCCCCCGACTTTATCACCTACTTTCTCGAACCCGAAGTGTTGGGAACCTTCACCTACGGGGTGGCAGCTGAGGTCGACTACAGCGCCCGCATCGGCTCGGACGAGGCGGGCAAGGGGGACTACTTTGGCCCCCTCTGCATCGCCGCTGTCTACGCCGACAGAGAGAAGATCGAGAGGCTGGTCAAGATGGGGGTGATCGACTCCAAAAGACTCCCCGATGGCAAGGTGCGCCAGCTAGCCAAAGAGATTGGGGAGCTCTGCCCCTGGGAGATCGTCCGCCTCTTTCCTACCAAGTACAATGAGCTCTACCAGAAATTCGGCAACCTAAACTCCCTCCTTGCCTGGGCCCACGCGGCCGCGATCGGTTCTTTGCAAGAGAAAACAGGCGCTAAGGCGGCCCTCGTCGACCAGTTTGCCTATCCCCACGTCCTCGACAGGGCTCTGGCTAAACGGGGGGTCACCCTCAAGGTGACCCAACGGGTCAGGGCCGAATCGGACCCCGTTGTTGCAGCGGCCTCCATCCTAGCCCGGGCTGCCTTCCTAAAGGGGCTCGACCAGCTCAGCGAAGAGTGGGGGATCCCCCTTCCAAAAGGGGCCAACAACGGGATAGTCGAGACCGGGTGCGCCCTCGTCGCCAAACATGGGCAGCAGGTCCTCGAAAAGACCGGCAAGCTCCACTTTAAAACGACACGGGATATCCTACGGGCATGCTAAAGTCCCTCTCCATCCGGAACATTGTCCTAATCGAATCGGCCCATCTCGATTTTGAAGGGGGCCTCACGGTCCTGACCGGTGAGACAGGGGCGGGCAAGTCGGCAATCCTAAAGGCTCTGGCTCTCGCTTTGGGCGGCCGGGCCGACACCGATCTGATCCGCTCGGGCTGCGATAGAGCGCGGGTCGAAGCTGCCTTCTCTCCCCTTCCCGAGGCCCTCTCCCTCCTTGCTGAGGCCGGGATAGAACATGAACCGGGCGGCGATCTGATCATCTCCCGCGAGCTTCCTGGCCGCGCCTTTGTCAACCAACAGATGGTCCAGACCACCTTTTTAAAACGGCTCGCTGCCACCCTCCTTGACGTGGTCGGGCAGAGCGCCAACATCCGCCTCACTACCCCAAGCTATCCCCTCGAGACGGTCGACCTCTACGGCAAAATCGACACGAGCCACTACGAAAAGAGCTATCGCCGCTGCCAGGAACTCGAGGAGAGCTTTCGCCGCTTGACCGACAGCGCTGAGGAGCGGGCAAAAAGGGAGGCCCGTTTGCAAGCTGAGCTAGAAGAGCTCACCGCCGCTGCACCGCAGGAGGGAGAGGAGGAGACCCTTTTCCAGGAGTACTCCAAGCTCACCCACTCCGAAGAGCTTGCGCAGAAAAGCTATGAGGCCATCGAAGCGCTCGATGGGGAGGGGGGAGCGCTCACCCTCCTCGCCCAGTGCCAAAAGGCGCTCCAGCGGATGGGAAAACTCGACCCCTCTCACACTGCCGATCTCGAGGGGGTCTTGGTCGAGGTCCGAGACCTGACCCACACCCTCCGAAGCTATGCCGACCGCTTGCAGCACAATCCTGAGCGGCAAGAGGCCATTGCGAGCCGCCTTGCCCTCTTAGAGCGGTTGAAGAAGCGGTATGGCCCCGATCTAGTTGCCTACCAGCACCAGATCGAATCGGAGCTGCAGCAAGTCGGGGGCGGTGAGGAGCGGCTAGCTGAACTGGGGCGACAACTGCAGGCTGAACAAGCCCGGTGCACAGAGCTCGCCATGGTCCTTACAGGTGAGCGGAAAAAGGCAGCCAAAATCCTCGCAGAGGCCGCCTGCGCCCACCTCCGTCCCCTCAACCTCGCCAAGGCCGAGTTCGAGATCGAGATCACCCCCACTCCCCTCTCCCTTACCGGTGGCGATGGGGTCGAGTTCCTCTTTGCCCCCAACCCTGGCGAGGGGAGACTCCCTGTCCGCAAGTGTGCCAGCGGCGGCGAGCTCTCCCGCCTCCTCCTCGCCCTTAAAACGGCTCTGAGCGGCCTTGAGAGGACCCCCACCCTGATCTTCGATGAGATCGACAGTGGCATGGGAGGGGAAACGGCCGTGCTTGTCGGCCAAAAACTGGGGACGATTGCGACGGGGCGGCAAGTCCTCTGTATCACCCACCTAGCGCAGGTGGCCCGCCAAGCCGACCACCACTTTGCCATCGCCAAAGAGGAGCAGCAGGGCAGAACCCTCACCACCATCCGTCCCGTTTCCGGCCAGGCCCGGCGCGATGAGCTCACCCGAATGCAAGGCGGGACTAGCCTTTTGTGTTGATGTCGTGGTATTAACCATCCCCATGAAACGCCTTTTGCCGCTCTTGCTCTTTCCCCTCGCCCTTTTCGCCGACTCGTTCCGCTTTGAGTCGCAGGACCCGAACAAGGGGACCTGCTGCCAATGGGATGCCATCGTCTACTATGCCTATGTCTTTCCCTGGCACAGCGATGCCGAGTACCTCATCACGGGGCGGGCGCATATCGACGACCCCCTAGGGGGCTACCTCTCCTATTCGCAGGGGCAGGTCAACCTCCGCTACACCCTCTGTGTCGACCCCTGCTCCGCCCTTGCTGTCAACTTCGGCTACGATTGGTCGACCTTCGACCTGACCGACAACCCCTACTTCCACGACACCGGATTTCCCGAACTGAACCTCTCCCTCTCCGGCTACACAAGGCGAATACCCCGCTGGCTCTGGACCGGGATGGTCGGCCTGTGGTGGCAGACCACCCAAGCCAACCTGGGACGCTATGGCGACTACCACGGGATTCTAGCGGGGCGCTACGACTGGTGCCCCAATCTCGGCTTCCACATGGGGATACTCTGGATCGCCGGCAAGCGCAAAGGGTTTGTCCGCCCCGTCATTGGGATCGACACCATGATCCGGCGAAAGGTGAAGCTCTCCCTTGTCTACCCCACCGATATGGCGGTCACCTATTGCTTTACCAAGGACACCTCCCTTGCCTTTGCCGCCCACTTCCTCCGGAACCGGCAGCGGGCCGCCCCCAATGAACCGGTTCCCGAGGCCATTTGGGAGTACCGGAGCTGGGGCTTTGAGCTCAGGCTCGACCACCATGCCACTACCCGTTTTGGGGTTGAGGCCTATGTGGGCTGCCTCCCTGCCGGCTGGGTCAAGATCTACACCCAGCTCGCCGACCTCCTCACCTACCGGGAGCTCAACGTCACCTTCTACGCCGGCGCAAAAGCCTTCTTTAATTTCTAAAAATATTTGCAAACTATTCGGGCAACCCAAACCGGTATCTGGGCCGTAGAGGTTTTATCCCTGGGGCGTTTCTGGGTCGCAGGGCGGTTTACAATATAGGGCTGCCTCCGTACACTTCACAGTGCTATGAGCGAGATTACCCCTGAGACAATCGACCATTTGGTGGAGCTGTGCCGGATCGATGCGACAGCTGAAGAGCGGACCCGCCTCTGCAAAAACCTGACCGATATCGTCGCCTATTTCGAGCAGCTAGAGGGGATCGACACCGAAGAGGTTCCCCCCTGCAACTTCGTCCTCGGCGAGTCCCCCTCCCCTATGCGGGAGGATCGGATCGAAGAGAGCCGACTTCTGGCTAGGCAGACCTTCCTAGAAAATTCCCCCGCCCATGTCGGCGGGCTCATCCAAGTCCCCCCGGTGATCGAATCGTGAAGCGGAGCGCCCTAGAGATACGAGATCGGGTCACCAAGGGAGAGGAGAGCGCAACCGCTGTTCTCGAAGACCACCTCAAGCGGATCAAAGAGCATGACGAGCAGGTAGGGGCCTTCCTGAAGGTGCTGGAGGAGCGGGCCCACAAGGCCGCAGCCCGCATCGATGAGAAGCGGAAAAAGGGGGAGAAGCTCGGCAAGCTTGCCGGAGTCCCGGTCGCCATTAAGGACAATATTAACATCGCCGGGGAGATCACCACCTGCGGCTCCCAGATTCTGCACAACTACCGCGCCCCTTTCGACGCCACCGTCATCCGCCGCTTAGAGGAGGAGGATGCGGTCCTTATCGGAAAGACCAACCTCGACGAATTTGCGATGGGGTCGAGCACGACCCACTCCGCTTTTCAATCGACCTCCAATCCCTGGAACCTCGACTGCATCCCGGGCGGGAGCAGCGGCGGGTCGGCCGCCGCGGTCTGCGCCCGCTTTGCCCCCCTTGCTCTGGGAAGTGAGACCGGCGGATCGGTCCGGCAGCCGGCCGCCCTCTGCGGCATCGTCGGCTTTAAGCCGACCTACGGCCGCCTCTCCCGCTATGGCCTTGTCGCCTTTGGCTCCTCCCTCGACCAGATCGGCCCCTTTTCGACCAGCGTTGCCGACTGCGGCCTGATCATGGAGGTGATGGCTGGCCACTGCCCTTACGATGCCACCAGCATCCCCGAGCAGGCGCCCTCTATCCTCTCCGGCCTTAAACAGGATCTAAAAGGGGTAAAAATTGGGGTCCCGACGGCCCTCCTTCAGGATCTCGATGCTGAGCTGCGGGCTAACTTTGAAGCGGCGGTTCAGGCGATGAGGGATCTGGGAGCGCAGACGGTGGAGATCACCCTCGACCTGATCCGCTTTGCGATCCCCATCTACTACATCCTTGCCCCCGCCGAGGCCTCCACCAACCTCGCCCGCTTCGACGGGATCCGCTACGGGCTCCGCTCCTCCCGCGCCAAAACCCTCTCTGAAATTTATGACTTTTCCAAAGAGGAGGGCTTTGGGGCCGAGGTGAAGCGGCGGATCCTCCTCGGTACCTTTGTCCTCTCCTCGGGGTTCCAGGATGCCTACTACAAGAAGGCGCAGCGGGTCCGAACGCTGATGATCCGCGAGCATGCTGAGGCCTTCAAAAAGTGTGACGTCATCGCCCTCCCCACAAGCCCCCTCACCGCCTATCCCAAGGAGCGAAAGCTCGAGCCGCTGGAGGAGTACCTGGCCGACATCTACACCGCCTCGGCTAACCTCGCCGGTCTGCCCGGCATCAGCATCCCCTCCGGCTTCTCCAAGGAGAAAAAGCCGATCGGCCTCCAGCTCCTCGGCCCGCAAAAGGCCGACGCCCGCGTGATCCAGATTGCCCACGCCTACCAAACCCGTACCGATCACATTAAGGAGCCTCAGCTATGAAGCCGGTGTGGGAGACGGTCATTGGTCTTGAGATCCATGCGCAGCTGAATACCAAGAGCAAGATCTTCAGCCCCGCGCCCAACCGCTTTGGAGATGAGCCCAATACCAACATCTCGGTCGTCTGCACCGGTCAACCCGGCGCCCTCCCCGTCCTGAACAAAGAGGCGGTCCGCAAGGCGGTCCAGTTCGGCTGCGCAATTGGTGCCCATATCCCCCTCTTCAGCAAGTTCGACCGCAAGTCCTACTTCTACCCCGACTCCCCTCGCAACTTTCAGATCACCCAGTTCGATGAGCCGATCCTCATCGGCGGTCAGGTGGTGGCCGATGTCGAGGGTGAGGAGATGACCTTCACGATCGAGCATGCCCACCTCGAAGATGATGCCGGGATGCTCAAGCACTTTAGTAGCTTTGCCGGGATCGACTACAACCGGGCCGGGGCTCCCCTCCTCGAAATCGTCTCCGATCCCTGCATGCACACTCCAAAAGAGGCCTCAGCCTACGGCAAGGCGGTGAAGGCAATACTCGAGTATGTGGGCGCCTCTGACTGCAACATGGAGGAGGGGCAGTTTCGGATGGACATCAACGTCTCGGTCCGCCCCTTTGGCGATCCAACCTTGCGACCCAAGGCTGAGATCAAGAACATGAACTCCTTCACCTTCCTCGAGCTTGCCCTTGAGTCGGAGGTGAAGCGGCAGATCCGCCTCTACGAGCAGCACCCCGACAAGGCGCCCGAAGAGGTGATGCACTCCTGCACACTTCGCTTCGACCCCAACACGGGCGAGACGAAGGTGATGCGACGCAAGGAGGCGGCGGCCGACTACCGCTACTTCCCCGAACCCGACCTCCCTCCCCTGATCCTCACTCAACCCTACATCGACAAGATCCGCGAGGCCCTCCCCGAGCTCCCCTACGATCGCAAGAAGCGGTATGTCGAGGAGCTGGGCCTCACCCCCTACACCGCTGGCATCCTCACCACCGAAAAGCACCTGGCTGACTACTTTGAGGAGGCCCTCTCCCACTGCAAAGCGCCCAAGCAGCTGGCTAACTGGATCACCGTCGAGTTCTTTGGCAGGCTTAAGGAGTCGGCCACTCCCCTCTACAAGACAGCGATCGCGCCGGCCCACATCGGCAAACTGGTCGCCCTGATTCAGGAGGGGACGATCACGGGACGGCTAGCCAAGCAGCTGGCGGATGAGATGGTCGCTTCACCTGCCGATCCCGAGACGATTATTGAGGCAAAGCCAGAGATCTACAAACCGGTCTCTGACCTCGGCGAAATCGAGGTGATCGTCGACAAGGTCCTTGCCGACAACCCCCAATCGGTTGCCGACTTCCAAGCGGGCAAGGCAAAGGCCTTTGGTTTCTTGGTGGGTCAGGTGATGAAGGCCACGCAAGGGAAAGCGGCCCCCGATGCCGTCAACGAGCTTCTAAAGAAGAAATTAGGCTAGATCAAACTGCAGCTTGTTAGGAGCCTCTGCCATCCGGTAGGAGTATTCCCCAAATCCCGTGGTGACATTGATGGTGGTGCGCGCAATAAAATAGCGGGGGTTTTCCTCTTCCGAGCTCCAGCTGCTTTCCGTTTGGTACATGAGCCCCAAATCACCTCGCCAGATCTTATCGGTTCGCAGAGTC
Organism: Parachlamydiales bacterium; assembly: GCA_050250135.1. Classification (GTDB taxonomy): domain Bacteria; phylum Chlamydiota; class Chlamydiia; order Chlamydiales; family JAFEGQ01; genus JBFWPF01. The sequence continues at coordinate 54,419 of JBFWPF010000005.1, read as the reverse complement.
TCCTCCTGCGTTCTGATAATAGGTTGTTGGCTCAACATGACGTTGTATTCAATCATGATAGGCTTCATTCCATCGAGGGCCGGCCCTTGAAACCAAACCTCACAGAGCCGCTCGATCTCAATCGAGGTAACATCCTCACTCCGCAGCTTCTCTACCATTGCCGGTAGGGCGCCCTCATTTTCCGCGCCCTGGAGGTCCATTTGCCAAACGACAGGGTCCTGGTCTGAACCGGTCACGAAAAAGGTGTTGCTGGCCTGGCGGTGGAGATCGTTGACAAAGGCTTTGCCAAAGGTCAAATTCTTGGTGGAATCGGGGATGGGATAGAGCGTTACCCCGTCCCTTTTAGCAGACTCGCCATAGCGTCTCAGACAATCTTTCCCAAATATGGGCGGGTCCCTCTGCGCGCATCCCCTTGGGGAGAAATCCAGCTCCTTGGGTTGGAGCGCCCGGGCGATCACCATACCCGCCACAGCAGGGAGGGTAATCAAAGCCCCCTTCATCAGCCGGCTGGTAGGGTACCAGGGATTGAAGGCTACTAGCGCGCCGATACCCGCCCCAACCAGGGGGAGCGAAAGGGCCATGTAGGGAGTAACAGGTCCTGTTTTTTCCATTAATTTGCCTTGTTGTCCATTGATTATATCAAGATGGGATTAAAATTACAATACAATTTATTTTATCATTATATGTTGATAATGAGCGGGTTAGGATCTTGGATGGTAGGAGTCGAAGGCCTCCCGGAGGCGGGAGGTGGTGACGTGGGTATAGCGGTCGGTGGTGCCAATGTCGCTGTGGCCGAGCATCTCCTGGATCACCCGCAGCTCGGCCCCGTTATCGAGGAGGTGGGTCGCAAAGGAGTGGCGCAAGGTATGGGGACTTAAGGGCTTGGTGATTCCGGCCCTCTTGGCATAGCTCTTGATCTGGCGCCAGACCATGACGCGGTCGATCCGCTTGCCCCGGCTGGTGAGGAAGAGGGGGTCGGCCTCGGCCTGGCGGAAGGTCGCGAGGTAGTGGTCGAGGGCGGCCAGGGCCTTGGAGCCGACGGGGACGACCCGCTCCTTCCCCCCTTTGCCACGGACCCGTACGGTCCCCTCGCCCACGCTGTAAATGTTCAAGCTACACAGCTCGGAGACACGGAGGCCGCTTGCGTAGAGGAGCTCGAGGATCGCCCGGTCCCGGACCCCTGTTGCGGTGGTGGGATCGGGGGCGGCGAGGAGCGCTTCGACCTCACTGTTGGAGAGGAAGTGGGGGAGGCGTTTCCACAGCTTGGGCGAATCGAGGTCGGCAGCGGGGTTTGTTTTGAGGGTCCCCTCCCGTTTCCAGAAGCGGCAGGCGCTCTTGAAGGCGGCAAGGCGGCGCGAAAGGGTAGCGGGAGAGCTCTTCTGGGCGGCGAGGTAGTCGATGATGCGCTCGGCGGTTAGGGGAGAGCCCCCGAGGAAAGTGCCAAGGCTCTCTAAGTCCCGCTCGTAGGCGGATATGGTGTTGGGCGAAAGGCCCCGCTCGGAGCCCACGTAGGCGAGAAATTCGCGGCAGGCCCCCTTAAAGTCCATCGGTAAGGGCGGCCATCAGCTCCTTCTCGAGTGGGCCGGGGGGGGTGGGGTCAGCTACGGGGATCGCCAGGGTCTCCCCCGTTTCGATCACCTCAAAGAGGACCTTGGGCTCCTTGGTCCGGAGCGCCTTGAGCTTTTGGAGGGCCCCCTGCCGCTGGAGATAGAGGGCGAGGGTATAGGCTTTGGAGTCGCCCTCGTCGAGGTAGCGCCGAAGGAGGGCAAGGCCCCTCTCAAAGAGGTCGAGGAACCGCTCCCCCTTCTCCTTTTTGGTCTTGAGGACCTTTACCCGCCAAGCCGAGCCCCCCTCCTCCCCTTTCCAACAGGAGAGGCAGTAGTCGGAGCGGGTCTCACTGGCGAGGGTGCTGATCAGCTCCTCCCCTATTTTAAATGGGACGTGGCATAGGGTGCACCCCTTTGCCCTTTTGGGAATGGAAGTAGGCAGAGTATATAGAGCCATATAGGGTACGTGTTCACGAGGGGGAGTCCTCTCATTAGGGGACGCGGGTTGTAAAGATCTCGGCTTAAAGGAGGAGCTCATAGCCATAGCTATGGGCGACGACTGCAAGCTGAGAGATTTGCGAGCTGCGCCCCTAGGGAGAGGGCTATCCCCGTGAATATGTACCATGGAGGCAGGATAAGCAGCTCGGGGGAGGGGCGTCAAGTGGATAAGGAGCGGATCTTTTACCTCGTCACCTTCATCCAGGGAGATATCGAGGCTGCCCTGGAGGCGGCTGTCCGGACGGCGATCGAGAAGAGGGTCCGCCATGTCGCGGGCCTGGAACCGATCGCGAGGGAGGCGAGCTTGCAGGTGAACCAAACGCTCTTGGGAGCTAAGCGGGAGTTTGGGATTGGGGGGCCCCAGCCCCAAACCCCGCTCGATGAGGAGACGAGGTGGGCCTTTGCCAAGGAGATTGAGGCGCTGGATGCGATCCACAGCCTCCCCAATATCTTAGAGATGCTGGAGGAGCGGCTTGGGTTCCCCTTCGTTCTGGGCGTCCGGCAGCGGCTTGAGGTGAGGCTAAAAAAGGAGCGGAGCGGCTCGCTCGAGGCCATCCACAGTGCGCTCAGCCAGGAGCTACAGGTGGCCTACGAGCAGGCGAGGAGCAGTGTGACCGATCCCGACCTTCTCCGCCTGGTGGAAGGGGATCTCGACCAGCTCCGCGCCGTCTACCTCGACCCCGAATTTCTCAAGATCAGGATGCAAGAGCGGTAACGAGCTGGAGGAGGGCGGCCTCCTCAGAGAGCGCCCGCCTCTTGGCCTCCCCCTCTAACCGGCCGATCGCAACGAGCCCCTGCCGCAATGAGGGGCCCCCATACCGCCTGGCCAGCTCCACCGTCCGCTCCAGCTGCCGCCCCTTTAGCTTGGGGAGATCGGCAGGGCCCCCTTCGAGGGCTAAGAGGTGGGTCTCAAACTGACTCCTCAGCGCAGCGAGCGTCCCAAAGAGACCGATACCCTCCCCCATCGCCTCTAGTAGAGCAGCTGCCCGCTTCGGATCGCGGGTGAGGATCGCCCGCCCCACCTCCCAAACCGACCCGTGGGGGCTGGCGGGGACGAGAGCCTCGATCAGCTCGCGGGTAACGGGGCCCCCGTGGAGGCGGAGCTTTTCGAGTTCGAGGGCGAGGCGCTCCTTGTCAGGAGAGGCCCGCTCGACCAAAAGAGCCGCCAGTTGAGGGGGCAGGTTCCCCTCCTTCTGTAGCCAGCTGACAACGGCCCGCTCCTCCTCCCAAGGGGGGAGCTTTCCTAGGTCGAGGTGAAGGCCCGCGCTTGCCGCAAGGCCCGCCGGGCAGCTCTCCCCCTCAGCCACCACCCGCAGCTCGGGGCCTGGCCGCTCGCAGTAGGTCACGAGCAGCCCACTCCCCTCCTCGCTGAGGTGGGAGAGGCGGCGCAGGAGGAGGGTTCTTCTTTGGGAAAATAGAGAGCCGCTCGAGAGCTCTTCGGCCAGCCGCTTAGGGCTCAACTCATCGCATGAGAGGCCGCCGGAGAGCCCCTGTTTGCGCAACAGCCCCTCGCGGTCATAGGGCGAGCCCCCCGTGATCAGAGTCAGGGGGGGCAACTCCTTGAGAGCGAGAAAGGCATTCGGGTCGGCCGACTTCATCCCCCCATTATGGCTCGGTTGACATTATGCGTCGCTAGGGCTAACGTTGTTTCCCTTTAGTTTGCCAAGGTAGCCCGATGAAGTACTTGTTAGGTACGTCCTCAAAAAGTTATAGCAGGCGGCCTCTTAGCGAATCGAGCCAGATTATTGAAATCGCGACGAAGCCCATAGCCAAAGCGCTATGGGTGAGGAGCGAGATCAACAAGGTGGCCGATGCAGCAAGAGGGCGACGCTATAACTTTTTAAGGGCGTGCCTTGTAGCCCTCTTTCTCCTGGCCTCTCCTCTCGCATGGGGAGAGGGGCGCTTTGCCTACGTAAAAGGGGGCGGCGGGACCCTCTCCTTCCACCCGGAGGCGCTCGATCCGGTGATCTCCGCTGGCCTTGGGGTCCGCAGCGCCAAAGGGGGGTGTTTCGGCTGGGATCTGTCGGCGGGCATACTTCACCACAACCAGGCCTTTGGGGACCAAAGTGTCGAACAGCTCACCCTCCTCTACGGACGGGGGATGGGGCTTCTCTACCTGACACCCCACTACCGCTGCACCCCCTACCTCGGCGCCGGGATTGGGGGTTTTATGCTCAAGGGAACGGTGGCCGATCGGTTCAGCGGCGCTCTCATTAACTGCGCTGGTGGCCTCCAATGGAGATGGGAAAAGGGGGCCGTGCGACTTTTCTTCGTCGAGCTCGACGCAAAGCTTCCCTGTTTCCGGGAAAATGGTATACTCCTCCCGATAACCCTTGAACTCGGAATAGGTTTTTGATGAAAAAGCTCCTCCTCCTCCTCGCTCTGACCACAGCTAGCTTTGCTGACGAAAATTGGTTCAGCTACCGGTACGGAAAATTGGGGGCGGGCACACTTGAGGCTCCCCACACCGATCCCGGGGTAGCCGCTGGAGGGGGGATCCGGGTGGTTACCGGCCATAGCGGCGTCGACCTGAGCGTCGACTACATCGAACACTCAGGAAGCGACCACCTGATCCTTGGTAAGGGGCTCTTTCTCTTCTTCCTCACCCCCGGATGGAAGCACAGCCTCTACGGGGGGCTTGGACTCGGCTATGGCCGGCTGAAGAACGAGGGGCATAACTTTGTTGGCCTCTTTGGCGAGGGGGTAATCGGGTATGCCTTGATCACCCACACCCGGGTCCTGGCCTTTGTCGAGGCAGGGATCCATCAGCCCGCTATCCCAACGGGTAGCCCAACGGTGATCTACCGACAGCCCGCCGCTACCCTTACCTTTGGCGTTGGTTTCTAAAAGGGATTAAACCCCTGATTGCGACCTATCGTTCTGAGGGCATCGACAGTAGGCGGTCATCTGGAGCCCATCCCTCCTTACCCGGGTTTACAAACCCGGCCTCGTCGCGATGTGCGCCATCCGAACACCCCCTGCCGCCCCCTCAGAACGATAGATCGCTATCAGGTGTTAAACCTCCCAGGAGCGGTCTCCGGCGGTGACAACTCCTCCCCAATGGCGGGCGTAGGTCGCCCCATGAAGGGGGCGGGGAAGGTCGGCGGGAGGCTCGCCAAGAGCCTCGCGCACCGCAAGCCAAATCAGATTGAGCCCACTCCCCCACGAGGCAACGGAGCTCCCCTGAATCCGCGGATTGCACTCGAGGAGGCGGGGCCTCCCCTCACTGTCACACTTAAACTGCATCCCATAGACATAGCGCAGGCCAAGCGCCCGGCCAGCCTTTAGGGTAAGCTCTGCTAATTCAGGTTGATCTTCTAGGGTGGTTTGAATCGCAAGCCCCCCCACAATGCGGTCACGCCGCCGAGGAAGGGCAATGGCCACTTGCGAGCCGAGAAAAGCATCGACCGAGTACTCCGCACCGGGCAAGTACTCGAGCATGAGGACCGGGCGGTCGAGGCTCGCCTTAAGCTGCGGGAGGGTGATCATCGGGAGGCGAAGGCGCTGATCCCAGGGAAGGGGGCGGGCGGTAAGCTGGTAGACCCCGTTTGCTCCCCAGCAGTTCGGGGGCTTGACGATCAGGTCATGGTCGGGATAGCCCAAGGCCACCGCCACCTCCTCACAGTTTTCTGCGGTGACAAGCTCGTAGCGCGGAAGGGGGATCCCCTCCCTCCCCAAAGCTTCATAGAGATGGGCCTTGTGGGTGGCGGTCTTGACCGCCTGGTGAGGGGAGGCCACAAGGCGGGTCCCGATGGCTTCAAAAGCCTCTTGATGGGCCATGTAGAGAGCGGTCTCTTCATCATGATGGAACAGGATCAGGTCTATCCCCTCCCGCTGACAAAGGTGAAGCACCGCAGGAATGTAAGCGGGGTCGTGGAGAGGGGGGACCTTGAAGTAGTTGTCGAAGAGGGAGAGGGAAAAGGGGGAGGGGTCAGCATCAGCGCTGTACACAAGAACCGAGCACTCATCGGGATTTTCCCGCACCATCCGCACCGTTCCCCGAATAGCCGGAGTACCAGGGGGGAGGAGGAGAATTCTCAGTGACATAATGGAAGAACCTCTTCCCAGCAGGCGGCGTGACAGATCACCCCAGAGGTGGCGATGTCAGGACGGCTCTCATGCCCAATCGCCACAGTAGGAATACCAGCCCTGGTCGCCGCCAGTATCCCGTTATGGGAGTCCTCGACGGCAATCACATCGGTAGGCTTTGCGCCACTCCTAGCCAAGGCCCGCAGGTAGATACCGGGATCGGGCTTGGAGCGGGAGAGGCCGTGCGGGGTGATCACCTCTTGAATCTTGGGGGTGAGGGCATGGCGGGTGAGAAAGGCCTCCACAAGGGGGGCCGAGGCGGAAGTCACGATGTAACAGGCAATCTTCCGGTCGGCAATCTCATCGAGAAAGGGGATCGTCCCCTCATAGGGCTCAACCTGCTCGGCATAGATCTGGAGGAGCTTTTTCTGGTAGTCACCAAATAATTCACTTGCGTTTCCATTGATCCCGTGCCGCTCCTTGAGGATCTGGAGGACCTCCGACATGGCGGGGCCGTTGAGCTCAGCAAACTCTTCGGGGCTCCCCTTTTTTCCGTAGTGATTGAGAAATTCGCAATAGACCCGGTAGAGGAGGTTAAGGCTATCGGCGATGGTGCCGTCAAAATCCAGAAAGAGGGCCTTCAAAGGGGTTGGGCTCATGCAATGTCCTGCTCTGTGATCCCAGACCCCGCCTCAATATCGCGCAGGGCTCGCCTTCCCTCAATTTTTGAGGCGAGGCGGGGGGCGAGCCCCTGGGACTGTGTACCTGGCCGCAGAATGGCAACATTGGCCCCTAATTGCAAGGGGGTCCCTTTTGGGATGGGGCAAAGGGCTTGCAACGAGCGGCGGGAGAAGCGGCGCAGCGGCTCCTCTACTGGGAGTATGGCCTTCTCTCCATCTCCCCTCATCTGCTCAGCAAGGCGGATCGCCCTCACCATCTGGGCCAGCTCCTCACCCGTTATCGCCCAACTGTGGTCGGGGCCGACCAGACGGTTATGGACCGTGAAGTGCTTCTCGATCACCTGGGCTCCCAAGGCCACAGCTGAGACCGGGGCAATGATCGGATCGCGGGTATGATCGGACAGGCCGACCGGGAGCCCAAAGGTCTCGGCAAGGGTCTGCATGGCGAGGAGGTTAGCTGAGGCGGGATCGGTCGGGTACTGAACGGTACACTGCAGAAGGGTAATATTTTCCTTGAAGTGACCTGCCGCCCAGCCGATCTCTTCCAGGGTGGAGAGGCCAGTTGAGAGGAGGGTTGCCTTGCCCGACCCGGCCGCCAGCTTCAGCAGGGAGAGGTCATGGAGCTCGGGCGAGGCGATCTTGTGGAGCGCAACGTACGGGTCGACAAGGCGGAAGGTCTCCTCCGAGAAGGCTGAGGCCATAAAGGCTACTCCCCTCTCTTGGCAATGGGCTGCTAGCTCGGGGATCATTTCGGCCGGCATTTCGAGGTCCTCAAAGACCTTCCCAATCGGCTCCCCTACCCCCTTCTCCTTCAGGTGGGAGCAGGCCCCCGACCCGGCTGCGTAGATGGTCCCTGCTCGGAAGACCTGAAATTTGACCGCATCGGCCCCCGCCTCAGCTGCAATATCAATCAGCATTTTTGCCATCTGGAGATCCCGTTTCGGGGCCCCCATCCGCCAGTTGCTGCCCGCCTCGGCGATAACAAAGACGCTCATCCCTCTTCCTGAATCAAATGGCCGTTGATCGAGACCCATTCGGGATGGGTCTGCAACAGGCTCACAATATCGGCTAGCCGATAATCGCGCCCCTCCAATTTTCCGAGAAGTCGCCCGATCAACTCGAGATCGGCCTCATGGTCAACGGTCAGCCGCATCTCCAGCCTTCCCACCCGAAACCGCCCCTGCTTGTTGTAAAGATAGGAGGTCACATGTTCCCGGTCGTAGGGGTCGACCGCCTCCTCGGCGGCCTGCTCGAGGGCCGCCCGAGAAAAGACCTCAACATCCATCCCTCGGGGGTAGGAGCGGTCCTGGGTGTTGGAGACGTAGTCGAAATCGTGGGCCTGAAAATAGGTGGCGACCTGGTCGAGGATGAGGGGGTCGATGAGGGGGCAATCGGCTGTTAGGCGGACAATGGCCTCGGCCCCAAAGTGCTCGGCCGCGCCCACGTAGCGCTTTAGGACATCCTTTTCTGAGCCCCTATAGCAGGGAACACCCCGCTCCTCGCAAAAGGCTGCGACCGGATCGTCGCTCTCCCTATCGGTTGTCGCTACCCCATAGCCATCGAGAGAGCGGGCCTTCGCCACTCGGCTGAGCATGTGGCCCAGCAGGGGCTCTCCCCCCACCTCTCGCAGCACCTTGCCCGGAAGGCGCCTCGACCCCATCCGCGCCTGGATGATGGCGATTAGCTGGCCCATTCAAAGGTGAGCTCCTTCTCAACGCTTGGCCCCAGGCTCAGAAAGATTGGGCAGTCGCGCGCGATCGCTTCAAGGGCCCCTCGCGCCTCCTCGGGGACAGCTCCTGGCACCGAGACCCGGATCACAAACTTCCCGACCATCAGCTTGGGCTTCATCACCATCTTCTTCTCGACCTCGGCGACCACCTCCCCCAGATCGAGCTTGAGCTGGCCCGCCTTGATCCCCATCATGGTGAGGATGCAGGCCCCCAGGGAAAAGGCAAAGAGGTCGGTCGGCCCCATCACCTCTTCGAGCCCTCCGTAGGCCTTGGGGCCATCGGCCACAACGGCCGGTGCGCCTGGGACACCCCCCTCCGATCGGAGATTAGCCCCCATTTTCAGAACCACTTTGGTCATGGTTTCCTCCCTAATAGTGGAGCCTACAATGACCTATTTGCCTCATAAATGTAAATGTCTAGGAGTGCTCTTGGGGGGTGGGGCGGGCGTGGGGCTCCTTCCCGTACTTTTCCCTCACCTCTCGGCGCCATGAGGCCGCCGTCTGCGCCTTTACCTTCTTGGGCTTGTGCATCTTAGTCTTTCGAGCCTTCTTGGGGTTCGCCATATGTACACCCTCCTAACTCTTTAGATACACCAAATTCAATCTATCCACAACAAAAATTAAGTTACTATATTTGAGAGCTTTGCGCGCCGTTTTCGGTGGCGCCAGTAGGCGGGGCCGTAATCGATGGTGAGCTGCTCTCCTTTGGCGATGGGGGCGGCGGCGCGGACAAGGAGGTAGACCAGCCCCCGGTAGGGGACCCCGATCGTCTCACAATTGGGGCGGTCGCTGTGGTTCACAAAGCGCATCTCATTCCCCTGCTGACCCGCATCGATCATAAGAGGCCTAAGCGAATAAGCCTCAACGGGATAGCGGAAGCAGTAGTCGTTGACCCGCTTTCTGAGCAGGTCCCGCCGGATCAGGATGCCGGTATAGACCCCGACGTAGTCCCCTTTTGCCAGGGGGGCCTCAGAGAAGACGCCATGCCCGAGCCGCTCGTCGATGTAGCGGACGGTGAGGGGGGCGACCCGCCCTGCCTGCAGATCGGGGCCGTGGAAGGCGCCGAGCCACTCCCGCTCGGGATCCCGCCCTCGCTTCCGCCACAGGGCCCCGGCATACCGCTCCGCCTCAGCATCATAGAAGGTCACACGAGGGAGGTAGCCCGCCTTTGTGTTGCTAAATAGCGTACTGTCAAACAATTGGTCTTTACCTCAAAGGGATGTTCATCGTACACTGTTCACAAAGGAAGAGGCAATGTCATGGAGAATATAGGTGTCTTTGGCCCTGTGCTGACCTTAAAGCCGGAAGGGGAACAGCTCGCTCCTATTAAGTTGGGAATAGGGGCACTTGGATTCCTTACGGTTGGACTCTCCTATTGGAACAATGCCGCCCACCTTCAAAGGTGGTTGCCTACCTCGATTGCTATTGCCACTGGTGCGGACCTACTTGGTAGCGTGCTTTACCGCTCCTTTCCGGGCCTGGCCGACCGGGCGCACATGCAACCCTTTTTTCGGTGTGGTTCCCTCGCTCTACTTATCTCTAGTTTCTTGATGCCTATCGACCTACCAACCCGACTAGGTGCTCTTATCCTGGTCACAGCCGCTGTCGGCGGCAACTACATCAGGGCCTACTGGCAGCCCTAACCTCTTTCTCTTAGAAGGTCGATCAGGAGGCGGACGCCGTAGCCTGTTGCCCGGTTGGGCGAGAGGGGGGCCGCCTTGTCGGGGTAAGCCGTGCCGGCGATGTCGAGGTGGGCCCAAGGGGTCTTTCCGACAAACTCCCCAATAAAGAGGGCAGCGGTGATCGAAGAGCCCTTCCGTCCGCCACAGTTCTTAATGTCGGCGATATCGGAGTGGAGCATCTTCTTGTAGCTCTTGTGGAGGGGCATCCTCCACAGAAGCTCGCCACTCGTCTCACCCGCTTGGACAAGGTCGGCTGCAAGCTCGTCATTGTTGCTCATCAGCCCGGCGATCTCTTCGCCAAGAGCGACCACAATAGCACCCGTTAGGGTGCAGAGGTTGATCACCTCGGTCGGGTTAAGCTTGTCAATCGCGTAGGAGAGGGCATCGGCCAGGGTCAGCCTCCCCTCCGCATCGGTGTTGTCGATCTCAACCGTCTTGCCGGTCCTGGCGCTATAGACATCGCCCGGCTTGTAGCTGCGGGCATCGATCATGTTTTCGGTCGCCGCTACGACGGCTGTGACGTTGACCTTTAGCCCCAGTTTGGCCACCGCTAAGAGGGTCCCAATGACCGCGGCTGCGCCCGACATATCGGTCCGCATCGTCTCCATATGGCCAGTCGGCTTTAGGTTGAGACCCCCGGTATCGTAGGTGACCCCCTTACCGACGATGACGGTGTGCTTTTTCCCCTTAGGGCTGCCCTTGTATTCGAGGATGATAAAAGCGGGATCATGGGCTGAGCCCCTGTTCACCGCGAGGAGGAGCCCCATTTTCTCTTTCTCGATCCACTCCTTGCCGTGGACCGTCGCCTTGAGCTTAGGGGTGCTTTTCGCCAGGTCCTTCACAATCTCGCCCAAACCTTGGGGCGTAATATCGTCAGCATTTCGGTTGATCAGGTCGCGGGCAAAGTGGACCCCTTCGGCCACCGCTAGGTGACTCTCGATCTCTGCGGCTACTTTCGCCGGTACCCCCACGAGGCAGGCCTTTTTCAGGAGGATCGTCTCCTCCTTGAGCTTCTCGAACTTAAGCCGGTCAAACGACTCGTTGGCCAGAAGGAGCCCCTCAGATATCCCTCGAACGACATCGGAGAGGGAGAGCCCCTTGACGGTGGGCAGGAGGACATTGACACTGGTGAGGCGGGCTGAGCGGGCTATACCGACCGCCGCCGCGTAGCTCTGGCGGAGCCCTTCAACGGTCAGCTCCCCCTCTTTGCCCAAGCCGATCAGGAGAAAGCGCTTCTCTTTCCCCCCGTCGGTATAGACGAGATCTCCCTTACCCGCTTTACCCGAAAAATCGCCAAGCTCGAGGGGGCGCTCCGCCCCTTTCAAAGAGGGATCGTCAGGGCAGGCCAGGACTCCCCCCTTTTTTGAGCCGGTCGATTCCCAAACAGGGAGAATCGTTGCGCCAGCCCCTTTCCGCTTAGCCACATCGGTTGCGGTCGTCAACTCAAGCATGGTCTTCTCTTAGAACGGCAAATCGTCATCGGAGGCGTCGGCCGCAAAGGCTGGGGCGGGGCTCGCTCCGGGGCTAACCGGGTTCCCGAAGGCGCTCCCCTGCTGGGACTGCTGCCTCTCTCCCCCCTTGCCAAACGGGCTGAAGCGGATATTCTCCGCCGTCACCTCAAGGCCCACTCTAGGCTCCCCATCCTTTCCTGTATAGATCTGGGGCTTGTGGAGCTCTCCCGTTACAATCAGGGCGCTCCCCTTCTTCACGTAGGGCATCATCCGGTCAAATCGGTCCCCCCATACGGTCACCCGGTACCAGGTGGTCTCATCCTGCCCCCCCTTTCGGGTGTTGCAGGCGATCCGAAAGGAGGTCACCTTCTGCCCCCCTGGTGTCATCCGCTCTTCAGGGTCATCGCCCAGATGGCCCGCTAACACAATCCAATTCATCTTATCCCCCTATGCTCGAATAAATCCTTCACCTGGCTTCCCACCTGGCTTCTGCTGAGGTGGAGGAGGTTTCCCTGCCCCACTAGGCGCTCCAGGGGTAAAGTCAACCGTTGGCTCCCGCCCTTGCGCCAGATCCTCACACGCCTTGCGCCACTTCTCTACCACATCGACATAGAGGGGAGCAAAGGCTCTCAGCGCCTGCCGATCGGCATGGGCCATGTCGAGGGTGCAGTGGATCAGGATCAGCTCCTCCTTCACCGCCACTCCCACGCCACCCCCCGCCATTTGCCCGCCAAGCATCGACCCCTCTAGGAGCCGCTCGTAGAGGCGGAGGCGGTACTTATCATCCTTGGGCAGCCCATCCAGAAGGGGGGAGTAGATATAGAGCCGGTCCGAATGGGGCTCGTAGGTGAGGTGCATCGAGAACTGGTCATCGATCCCCAATATACAGGTGTTGTTCTCGTCAAACTGGAGCCCCTCAAGACCCAGCTCCTTCCCAAATTCCTTCAGGTTGGCTTCGGCATTCTCTTTTGACATCGGATTCGTCCTCCACAACGGCCGCTTAGTACTAGCATTCCGTTGTCTCACAGCGCGCTGATTAAGATCAAGCGCCACTCGCTCTAAACACAAAACTTTTGTATAGGACTCGATATGGAAAGCACTACCCCACTAGGGGCCACCGTCACCAAGCGGGGGGTCACCTTTGCCCTCTACGCCCCTTCGGCCGCCGAGGTCACCCTTGTCCTCCCGCACCGGAAGGTCCCCCTCCAGAAGAAGGGGGCCACCTGGGAGGTCGAGGTCGAGGGGGTTGGGGCGGGGGTTCCCTACACCTACACCCTTGATGGCCGCAAGGGGCTCCTCGACCCTTACGCCCTTGCCTTTGTCGACACCGAGTGCTGGAGCCGCAAGGGGGCTTACCGGGCAAAAGCCCTTGTCGTCAACCCTCCCCCCTTTGATTGGCAAGGGGTGACAAGCCCAGGCCGCCCCCTTAGCGACCTGATCGTCTATGAGCTCCATGTGCGCGCCTTCACCGCCTCTGCTCCCGTTGCCCACCCGGGCACCTTCCTCGGCCTAGTCGAGCGCCTCCCCTACCTCCAGCAGCTCGGCATCAACGCCATCGAGCTCCTCCCCATCTTCGAGTTCGACCCCTATTCCTATAAGGGGCACCACCCCAAAACCGGCGAGCGGCTAAAGAACTTCTGGGGGTATGGGAGCCTTGGCTTTTTTGCCCCCATGAGCGGCTACGCCTCGGTTGACCCTATCGGGGAGTTCAAAACCCTCGTCCGCGAGTGCCATCGGGCCGGAATTGAGGTGATACTCGATGTCGTCTACAACCACACCGGCGATGGCCCCCACGCCCTCTCCCCCGACCACTACATCCTCGATAACGGCGTCCACACCAACTACTCGGGCTGTGGCAACACCCTCTCTCCAAACACCCAGCCGACCCAAACTCTTATCCTCGATAGCCTCCGCTACTGGAGCCGCGAAATGGGGGTCGACGGCTTCCGCTTTGACCTCGCCTCCATACTCACTCGGGGGGACAATGGGGAGATCCTCGACGACCCCCCACTCCTGGCCGCCATCCGCGCCGATCCCCTCCTCTCCAAGGTCAAGCTAATCGCCGAGCCGTGGGATCTGGGCACCTACCAACTTGGCCAGTTCCCCCGCTGGGGCCCCTGGAGCGAGTGGAATGGGGCCTTTCGCGATACTGCCCGCCGCTTCCTCAAGGGGGCCGATGGGCTTGTTGCCCCTTTTGCCTCCTCCCTACTCGGCTCCCCGCAGATCTACCCCTCTACCTCCCCCGTCAACTTTGTCACCTCCCACGATGGCTTTACCCTCACCGACCTGGTCTCCTACAACGACAAGCACAACCAGGCCAATGGGGAGGGGAACCGGGATGGCTCCAGCCACAACGACAGCTGGAATTGTGGCGTTGAGGGGCCGACCGACGACCCGGCGATCCTGAGCCTTCGGGCCCGCCAGAAGCGCAACCACCTCCTCGCCCTCCTCATCGCCCGAGGCCTGCCGATGATTCAGATGGGGGATGAGGTGAGCCAGACCAAAAAGGGGAACAACAACACCTGGTGTCAGGATAATGCCTTGAGCTACTTCCCTTGGGACAAACAGGATGAGGACCTCCTCCGCTTTACCCAGGGGCTCATCGCCTTCCGCAAGGCCAATCCTGGGCTAACGAAGGGGCCCCTGCTGTGGGAGGTCCCGCAGCCCCTCCCCCCCGAGCTCTCCCTCCCCGCCACTGAAAACCGGAAGGTCATCGCGGAGATGTGGAAGCGGCTATCTGACCTGTGGTCCAACAAGAGGGGGAAGGAGCCCAAGCAGGTGATCCTCTACGGCCCCGACCTGGGGAGCCCCAACTGGGGGCGCCGTTTTATTGCGCTGGCGCTGAACGATCTCTACATTGCGTTTAATGCGAGCTGGAAGAGGCGGGAGGTCCGCCTTCCTCCTGGCAAGCCCTGGCTCCGCATTGCCGATACTGCCCTCCACCCCCCCCACGACTTCTCCCCTGACGGGGAGGCCTTCCCCCTCGATCCCGCTCACCCCTACGAGATGGAGAGCTACTCAGCCCTCCTCCTAAAGAGGGGGTAGTCGTTGGATTTTCCAGGTCGTGCCCTCTAAGACACAGGAGACTTTCGGGGCAAAGAGCTGCGCCACCACCTGTGTGTTCGCAAATTGCGGCTTATCAGGGAGGGCCTTCCATTCTCGGTAGAGCTCCCCATACTCCAAGTGAAAGGGGGTCTTTTGGGAGCCCTCACAGGCCTGCAGAAACTGCTGCTTCATCTGGATAAAGGGGGCTCCTGCCTTTTGGTAGGTCTGAACAAGTCCTTTCCCCTCCTCCTCAGGCCGCCAATAGGCAGGTATAGCGACCGACTGATACCCGCTGATGCCAATAATCGGCTTTGAAGGCTTCCTCTCTTGCCCATTAAAGGCCTTGATCACCTCTCCCTCGATCTCTAGGCGCCGCTTGATGAGGTAATCCTTCATCCCCTTGTAGATCGTCTCGCGATCATTGACTTGCTTCCCCTTGGCCCCCCTCTTTTCCTCACGGGCCCTCATCCGCTCCCCCTCTGCCCACTCCCCTGTTTTTTGGCTAACCTTCCAGCAACCCGCTGCAACGGGGAGAAAGAGGAGGCCATACCGGCGATGCCCAGTGGCAAGGGCGAGTAGGCTAAACCCTGCCCCTAAGGAGAAGGCCATACCCCCTTCAAGCCGGCGGGTCACCTTATCCCACCGCTCTGCCTCCGCTTTGCACGGAAGGGTCGGCGGCGCAACATCGACCGCTCCGCTATAGAAGCGGCCGAAGTTCTCCTCAGGAGTTAGAGTGATATCGAGGTAAGCGGAAACGTTAGTTCCTCCACGAATAGGGAGGCCTAAGCACAAAGCAACACTCCTTTGACTCTCCCAAAGTCCATTCGCAGCTGTAGTCAGTCCCCGGCGCAAAGATCTTCGTCGCGTAATACGCCAAATCAAATTTCATGTTCTCAGGCCCAACCTCCCATGCCTTGTTGAGATTTTGGTACTCCAACCAGTCGGGAACCTTCCAATCCTCACCCCAGTGCTTAATAGCCCCCTGATAGGCTTTGAGGAAGGAGGAGCGCAGCCTTACAGCCTCAGCACCGTGCTCTTCATAGGCCTTTTTAATAGCGTGTCCCTCCACCTCAGGGCGCCACTTGGGGACCCTATCGGATACCTCGCCCGTACCTAGCGCTTGTACCTCCTCCGGAACAGGTCCTCGCGTCTCTTTTGCCTCATTGAAGGCCTCGATCACCTTTGCCTCGATCTCTAGGCGCCGCTTAACCAAGTGCTTTCTCATGCCCTCGTAGATCGGCTCTCGGCTCTCCTCAATGCTCTGTTTAGCGTTGTCCTTTGCCACATTAACCCGCTTTCGCTCGTCATAGGCTTTTTCCTCTGTCTCGCAGCTTCCCCAGTAGGTGCCGATTGAGACGGGGATAGCCAGCAGGCCGTAGAGGCGCCGCCCCTTCACAAAGGCCACCGTGAAAAGGCCGGCAGCCAGTGAGGCCCAGCCCCCCCAAACAAGGAGCCTTGTCGCCCGCTCCCATTTCACCACTTGACTTAGGTCGGGAATGAAGGGGGCAACATCGTAGGCCCCGTTAAAGAAGCGCTCCACATTTTGTTCCGAAGGGAGCTTTGGGTCTAAGTACAAGGGTGTGGCATGTGTTACGTCCATAAAGTCCTCATTATTGGCGTTGGATTGTCCAGTGGTGGCTTTCATTCTGCACGAGGTGGGCGCCTGATAGGAGATCTATATTGGAGCTCCTCCAGCTATTCGGTGAAAGATCGAGTTCCGTCTTCCATTGAGCAATCAGGGGGGTCAGTCCGTGAAAGTCGGGGATAAAGCGCTTACCATACCTCGCTTTGAAGGCTCCTCGAAGCGCCTTCCGGAGGTCGATTAGCTCCATCGCTTCGGGCACCTCCCTAAAGGCCTCTTCAATGTGCAACCAACCAATCTGTTCGGTAATTTCTTTATTATTGAAGACCTCCATCACCTTTAGCTCAGCGTTCTGGCGCCGCTCCTTAAGATGATCCACGATCCCCTCATAGACCTTTCCAGTGGCCTTTATGTGCTGGTCTACTAGCTCAATCTTCAAGTCGTAATTCTTCCGCTTCTCCTCCTTGAGCCGACCCTCTGCCAGGCGGTAACCGATAAAGGAGGCAAAGAAGGCGGGGATAACACCGACGGTGCTGTAGTGACGGATAAAGACACCCGACCGGATGACAGCCAGGCTAACGGACCCTAGCCCGAAACTAAGGCCGATCAGCCCCTTGGAGAGGAGCCAGTAGATCCCCTCCCAATCATCGTCGATTTTAGGAAGGGGCGTCACCTCGAATTGCCCCTTTAGCACAAGGGCAAGATTGTCCGCAGGCGATAACTTAGGATCGAGGTAGGTAGAGCTAATAGCCTCCATAAGAGCCTCCAACTGCTGCTAAATAGTATAACCGGATCGCGACTAAGAAGACTAGGCCCCCATCCTTGGGGATGGGGGCCTTGCCTTGCTGGCTTATTCGGCGCTCTCAACCTCAACGGCCCTGAGCTGCCACTTCTCGCTGCTCATGTCGGTAAAGGCCTCAATGCGACCCCCAAAGGCGCTCTTCACAGCCTCTGGTGTACCGAAGGTAGGCAGCGATCCGTTGCTAGCGTGGGAAAGCGCTCCGAACTGCTGTTCAGCAGGAGAAGCTTCTGACACAGGAGCAGGAATCGCCTCTAGGTCTTCCATCAGCTCTTTCATTTTTTCCTGATAAACGTTGCTAAGGGCCTGGCCCTCTGCCTCGGCCCGCCATGCGCACGAGTAGATCAGGAAGTTCCAACCGGTATTCGTGTCCTCATTCTCTATCATTTTAACCAGTCTCGGGGCTAGCTGCTTCTGGTGCTCTTGGAGAGACGTCTCCTTGATCTCCTTTCTAATCGCAATGCGATCACCCCAGTCACCTGCTTTAGCGTCCATCATCCGTTTGTTAAACTCACCCACGATCTCAGCTTCGAGGCTCTTTTGCCGCTCAGTTAGGTAGCCTGCCATCTCTTCGTAGATCTTGCTTAGCTCAGCAGACTGATCCTTGACGATTGCCTTATCCTGCTCACTCTTGATCCAGCTCTTCTTTTGGTGGCTTGCTACGAAGAAGCCACCGGCGACTGGAAGGGCAAGCAGACCTGCCAAGCGGGCCCGGTTAGGGATGAAAAGAGCGGCCGCCCCGATGGCGATGGTTAGCCATCCGGCCCGGGTAAAGAGGCTGGCTCGCTGATTCGCCGCGTTAATAAGGGTCTGATCGGGCTGATAGGGGACAAAAGGGGGTAGGGTCCGCGCACCCTCTTTAAAGGCCTGAAAGTTGGCCTCGCCAGTCTCAGTTGCGCTAAAATATTTACTTGTTATTAGAGTGTCTTCCATGATTACCTCATGCGTTTGTTACGTTCGTGTAAAAACAATAACTCAACGCAAAGAATATTGCAACAAAAATAATAATATAGAATATATTTTAATTTCCCTGCAGTAGGGGCTATAGGCTACGGCGGATCAGGGAGGGCTGGGAGCCGCGGCGGGGCTGAAGGGCGGCGGTCTCCCCCGAAACCACCTCAATCTGGGTGGTGGGGAAGAAGGCCTTTAGGATATCCCGGGCATTCTGCCCCCGCTTGGCCATCTCCTCAGCGCTGTGGAGGCAAAGGCCTACCCCATGCCCCTCGCCGTAGCCGTGGAAGTGGACCTGGTCCTCTTCGACGGTCACTGAGAAATCGCTACTGACGAGGTGCTCGCTGCCGACTAGCTTCTGGAAGGTGAAGTAGTCAAAGTCGCGCCACCGCTCTCCATCGAAGAGGCGGACCGAGTAGACCTTCCCCGAGTGGGGGTCGGTGAAGAGGTTGATGTGGCTAATACTGTTTAGGCTCGCAGCGGCGGCAAGGTCCCCTTTAGAGAGGGTGTAGTTCCAGGCGGAGGCTCCCTTGTCGCGGAGGGCAAGGGGGGCATCGACGCCGGGCAGGGAGACCGCTACCCCTTTTCGGAAGAGGAGGGCGTAAGGGGCGGTCTTTCCTCCGCAATTTTCGGTCCAGACGGCGGGGAAGGCCTTGCCCGGGGCGGTATCGGAGACCAGGACCATATTCTCGGTCCGCTTGGCCACCCGTTCAATGGAGGTGGGAATGGCCCTCGGGAAATAGCCAACCTCCTGCGCCCTAACCTGCCAGTAGGCCGTCGGCCCCTTCTGGAGATCGAAATAGGCGCTCGTCCGTTGAGCGATCACAAGGGCCGATAGGACCTCGGTCGAAGGGCGCCCCTGGAGCTTGTTGGTGAGGAGGAGCTTTACGTAGGCCTCGACAGGGACCTCGTTGACGACGCTGAGGCCCCTTTCCACCTGGTAGATGTGGAGGACGCCGGGGTACTCGGCGCCGTTGAAAATGATCGGCTGGTCGGCATTGCGAGGCGCAATCGTGATCTGGTAGATGCCGGGAAATTCCTCGCCCCACTTAAGGCCGGTGGCCATGGGGAGGACCTGGTAGTTCTTGCTAAGGAGGCTTCGGGTAATCGTTTTACCGGTCTGGGGGTTTTTCACCCGGTAGCCCCCGTCGGTCCTCACCTGCGCTTCGGGCAGGTCGGTGGCGATCAGCACCTTGATCGTTGCCTCTTTTGCCCAACCTGGAGTGGAGACCAAGAGGAGAGTGGTTAGCCCTAACAAAACCGCCTTAAACATCACAAGCCCTCGCGAACACTGCTTTAGCTTAGCCTACTTGAGGCGGGGTTATTTGCCTAGGGCTGAAAATGCGAGGGGTGTCGCCTGCCGTCCGCGAGGTGTCCGCTTGATCAGGCCGCGCAGGATCAAATAGGGCTCGTAGACCTCCTCGAGAGTCTGTTTCTCCTCCCCGAGCGCAACGGCGAGCGTGCTCAACCCGACCGGTCCCCCCTCATACTGGTTGCAGAGGATGGCCAGGAGGCGCTTGTCCATCTCGTCAAGGCCAAGAGCATCGATCTCAAGCATCGCAAGGGCCCGCTCGACCACCTCGCGCGACACCTCACCCCCCGCGCGGATCTGGGCGTAGTCGCGCACCCATCTCAGCAGGTTGTTCGCCACGCGAGGGGTGCCCCGCGCCCGCCCAGCAAGCTCCGCCGCGGCCCCCTCCCCCATTTCCATGCCCAAGAGGCGGGCCGACCGCTCCACAATCTGGGTCAGGGCCCCCTCCTCGTAGTAGTCGAGGCGGAGCGTCATCCCAAAGCGGGAGCGCAAAGGGCTAGTGAGCTGCCCAGTGCGCGTCGTGGCGCCAATCAGAGTAAAGGGCTTGAGCTCGACCTGAACTGAGCGGGCGGCTGGCCCCGAGTCGAGCATCAGGTCGAGGGTAAAGTCCTCCATCGCCGGATAGAGGTACTCCTCGACAGCCCGCGGCAGGCGGTGAATCTCATCGATAAAGAGGAGATCGCCCGCCTCTAAGTGGGTCAATAGACCCGCTAGATCGCCCGCCTTGTCGATCACCGCACCCGATGTCACAGTTATTTTTGAACCCATCTGGCGGGCCAGAATATGAGCAAGGGTCGTCTTCCCCAGCCCTGGGGGGCCGCAGAAGAGGGCATGGGGCAGGGGCTCTCTCCTCCCTTTAGCCGCCTCCAGCAAAACCGAGAGGCGATCGCAAACCCCCTCCTGCCCCACAAAGTCCTCTAACCGCTTTGGCCTAAGGGGGGTTTCAAAGGTGGGGTCGGGCCGCTTCAGGTTCGACTCGATAAATCGCTCGTTCATATGGAGCTGGGTTGTACCCTATTTTCCCTTTACAAGGAAGCGGGCATCTGCTATACTCTTATCGAAAAACCAAAAAAGAAGTTGTCAGATGACCCTTTGGAATGAACGTGCAGTGGGCTGCACACCAGCCGAGTGGCCCGCTGTGGCGCTTAAGGAGCAGCTAGGCTCGGTAAACCTCGGCATTCTCGCCGGGATGGGACTCGCCATCGGAGGGGGGATCGTCAACACCAAGACCCTCGCCGCAGCCGCCATCGGCGTGGCGTTCAATACCATTGCCTATGCAGGTAATGCGCCTAATCCGGTGACTGGCCAAACACATAGCGACGACCGACGAGATTTCATCTCATTAGCAAAGGGGAGGAGTTGGTCTGAGGTCGCCGTGCGGATGGTTGTCTTTTCAGGTATCGGCTATCTGCTGGGCTGCTCTTTCCAAGATTGGCTCCCGCCTGCCTTTGCCTTCTGCTATGGCTTCGGTGTGGTTCATGTGTGGGAGCCGCTACTGATGCAGGAGAATAGGCAGCGCATTTCTATTTAACGAGAGTGTCATGAGTTTTGAGGGACAAGTCGGATGCAAGGGGGGCGAATGGCCGGGTATCTGGCTGCAGGAGCAGCTGACCTCGCGCAGCGCCCTCCTGCTCATCGGGATGGTAGGAGCCGCCGGGCCAAAGGTCTTGACCTTAAGGCTAGGGCAGGCCTACACCCTCGGCATCGCCCTCCAGACCATTGGGTGCCTGGCAAGCGATGGGGAGGTCGCCAAGCACAAGACAAAGATCACCCGTCTTAAGGCAACCCCTTGGCGCCAGACGATTGGGTACGGCACCCTTCTCCTCCCCTTTGCAGGCTATCTCATCGGCGAACTCTCCTCCAACCTTGCTCCAGCCCTCACCGCCCTCTTCTATGGCTGGGGTACCCTTCAGCCCTACGAACCCCTTTGCCACCTCTGGCTCGGACCCGACGAGGGGCCCAAGCCGCCCAGTGAGCCCTACCCCTACGACCTTTTAGCGCCTCAGATTCACTTCCCTTGGCCAGTGAATGCCTTTCCCCTACCTAGCGCTCCGCCAGTAGACTAAAGATCGCGTTGCCTTTTACCTCCCTCCCCTCTTAACATGAACTTCGAGGATACAGGAGGGTATTGTGGCAGTGAAACCGGACCATTGGATCCGAAAGATGGCGCAAGAGGCGGGGATGATCGAGCCCTTCGAAGCGGGTCAGGTCTCTGCCGATCAGGAGGGAAACCGGAAGATCAGCTACGGCGTCTCGAGCTACGGCTACGACCTGCGGATCGCGGGTGAGTTTAAGGTCTTCACCAATGTCTACAACTCGATTGTCGACCCCAAGAATTTTAGCGCCGATGCCTTCGTCGACATTGAGGCCGAAACCTGCCTGATCCCCCCTAACTCCTTTGCGCTGGCAAGAAGCGTCGAGTATTTCCGGATCCCAAAAGATATCCTGGTGATCTGCTTGGGAAAATCGACCTATGCCCGGTGCGGCATCATTGTGAACGTGACCCCACTCGAACCCGAGTGGGAGGGGCATGTGACCATTGAGATCTCAAACACAACCCCCCTACCCGCCAAGGTGTATGCAGGCGAGGGGATTGCCCAGCTCCTCTTCTTCAAAGCAGAGGAGATGTGCCAGCTAACGTACGCCGATAAAAAGGGGAAGTACATGGGACAGCGGGGTATCACTTTGCCGAGACCATGATGTGGCAGCAGGTGGTCCGCTCCTGGTGGGTCCTCCTCTTCGGCCTCCTCTGCTATGGGGTATATGATGTGGCGAGCTTGCGCGTGCAGGGAGAGCAGGAACGGCTGAGGGGGGCCATTGCAGAGAATCGGCAGCTTATCGGAACGCTCGACGGAGAGATTCGGGAGATGGAGGAGCGGCTGGCGGCCTATGACGATCCCGCCCTTATGGAACAGGTGCTGATGGCCAAATTAGGTCTTGTGCCCAAAGGGCAGAGGGTCTACCGATGACAGCGGTGCTGATCGGCGCAATGGCCCTTTTTGTCCTCCTCTCCGGCCTCTTTTCGGGCTCAGAGACGGCCCTCTTCTCCCTCTCCTCGATGCAGCTGCGCGCCTACCGGCGGGAGCTCGACCCGAAAAAACGGCTGATCGCCCGGCTGATGTCACGGCCCCGCGGCCTTTTAGTGACGATTCTAATGGGAAACGTTCTGGTCAATATCCTGGTCCAGAACGTCGCCTCAAGCCTATTTGGGACCACCTCAGCATGGCTCCTCACCGTGGGGGTGCCTCTGGGACTCACCCTCGTGTTTGGAGAGCTCCTCCCTAAAACGGTCGCGCTCGCCAACAACGAGCAGATCGCCCGATGGGTCGTCCCCTTTATCGCCTTTCTTCACCAACTTCTCTCCCCCATCCGTCGGGCAATCACCGCCATTGCAGGCTACGTCTCCCAAGTCACCTTCTTTTGCCTAAAACCCCGCAAGGAGATCTCTCAGGAGGAGCTCGGGCACGCCCTCGATCTCTCCGAGAGGCACGGGATCCTAACCCGAGAAGAGTCAGAGCTGATCCGAGGCACCCTCGCCTTCCAACAGGCCCATGTGAAGGAGCTAATGCGCCCACGAGGGGATCTGATCCTCTACGACCGGGAAGAGCCGGTCGAGAACCTCGCCGAGGCCTTTGTGGAGCAGCAGTGCACCCGCGTACCGGTTTGCCATGGGGACCTTGAGCATGTGGTGGGGATCATCGAGGCAACCGACTTCCTTTTGCAACGGGAGCGGATACAAAGTGGCAAAGATGTGGTGAGAATCAGTCGCAAGCCCCTCTTTGTCCCCGAGACGATGCCTGCCAAAGCCCTTCTCCAGAAGTTCAATGAGGGGGGAGGGGCGATGGCGATCGTCGTCGATGAATATGGATCGGCAACGGGACTCGTCACCCGTGAGGACCTGGTAGAGGTGGTCGTTGGGGAGATCGCCGACCAGCGGGACACCCAGACCCTCTACACCCGAGCGGGGCCCGACGTGGTGATTGCCTCGGGGAAACTCGAGCTAACTGAGCTGCGGGAGCTCTTTGGGGTCACCCTACCGAATCCGCGGAGCCTCGTGACCATTGGGGGGTGGCTGGCCGACCGGATCGGCTCCCTCCCCCAAGCGGGAGCCCGCCATATCGAGTCAGACCTCCTCTTTCAGATCCTAGCAGCCGATCCGAATCGGATCCGCCGGGTCTATATCCGCCGGATAAGGAGTCCCTAATGGAAGATCTCCTCTTTTGGATCTTTGCTACCCTTGCTTGCATCGCCATCCAGTCCCTCTACTCGATGCAGGAGATGGCGCTCGTCTCGTTTAACAAGATCCGCCTCCAGTACTACGAGGGGAGGGGTTACAAGCGGGCCCGCTGGATCCGGACCCTCCTGCAGGACCCCTCAAAGCTCTTTGGGACCACCCTCGTGATGGTCAACCTCGCCCTTCAGGTCGGCTCCGAGTGTAGCCGCCGGGTCTACCTCGGCTTTGGGCTCAACCCCGACATCGCCCCTCTCACTCAGGTCTTCCTCGTGATGGTCTTTGCCGAGATCGCCCCGATGTTTGCCGCCCGCCGCTACTCTGAGCAGGTCGCAATGCTCGGCATACCGGTCGTCTACACCACCTCCCTCCTCCTCAAACCGGTCATCTGGCTTATCGCCGGCATCTCCCGCCTGGCCTCCCTCGTTATCGGTGCCAAGCGGCGGACGAGCCTCAACATGCTCTCCCGCGAGGAGCTCGAGCATATCGTTGAGGGGCCCGAGGAGGAGATCGAGAGGGGGGGCGAGGCCGACCCCTTCAACAGGCTCGTCACCAACATCTTTAGCCTGCGCGCTAAAGTCGCCAAGGAGGCGATGACTCCCCTCCCCTCCATCCGGATGCTCCGGTGGGATGCGCGGATGGGAGATATGCGAAAAGGGCTCTCCCACTTCCGGGTCCCCTGCCTTCCCCTCTACTACGAGACGCGCAGCCACATCGTCGCCATTGCTTTCCCTCGCGACGTCGTCCTAGTCAGCGATAAAGAGCCCCTTCGCCACTACGCCCGCCAGCCCTGGTTTATCACCCACACGATGCCCCTCACCGAGATCCTCAAGCAGTTCCGCCACAACAACCAGGATGTGGCGGTCGTCCTCGATCAGGAGGGGCGGGCGATTGGCCTGCTCACGCTCGAGGACATCCTAGAGGAGCTCTTTGGCAAGGCCCCCGAGTACCAGGTGCAGGGCCCCTTACGCCTTCCCAAGGGGAGGCTCTTAGTCGAGCGCTCCTTCCCTGCTGACACACCGGTCGAAGAGTTCAATGCCCTCTACAACACCCGGTTGGAGGGGAAGGAGGGGGAGACCTTTGGGGACCTTCTCCGGACCCGCCTCGACCATCCCCCCGAGGAGGGGGATACGGTGCGGGTCGGCGACTTTGAGCTTTCGGTCGTCGAGTCGGGCCTCCTCGGCCCCAAAGTCGTCGGCATCAAATCGCTCAGATAGTTGGACCAAAATAAAGGCAGCTTTCGTTTGGTCCGGACCAAACGAAAGTTGCCTTTATTTTGGTCTTACTTAATTCATTAATTTTGAGAGGATTTCGAGTGTGAGATCGATCTCCTCCGAGGTGTTGAAGCGGCTGAGGGAGAAGCGGAGGGAGGCGGCCGCCCGCTGGCGGGAGTAGCCCATATTGAGGAGAACACGGGAGGGCTCTAACGACCCCGAGGTACAGGCCGAGCCATGGCTTACCGCTACCCCCTCTAAATCGAGATTCATCATCAGCGCCTCCGCTTCAAGGTCGCCAAAGGCGATATTGGCTGTGTTGCAAATTCGAGGCCCCTCTCCATTGATCTTCGCCTCGGGAAAACGGCGCAAAATCCCCCCCTCAAGCCGCTCCCTCAGGAGGGACATATGGGCAATCGCCGAGAGGTCGAGGAGCTCAACCGCCTTGGCAAGGCCGATGATCCCCATCAGGTTTTCGGTCCCAGGGCGCCTCCCCCCCTCCTGCCCTCCTCCAGTCAAAAGGGAGGGGCACCGAAAAGGGGTGCGCAGGATAAGGAGCCCTATGCCGGCTGGTCCGTGAAACTTGTGGCCCGAGAGGGCAATAGCCGAAACCCCGGGAAAGAGGGGCAAGGGCCCCTTGCCCATGAGAGCTACTGCATCAACGAGCAAGGGGATATTCGCCGACTGGGCCACTCGAGCGATCCCCTCAATATCGGTCACAGCGCCGGTCTCATTGTTGACCGCCATCAGGGCGATCAGGCGGGTATTGGGCTGAATCGCCCGCTCGACCTGCTCAGGGGTGGGGGCTCCATAGGGGCCCGGCTCAAGAAAGGTCGCGCTCCCCCGCCTTTGCAGGGTCTCATAGACCGCCGGATGTTCCAGATTGGAGGAGAGGATATGCCCCTCCATTCCCTGCAACACGGTGCAGAGCGATTCGGTACCACCTGAGGTAAAGACAACCTCACTTGGAAGGATGCCCAGGACTTCAGCAACGGTCCGACGGGCTTTGGTTAGCCGGTTGCGCGCTTCCCTGCCATACCAATGGACGCTGGAGGGGTTCGCAGGGAGCAGGTCAAGCGCCATCGCCTCGGCCACTCTCGGGTCGAGCGGTGTTGTCGCGTTGTTATCAAGGTAGATTCTCCTCACCGATGCTCACCACAATCACAGTCGTATTGTCATCCCCACCTGCCACCGTTGCCGCCTCGATCAGCCTCTCGGCCCCCTCGGCGACACCCGCCACCCCCCTTAGCACGCCGGCAATCTCCTTTCCGCTCAGCTGGTCGGAGAGGCCATCGCTGCAAAGGAGGAAGAGGTCCCCCTTAGCCACCTCGATCTCCCCCAAGGTGGGGAGGACCTTCGAACGGGTCCCCACCGCCCGGGTCACCACATGGCGGTAGGCCCTCGCCTGCTCCTCCTCCGGCCGCAGTTGCCCCGCCCGGATCAGCTGAGAGACCAGCGAGTGGTCCTCAGTCAGCTGAAGAAGCTCCCCTCCCCTCATCCGGTAGATCCGGCTATCCCCCACATGACCAAAGTAGGCCCGCTCCCCCTCAATCCGGAGAAGGCAGAGGGTCGTCCCCATCCCCTTTAGGTTGGGGTCCCCCTTGGCCAGGCGGTAGACCTCCCGATTTGCCGCATCTAATGCCTTGGCAATCAGCAACTTACCCGACTCCTTCCCCGCATGAGCCCGGGCGTAGTCGATTGCCGTTGCCACTGCCCGCTTGGCGGCCACATCTCCTGCCTTGTGCCCCCCCATCCCATCGGCAAGGGCATAAAAGTGAAGTTCTGGGATCTGGGCCCACTCATCTTCATTTCGGGTGCGGACTAGGCCAATGTCAGTGCGGCCGGCCGAGTGGACAATCATGATACCTCTATCCCCCGAAAAATTAAACCCCTGATGGCAACCTATCGTCCTGAAGGGGCATCAGGGGGTGGTCAGATGGTGCACATCGTGACGAGGCCGGGTTTGCAAACCCGGGTAAGGAGGGATGTGCTCCAGATGGCCGCTCACTGTCGCTGCCGTCAGGACGATAGGCTGCCATCAGGGGTTAAACCTCGGAGGAGGGGTTTTCGACACGACCTATAAATAAAATTTGACCTGAGCCGGCGTCAAGAACAACGGTAAGGAAGGGGTGGTCGGCGACAAAGGCGACTTCACTCTCTTTGGCCGGAGCGGAGGTGACCCCGACTGAGACGGCCGAGGCCGCTGTGGCTTCGGTCCCATATTCGTCGACATCGATGTAGGCCTGGTGGATGGCGGCGTTGAGCTGAAGTCCCTTGCCTCCGTCGATCCCCGAAAAGTCGGCCTGCCTCGAGAAGGGGGTTGTCATCCCTAGCCCCTCAAGCACATCCTTGGCGTAGAGGCGGGTCGACATCCGGAACCTGGGGAGGGTCACGGCGACCTCTTTAAGGCTCATCTGCTCGAGGATCCCCTTGAGAAGGTCGAGGGAGAGCGCCTGCTCAAATTCGCCCAGCTCCCCCGTCTTTGGCAAGAGGATCAGCATCGCCAATTGCACCCCCTCTTTTCCTCCCTCATAGGGGAGGGCGATCGCCTCGAGCCGATCCCCCGCCAGGTGGGGGAGGCGCATCTGTCCGTGCATCAGAGGAGTTTTGATCTGCTGACTTGGGGAAATCGAAAAGGGCTCATCTTGGGTCTTGCGGGGGTCGAAGGGGAGGGTCCAGTTGGCCCGAAGGTAGAGGGCCGAGACCGAGATCATCCGATCGGCCGGCGTCACCGACCCTTCGGGCATCAGGTCGGTGATCCTCCCTCCCGTCTCCTCTTTCACCCACGCATTAATTTCTCGGCGGGCGATCTTGGGCATCTTGAAATCGACCTCCTGAAGCCCCCCTCTAAAAGTCTCCTCCATCACCTTCTGAAAGGGGTGAGCGAGGGAGAGATCCTCTTGTACCCAGAGGCTGCGGGCGATTCGGAGCTCGAGCCCCTCTCCCTTATCGCTGCTCAGGTGGTCGGCAAGATCGGTGAAGATTTGAGCGAGGGCAGCTCCCCCTACTTGAGGGTAGTAGAGCACCCGCTGCATCTCCTGCGCCGTCCTCCCTTTAGCTCCTACATAGGGAATCGCAAGAGCCGTTGACAGAGAGAAGGGGGAGATGATGAGGTTACCAGGCGCCGGTGAAATCGCCTTGTAGAGGTCGAGGGTGAACTGGTCGGTCCCCTCGACCAACCCGGTCCAGGAGGGGGTTTGGGCGGTTAAGGGGAGAATAGCCAGCAACGATCCTAACAGCAGCTTCCACATTGCACACACCTCTTGAGCCTATTTTGGGCGATTACTGCTTTGCCATCAATAGGCTACCGGGAGCTCCCTCTTCTCTGATCTGAGTGGCCTCCTCTTCCGTAAGAACCCCTTTGGAAACGAGCTCAGCGAGCTGCTCCTCTCCTACCGGCCAGTGGGCCTGAGACCGCTCTGGCTCTGCCGCCATCGCCACCTCAAGGGCATAGAGACCCGCCCGCAGCAACGAGTCGCCGTGGAGCAGGCACCACCTTTCGGCCCCCTTCCCACTCACCACCTCGATCTGCTCCCCATTGTCTTTGTGGATGCCCCCTTCAAATCCGAGCAGCTCAAACAGCTCAGCCGTCTTAGCCCGCAGCCCCTCACTCGTGTAGAAAATATGGCGCCGCCGGTTGGCCCATCCCAGACCGAGCCCATCTTGCCGCACCTTTTGCAACATCCCAGGCGCAGACCGGTGTTGCCAGTAGTCCCGCTCCGTCTCCAAGAAGAGGCTAGCCGCCACCGACTGCCCCACCAGCTCGATCATCTGCTCTATCCTTCCTCTGGCCTGCTTGAGCGCTGCCGCGCCATCCTGCCAGACCCTGGGGCGGCTCCGGCAGAGCTCGCGCGCCCGCATTCCCCGCTCTGGTCCGCCGGTCCGCCTCGCTGAGAGCTCCAAAGTAAACGGGCCCCGCCGCTCTACGACCCACAGGGCCACCCCCCCCTCGCTCGCCACCGACACCCTACGGTAGTTGCCCAGCGGTGCCCCCTCAATAGCGGAGGAGATCCCCCGCACCATCAGGTAATCGGCGACCGAATCGGCCCGCACCGCTGCCCCCCGCATATGGAAGTGGTCAGCATCATAGACCAGAACTGAAGGGAGCCCCTGCCGCTGCAATAGATCATAGTGGGGGTCCGACCCCACCTTCCGATAGCCCGCTCTCTCCAATTCAGGCGACAGTCGCCCATGATCGGCTAGGCAGAGGTGGTCTACCCAGTCGATCAGGGCTGTGTCGGTCTCCTCCTTGAGACGGCGCTCTAGCTTAGCGAGCGCCCCATTTGCCTCGGTGTAGGCCTCCAGATGCCTCTCTATCAGTCCTTTCGCGTCCATGCTCACTTTTCCGGGCTCCAAAATGCAGGTATTACCTCCCATACCGCCCCTTCCCAGAAATACGCAAACTTTTTATTTTAATTTGACTCAAGTTGCTGAAATAGAGCGAATTGAACTTTCCTCCCTAGGCCAATGCAAAAGCGCTATATCTCTATTTCGACAATAGATATCCTTTAACGGAAAAACCCAAGGATGTTATTTATGGACTACACCGCTTTAGACGTTAAGGACATTATGCCACTCGTGTTTGGTTATTTGCCTCTGCCTGAAGTACGTGTTCACGAGGGGGGGTCCCCTCGCTAGGGAGCGCGGGTTGCAAAGATCTCAGCTTAAAGGAGGAGCTCATAGCCATAGCTATGGGCGACGACTGCAAGCTGAGAGATTTGTGACCCCCGCCCCTGGAGAGGGGGCTACCCCCGTGAACATGTACTGCCTGAACGGGGCAAAGCCGAGCGGGTCTGCTCGACCTGGCTAGAGTGGATGGCGGAGGTCTGGATGAAAGAGGTAAAGCCGATCGAAGGTCAATGGGTGTCTCGGCCCCTCCTGCCTCCGAATAGCATGATCGAACGGGGGTGGAACGACCTTGCCAAGAAGTGGCACCCCCGTGGGTTGAGCCGCTGCTACCCAACTTTCCAACAATTCCTAGCCTCCCATCCCCTTGCCTACGATGATCAGATTTTCTTCCAATCTCCCTACTGCGCTACGGGCTTTGAACGGATCTGGGTCCGTAAGGGTACGGATGGTCTCTTTTTTGCAAGAGAGCAGGCTGGGGAGGCGGAATTGCTCTTTATCGATCAGGAGGGCAAGGCGCTGGTATCGATCCAGTGGGTCAGCTGGTGGCCGCAGCTGCCTGCTGTTGACAAGGGAACCTGGACGGAACTAAGCGGAAAGGAAGATAGACCCTCCCCAGTAAGTTACGAGGTGAGGAATCCCTTCTTGCGATTCTTTATAAAAGACTTCAGCAAGATGACGATTATTCCTCCAACAGCGCTGGCCAGGCATCCCGTATGGACGGCAAAATGCTTAGAGCTCTACCCCGAGCTCAAAGAGAAGATGCCAAGGGAGTAAGTTCCTCGAGGGTGATGGGGACGCAGCCGAGGCGCTGGACGGCGAGGCTGGCGGCCTGGTTGGCCAGCTGGCACCCCTCTCGAAGGGAGAGGCCGCTAGCAACGGCGGCAGTAAGGACCGCGAGAACCGTATCGCCAGCGCCGGTCACATCGCGCACCTGAAGCGGTGTAGCGGGGACATTGTCGTGCCCCCCCTCTTTAGGAAAGATCGAAATCCCCTTCTCCGATCGGGTAACGACCAGGTAGTTCATCTCGATTTGGGAGTGGAGGGCAGCGGCTACCTCTTCCAAAGGGGTGTGGGGATCGAGGTTGGCCGCATGGCACGCTTCGGCATGATTAGGTTTGATCAGCGTGGCACCCGCATAACGGGTAAAGTCGCGCCCCTTTGGGTCGACTAGCGTGGGGATGGAGCGCTTTTTGGCGGCCGAGAGAAGGGCGGCAAGGAGTGTCGGGGTGCAAAAACCCTTGCCGTAATCGGAGATGGCAACAGCGTCGATGTCGTCGAGTAGGCGCTCTATTTTCGAGCAGATGCCGATCTCTGTTTTAGGGGTGAGGGGGCGGATCCGCTCGGTATCGACGCGGAGGAGCTGCTGGCCAGCCATTAGGCGATGCTTAATCGGCGTCTCCCATCCGAGCTCCTTTTCTAGGGCCAGGTCGATCCCCTCTAAGCTGCTGCAGATCGCCTCGCAGGCGGCGTCATCACCAACACGGGCCAGCAGGACTACCTCTTGGTGGAGAGCGGCAAGGCCGAGGGCGACGTTGCCGGCCATCCCGGCCCGCTCCTCGACGCGGGTGGCGTGGAGGATCGGGACGGGGGCCTCCGGAGAGATCCGGGAGACGGTGCCGTGGGTGTAGCGGTCAAGGGCGAGATCCCCCACCAGGAGGATCCGCCTAGGGGAGAGGGCTACCACGTTTGGCTTTGTTTTAGGTGATGGACATAGTCGGCGACAGCATCGCCGATCGGGGTCGCCACCCAATCGGGCAGGTGGCGGCTAAACTTGCGCATGTCGGCGCAGGTGTGGTTCTGGTACTTCCCGACCAGGTCCTCTGGCATCGGGATATACTTGATCTTCTCGGGCTTGCCCAGCGCATTAAAAACGGCGTGGGCGAGGGCCTTAAAGGTCGTCGCCTTCCCACTCCCAATGTTGTAGAGGCCGGCCGCTTCGCTCTGGAGGAAGCTGCACGCCATCCCCACCGCATCCTTGATGTAGAGGAAGTCCCGCTCCTGCTCCCCATCGGCATACCGCTTCGGGTCGGAGGACTTGAAGAGGCGGACCTCTCCCTTCTCTTCGATCTGATCGACAAAGTGGGGGATCACCGAGCTCATCCGCCCTTTGTGGTGCTCATTAGGACCAAAGAGGTTGAAGAACTTCAGCCCTAC
Organism: Parachlamydiales bacterium; assembly: GCA_050250135.1. Classification (GTDB taxonomy): domain Bacteria; phylum Chlamydiota; class Chlamydiia; order Chlamydiales; family JAFEGQ01; genus JBFWPF01. The sequence continues at coordinate 22,886 of JBFWPF010000005.1, read as the reverse complement.
GATGGTGTCGAGCGCCCCCTCCTTCTTGGCCCAGAGGTCAAAGAGGTGCTTCGAATAGCCATACATGTTGAGGGGGCGGAGCGATTTAAGCTTCTCGTGATCATCCGAGAAACCCTGCGAGCCATCCCCGTAGGTGGCCGCCGACGAGGCGTAGATAAAACGGATCCCATGCTCGAGGGCGTAGGTCGCTAAGAGCTGGGTGTAGCGGGTATTGATGTCGAGGAGGCGGTCAGCATCGGTCTCGACTGTGCTCGAGATCGCCCCCATATGGAGAAAGGCCTGGATTTCGGTCTCGCGGCCGTCGAGCCAATCGGGAAGGCCGGCGATCGGGAGGAGCTCAGCAAACTCCTTGCCCACGAGATTCCGCCACTTCTCCCCCTCACCGAGGTCGTCGACGGCTATGATCGAGGTGAAGCCGCAGTCGTTGAGGTAGCGGATCAGGGCGGAGCCGACAAAGCCGGCTGCGCCCGTCACCACAATCCACTTATCGTCGGGAAGATTAAGCCTCTTCATGCCCTTCCCCTTCAACAGCTGGAACCTCGCTGGCCGCCTCTACGAGGGGGGGCTCATTCGGGGTTAGCTCAGGAAGATCCTCCATCCCTTCGGGGATCACCTTCAGTTTGAAGGAGGCCATAATCCCCTCTTTAAGCCGGAGCTCGATCGGGTGGAGACCGGTCTCTTTAATCGGCTTGGGAAGGGCGACGAATCGCCGTTCGATGTGGATGTTCTCCCGCTCGAGGATCTCCACGATGTCGGCAGCGGCAACTGAGCCATACATCCGCCCGTCTGGGTCGACCTTGACATGGGTGCTCAGGGTGAGCCCATTGACCTGGGAGGCGAGCTGCTCAGAGGCGACCTTGTCGATCTGAGCCTGCTTGGCCCGCTCAACGCGGAGCCTCTCTTGGATCCGGAGCGCGTTGTTGTCGGCGATCACCGCCTTCTTGTTGGGAATAAGGAAATTTCGGACATGGCCCGGTTTGGCCACTACGATCTCCCCCTTTCGGCCGAGCCCCTCGATATCGTCGAGGAGTAGGAGGGTGCAGCCTGGGGCTGCCTTCTTTTGAGTTTGTTCTTTCATCTAGGACTCCTCCCCTACAAAGGGCAATAGGGCCATGTAGCGGGCCCGTTTGATGGCCGCAGCCAGCAAGCGCTGGTGGTAGGCCGAAACGCCGGTGATCCGCTTAGGCAAAATCTTACCCCGTTCGGTGATAAATCGCCGCAGGGTGTCGACATCTTTGTAATCGATCTCCCTCATCCCTGCTGCGGTAAAGGGGCACGATTTCCTCTTGCGGGTCCTTCTAGGGCGGCCCCGCGACTTCAGCTTGGTTCCCATGTTATAGCTCTCCTGGTAGGGGTTTGAACTTGACCTCGCTCAAGACCTTTTCGGTCCGCATCGTCATAAAGCGGAGCAGGTCGGGATTGAGTCCGTAGTTGTGCCATAGCTCCTTCATCGCCGGAGTAGGGGCGCGGAAGTAGAGGAGGTAGTAGTACCCCTCCCGCTTCCCCTCTACCTCGTAGGCGAGGCGGCGCCGTCCCCAGTCGAGGGTCTTTTCGATCACCCCACCTTGAGAGGCGATCTCCTCTTGAAGTTTCTGCAGCGCGGCCGCCCGAGCAGCGTCGCTCAAGGCCGCGTTGAGGATATACATCCCCTCATAAAGTTGCTGTTTTTCGGTCATGGTTACTCCTTTCGATTCACCTCATTCATCACTAATTCTAGCGGCTCTGCGGCAAGCCGGGCTAAAATCGCGGCTCCCCTGTCGAGAAGGGCGGGCAACGCCTCCCCCTCCTCCTTGTTAAAGGGGCCCAGCACGTGGCTCGCCAGCTCCCCGCGGTGGCCAACCCCGATCCTAAGCCGCACATACCCTTGGGACCCGAGCGCCTGTTCGATGCTCTTCAGCCCGTTGTGCCCCCCGCTGCTCCCTCCTGGGCGGAGCCTAAGCTCCCCAAAGGGGAGGGCAGCGTCATCGGCAATCACCACCACCTCAGCCGGCCCAATTCCGTAGTAGGCGCACACCTTCTGGACCGCCCGTCCGCTCTCATTCATGTAGGTGGAGGGCATCAGAAGGAGGAGGTCGGCTTCGCCAACCCTCCCTCGGCCTATCCACCCTAAAAACTTCCGATCCCGCTTCATCGGAATACCCCACTCCTCGGCAAGCCGGCCTGTCACGAGAAAACCCAAGTTGTGACGGGTTCGCTCGTACTCTTTGCCCGGATTGCCGAGCCCAACGATGAGGCGGATCATCGCTTCGCGATCACCACCACCACATCATCCAGCTTCCGGCGGGGCTTCACCCCATCGGGGAGGGCGATGTCGCGCAGCCGTCTCGTCTGCTTCATCTCAAGGCCCGAGACATCGATCACCACCTCACTCGGAATCTTGCCGGGAAGGGCCCGCACGGGGAGCATCCGGATCACCTGACGGAGGACGCCGCCCGCCGTCTTGATCCCAGGGGCTTGATCGGCACCGACGCAATGGATCGGCACCGAGACCTCGATCTCTTGCCCCTCTTCGATCAGCTCAAAGTCGAGGTGGATCACGTCGTAGGTGGTCCGGTGGTACTGAATATCCTTGACGACCGCATCCCCTTCCCCTTTGAGCGAGAAGCGGGTGGTGGGGAGGCAGCCGCCCTTGATCCCGCGCAGCGCCGCTCCAAACTCAGCAGTCGAGATCGACATCGGGGTCGACTTCCCTGCTTTTCCATAAATCACACAAGGGATCCGCCCCTCGCGCAGGAGCCGTTTGCACTCCCTTTTGCGACTAGCGTCCCGTTTTTCGATGGTAAGTTCCATGGTTTATCCTCAGTTAAGCAATGTTGATAGGGATTCTGATTCGCTCAGCCGAGCCAGAGCCTCACCTAAGAGGGGGGCTACCGGCAGAACGGTAACTTTTGGGTGGCGGGGTATGCCGGCCACTGTATCGGTAACAAAAAGCCTCTCAATCGGGGAGCGGCCGATCTCCTCCAGCGCCGTCCCGACAAAGAGGCCGTGGGAGAGGGCGGCATAGACCCGCTTTGCCCCTGCCTGGGCGAGCGCCTCTGCCGCAGCCACTAGGGTCCCTCCCGTGGTGCACATATCGTCACAGAGGAGGGCAACCTTTCCCGCCACATCGCCGATCACCCCTTCGGCCACCACCTGCTCTCGCCCCCGCACCTTGTCGACGGTGGCAAAGGGACAGCCCAGCTCCAGCGCAAAGCGGCGGGCGATCTTGATGCTCCCCACGTCGGGGCTTACGACTACACCAACCCCAAGCCCCTTCACCTCGGGCAGGAGGACCCTGGCCGCATGGAGGTTATCGAGGGGGACCCGGAAAAAGCCCTGGATCTGCTCGGCGTGCAGGTCGACTGCCACCACATGGTCGGCCCCGGCTGCCTCTAGCAGATCGGCCACAAGCCTTGCGGTGATCGGCGCCCGCACATCCCCTTTTCGGTCTTGCCGCGCGTAGGCGAAATAGGGGAGCACCACCGTGATCCTCCCGGCCGAGGCTCGGCTGAGCGCATCGACCAGGATGAGCAGTTCCATCAGGTAGTCGTTGGGGCGGGTGGCGAGTGTTTGAAGGACGAAGACCTCCCGGTCGCGCACCGGCTCGAGGATCTCTACCGAGGTCTCCCCATCGGGGAAGGTGGTGAGGGCGACCTTTCCGAGCTCGATCCCGCTCGCCTTTGCCACCCGCTCGGCCAGCTTCCCGTGGGAGCTCCCTGCAAAGAGTACTGTGTCCATATTTCTCCAGTCTATATTGAGGCTACACCCCGAAGTCAGCGTTGGAGGGGGAGAGCGCCACAGAGGGCCCAGCAGGTGCCTGGAATCTTGACTTGCGGGAGGAGGCCCATAGCCAAAGCGCTATGGGCGACGACTGCAAGTTAAGAGGCCAGGTGGCTGCTGGGCCCTATGGGGCGCTAAACCCCTACAATGCTGACTTCCAATTGGGGTGGGAGGATTCGAACCTCCGCGTGGCGGTACCAAAAACCGCTGCCTTACCACTTGGCTACACCCCACCAGCGTGTAGGGTCCCATATGACTGAGGCTCAAAGGCCTCGCAGTGAACTGCGCGTAATATGGGATAACTCGTTGCCCAGCAACGATTACACGCGATTGCCAGAGCTTAGAGAGGGGACGATTTACGCGCAAGCCCCTAGATTTATCCCCCTCGGCTTAAGTGGATTGTGATTATTAATTTTTTATTAGAACTAATGGCCGTTATGGGGTCGGCTATGCTATAATAAAAGAAAAACGGGGTTCTATGGATGCTCTTTCTAAGCTATTAGGCGTGCAGGCCCCCTACCTCCCCCTCCGAGATAAGGACTCTTCTGACCTCAATAAATGGGAAAAGCAGGTCCACCGGGACGATGCCGCCGACATCCTGCAGCACACCTTTATCGAAGAGATCCTCCTAGACGAGGGGAATCGGAAGGGAGAAAAGATGTACGTGGCCACTCTTCGGCTCTGCTCCAAGGATGGGGTCGAACGGCCTACGACTTTTAACCTCTACGGGATGAAGAGAATGGCTGAGGCAACCCAGGCAGTTCATGGCCTTCGGCAGCTCGCCCTCCAGCTCCCCGATGACGAGCTCGACTGCTGGATGGCCGATGGGACCCGATTCCGAAGGGCCCACCTCCCCGAGGGATCGGAGGGGGTCGCCTTCGATCGCTACGACCCCTACTACAAGAAATGGCAGGTGGTCGCCTCGCGGGACAACTTCACCGGGATCGACCCCACTATCCGGAATTGGGAGAAAGATGGCTCTAACCAGTACTGGAACATCTCCCCTAAAGAGCTGGTCCATGGCCGCTATAACCGGGGAATTGAGGAGCTCCCTTGGGAGTGGTGGACCTACTGGGAGGAATCGGCCGGCTACTTCCATCCCGCCCCCGAAGAGTGGCACTGGGCCGCTAAGGGCTTCACCGACACCTCTCAACGCCTTGGAGTAATGGCCGCATGGCGGCTCGGCGACCTGATCAAATATGCCACAATCGACGGCTGGGAGTACACCGGAACCTGGACCGAAAATAGGGCCCTGCGCGTAGCCGCCATGGTCCCTGTTGGAACTTTCCGTCTTCTTACCGCTCCTATTGGAGGGGTTATTTCGGTCGGATCGGGCACCCTAACCTTCCTCTGGTGGGGAGTCAGCCGCTCGACTATCCCCCTCATCAACGGCCTAAACGTCTGGACAAGGGGTTCGATTACCCCTGAGATGGCCAAAAACTACCTCCTGCCTACCCTTAACGGAATGGGGGAGAGCCTAGGGGTCCCCCCGATCAACCTCTACACAGGTGACGATGAGATCGCCAAGCAAGGGGCTCTGTTCGAAGAGATTAGCAAAAACGACCTCGATGGGAGCCTGGCAGAGGCGGCGAAGGGGTATATCCTCTACGGGAGGATCGAAAACCCAGACATCTCTAGAATAATACTAGAAAACCAGTAAATTACATAACTAATTGATATTTTAGTTAATTAGTTATAATTAGGCGGTATGAGCCATATCGTCCATATCGCCACCGAGTTGGCCCCAATCGCCAAGGTGGGGGGGCTAGGAGATGTCCTCTTGGGCCTCTCCCGCGAGCATGCCTCAATGGGGCATGAGGTCTCTGTAGTACTCCCTAAGTACGCCTCCCTTAAGGAGACCCCGATCGAGGGGCTAGCCCCCTTGCCGGAGCTCCCTGCCGCCCGCCTCTGGTCGGGGCGGTATGAGGGGCTTACCCTCTACCTGATCGACCCGATTAGCGGGGTTTTCAACCGCCGGGAGATCTACGGCTGCCCAGACGACGGGGAGCGGTTTCTCTCCTTCTGCCAGGCGGCCGTCGCCCTTATCAAGCGGCTCCATCCCGATGTGATCCACCTCCACGACTGGATGACCGCCCCTTGCGCCCCCCTCTGCCTGCAGGAGGGGATGGCAGCGCCCGTTGTGACCACGATCCATAACCTCGAACACCAGGGGCGCTTTCCCCCCTCTCTCCTCGAAGGGAGCGGCCTTAATCCCCACGACCTTCTCGACCCTCGGGATCAGAGCCGGATCAACTTCCTGAAGGGGGCCCTCCTCTTCTCCCACTGGCTCACCACCGTCTCCCCCACCTACGCCCGGGAGATCCTTACCCCCGAGTATGGGTTTGGGCTGGATGGGGTGCTTGGGCAGGTGGCCGACCGGACGACGGGGATCCTCAACGCCCTCGACCTCAAGGCCTGGAATCCCCAGAACGACCCCTATCTCCCCGCCCCCTTTTCTAGGGAGGAGAGTCGGCGGGCCCTCCAGAGGGAGCTGGGGATGGCTGAGCGGAAGGGCTTTATGGTGGGGTGTGTGGCCCGCCTAGTCCCCCAGAAGGGGCTCGAGCTGATCGAGCGGGCCCTGATCCGAACGGTCGAATCGGGGGGGCAATTTGTCCTCTTGGGGACGACCTCTGATCAGGGGATCCGCGACCACTTCGAGTGGCTTAAGGGGCGGTTTCAGGGGAGCGGCGATGTCCACCTCCACCTGGAGCAGGATGAGGGGATCGTCCACCGGATCTATGCGGCCTGCGACCTCTTTATCGTCCCCTCTCGCTATGAGCCCTGCGGCCTAACTCAGCAGATCGCCATGCGCTACGGGAGTGTCCCCCTCGTCCGCGCTACAGGGGGGTTAGCCGACACCGTCTTTGACGCCGACACCTCAGACCGCCCCAACGGCTTTCTCTTCCCCGATTACAGCGTCGAGAGCTTCGACCGCGCCTTCGACCGCGCCCTCACCTGCTACCAACAGGAGCCACAGCGGTGGGAGGCCCTCATCACCGCTGGGATGGCCGTCACACAAGGCTGGGCTGAGCCCGCGAAGGCCTATCTTGAGGTCTACCGGCGGGCGACCCTCCTGGCATCTGCCGGAGCAGAGCTGGCCACCGGCTCTCAGGGATAACGGCGCCAATCACCTGCACCACAGCCCGGCCTGCAAGGGCCCCTGCTCTTGCACACTCCTCGATCGGCCTCCCCTTGAGCATCCCGCTGACAAAGCCGCTGGCAAAAAGGTCGCCCGCGCCCGTTGTGTCGATCGGGTCCTCAACCACATCGGCCGAGTAGCGGATCTTCTCCGAGCCCCGCTTTACAAGCCCCCCCTTCCGCCCCAGCATCACAACGGCCGTCTCACACCACTCCCCAAGGCACTCCACCGCCTGCTCACACCTTTCGCCTGTAATCTCCTCCGCCTCGAGCTCGTTGGCAAATACAAGATCGACCTGCTCCCTCAGCGTCTCCACGATCGACGCGAAAAAGCGCCCCACCACCTCAAAGCTGGCCAAGTCGAGGGAGATGGTTGCCCCCTCCCTTTTGGCCAGCTCGATGGCCCGCTCCATGGGCCTCTGATTGTAGAAGGCATACCCCTCGATGTGGAGATGGCGGATCCCCTTAAAAGCCTCTGGGTCGAGCTCGGCGGCCTGCAGCTCCTGACTCGCCCCCATGTAGGTGCGCATCGTCCGCATCCCGCACGGCTCCACCAGACTCAGTACAATCGTATTCGGTGTTGGGGTCTCCGTGAGAGCGCCCCCGACCCCTACCTCCTTCATCGCTCGAACATAGTGCTCCCCCATCGGGTCGAGCCCCCGCTTGCCCACGATGGCGCAAGGGTGGCCCAGCCGGGCTAGTCCCCTCAGCATGTTAGCCGCACTCCCTCCAGGGCAGGTGACCGGCTGGACACCGCTCCGTGCTACCATCTCTTGCATCGCCCTATGGGTGATCGGCTCCATTCCTCCCCGCTTACCGGGGACCGAATCGAGAAAATCGTGGGGAACGCGCAAGATGAGATCCATGATCGGGGCTCCGAACCCCAGTACCTCAACTTGATTTTCCTTCACGCCTCTTCTTTCCTGTTGTGAGTAGTTTACCGATAGTCGATCGGTTGGCCCAGAGGTACTCAAACCCTGAGGCCGCCGTGTAGAGAGCCGCTCCAGCAACGAGCCAGAGGGCAATTGTCTGAAAAGTCTGAAGGGAAAAATGGCCATGAGAGAGGGGGATCATCAGAGCGACGATCGTAAAGGCCACAAGAGCTTGGAAAACCGCTTTTACCTTGCCGCTGGGGCGGGCAGCCAGGGCATACCCCTTGAGGGCGCAGACGGTCCTGAGGGTCGCGATGACCGAATCGCGGTAGAGGAAGACAAAGACCAAGAGGAGGGGGAGGTCGACTACCCCTTGGGTAAAGCTGAAAAAGATCGAGATATGGAAGATGCTATCGGCCATCGGGTCGAAGATCTTCCCCAAATCGCTTACCTGGTTGAACTTGCGAGCAAAGTAGCCATCCAGCAGATCGGTGAGCTCCCCGATGACCAGTAGCGCAAACAAGATGTAAGGGAGCTCCAGAAAGCTAATTTCTAAGGGATTGGAGTAGAGGTAGAAGAGGACAAAGATGGGGGCGATCAGGATGCGGGAGAGGGTGAGGAGGTGGGGTATCGACACGCGGGCTCCCGGAAAAGATTAAATTGAACCCAGCCTACCCTCCTCGGAAAAAAGTGGCAAGCGCGAACCTTACCTTGCCTTTGCTCCCCCCCTGTGCTAAAATATCTACCATGAAATTCCTCTTCTTACTTCTCATTTTATTTTCGGCCCCTGCCTTGTCTAACCCCGGCCTTGCGGTGGGGATTGTTCGGGTGGGAGAGGCCCCTGAAATCTGGACAATGGGGCCGGTCGACGCCCACACCCCATTTCCTATTGCTTCGTGCACCAAAACTTTCACCTGCCACCTCGTCTCCCAATTGGGGTTAAACTGGGATGACCCTCTTGCTAACTACCTTCCCTATTCCAATGGGCAGACCACCTTGCGCCACCTCGCCACCCACACGACAGGCACTCCCCGCGCTGACGAATTGTGGCAGAGCAGAGAGATTTCGCAAGAAGCGCTGCTACAGGAGGCCCTCCAACTTCCGATCACTGGAGAGCCCGGAACTCACTTTGAATACAGCAATGTGATGTACCTTGCGCTCGGTAGAGTCGCTGAGCAGGCCACTGGCCAGTCCTATGAAGCGCTACTCAGAAGGCACATTTGGGGGCCCCTTGGGATGGAGGCAACCACTATCGGTTACCCTCCCGGTACTCCCCCTGGTTATCGATGGACAGATGACCAATGGGTACCGGTCCCCTATTGCAACACCGAACCGGTCGCCCCTGCAGGCGCTATTTGCGCGCCGATTGAGGATATGGTGAAGTGGGTTGCCTACCAGCTCTCCATCACTGCCGAAGAGGCGCGCATCCCCTATAGCTGGACACCTGCTGGTGACGGCTATGGCCTTGGGTGGTTTATCACCGACTACCGGGGAGAAATCGAGCTCTACCACCCAGGGGGGATTGCCGGCTTTTCCTCCCTCGTCGCCTTGCTCCCCGAGCGGGGGATCGGCGTTGTGCTCCTAACGAACAGTGAATCGGGCCATGAGCTCAGAACCCTTGCTCACCAGCTCTTCGATCAAGAGGTAGCGCCGAAATCGTAATTTTTTCTTGTCATATTATCACTATCTGAAATCTTGGCAAAAAGGGTAAAATAGGCACTGAACCTAACCCCGGACCGCCATGGCGACAAAGCCTCCCCCGTCCCCTCCTAGCCCCTGCTTGGGGCCCCTCACCGATCTTGAATCCCATCTGACCGAAGAGTGGTGGCGAACCCTCTTCAACTCGGTCTACCTCAAAACCGACGCCGACGTCGTTGAAAACCAAGCCAATACCAAACAGGACATCGACCTGGTTCTCGAAGCGACGGCGATCAAGCCGGACGCCCGGATCCTCGACCTCTGCTGCGGCCAAGGGCGCCATAGCCTTGAGCTGGCAAGCCGGGGCTACCCCAATATCGTGGGGATCGACCGCTCCCGCTACCTGGTCCGCCTCGGAAGGAAGCGGGCGACTCAGCGGGGGCTAACCTCGGTCGTCTTCCGCGAGGGGGATGCCCGGCGGATCCGCTACCCCGATGGGGCCTTTGACCTGGTCATCGTGATGGGCAACTCCTTCGGCTACTTCGAGCGGGAGCAGGAGAACATCGCCGTCCTTAAAGAGGTCTTCCGGCTCCTGAGCTCGGAGGGGCGCCTTTTCCTCGATATCACCGACGGCCCCTGGATGCGGCAGAACTTTGCCCCTAAGAGCTGGGAGTGGATTGATCAGGGATCGCTGGTTTGCCGGGAGCGCCACCTGAGCGCCGATGGCCACCGCCTGATCTCCCGAGAGCTTGTCGTCGATGCCCAAACGGGTGTCGTTAAGGATCAGTTCTATGCTGAGCGGCTCTACCGCGCCGATGAGCTGGTAGCGGCCTTGAAGGAATCGGGCTTTGCAACGGTTACCGAGTTAGGCAACGTCCAGGCCCAGTCGACCCGCGCCTGCAACGACCTCGGGATGATGGGGAACCGCCTCCTCCTGTGTGCTCAGGCTCCAGCCAAGGCGCCCCCCGCTCCCAAAACCACCACCAAGTTGCGCAAGGGGAGTCCCCTCCCCTGCACCGTCCTCCTCGGTGACCCCCGCCTCCCCGACCGGCTCAAGCGGGAGGGGAAATTCAACTCGGAAGACCTCACGACGGTCAACAAGCTCCGGGAGGGGCTCGAGCCGCTGGGCGACTACCGGTTCAGCTACCTCGATGACCACAGCAAGTACCTGACCCTCCTCACCCAGCACCCCCCGAGCTTTGTCTTCAACCTCTGCGATGAGGGGTACCGGAACGATGCCACCCATGAGCTCCATGTCCCCGCCCTCCTCGAGATGTTGGGGATCCCTTATAGCGGCGGGGGACCTGCCTGCTTGGCCCACTGCTACAACAAGGGGCTCGTTAGGGCGTGGGCGAAGGAGATGGGGATTGCGGTCCCCGATGAGCTCTTTCTGGAGGGCTCTAGCGGCTCAGCCGCTATTCCGGCCGAGCTTCCCGCCTTTGTCAAACCGGTTCGGGGGGATAGCAGCCTCGGGATCACTCAGAAGGCGGTCGTTAAGACGGCCGATGAGCTGATCGCCTACTGCGACTGGCTCCGTGCCACCCTCCCGGGCGAGTCTTTCCTCGTTCAGGAGTACCTGACCGGCCGGGAGTTTTCGGTCGCCCTTATCGGAAACGAGGGGGATTTTGCTTTCCTTCCGATCCTTGAGGTTGACTACTCGGCCCTCCCAGAGGGGCTCCCTCCGATTCTTGGGTATGAGAGCAAGTGGCTTCCCGACTCTCCCTACTGGACCTCGATCAAGTACCGGCGTGCGGCCCTCCCTGAGTGGCAGGCCCGCCAACTCTTTGACAGCTCGGTCCTTCTCTTCCAGCGGCTCGGCTGCCGGGACTATGCCCGGTTTGACTATCGCGCCGATAAGAATGGGGTAATCAAGCTCCTGGAGGTGAATCCCAATCCCAGCTGGTGTTGGGATGGGAAGGGGAACCTGATGGCGGAGATGAATGGGTGGGACTACTCAACCTTCCTCGGCAAGGTCCTCAATGCAGCCAGAGATCGGTTAGGGTTATAGAGGCTATCGGGAGCGAGGGGGGAAGTGGCCATTTTTGGATAGTTGCTGAGCAAGAGCTATTGTCACATACTCATTCAGGCTCATCCCTTTCATATGAGCTTCTAAAGCTGCCTGCTGGTGAAGCGAGGGATCAACCCGCAATAAGAACTTTCCAGAATAGGGCTTTTCTGGAGACTGACCCAGCTCTCTACACCAATCGAGATAATCATCCACCGACTCCCGAAAAGCCCTTTCTAACTCATCTACAGAGGTCCCTTGAAACGTGATTACGTCCTTAAGGCCTATTACCTCTCCGTGAAATATTCTCGCCTTGTCGTCGTACTCGGCTTTCCCTGTGTAGCCTTTATATTCCATCATGGTTTAATCCCAGCATTTTCCAAAAATCGCCTCAATGAGACCAACGCTCCCTTATCTATTTCCTTCCTTGGGTGAGGACGATGAAACGTGGCCCGAATTCCATTGAGTGCTAACCGAACTCGCGATCCACTGCCCTCTCTAACATCCGCGCCGAGCGATGTCAACATGGCCTCCACGTCCTTCCACTTAACAGAGGAGGGCGGAGGTGTCTCAAAGACCTGCTCCAGAGTCCGGCGGTGCTTTTTACTCACATTTTTATAGTATCATACCTTGATACTATTACGCAAAAAACATACTTAATTATCTAGAAATCAACCACTTGTAAATATTGCCAACCCTCTCCACCGACTCGTCGAGGCGGGATTCGGTGAGGCGGCCGGAGTGGACCGCCTCCACAACAGCTTTGTGGACGCGGCGAGCATTCTCGAGCGGCTCGAAGGGATCGCCTGAAAGGGCCCGCCCTCCCAACAGGAGGAGATCACAGCCAGCCTCGAGTGCCTGAATCGCCGCCTCCTCCAAACTCCCCGCCTCCTCCAACACACCATGCATGGTGAGGGAATCGGTAACGATCACCCCTTTGAAATTGAGCTCCCCGCGCAAAAGGGCCCTCACAATGGTGGGTGAGAGGGTTGCGCAGTGGTCGGGATCGAGCGCAGGAATACGGAGATGAGCAGTCATGATCATTGGCACCCAGCTCGCTAAATGACGGTAGGGAATGAGGGCATCGGGATCCCAATCAGCTGTCGGAAGGGCGGCGTGAGCATCGCCGCTTGCGCTTCCATAACCGACAAAGTGCTTCAAGCAGGGCAGAATACCTGCATCTAGGAGCCCATCGATGACCGCACCTGCATAGCGGGTGACCTTTTCGGGATCCTGACCAAAGGAGCGATCGTTTTGGCTTAGGTCGACGACAGGAGCGAAGTTTATAGTGATGCCGGCGCGTCGCAATTCCGAACCGACTTGTCGGAAAAGCCGGTAGACCTCCTCTTCGCTATAGGTGGCTCCCAGCTCGGCTGCAGAAGGTATTGGGGTAAAGCCATTACGGAAGCGGACCACCCTCCCCCCCTCCTGATCCACTGCAACAATGGGATGAGGCGGAACCGTTTCGCCGTAGGTGATCACCGCGCCAACCTCGACCCCCTCTTCGTAGGCCGAGAGCATCAAGCGGCTCACCTTCTCTTCGAGGGAGAGGCAAGATAAGCACAGCAGCACACATTTAATGAGGAGCACGGGCGATCACGATTGTTGCCGGCGGGAACATCCGCCAGTAGGGACCGTGATGGTGGCACCGGAAGCCTTTTCTTTCCAGAGAATGGGTGTACTCCCCGGCATGGCGGAAATCGATTAGGCCGATCTTGCCGCCCGGCTTAAGGACCCTCACCATTTCGGCAAGGGCCTTTTCCCGCTCCCTTGCCGAGGGGAGATTGTGGAGCATAAGACACGACACAATCGCATCGAAGGTGGCATCGGGAAAGGGGAGGTTTCGGGCATCGGCTGTGTCGATGTCGGCATGCCCGTCAACTCCGTTTAGGTGGATGTTCTGCATGGTGTGGAAAGTTGAGTTGCCCGACTGATCCTTTTCCGACCAGATGTCGATCCCGGTCACCTTTCCCTCAGGAAGCCGCTTTGCCGCCGAGATAAGGAGAGCTCCCCGGCCACATCCCACATCGAGGACCTGCGCATCCCCTTTGAGTTTGAGGTCATCTAGGAGGCGGTCGATCACCTGGAACTTCCCCTTTTTGCTCGACCGGATCATCAAGTAGGCCTCCACAAAGCAGATGAAAGCCCCAATCGTGGTCATCCAGAGAAAAAACCAGGCAAGGCCCAAAGCGGTCCGCTCAAAAAGGGCAAAAAGGACCCCGCCTGCACCTACCGACAGGATCCCTACCAAGAACAGGAGGCGGATCACCCCGGGTGCATCCCACCCGTAATTCCCCTTTAGGTCCATACGTGAAACCGTTTGCTCTTCCACCAGAGTCGGATCAGCTCCCAGTGGTTTTGTCCTAGCCAAAATCGGAGAGCCGCTCTTGTGCCAAAGTGGCGCCCAATCACCTTCTGGGTCTCCCAAAACCGGCGAAGGGTCGCCCGGGCCGTCAGGATGCGGGGATCGTGCTCCACGAGCACCCGCTCGCAGGGCTGAGCGACCAGATTCTTGCGGTGGTAGAAGCGGCAGACGAGGTCAAAGCCGCCGCGCAGCCGGATCGAAGCATCGAGCTTTCCCAGCTGTCGGATCGTGTCGAGGCGGAAGAAGCTGGCCCCTAAGCTCGAGGGGACCCGGCCCCGGCTGAGGTGCTCATAGGAGAGGTCCCGCAGCACGGTACGGATCGAGCCGGTGTAGTCGCGGCGGAGAACACCGCAGTAGACCAGATCGGGTCTCCCCTTTGCCTCCATCAGGTTGACCACCTGATCGAGGGCCCCCTCGTAGAGATAGGTGTCGCCTGGGCTAAGGAGGGTGATGTAGTCGCCGCTGGCTACCGAGATCCCCCGGTTGTACATCTCCGAACGGTTGTACTCGGCCACCGAGTAGACCCGCAGGGCTTGAAGGCGGCGGCGGCGAACCTCTTCGAGGGTCCGGTCGGTCGACCCCCCATCGACCACAATCACCTCGAGGTTGGGGTAGCTCTGCCCCTGCAGGCTGTCGAGACTCCAGGCGATCTTTTGGGAGCAATTGTAGGAGGGGATGACGATCGAAATACTGGGCAACTCGGCCCCCTCCTCGGCCCGCTCCCCCCCTGTAATGGCCTCCCAATTGACCTTTGACATACTACCCGCTACACTTTCCCCCATGTTAACGGTTCAAGAGTTAATTGCGAGACTCGACTCCTTTTGGGCAGCCCAGGGGTGTGTGATCGGCCTCGGCCACGATGTGGAGACGGGGGCGGGTACCTTTAACCCCAATACCTTCTTCAAGTGCCTCGGCCCCGAGCCCTTCCGAGCCGCTTACGTCGAGATCTCCCGCCGCCCCACCGACGGCCGGTACGGAGATAACCCCAATCGGATGCAGCTCTTCCACCAGTACCAGATCGTCCTCAAGCCAAGCCCTCCCAACCCTCAAGAGCTTTACCTCCAGATGCTTGAGGCGATCGGGTTCCACCTCCCCGACCACGACATCCGCTTTGTCCACGACGACTGGGAGCAGCCCTCCCTCGGCGCTAGCGGCCTAGGGTGGGAGGTCTGGCGGGATGGGATGGAGGTCACCCAGTACACCTACTTCCAGAGCGTCGCCGGCTTTGAGCTCGACCCGATCATGGTTGAGATGGCGCTCGGCCTTGAGCGGCTCGCCATGACGATCCAAGGGGTCGACAACGTCTGGGACCTCAAGTGGAACGACCACCTCACCTACGGCGACCTCTACCACAAAGGGGAGGTCGAATGGTGCCACTACAACTTCGAGCAGGCCGACGTGGCCACCCTCCGCTCCCACTATGCCGATTATGTGAAGGAGGCCCACCGCCTTGCCGCTCTCGGCCTCCCCTACCCGGCCTACGACTTTGTGATGAAGGCCTCCCACACCTTCAACACCCTTGAAGCGCGGGGGGTTGTCTCGGTCCCCGAGCGGGCGAAAGCGATCGGGCAGATCCGGGGGCTGGCCAAAGCGGCAGCAGAGAGCTACGTCGAAGAGCGGCGCAAGCTCCAGTTCCCTCTGATGGACCGGTGGGAGGATGAGTGGACGACCCCTTCGGACAAAAAGGAGAAGCCGGCCCCTGATAGATCCGAGGTCCACCCCTTCCTCCTTGAGATCGGCTCGGAGGAGCTCCCCGCCACCTACATCCCGACGGCGATGGCAAGCCTCAAGGGGAAGCTAGAGCGGCTCCTCCAAAAGAGCGAGTTCCCCTACACCAGAATCGAGGTCTACGGGAGCCCCCGCCGCCTCGCCGCCCTTATCGAAGGGCTCCCCCTCCTCAAGCCCGCTCAGCAGGTTGAGCGGCGGGGCCCTCCCCTCACCTCCGCCTTTGATGAGGCGGGCAACCCCACCAAAGCGGGGGCAGGGTTCTTCCGCTCCATCGGCAGAGAGCCCCAGCACCGCGACCACCTCGAGGGCGTTGAAATCCGAGAGGGTTACCTCTACGCCGACCTCCAGATCCCCGCCCAACGGACCGACTCCCTCCTCGCCGAAGCCCTCCCCAGCCTCATTCTCGACATCGACTTCCCCAAGAAAATGCGATGGGGGCGGAGCAAGATCAGCTACGCCCGCCCCCTCCACTGGATCGTCGCCCTCCACGGCAAATGGGTCCTCCCCTTCCAGGTCGGCTCCATCGCCTCTGGCAGGACGACCTATGGCCACCGACAGCGGGCGAATAAACCCCTCTCCCTCTCCTCTCCCTCCGACTACCTCTCCACCCTCAGGAAGGCCTATGTGATGGTCGATCCCGAAGAGCGGAAGACCGCCATCCTTGAGCAGCTCAGTCGCCTAGAGGGGGAAACGGGAGGGGAGGCCCTTGCCCTTCCCCGCGTCCTTCCTGAGGTGGTCAACCTCACTGAGTGGCCCGAGCTCTTCCTCGGCAGCTTTGACAGCCGCTTCCTCAATATCCCGCAGGAGGTCCCCATCTCGGTGATGGTCCACCACCAGCGCTACTTTCCCCTCGCCAATGGCAGCGGCGCCCTCCAGAGCCGCTTTGTGATCACCGGCGACAACACCCCCAACGAGACGATCCGCAAAGGGAATGAGAAGGTCCTGACCGCCCGCCTAACCGATGGGGAGTTCCTCTTCCAGCAGGACCTTAAGGTCCCCCTCGACCAGTTCAACGAACAACTCAAGGCGATCACCTTCCACGAGGGGCTCGGCACTCTCCACGACAAATCGCTCCGCCTCGTCGCCCAAGTGAAGGCCCTCCACGACCGCACCAAGCTGGGCAACCTCGCCGAGGCCGAGATGGCCGCCCTCTACGCCAAATCGGACCTTGCCTCCAAACTCGTCGGCGAATTCCCCGAACTCCAGGGGACCGTCGGGCACGCCTACGCCCTCGCCCACGGCCTCCCCGTCCCCGTCGCCCACGCCATCGACGAGCACTGGATGCCCCGCGGCGAAAAGGGCTCCCTCCCGACCACCCCTGCCGGCGCCCTCCTCTCCCTCGCCGATAAGATCGACAACCTCCTCGCCTGCTTCTCCCTCGGCCTCCTCCCCACCTCCTCCTCCGACCCCTTCGCCCTAAGGCGCCAAGCCCTCGCCCTCATCCGGATCACCATCGCCGAAAGGCTCCACCTCCCCCTTAAGGAGACCCTCGAGGCCTGCTACGCCCCCTACTCTCAAAATCCGAACACCATTCCCGCCCTCCTCGACTTCCTCCAAAACCGGATCGCCACCGTCTTCCAGGACTATGGCTTCTCCAAGCCTCAGATCGCCTCGGCCCTCTCGCACGGCGTCACTGACATCTACGACAGCTACCTCCGCACCGCCGCCCTCCACGAGGCCCAAAAGAGCGACCCCGCCTTCCCCCTCCTCGCCGAGGTCTACAAACGGGCCCGCGGGATCCTCCCCGAAAAGACCACCCCCTTCGACCCCGCTAAGGCGACCGAACCGGCGGAACAGGCTCTGGCTAAGGCCTTTAGCGAGGTTGAGAAGCACACCCTCAAGGCGATCGAAGTTCGGGACTACCCCGAAGCCTACCGCCTCATCGCCCGCCTCCAGCCCCCCCTCCACACCTTCTTCGAACAGGTCCGGGTCTTGGCTGAAGATAATACCCTCAAAACCAACCGCTTAGCCCTTATAGGCGCCGTTTTTGGCCTCTTTGACCGCCTCCTTGATTTCAGCAAGTTGCACCTAACAGCTTCATAGCCAACCCTCTTTACTTATAATAGTAAATAGTCTATAGTATTCGAAAAAACGCGACTCACAACTATGGAACCTATTTCTCAACATCACGATGCCTTCCGCAAGGCTCTTTTTGCTGAGGGGATGTCCCTCCTCTTTGCCTCCTACCTGATCCGCCGCTTTGGTGCAGACTGGAGGGGTTTCACTAAGGGGACCCTTATTGGAGCGAGCCTTCTTGCCGGCCCCTGCCTCTACTGGGCCCTGCGGCAGGGACACCGGGCCTATACCCTCCCCGGCGACCCACTTCCCACTGAGGGCGAAGGTGAGGGCCCTCTCCTCCCCCCTAGCCCCTATACCCAAGAGGGCCTCCAAACCGCATATGATCGGTTGCAAAAGGCGATTGAGGAGAATGCCCCTCCCCACGTGATTCAGAGACGGCTTGCTGAAGCTCAGGCCTACGCCAAAGAGGTCGGCCAGGCTATGGAAACTCCAGTTGCCCCCCACCTCCTCGGGGAGTGGGAGACAAAGCCCTGCCAAACCCAGGAGCGGTTTGAGCAGCTCTCCCTCGTTCAGCCTGGCCCCACCCTTAAGCACACCGGCACACTAGAGATCGACAACCTGGAGAACGCTGAGAAGGCACTAGACCCAAGCGACCAATTTCAGGCGCAGAGGATCCTTATTAAACGCGGAGGGGACCCCGCTGCTATTCTGGGGTTCGTACAGAAGCGCTGCCCCCATGTTGTCGAAATCGTCGTGGAGCGGCTCACCGAATACGAAACGGAGAGGCTCGATCCAAGGCTCCACCTGCCCGATCTTGAGCGCCTCTCCACGCACGGGCCCGTCGACCCCACCCTCTTTCCCCATTTACGCCACCTGCATATCCAGGGAGAGTGTGACCTCGCTCAGCTTGCCAGGGAGTGCCCCCTCCTCGAGACCCTAAAAATCGGTGATGAGGAGGCCACTGAACAGCTCATCAAGGCAAGAGCGTCAACCCTCACCCTTTCCCCCCTTGCTCTCGCTACTTACCCCCACTCCCTAGGCAAGATCCTAACCGACTACCCCGCCTTGTGCAGCTTAGGGCGCGACCTGGAGAAGGCTACCTCCTTCACCACTAGCGAGCCTGCCTTACTAGAGCGAGCTATTTCCCTTCTCCCCCATCTCCATACGGTCGTGTTCGACGATCCCAACACCTCAACCGATGTGATCTACGAGATGGCCAAATACCCCCAGATCACGCGGGTGAGCTTCCCCAACGGAGCTGCTCCAGGCGTTAAAAACGAGCTCCTCACCCCCCATCTGCTCGCCCAGGTTGCCCACCTCTTCCCCTTCAGCGAAAGCCTCCACGACTACTACAAGGGGCCCTTTATCGCCCACGCCCTCTTCCAGATCCCAGCCGCCAAGGGGGGCGCTGTGGAGAATCTCTTCCATGAAGACCATAGAGTCCTTGATCCCCTTAGCTGCGCCCTGTGGCTTGCCGATGGGAACTACAAGTACCTGAAGGGGGTCGAGACCCACATCGACACCCTTCTGATCGAAGACAGGGCCGACCTAGACGACGAGACCCTGATCGAATTCGTCTCCCTCTTTAAGCCCAAACGGCTCAGCATCCAGCGGTGCCCCAAGATTACCTCTAAGGCGACCCAAGCGATCCTAGAGGGAGCCCTTCCCGGCCTCACCCACCTTAACCTTTCGGGCTGCAAAGGGCTTGATGACCTGGCCTTTGTCAATGGGACCGTCGATTTCAATCTCGATCCCTTGCAAGAGGTAACCCTTCACCACACCCGCCTCTCGGAGAGCTATAAAAAGCAGGTGAAGGTACACGCGCCCCTTGTCGATGAGCCATGGATCAATACTCTCTCCAACCGCCCCTATAGCGAGGTCCTCGAGTCGTTTGAGAAGAGGCCTCCTCCCCCTCCCACCGATACCGGTCTTGAAGGGGAGGCGCTGCAAGCCCTTAGCACCTTTCTCCATACCTATCATTTTCCAGAGGGGACATCGGTCGACACCCTCCTTCAGATCTACCCCGCCGTCAAAGAAAAGGTCCCTCTTTGCGCTAAGCGGATTGAGCTGCTCCTCGTCGAAAAGGCAAATGAAAAGTCACTGCCTACCCTCCTCGCCTTCGCCCAAAATGAGGGGCTTACCTCCCTCAAAGGGAGCCTCCTCTCCTACGCCATCGCCTCAGGTATTGGGTATGCCGGCCGCCGCTATGACCCGCTAAATCCGGGGCGTGCCGATTTTACCCTTCTCCCCATCGCGTGGGCGGAGAGTAGCGCAACAAAAGAGACACCCCAATACCTCGTACACAAGATGCTCCTCCGGCAGGCGTGGGGCTTTGAGTAGTATTGCCACCCCGGCTACCGGTTCTTCTTTGAGGATGAGTGGCTCTGGTCCGATAAGGGTCACGAGACCAACCTGGCCACCCCCTTCTTAATCGACCTTCTCTACCGGCGGAAATCGGCAGACCACCTCCCCCTTACGGAGGAGAACCTCTTTGTAGCCCGTGCGGTTTGGGGGCTCGCCAAGCGGCTCCAAATGGAGGGGATTAAAGAGGCGATGAAAACTTGGGTAAGCAGCTGGCAGCAGGCCTATCCCAAGCTTAGCATGGAAGACCCCTACCATGTAGAGGTTGTTGCGGTATTGAACGACATGTAACGGTCAGAAAAGATGGCGGTTTCTCGCAATCAGGCGGTAGATCGCATCGGCAAGGCCGGTCGGCAGAAAGGATAGCACCCCCAACAATCGCCACCACCCTCCCAAGTGCCAGCAGATCCGCAGCACCGCCTTCCCATAGTACAACGACTGCCCCTCCTCCACCAAAACGAGCGTATCGATATTGGGATCCCCATTTGGCTCGTAGGTGAACTTCCCCTCCTTGTCCCTCTCCATCAGGAAGCGAACAGCCCGGTTGCACAACGCACAGTCCCCATCATAGAGGATTAACACGGCCGCGCCCTCCCTAAAGCATCGAAGGCCCTAACCCACGCGAGCACCTCCTCCTCACTCCCCCCCGCTTGGATCTTCTGCCTGATCTCCTCCCGCCTCTCTAGCCACGACCTCTCTAGGATCTTCTGGAGCGCCCTTGGAAAAAGGGTTGCCACCCGCTCGTGAGGGATCCGCTTGCTCATCAGAGCAACGAGCTCGTTTTGAGCCTCCTCACTCAGCTCCGAGAGAAGGGAGAGGCGATCTCCCTTTACTCTCAGCAACGCTAAAAAGATCTCCCTGGCAGGGGGGTAGCGGAAGTGCTCCTCGCCGAGGTGCCCCCTGGCAGCCTCCAACAGCTCCGGCTTTTCGCTCCCCAGCTGGAGAAGCCAGCTGAGGAGATCCCCCTCCAGGATCTGATCGGGGTTTAGGGTAATACCCCGGACACTACCCGAGGGGCGGCTGTAGCTTGCTAGCCGGACCTCGGCAACGCCCACCACCTCCTCCGGTACCCGAGTTAGGTGGGCAAGGCGGCGGAGGCTCTCATGGACCATCACCTTGTCCTCCCACCCCTTAATCTGCTCCGCAATCTCCCGAACGAGCTGCGCCTTTCCGGCAGGGGACCCCAGGTCGTGCTCCTCCCCCTTGTAGGCCACCAAAAAGGAGAGGTAGTCCTGAGCGGTGCGCAACACCCCCTCAAAGGCCCCCTTTCCCCCCTCCTTCAGCAGGCTATCGGGATCCTTCCCCTCGGGAAGCATTGCCACCTTGACCCCTGCCCCCCGTTTCTGAAACAGATCGCCCACCTTCGCCGCTGCCGCCCGCCCCGCCTTGTCGGGGTCGAGGGCGAGGACCACCTCCTTCACCCCCAAGCGGACCACCTCGTCGGCCTGCTGCTCCCCAAACGCCGTCCCCTGCCCCGCCACCGTGTAGTCAAAGCCCGCATCGATCAGCCGGAGCGCATCGATCTGCCCCTCCACCACAATCGCCTTGTGCTCCTTCGCCATCCGCTTGCGGCTATAGGAGAGGCCAAAAAGGACCCGGCTCTTCTTAAACAGAGCCGTCTCTGGCGTATTGACATACTTGCCCCCCCCCACATCCTCGGTGTAGCGGCGCCCCGAAAAGCCGATCACCACCCCCGACCCGTCGGTAATCGGAAAAAGGATCCGCTTGTAGAAGAAGTCCCTTGTCCCCTTAATCAGCCCCGTCTCCTGCATCATCCCCAGGGGGACCTTTTCCTCTTCCAAAAACCGGCGGAGAAGGCCCCCTTGGGCCGGAGCCAAACCTAAACCAAATTTTTTAATAAACGGAAGACCCAGCCCCCGATCGTACAGGTAGGCAAGGGCCCCATGCCCCTCTTCAGTCTGCAACAAAACGGCCTGGAAAAAGCGGTGAGCTTCGGCCAGGCACCGCTTCATCTCCCCCCGATTGGGCCCCCCCTCCTCTTTCTCGACCCGATCTAGCGCTACCCCATACCGCTCTCCCAGGTACTCGACCGCCTCCACAAAACTCATCCGGAGGTGGTCCATCAAAAAGGCGATTGCGTCTCCGTGGGCGCCGCACCCGAAGCAGTGGTAGTGGCTATCCCCCCGCTGGACCACAAAGGAGGGGCTCTTCTCATCGTGGAAGGGGCAGAGCGCCTTATAGGAGCCCCCGGCCCGCTTGAGTTCGATATGGGCCGAGAGCAGGTCGATCAGGTCGACCCGCTCTTTTAGCGCCTCTAGACTCTCTTTTTTAAATCGGGCCATACCCTACATCGTACCAAGATGGGAGGTGTCGTTCCAGACTAAAACGGCCCGCTCCCCTCGCACATAGCCCAAAATTGACAAAGCAGCCGTGTCCAACCCGAAGGCCCTCCCGTAGACTGGATCGAGGCCGATCCAGCGGGCGGCCAGCACTCGCAAGAAGTGGCCGTGGGCAAAGAGGGCCGTCTCCCCTTGCGCCTGAGCGATCACCCGGTCGGCCCGCCGGCCCACATCGGCTGCCGTTTCCCCTCCGGGACACCCATCCTTAAAGATCGCCCAGCCGGGGCGCTCCTTCTGAATTTCGGCCGTTGTCCTCCCCTCATAGTCGCCGTAGTTCCACTCCACTGCATCGGGCAAAACGATTGCCCCATCGCCAAGCCCCGCTAGCTCGCAGCTCTCTTTTGCCCGTTTGAGGGGGCTCGTGATGACCCGAGTGAATCGATGACCTTTCAGCCGTTTTCTCAGCGCCTTAGCCTCTTCGATCCCCTTTTCGGTCAGCTCAAGATCGGTCGTCCCGGTGTGCTTTCCATCGCGGGACCACTCGGTCTCCCCATGCCGACAAAGGTAGAGCTTTGTCAGGGCTAGCGCATCAAAAATTAACTTTTCATTTTAGGGCCTAGATGGCATGAATTTTACCTTCCCGACCAAAGGAGGTAGAATATGTCGGCCAATGAAAAGACCAGCCCAAGAATTGTGGACCA
>JBFWPF010000004.1:0-82612 GCA_050250135.1 Parachlamydiales bacterium | reverse complement strand
GGTCCACAATTCTTGGGCTGGTCTTTTCATTGGCCGACATATTCTACCTCCTTTGGTCGGGAAGGTAAAATTCATGCCATCTAGGCCCTAAAATGAAAAGTTAATTTTTGATGCGCTAGCCCTGGCTTTAGGTGGTAGTACAGCTCAACTGCAGACCTCTGCTGAATAAGTTCGCCATACTCTAAATCAAGGCAAATCACCTCGGCCTCCGGACTGAGCGGCGCTAGGGGGCCGAGGATTTCGAGGGCCCTTTGAATATCGGGAACCCCCTCCATCCCATACAAATAAGGGGAGACCAGATCAACGACTTGGATCCGAGTACCCTGATTGCGAACGTCTGATATGAGCTTTTTAGCAGTACCTAGATTTTGCTCCACTCCCAGGCCATAAAGGTGAAGCATCGCGAGCACTTGCAGTTGGAGCGCTGATGGGTATGTGGTGTTCGTAATCTGCTGGGCGAGGGTCGCAAAGGCTTGGCTGCGATTTTCATCATCTTGCGTTTCTAACGCTTTGCCATAGGCGACAAGTGGTTCCAGACCTTCGCCGCTGTGAGACTGCAAACTTTGAGGCGTCCATGAGGAGAAGCTGCTGGCCTCTGGAAGGTCAACATCGGTGAGATGAAGAGGGAGCGGCGCCAATGTGCCCAGCGAAAACTGACGATTTACCGGTTCCAAATAATTGTGGTAAAAGCCGGCCTGCTCAAGAGCTTCCCTCGCAACCTTGTAGTACCCTGCCGCGTGTGGGAGCCCCAAACGAGAGGCTAGCTGCCAGCGTCTTACTTTGCAGTGGAGATCGCCCTGTTCCGCTCCGAGCTTGTAGTGCTCCATGGCCTCCATAGGTTGAGGCTTCGTCTCACCTATTAGGCCTTGCTCCAATCCATCCCCTAGGTAGAAATGGGCAATGGGCAAGCCCGCCTCAACTGCTGCCTCAAAGCACTTCTGAGCACTCTCACGAATTGGCTGCACAAGATTGGGAATACCATGCTCAAAACACCAACCTACCGCTAGGTCTGCAACGGGATGACCACCAGACTCGGCCAGCAGTTTGAGCTGGTTAAACTCTTCGGCTATATTTTCAGGCCTCCTACTCAGCCCCACAATCCGAAAGAGTCTCATTTTAGGTTCAGCTAATTGGTGGTGGGCTGATAGTTGGCACGCCGCTTCAAAAAGGCTCTCAGCCAACTTTAGGTCAATAGCGGGCTGGATTAACCGTTCCCCAGCCAACCAGCAACCCAGTTCACATAGGCTGTTCGCGTCAGGGCGACCAAAGCGCTGCCCAAGCAGGAGGCACTGGAGGGCTCTTATCGGGTTTTGCTTCACACCGTACAGCCCATCTCGGAGAATCAGCGCATATTCGTAGCAGGCCTGCTCGTCAGGGAAGTACCCCTCAGCACGCTCCGAGCCCTCTTTGATGTAGGACAATGGATGGGTCGCACGTTCATAATACCATATAGCATCGGAGTACTTTTTCTCTGCGATGCAGTGCTTAGCCAGCGCAAAGGCAGCAGGCGGATAGATATCGTCTTTCATCGCCCCTGTATACCATTTGATCGCCTCTTGAAGGTGAACGGGGCTATCAGCCGCTTGCTGCTCATAGTACCGGCCTAACAGATAGCAGGCACCTGGAACTCGATTCTTCTCATCCTCACGTGCCGCCTGTTGCAGATGGCCGACAATCTCTTTGCTGAACTGCCCCTGACTCTCCAGAAGGAGCAGACGGGCTAGGAGGTAGTGGCCTACCGGGCTTTTCGCTTTTATGGCACGTCGATACCACTCTTTGGCCTTGGCCAACTCTGAAGAGTTCTTCTTGACGAGGCGACCGTCGGCACCTTTTGAGACCCAGTGCTTCCATCCTGTTTCGCAGCAGTAGCCATATTCGCACATCGCTTCAACATAGCCTCTACTTGCTGCCTCTTTAAAACGATAGGCCGACTTGATTGTAAGCTTTGTATCGTAGCTCGAAAGAGGTTCATGCAGGCCTCCAAGTTGCGTGTATTCCTCATCTTGCGCCACAAGTCCCCAGTAGTAGTCTTTATCCGATCCCCCCACGACAGCCTTCTTGAGGTCGCTTAAGGTCGCGGAGCCAAAACCCATGAGTTTAGGAAATACCATGGAAGCTACAGGCGATCCTACAATGGGAATAGCGCTAGCCGATTCCCCAAGAAGGTTCTTTACCGCGTTTTTTAGATGACGGCTCCGCCTAGTCACGTGCTCGCCCCACTCCCCAACACTCTCCCAATCGGTAATCCAAGGCTTGTACACTTGTTTGCTGTACGCAGAAACGGCTGCCTGCCATTCGGTGCCCCAACCCTTAAATACCCCCTTTGGATCGTCAACAAGGGCGTGAAGCTGCCACCAGTCATCGCCCATTACCCAGCGCAAAAGACCAAAGCCTGTTTCTTGGTAGCTTGAAGGGCCTGAGCTGAGCATTTTTACATACTCGGGCACCTTGTGAATAAATGGTCTTTGTTTGCTGGAGCTGTGAGAGGGTGTGAGGATTTCACCTTTACCGACCCTTTCAAGCACCTGCGGGGGGACCGGCTCGGGGGTTTCGTCTATCTGCGATCTAGGCCTGAAATGAACGGAGGTAGACGAGCTAAAAGGAATAGAGAGGGAGAAGCCGCGCTTGGATTGCTTAGGGTTCTTTTTCTGGTCTTCGTCGTCGGAATCCTCGTCTCCGCCTCCATTTAGTTGTGGAATCAGGTGGAGCTTGTGGTTCTGATCGATGACTGGGTGGAGGGTTGCGGAGCCTAGCTGATGGATCCGATGGAGCTGCTCACCAGTAAGTGGATGGTCCCCTGCCCCAATCGAGATCTGGTTGCAGGTGAAATGCTCCAGGATTCGGCCCTGCCCATCCCTCAAAGTAGCCCCTCCCGACCGGTCCAGGATAAGCCAGCGGGTTCCACCGTATTGCCAACTCCCCACCGTATTGCGGGGAACGAGGAAGGGGGTTTGATTCTGGGAAAGGTTTTGAGCAGACTGCATGAGAGGCCTCCATGTTGGGCGTGCAAGTCAAGATTAGATTAAAATCTGGGGAATATCGACAAGTGAAAAATGCGCTTGGGGGGCCTGGTGGCCAACCTCTATCACCTCGATGCAGGGATCGGATAGTAGACATGGCAATCAGACCGGGTAAGTAAGTTCGGGGTGGGGGTCTCCCCTACCCCCTCACCTTCGGCTCGGGGACCATCAGCCTCGACAAGAAGGAGCGCAAGCGGGAGATTCTCTAGTCCGTCTTCTGTTGTTTGCTCTCCTTTTCCGAGCCGCCGGTAGAATTGTTTCCTGATAGAAGCGAAGCGGTTTGAGAGTTGGTAGCCTGCACAGGGCGAGCAGCGACTCCTACAGTTGCTGATGAAAAGTGATTCATCAACTCGGAAGGAAGCGAATTTGTGTTGTTTAGGTGCTGAGCAAGGCTGTTTAAGAGCAATTTTAGCTGCTGATTTTCTCTTTCAACCTCTTCAACCCTACGGTGCCATTTTTGAACCTCGTGCCAATTATCAACACGCTCTAGCTTCTCCTCCAGCCGCTTGATGTCTTGGGTGTGCTCCCGAACCAGCTTCTGGACCGAGTGGGATGCAGGAGTTAGCGCCTTTTCCTTCTCGAACCAGATGCCTCGTTCAATGGCCTCTTCCACTGTGCCAAGGCAATACCCGTATTTCCATGGCTTGCACTTGCTCTCTCCATGAGCATAGTGCTTACCCGTCTCAGGGTCACGAATCCCACAACGGGTAAAAAGCTCTCGCATCGGCCACTCCTCTCCCGTTTTTGTGAGCACCGCACTTATCCCAATCCAATTTGAACAGGACTCCTTTCCTTCATTGACCTTTTCCTTAATCTTATCCCAAGTTTCCCGATCCTTTTTGACCGACCCAAAGGGCCGCTTTTTCATAATGATGGACACAAATTGGGGAGCCAGGTCCTGCGTGTAGTTCAAGGCCTTCTCGGTGTCCTCTAATTCCCTAAGATGCTCGCAAATCCACAATGCCGCAAAATCGGCCAGATCTTCAGCCGGAGACTGAGGTGTTCTACAAATAGCCCATCGACCCAACTTGTCGGCCCCCGTTTTCATCATCTCCGATGCGAATCCGGTTAGGGATGTCTTATTCTGTTTGCTGAGCCGCTTCACTTCCTCTTGACTTGCGATCCTCTCTAGTTGCTCCTTAAATCTCTTGGTAAGCTCCCGAGCTGCTTTTTCAATCTGCTTACCAATTGTTTCAAAGGGCCCAAGGTTTGTGATGTTGCGAGCCTGATTGCTCTGCCGGGCCCAATCAAGCGCTTGAGCTGCACCCCCGATCACTTTAGTGGCTTTCTCCGTTGCACCTCCAATTATGGGGATCATGCCAAATGCTCCCCCAAACAAGTCCACTGTGATACCTGCATAGCCGAGCTTCCCCTTTCCTGTCTTAACGAATCCTCCCTGTTGCGCATGAGCGCTAATAAAGATCGAGGTGAGCTTACTTTGGAGCCGATGGTAAAAGAGAAAAAGGTTAGGGCTAGCGTGGAATACCTGATAGGAATTTATCCTGTCGATTTTATTCGCTAAAAGGCCTTGATGCACCTCCATTTTTGTCTTTAGATCTTCGATTGCCTGCGTCAGGTGATCTAGTCTGAGATCCGAGCTCCCCTGCCCAAGTGCTGTGACCTTTTTGGTCAGCGTGTCTATTTCCCATTGATTCTGTAGAATTACCTTCCGGTGGGCGTCAATCTCCCACTGCAGTTGATGAAGTGAACAAGAGTCTACCTCATCTAGTGCCTCTCTTTTGCCAAGCTCCAACCAGGTGTCCTGTTGCTCCGGCCCGACTGCACTTATTTCAGCCTTAGCCGATTGCTCCTCCTTTTCTGATTTTAAGCATAGGGTTCCTAACTGTTTTGCGCGTTCTCCTGCCCATTTATTCCCTAGCTTGCCCGCCTGCTCCCACAACTGAGTCGCTAATTCCATGTTTTTTGGAGTAAAAATACCGTGCGTGCAAAGCCAACCTAGGTGAAGGAGTTCCTGCGGCGTAGCTCTTGTTAACACCTTCTCCGTCAACTCATTTGATTTCTGGAGGTCTTGAGAGCCTCCAATTCCCTGCAGGTGGCACCAAGCGAGATTGATTGAAGCAAGTAGATCACCCTTTTCGTCTCCCCTTATAAAAAGGGTAACGGCCTCTTTTGGATCGGATTTCTGAACCCCCAACCCCCCGAGCAAAAGATAGCCCAGCCTGGAGCAGTATAGGTGACCTTCCCCTTGCACCACCTGTGAATTGAGATCATCATAGATTTGGCTGAGCAACTTTCCTGGTAGAAAGCCACTAAAATTGAGATCAAGTAGCAAGAGCCCTGCACCCAAGCTTTGATCCACCAAAGGAGCCACCATCTCAACGACCTTCTGCAAATCTGGCTGACCTCTCATCCCATAAAGATCGATGGCGGCGAGATCAACAACATGAACTGAAGATCTAGAGTTCATTAAATTTGTAATAAGTCTATGCGCCTTCTTTATATCCTGACTAACCCCTAATCCGTAGAGATGAAGCAGCGCTATCACCTCCTTCTCCCAGGATGTCGGTTGAGTCTGCTTGGAAAGCTCCCGAAACAGGCTAGCAAAGGCTTGGCTCCTCTTATCGTCAGAAGTTAAGGAGAGGGCCTCCTGATACTTCAGCCATGGCGTAGTTTCTGGAAATGCCTTGGTAAGTTGTTCCCTACGTTCACGAGTGGGAGAATTTAGGGCGATGGGATCAAGGGCGTGTGATGGAGGAATAGCGCTGAGATTTAGGCTAAGCTTGGGTAATCGGCCAAGGCAATAGGGGGAATCCATTGGTTCGAGCAGATTCGGATAATACCCTGTTTTCTTGAAGGCCTCCTGAGCACTGCGAAGGTAGCGCTCCACATGTTTCTCACCTAGCTGACTCGCAAGCTGCCACCGTCTGACAAGACAGAGGAGATCGCCTTTATGGGCCCCCTTGGAGTACATTTTTAGAGCTCCCTGTAAATCATCAGACCGCTCTAGGCCGACTCCCAGGTAGAAATAGGCGGCCCACACCTTTTTTTCGATAGCTACATTAAAATATTCTTTTGCCAAACGAGCGTCCTTAGAAAATGCTATGCCTCTGCCCTGCTCGTAACACCAAGCCACTGCTAGGGCAGCAATCCCTTCCTCGCTTGACTTAGCCAGTGTTTCCAAGTTATTGAGCTCGGTTCTCTTGTATAGGCATCCCTCCACGCCAAACTCCGCTATCCGATACAGGTGAACCTTGACTTTGGAGGCCTCGTGCCCTCCTACGATCTGACTAGCCTTTGAAAAGGCCTGCAAGGCGAGTTTACCATAACGAGTAGTGACAAACCGCTCGCCTGCATACCAGCATCCTAATTCGTAGAGGAGCTCCTTATGAGGCTCACCAAGACGATCTGCTATGAGCAGACACTTTAAAGCGGTATGAGGGTCTCGGGTTAATCCTAACTCACCGTCCCGTAGAGCAAGGGCATAGCGATAGCATGCCTGAGAATCGGGGGTATAACGAACGTTGCTACGCTTAGTATACGTTAAGGGATTGACAGCCATTTCGAGATATTGACGTGCAGCTTCAATATTGCCTTCTCTTTCACAAATATAGGCTAGCTCTCTGGCTGCAGGAGGGCACACATCCCTGCTCAGGGCCAACTCATATAACTCTTTTGCTCTGTCCAGGTCGCGCGGAACGCCTATACCGGAAGAATAGATGCGCCCCAACTCATAGCAGGCAAGCGGCACCCGGCTCTCGCGATCTTCCTTAACGGCTCTTGTTAGAAGCTGTATGATATCCTGATCACTCCCCGTTTTCAAGCGGCGCAAAAGTTGGGCGAGAAGATAGTGCCCTACAGCGTCTCCCATTCCAGAAGCACTCCTATACCATTTCTCCGCCATTGTTAAGTTGATTTCTGACCCCCCGTAGCCTACCTCAAAAATGTAGCCATATTCGCACATCGCGGGAGCAAATCCACCCTCTGCTGCCATCTTAAAGTGGTCTACTACCGATTTAAACCTCGATTCTCTCATGATTGTGGGCCAAAACGTGGAGGGCGACACCTCCCATTGAAGAAAAATGCCGTGTCGATAGTCCTCCTCAGGGCTGAAGCGAGTGCCTGTGAGCAGTCGCTTGAGACTTGGTCCGTTCCAACCGAAATCGACTCCTAGCTTACCCCTAGAGTCCCTTCTGGTATCTGAGTTCTGCCGACGAATCGGATCGTCGACTATCCATGGCTTTGCCATCCCCTTTTCATAGCGATCAATTTCATTCCCAAATGCCGGCCAACCCGTCACTTCTGTCTGGACAAATCTGCTCCATTCGCTATCCCCCTCCCCAAGCAGGCAATCAGGGAATTGTTTCTCAGTTTCACTATTGCTATTTGTATTATCCCACAGCGTCTTCTGACTGCTTGTCTGATTTGGCGACATCGTGAGTACTGAGGTGCTTTTGGAGTCCTTTTGCCGTTCATCCTTGCCAGCACCAAAGAGCCGGGGAACCAGATGGAGCTTGTAGTTCTGATCGATGACTGGGTGGAGGGTTGCGGAGCCCAGCTGATGGATCCGATGGAGCTGCTCACCAGTAAGTGGATGGTCCCCAGCCCCAATCGAGATCTGGTTGCAGGTGAAATGCTCCAGGATTCGGCCCTGCCCATCCCTCAAAGTAGCCCCTCCCGACCGGTCCAGGATAAGCCAGCGGGTTTCACCGTATTGCCAACTCCCCACCGTATTGGGGGGAACGAGAAAGGGGGTTTGATTCTGGGAAAGGTTTTGAGCAGACTGCATGAGAGGCCTCCATGTTGGGCGTGCAAGTCAAGATTAGATTAAAATCTGGGGAATATCGACAAGTGAAAAGTGCGCTTGGGGGGCCTGGTGGCCAACCTCTATCCCCGATGCAGGGATCGGATAGTAGACATGGCAATCAGACCGGGTAAGTAAGTTCGGGGTGGGGGTCTCCCCTACCCCCTCACCTTCGGCTCGGGGACCATCAGCCTCGACAAGAAGGAGCGCAAGCGGGAGATTCTCTAGTTCGTCTTCTCTTGTTTGCTCTCCTTTTCCGAGCCGCAGGTAGAATTGTTTCCTGATAGAGGCGAAGCGGTTTGAGAGTTGGTAGCCTGCACAGGGCGAGCAGCGACTCCTACAGTTGCTGATGAAAATTGATTCATCAACTCGGGAGGAAGCGAATTTGTCTTGTTTAGGTGCTGAGCAAGGCTGTTTAAGAGCAATTTTAGCTGCTGATTTTCTTCTTCAACCCGTGTAATTTTATTATGCCATTCCTGAACGTTCTGCCAGTTGTCGATGCGGCTCACATCGTGTTTGAGCTTCTTGATCTCGTCCGTATGATCTTTGATAGCCCGCTGCGTCGATGTGCTCAAGTTCGCGATGCCCCTCATTTTAGCGTGTTCAAGGGTGCCGAGGCACCACCCATATTTTGTTGTATCACAACCGTTAGCTGGACTCCCATAGTACTCGTTGCGATGCCTATCATGGATACCACAACGGGTAAACAGCCCTTCTAGCGGCCATGACCCTCCATTTTTGGTCAGCACAACACTTAGTCCCACCAAAGTGGAAAACGACTCCTTGCCTTCTTTGAATTTTGCCTTTAGGTCGCTCCATGATTTCCCACTACTCGCAGCACGGGGCCGTTTTTGCATAACGATGTTGACTAACCGGGAGGAGAAACCTGCTAGGGTTGGGGCACTCTTCTCGTGCTCTAGATTGTTCAGATGTTCGCAAACCCACAAAGCCGCAAAATCGGCGACATCCGCCGCAGGAGCTTGAGACGTAGAACAGAGGATCCACTCTCCTACCATGTCCTTCCCCTCTCGAATTCCTTCTGAGAACGAGCCGAAACGGGTCAACCGGTTCTTTTTCCTGAGCTCTAAAACCTCTTCGGACGTTGCAATCTTCTTAAGTTGGGGTTTAAATATCTTCGTGAGTTCACGCGCGGCCTCTTCGATCTCCTTATCAACATACGGAACGGGCCCTATATCGGCTATGTTGGCAGCCTGATTGGTTACCCTTTTTTTATCTAAAAATTGAAAAGCTGCTCCAATTACCTCTGCGACCTTCTCCGCAGCCCCGCCGAAGACCGGAATCATTCCAAAGGCTCCGGCAAATAGATTCAGCGTATTTCCAGCGTGACCTAGCTTACCCTTGCTTGCCCCTACAGATCCACCCTGTAGCGCATGGGCGCTGATAAAGATCGAGTTAAGTCTTCTCTGGAATCGATAATAGAAAGTTAGCAGGTTGGGGTTGTCTTGAAACTGTTCAATCGCTTCTTTCTTTTTGATTTTATGAGATAAAAGCTCCCTGTGATACTCGACCTCCTTCTCTAGTTTTTGGAGGGTCCCCTGGCCACGTTCGACCTGCTCTAGGCGGTTTTTAAGGTTGTGAATTTCGAGATCAAGTTTGGTGAGCTTATCTTCGGTCTCACCAATGCCCACCTGCAACTCCTCGAGGGTTTCCTCCGCAGAGGCAGAGTCGTCGAGTGTAGGCGGGCTCGGCTCCGCCAGTTGATCGGTATTCTCCAAGGCGCTTGCAACAATAGGTTGCGTCTCTGCGGGGGGTGGGTTAACGGAACTTGGGATTTCTTGGTTGGCAGAAGACCCCCCTTCCGGGAACCGGGCGACTAATTGGCGGAAGTACTCAGCTAGCTTCTCGTTTTTAAGTCGAGGCCACCGCTCCCCGCTAAACCAATGGCTCAGCTCCTCTAAACTCTCCTTATGCGGCCGTCCGAAGCGTTGCCCTAGTAAAAGGCACTGGAGAGCTTTTGCTGGATCTGGCCTCACTCCGTATTTTCCATCCTTAAGTATGAGTGCATATTCGTAGCAGGCCCGTTCATCGGGAAAGTACCCATCGCCAGGCTCTTCTTGTTCCTGCATAAACTGCAAGGGGTGGGTCGCCTTCTCGTAATTCTCAATAGCCTTACAATAGTTATTAGCGGTGAGATAGTAGTTCGCCAGTCGATAAGCGGCTGGGGGATATACATCTTGGCTTATCGCAAGTTCATAGTATTTTACCGCCTCCTCTTTATTACCTACGCTTTCGTAATACTCTCCTAAAAGATAAAATGCTCCCGGAATACGCTTTTGGCTTGTTTTTTGACTATTCTCAGTAGCGTTTTTTAATAAACCAACGACCTCTTCTGAAAAAACTCCATGACTCTTTAAAAGGGCGAGGCGAGCCAAAAGATAGTAACCTACCGGACTGTCGCCTTCTGCGGCCTTTTTATACCAATTTTTGGCTAATGCAAGATCAGGTTTATTCAAAATAACATCACCGTTCGATTCTACGGTGACCTGGTCATACCACCCTGTTTCGCAGCAGTAGCCATATTCGCACATCGCCTCGAGATAACTTAAGTCAGCCGCCTGTTTGAATAAGGGAGTCGATTCTAGCTTGACGGGGATAGAGGGGCCCTGTTTAGGCCTAGACAATCCAGTCAGATGGTCTTTTTGTTGCTCTAGATACACTAGCCCCCAGTAAAAGGCTTTGTCGGCCCCCCCTTTAGCCATGTTGGAAAGTTCGAAACTCGAGGGCCAGCGACGTTCTTTGAAGGCGGCCTTAACCAGTTTCTTGAAGTGAGTGGTTCGCCAAGTCACCCTTTCGCCCCTCTCGCCAACCGTTTGCCAATCGGCGATCCAAGGCTTGTACACTTGATGCGTATATCTCTTGATCGTCTTTGCCCACGTTGAGTCCTCCCTCTGGAGAAGCCCACCGGTGCTGTTCAACAGGACATGAGCCTCTTCGTATTCAAGGCCCATTTCCTTTTCCAAATGACCTAGACCTGTCTTGGCGTAGCTCGAAAGGCCAGGTGTAACCTGTTTAACGAAGTCGCTCTCGATTAAATTAGGCATTTCAATTTTTGTGGGCTTGAGAGTATCTGCAGTAGTAGCCATCTCATCTTTAGTGACTTTTGCGGATGAGGTAAAAGGCTTTGTAAATGTGGCAGTAGGCTTTGTGGATGAGGCAGTAGGCTTTGTAAATGTGGCAGTAGGCTTTGTGGATGAGGCAGTAGGCTTTGTGGATGAGGCAGTAGGCTTTGTAAATGTGGCAGTAGGCTTTGTGGATGTGGCAGTAGGCTTTGTAGATGGGGCAGTAGGCTTTGTGGATGAGGCAGTAGGCTTTGTAGATGGGGCAGTAGGCTTTGTAGATGGGGCAGTAGGCTTTGTGGATGAGGCAGTAGGCTTTGTAGATGGGGCAGTAGGCTTTGTGGATGTGGCAGTAGACTTTGTGAATGCCCCGCCAGAGGAGGACACTGCCTGATTGCCGCTATTTCTGCTTTTTCCTGCGCCAACAAGCAAGGGAACAAAATGGAGCTTGTGGTTCTGATCGATGACTGGGTGGAGGGTTGCGGAGCCTAGCTGATGGATCCGATGGAGCTGCTCACCAGTAAGTGGATGGTCCCCTGCCCCAATCGAGATCTGGTTGCAGGTGAAATGCTCCAGGATTCGGCCCTGCCCATCCCTCAAAGTAGCCCCTCCCGACCGGTCCAGGATAAGCCAGCGGGTTCCACCGTATTGCCAACTCCCCACCGTATTGCGGGGAACGAGGAAGGGGGTTTGATTCTGGGAAAGGTTTTGAGCAGACTGCATGAGAGGCCTCCATGTTGGGCGTGCAAGTCAAGATTAGATTAAAATCTGGGGATTTTCGACAACTGAAAAGTGCGCTTGGGGGGTCTGGTTGCAAATCCGAGGCTCTGGTAGGCTGGGGCGAAATATTGGAAGATCCTGTGAAAGCACGAGTTAAACCCCTATTAATCGCTGCCTTACTCGGAGGCACTGCCCTCTGCGCCCTCCCGGCGGATAAGGGTGAGGAGTGGGGACGTGTTCAGGGGAGCCAGGCGATCCGGGTTGACAACCGGGTGCTGGCCAAGCCAATGGGTAAGCCGATCACGGTCCTCGATGTAATGCGCCGCCTCGATGTCCACTTCCACCGGGCCTATCCCCAATACAGCCGCAACTTGGAGGCCCGCCTCCACTTTTACCGCGAAGGGTGGCGCCGAGTCCTCGACGAAATGGTCGACACCGAGTTGATCCTCGCCGATGCAGAGGAGAAGAAGGTCCAGGTAAGCGACGGAGAGGTCCGCCGAGAGCTGGAGGACCTTTTTGGCCCCAATGTGGTCGAAAACCTCGACGAGCTCAACATGAGCTTCGATGAGGCGATGCAGATGGTGAAGGCCGACATGATCACCGAACGGATGAAGGGGTACATGGTAAGCGCACGGGCGATGGCCAAGCTCAGCCCTGAAAAGATCCGCCTCGCCTATGACGCCTTCTCAAAGCAACAGGGAGAGAGCGACGAGTGGGAATACCAGGTCCTCTCCATCCGCCATAAATCGGGCGAGGTCGCTAAGGAGATTGCGGAAAAGGCCGCCTCCCTGGTGGGCTCCGGAGGGACCCTTGAAGAGGTCAAGGGAGCCCTCTCTGCTATGCAAGAGGGAGGAGAGCTTGAGGGATCGGCGGTGATCACCCTGAGCGACCTCGAGAAACGGTCTGATAAAACACTGGCCCTCTCCCACCGGGAGATCCTCTCCCAATTGGCAAACGGAAGCTACAGCCCTCCCCAATCCCAGGTGAGCCGAGTGGATGGCTCAACGGTGATGCGCCTCTTCTACCTGAAGGAACACTCGGTCCAGGTCCCTCCCACCTTTGAGGAGATCCAGGGGCAGATCAAAAATCACCTCCTCCAGATGGCGGCCCTCGAGGAGCAAGAGCGCTACATCAAGAGGCTCCGCAAGCAATATGGGGTCACCGAAGAGTCGATCGAGCTTGCCGGCTTCGAGCCCTTTGCCCTCCAGGGCTACTCCAGGACGTGACGAGCTGCCTCTCCAAGCTCCTCCCCTACCTAACATCCCTTGGCATCTCACCGCGCAAGGCCCTCTCGCAGAACTTTCTCATCGACCCGAACATCGTGGAGAAGGTGGTGGAGGCGGCTCAGATCGAACCGGGAGATCGGGTGCTCGAAATCGGACCGGGCCCAGGCGCCCTTACAGAGGTGCTTTTGGCCAGAGGAGCGCAGGTTATCGCCGTTGAGTATGATCCCGCCCTTGCGCGAGGCTTAAGTCGCCTCCAAACCGACGATCGCCGCCTAGAGATCTATCTCGATGACATCTTGCGCTTTCCCCTAGAGGAGAAGTTGCCCAAGGAGAAGGTAAAACCCCTGATTGCGCCCTATCGTCTTGAGGGCATCGACAGTGAGCGGCCATCTGGAGGACATCCCTCCTCACCCAGGTTTAAAAACCTGGGTAAGGAGGGATGTGCGCCATCTGACCACCCCCTGCCGCCCCCTCAAGACGATAGGTCACAATCAGGGGTAAAGGTCGTAGCCAGTCTCCCCTACCACATCTCTTCCCCTATTATGGCGCGGCTAGCTCCCCTCTACGATAGGATTTCGCAGATCACCGTCATCGTGCAGCGGGAGGTGGCGCTGAGGTATGCGGCAGAAGCCGGAACATCGGATTACAGCTCGATTTCGGTCTTCCTGAAGCTGTTTTCAGAGCCCCGCTACCTCTTTACCATCCCGAAGGGGTGTTTCTATCCGGCGCCCAAGGTGGAGTCGGCGGCGATTCAGTTTACCCTAAAGCGGCCCCCTATTGAGCCCTGGGAGCCCTTTGTGGCCTTTGTGAGGCGGGCCTTTAACCAAAAGCGGAAGATGCTCCGAGCAAGCCTGAAGGAGGAATACCCGCAGATCCGCGAGGCGCTAAAGGCCATTGGCAAACCCGACACCACGAGGCCTCAGGAGCTCTCTCTCGAGGGCTATCTAGCGCTTTTTTCTGCGCTTCTGAAACAGGGCTAGGCCGATGAAGAGGAGGGCGCAAGAGGCAACGGCGACCCCTTTACCCGTTTCTGAGCTCCCCCCCTCTCTTACCCCCCTTTCTGCAAGGAGGGGGACGCTGGTGAGGAGCTCGCCAGCGCCGCTAAGGGCCTGCACCTCGCCGATCTGCTCCCCTGGCTGGATCGGGGGCTCCACAGCCCACCAGGAGACAAAGAGATGGTGGTCAGGATGGATTGAAGGGCGATACTCGATCACGAGGTCCTCTCGGGTGCAGGTTGAGAGGGGCTTGCGCCTCCCCGGAATCGGAAGGGTATAGGCCTGAGAGCCCCTTCTGAGGAGGCACTGCTGCACCTTAGACTCGTTGAAGGCTGCCTCAAAGAGGGAGATGACGTCGGCATAGGCGGCCGGAAAGCTAGCGCACCCCATCACGACCGCAATCAGCTCCCGCCCCTCCCATTCGGCCGCCCCCACAAGGGTCGCCTTCGCCGCCGTTGTTCCCCCGGTCTTCACCCCAATCGCCTTCGGGTAGTAAAACTTCTTGCCGGGAACGACCAGCTGGTTGTGCTGGAGCCAGATCGTCCCCTCCTGCTTGTTGGTCGCCCCCTTCTTCCACCGCGCCGTCTTTGTCAGTTTGCGAAAGAGGGGGTGCTTTAAAGCCTCGCGAGTCATCAGCGCCATATCGTAGGCGCACGTCACATGGTCGGGGTGGTGAAGGCCGTGAGGGTTGGTAAAGTGGGTCTTCTGGCAGCCGAGCTGTGCCGCCCGGATGTTCATCCCCTCGACAAAGGTCGGGATGTCGCCCGCGACATAGTGGGCCATCACATTGGAGGCATCGTTGGCCGATTCAAGCATCACCGCATGAAAGAGGGTCTCCCACGAGAGCTCCTCCCCCACCTTAAGCCCCACATGGGAGGAGGCGACCTCGATCCAGTGGGAGGGGTGCTTGTAGCCCGCCCGAACCTTCTCGGCAGGGGTGATGCTCCCCAAGCACTCCCGGGGGGCAACCACCATCTCCTCTAGGCTCTCCCCCTTGCTCTCGATCGCCATTAAGGCAGTTAATATTTTAGTTATACTTGCCGGGTAGGTGGGCTCGAGGGAGCTCTTTTCCCACAGGACCTGTCCCGTCTCCCCCTCCATCAAAATAGCCGACTTGGCGCTAACGCTGAGGTCCAGCGGGGTAAAGGCGCTGGTCAGGAAAAGGAAGAGGAGGAGATGCATGGCCTGCGGAGATAAGTAAAGGATCGCTGAGGGTAGACACCCTTCGGCGACCCCTTACGACATAAGCGAGTTTGCAAAAAAAGGCAAGTTGGGTAAAACCCTGGCCACTTTCAACGGAGGTCTCCTATGCCCCCGCCGCGCAGCGAACGGCTCAAGAAATTCGAAGCAGAGCTTGCCGACTTGGAACAGTGGCTTAAGCTCGGCTTAGTTCCCAAAAAAGATATCACCAAGCACGAGGCAGAGATTGCCGGCATAAAGGTAAAAATTGAGGAGGAGGAGCAGCGGCTCAAGTTCCTCAAGGAGAGTGGCGAGGGGGAGGAGTATGTGACCCCGCGCAAGCAGCCGACCCGGACCCAGTACACCGAGACCCCCACGATGCCCGAGATGGACCTGGGCGATGAGTCGAGCACCATTGCCGACATGATGGAGGAGAGCGAAGAGGTGACGGGAGAGACGGTGGCAACGGAGGAGAAGAGCGAGACCGAGGAGACCGCCCTCGACATGACCCGGGAGGAGGAGGACCCCTTTAGCGACCGGAACCGGTGGCGGCGAGGGATGCTCCACGGCGAAGATGAGGAGTGGTAGATGGGGCCTTTACCTCCATATCCCCTTTTGCCGGCGGCGGTGTGACTACTGCCACTTCTATGTCACCAAGAGGACGCCGGAGCGGGAGGCCCTCCTCTTTGAGGCCCTCCACCGGGAATGGGCTATCGTGGAGCCGGCTACGCGCGGGAAGGAGCTCGCCTCGATCTACTTTGGGGGGGGCACCCCCTCGCTGGCCAGCCCTCAACTTATCGGCAACCTCCTCGAGCGCCTCTCCCCTCCCGAGGGGATTGAGATCACCCTTGAGGCCAACCCGGAAGACCTAACACTCGAGCGGGCCCGCCTCTACCGCGCCATGGGGATCAACCGGCTCAGCCTGGGCCTCCAGACCCTCGACACACCCCTCCTTCAGCAGATCGGCCGCACCCATGATGCCCCACGAGGAGTAGAGGCGATCTGGGCCGCCCATGAGGCCGGCTTTGATAACCTCTCGATCGACCTGATGTTCGACCTCCCCAATCAAACTCTCGAGCAGGTCGAGCGGACCCTCGAGCAGATCGCCCCCCTCCCAATCACCCATGTGAGCCTCTACAACCTTCAAATCGAGCCCCCCTCCCCCTTTGCCCTGGAGCAGGAGAAGACCTTGGCCCAGATGCCCGACGACGAGACCTCTCTTGCCATGCTCACCACCTGTTGCACCCATCTCCATCAGATGGGTCTTGTCCGCTACGAGATCAGCGCCTTTGCCCGCCCCGGCTATGAGGCGGTCCACAACAGCGGCTACTGGACCGGCAGACCCTTCCTTGGCCTCGGCCCCTCCTCCTTCAGCTACTGGAATCGGAAACGGATGCGCAACACCCCGAACCTTGAGGCCTATGCCGGGGCCATCCGACAGGGGCGGCTCGCCACGAATTTTATCGAACAGCTCTCCAATGAGAAGCGGTGGCGGGAGCTGTTTACGATTGGGCTGCGCCTCGTCGATGGGGTCGACCTGGAGCGCTTTACCCGGCTCTACGGCCCCTCCCCTGTCGACCTTAACCCCCTCCTTAGCGAGGGGCTCCTCACCCAAACGGGCACCCGCGTTGCCCTCACCGACCGAGGGCGCCTCTTCTACGACACCGTCGCCAGCGAGCTTGTATAACGTAAGTAGTAGATCGACCTCCCCTCCCCCCGCCAGAGCCGCTCAAACCAGGAATCCCCATACCCCTCCCACTCGGTGGTAAAGGGGGGGCCCACAGGCCCAAAACCGGCAAGCGCCAGCTGCCTGAGGGCCCAGTCCCGATGGCCCGGGTCGTCGGTCACCACCACCAGCTCCCCTGACGGCGCCAAAATCCGCCTCGCCTCCCTTAAAAAGGGGCCGCCTACGATCCGGTGCTTAGCGTGGCGGGTCTTGGGCCAAGGGTCGGGGAAATTGACATAGACCCGCTCAACACTCCCGCCAATAAAATATTTACTTGACGAAAGCACCCCTTCGCCCGAGACGATCAGGAGGTTTTGGATCCCCCGGTTTTCCCGCTTTGCCCAGATTTTGCGAACCCGGTCAAAGCGGCGCTCGACGGCTACCCAATTCCGCTCGGGGTGGCGGGCTGCCTGCCCCACCACCCAGTCCCCGTTTCCGCTACAAAACTCGACCGAGAGGGGCCTCTCATTTCCAAAGAGTTCGGCCCAGGAGCTAAAGAAGGGGGGGTACTCGCTGAGGCGTTCAGGGACGTAGAGGACCTGGTCCTGGAGGAGGGCTTGCTCCGATCCGCGAGAAAAGGGGGGCCTTAAATTTTTTGGTTGCAACTTGTGTTAAATAAGGGGGTTCGCTATAATTTCCCCTAAAATTAGGGGGTATCATGAATGAAATCAAGGGCTATAGCGCAGGGGCAGTAGGAGCGATTGTAGCAGGGGGCCTTGCTCTCTATACCCGCCAGTGGGGAGTCGCTGCCGCTGCAACGAGCCTTACCGCTTTAGCCGGCTACAGCCGATGGGTTAAGAGGGATGAGGAGAGCCCCAACATCGAGGCTGCAACCCAAGTCCTCCTGGTGGGATCGACCCTTCTCGCCCTTGTTCCCCTGTGCCAGCTCGTCGTGCAGGGGGGCGAGTGGGCTAACCGGGCCTACCTTCAAGGGGTGGTTATCCCAACTCTTACCCTCGCGGCAAATGCCTTTGCCCTGGCCAACAGCCCCGATCGGGAAGAGGACGGTTCGGCCGAGTGGGTTACCATTGTGAGCAAGACGGGGTGCTTCTTGGCTTCTGCCCTTACCTTTTGCCTCATCGCCCGAGTTGCCTTTGTCCCTACCCCCTTTGTCGCCCTCGCCTTTGGCGGAGCGATGGCGTGGGGCTATTACCGGGGCACCCAGGAGCAGCACGAGGCCGACCCCTTCCTGCTCGGTGCTGCCGCAGCGACCGCCTTTATCACCTCCAGCCTGCTGATCAGCCGACACATCGACGGCTCGCTTCTGCACGAAATGCGGGGCAAGCTGATCACCCTAGGAGAGGGCGCCCTCTTGACCGCCTCCATGGCGGCACTAGGCATTGCCCTTAAGTATTACAGTTCACCCGTTAAAGAGGAGTTACTATGACAACACCAGCCCAAATTTGGCGCGAAACCTCAGATTATTACCCCCTTAACCTGGGCCTCGGCCTTGTCAAGATGGGTGTGGGAGCCTCTACCGTGATTGTAGCTACCCGCTTCTTTGGAGGGGGCGCCCTCATCCTCCCCGCCATCCTGTCAGGCGTGGAGTGTTTCGACTTATTGACTGCTCCAAACGTTAAACCAGATAAAGACTCCGCATTCGATGACATGGGGCGGAGCTGGACTGCCGAACTTGGCATCCGTTCCTTCTACAAGGGGATGCAGTACGCCACCATCGGCTACCTCTTAACCAAAATAGGGGGGGGGCTCCTTATCCAGCGCGATTTTTCGGCGCTAAGCCTTCTTAAAACGGGCGGCTATGCCGTAGGGCTCGTCGTCAGTCTAATCTCCCCCGGATTCATCTTCTGGTTCGGCT
This sequence comes from Parachlamydiales bacterium, assembly GCA_050250135.1. Taxonomy (GTDB): domain Bacteria; phylum Chlamydiota; class Chlamydiia; order Chlamydiales; family JAFEGQ01; genus JBFWPF01. Next base: position 64,091 of record JBFWPF010000004.1, on the reverse strand, counting down.
TCGACCCGACTGACGACCTTTCCCTCGACAAGGGCGTTGCGCAGGGGGATGTGTCGGACATGCAAAAGGTGCTCCTTGCGCTTGGCCTCACCTTTAAACCCATCCCCTTTAAAGTTCGCTAAGGAGAGATATAGTGGAGATAGCTAAGGAGATCTTTTTCGAGAGGTACGAGGAGAAGCCCGACTACAACCTCGCTTGTGGCCTTGGCAAGATGGCGTTAGGGGCCGCCCTAATGGCCGTTGCCACCAGGCGTTTTGGGGCGCCGGCGCTTGCTGTTGGGGCAATTCTCTCGTTGGCGGAGATCGTGGACATCAGCGTTGTCTTTGACGGCAACGCCTTGGTGGCCATGGGCACCTCCCCTACTGCGCAGTTGGGTATCCGCTCTTTCTATAGGGGACTACAGTTCACCACCATTGCCCTACTGGGGTACAGGCTATGTACCGGGTGGGACCTCTCCGTCTTGGGGCTGGTCAAGCTAGGGGGCTATGCAGTGGGCACAGGGGTTGCTATTTTTTCCCCTGCCTTGGGGGGGATGACCGCTGCGTTCGCTTGGAACGAGGAGATTCCGCAGACGGGGACAGGGTTCATGAGCCTCTCCAGCCGCGACCCGGTGACTAGCGGGGAAAAGGCCCTTCTTCTGCTGGGACTGACAAGGCGACCCATTCACTTTGATATACGGAGAAAATGACCGATGGACGCTCTATCACGCTTTTGGACCGAGAGCACCGATTATGAGCTCGTCAACCTGGGCCTGGGCCTTGCCAAGATGGCGGGCGGCGCCGCTCTGATGAAGATCGCTGCCGACCGATTCGGTGCCCCCGCCCTTGTGACCGGAGCGCTGGCCGCTCCTCTGGAAATCGGTGACCTCTACTTTTGCCGCGATGAGAAATGGGACGGTAAGTTTGATGCGTGCATCTATAACCAGATGGGGACCTCGCTAACCGCTCAGGCGGGCCTACGCTCCTTCTACAAGGGACTCCAGTACACCACCATCACCTTGCTTTTAAAGCGATTGGGCCAAGGGCTCCTTCTCGAAAAGGACTTTTCCCGCCTAGGCCTTTTCAAACTGGGGGGCTACGCAGCTGCGGCCAGCTCGCCGCTCCTTGTGCTTGGCGCAACGGTTTGGATAGGGGCTCAGGAGTGGAGAGAAACGGGAAACCTTACCAGCACGAGGCCGCTGACAACGGAGGAGAAGCTGCTATTGCTGGTCGGCGTTTTCGCCGCCCCTATCCCCTTCCCGAGTAAGCAAGCGTGATCCGATCGATCTGGACAGAGAATCGAGCCGACCTTCCCCCCCTAAACCTCCTTGTTGGCCTAGGGAAAATGGGGGCCTGTGCCCTCATCACCACAGTGGCTATGAGGCGCTTTGGGAACGCCGCCGTGGGAGGCGCCGCCCTCCTCTCCCTCTACGAGTGGATCGATTTGATGAGCGCTGAGGAGGATGCAACCGCCATCCACAAGATGGGAACGGGTGGGCTCAGCCGTACCGGAACTCGCTCCCTTTTTAAAGGGATGCAGTATGCGACCATAGCCCTTCTCCTAAAAGGGGGAGTTTACCCAGGTCCCGTTTTGGTGGCTCTGACTGTGGCCTCTGCTCCTCTCGTTACCGCTGGGGTCATGCTGTTTGAGGAGGACTCTGAGCCGGTCTTGGATGCCAATGAAGAGGAGATAGGGCGCGGCGCCCAGTTCCTCCTATTGGTAGGGCTCACCTACCACCCGATCGAGTGGGAGAGCGACGACTGCCCCCCCCCGTTTGCGACCTAGCGCTTGCCCTTTTCACCCCGTCTCACTATACATGATCCTTTAAGAGATTAACCTCCCTAAGCAGGTGACGCTATGAAGATGGAACGGGCCTATCCCCCGACAAAAGAGTCGCAACTTTTTCCCCCACGCCTGATCGGCGAGCAAGGGTGCTTTATCCTCGCCGATGCCCCTTCAGAAAAGGAGCGCGAGGAGCTCGAGACCCTAGCGAGAGAGGCGGTCTACGCCCACCTCAGCAAAGGGGCCCCGATCACCGACAAAACACTAAAGGATGCCTTCGAAGAGGCGGAGATGCGGCTGAAAGCCGCAGGGGGCACCGTCTCCCTGCTCGGCATTGTATGCGACGAAGGGGCCTCTCACTGCCTCGTAGCAAGCAAAGGGAACTGCCAGCTGCTCAGAGTCGATGGAGATCAGGTGGCTCCCGCCCTTCCGAATGAGAAAAAACGGAAGCTCGATGAGGTCTACTTGGCCAAGATCGAACTGGGAGCTGATGAGGTGCTGATCGCCCTAAACGAGGCAGCCTTCAAGGCCCAAGGGCTCGATTCGTGGAAGAAGCGGCTTGCCAGCCCCGAGACCCTTGTCGAAGAGGTGCAGCAAGCGCTCGGCAAACGGGAAGGGGCCATCGCCTGGGTCCTCTACCCACAAGAGGACAGCGCTCCCATCCTCCCTCCCAGAAGGCGGGGGCTCACCTTCTCGGTCAGCCTGATCCTCCTCGCCTGCCTGGCGATTTTGGGAACGAGTGTGTGGATGAAAGAGCGGCGCAACCTCCTCGGGCGGGCCACTCCCCCGTCGGCAAGAGCGCCTGAGATCCTCGTGCGGCAGGAACCTAAAGTTCTCGCCTCGACCCACCAGGTTCCTGAGGAGTGGAACTTTGAGCAGCAGGAGCTCGAGATCGCGCAGCTGCGCGATGCGATGCAAGAGGTAGCCGAAATGGGGGGGGAGGACAACCGCTTGTTGCGGGAGATTATCTCCGCACAGGAGGCCAAGATCGCCCAGATGGCAGAGAAAGAGGCCGCCCTTGCCAAGAAGCTGGAGTCACAAGAGGAGTATGTCTCCCTCCTCCAGTCGAGCCTTGCCCTCCTAAAGGAGGACACCGCCACACCGAGCGACACCCTCTCCCTACAGCTCTCCGAAGCGATTAAGAGCAAGGAGATGCTCGAGCGGGAGCTGGGAGCGATTGCGACCCACACCGCCCTCCTCGACCAATACCGGGAGGAGATCGCCCGCCTCCGCCTAGAGTCAGAGGAGGTCGAAGAGACCCAACAGGCCTACGAAGAGCTGCTCTCCTTGTGCTCCACCCAATCGGAAGACCTAGCCCTTCTTGAAAACCGCCTCGCCGAGGAGCAAGCCCTCCTCCACCAGGTGAAGGAGGACCTGCAAGGGCGCGACCAGGAGCGGCTCGCCCTATCGGATAGGCTGCAGAAAATCGAGCAAGAGCGGGAAGAGCTTCTGGGCCAGCTGAGCCAGGAGAAGCAGATCGCAGGGGTGACCCAAGATCAGTTCTTTGCCCTCGCCGCCCTCTCTGAGGCGCAGGAGTACCAGCTCGCCGAGTACCAAGAGACCATTGAGCAGCTGCAGCAAAGGCTCAGCGCTGAGGCCCCCTTGGTGCAGCAGTGCGCCGACCTTGCTTCGCAGGTCGAGCGGATGAAAAGCGAGCAGGCGCTCCTCACTGAGAATGCCGAGGTTCTTCAGGCCCTCCTGATGGACCAGGAGAATGCCCTTGCTGACCGGGAGGAGAAGATGCTGGAGCTCCAGAGCGAGCTCGAAAGGGCAGCCGAGACCCTAGCCTCGGCGCAGCAACAGCTCGCCCAGCAGCAGTCCGCCCTAACCGAAAAAGAGGGGCTGCTCGCCTCTCTCCAGATTGGGGAGCACGAGCGGGCACTCAAGCTCGACGAAACCGAAGAGGCCAGAGCCCTCCTCACCCAACAGATCGATGAGCTGACCGAATCCCATCGCCTCCTCCACTCAGAGAAGCGCTCGCTTGAGGCCCGCCTTGAGGTGATGGAGCGCAGCCTCCACGAAAAGGAGACCCGCCTAGCGATGGTCGAGCTCGAAGAGCAGAAAATGCGCGACACCATGCTCATGGCCGAGGAGAGCAAAAAGGCCCTCCAGGGTGAGAACAAAGATCTGAGCAAGCGGATTGCCGCCCTAGAAAAGGTCGAACTCGATTACGAGAAGGAGCACCTCCTCCGCCGTGAAAGCGATGAGATGCTGAGCCGCTTGGCGACCAACATCGCCGGATGGAAGGAGGCGGTCACCACCATGGAGGAGTCACGTAAAGCCCTTGCTGAGGAGCTCGCTGAGCTCAAGGCCTACCAGTCCTCCGTGCTTAAGGGGAAGGTCCAAAAGGCAGCCGACCGGACAGGAGAAAAGAGGCCCAGCGTTACCCGGATCCACCTCGTGTCACCTGGCGAGACCCTTGAGGGGATTGCCCGGCGCTACTACGGGACCACCCGAAAGGTAAACGAGATCCGCGAGGCCAACGAGGACCTCCTCTCTGAGGGGCAACAGGTTCGCGTCGGCACCGCCCTCGTGATCCCCTAAACCTTCTCTTTTTATTGGGGGCGCCTTAGCATTTAAGTGATGCTAAGGCGCCTCTTTTTTTTCCTCTTCCTCTCCCTCCCCCTCCTCGCCAATGTTACCGTCGATCTGGAGAGCCCCACCATCGAAGGGGGAACCCTAACGACCACGAAGGGGGGGGTCCTGACCGGCGACGGGATCCGGATCCAAGCCCGCTGCATCACCTACACCCGCTCTGAAGGGGTCGCCCGCCTCGTAGCCGAGGGGGACCTTATGGTGGAGCGGGAGTGCGATATCCTGACCGGCTGCCGCCTCGAATATGACTTCCTCTCGGAGACCGGGTGCCTCTACGAGGGTAGGGTCGCCACAGGCCCCTGGTACCTCGGCGCCAGCCTCATCCATATCCTCCCCCGCGGCTGCTATATCGCCGAAAGGGCCTACCTCACCACCTGCGAGGGAAAGGCCCCCGAGTGGGGGCTCTACGCCCAAAAGGTCTCGGTCAACCGGTCTGGGGAGATCAGCGCCACCAATGTCCAAGGGCGCATTGGGAAAATCCCCTTCCTCTGGCTCCCCTCCTTCACCGTTAACACAAATAATTTTGTTGATAGCCCTTTACGCTTCCGGGCCGAGGTGGCCGGCATTTTTGGGAGCCGCATTGGGATCCGCTACCGCTTTCTTACCCTGGGCGACCTTAAGGCCTTTGCCCGCCTCGAGTACATTATTGGACGGGGCCCTGCTGGCGGTATCGAGACCGAGTGGTGCCCCTCTAATCGGCAGGGGAGCTCCTACACCCAGTCTTACGTTGCCCGGGACCGATCGATCGAGGATCCCACCCTGCGGACCCGCTACCGGTTTGCCGGCAACTACCAGGAGTGCTTCACAAGTGGCTACTGGACCAACCTCTTTTACGACGCCCTCTCTGACCGGGAGATGCCGAGCGACTACCGCCTTAACGACTTTAACCTCCACACCGCCCGCACCTCCCAGTTCGATGGGGGGAGGACCACCCCCTACTGGACCGGCGCTATCCGGGCCCGCCCCCGCCTCAACACCTTCCAGCTGGTCAGCCAGGAGCTACCCAACGTCGACATGGCCTCCCTCCCCCTCTCCCTCCCCTACGGGATCATCGGGATTACCCGGGCTTCAGCCGGCTACTGGGAGACCCTCCTGGCCAAGCAGAGCTTCTCTACTCCCCTCCCTGGCTTTTTCCCCCATAATTTCCGCTCCTCCCGCATTGGCCTCTCGCAAACCCTTGCCCGCCCCATCTGCACAAGAGCCCTCACTCTCCTCCCCGAGCTGCGCCTCCTTGGCCTCCATTACGGCGAGGGGGAGAACACCCTCCAGATGACCCCAGATCCCCGCCCCCTTGGCTCCCAATGGCTCGGCTGGGTCTGGGCCGATCTCGAGGCGAGCACCCGCCTAACCCGCTTCTGGGGGCCTTGCAAGCATGCCCTCGAGCCCTATGCCCGCGCTACCGCCGCTATCCAGCCGACCAGCCGCAACGACGCCCACCCCATCTTCTCTAGCCGAGACGCCTACACCGACCTGCGCTACGTCCGCTTTGGCCTCCGCCAGGAGGTCTACTACAAGCAGAGCAGCGATTGCCTCTACCACCCCCTCTCGCTCGACCTATTCACCTATGCCTTTATCGACACCCCCGCTATCGTCGGCCAGATCCCCCGTCTCTACGGCCGCCTTACCCTTGCCCCTACCCGCTCCCTCGAAGCGATCGTTGATGCCGCCTGGAACCTCTCCCACAACCAGATCGACCACTTTAATGGCCACCTCGAGTGGACCCTGAGTGAGCGGCTCGCCTTCAACGTTGAGCTCCGCTACAGAAGCCCCTACGCCTGGCGCAAGGCCGACCCGCTCAACTTCACCCTAGACACCTTCACTCCCGAGTCGCTTCTCCTCCACTCTCCCCTCTCTGACCAGCGCTACACGATCCTGACCCACTCCTTTTTCCGCCTCCTTCCCACCCTTGGTATCGAGCTTGAGACGCGGCATGGCTTTCGGGTTCGGGTCGCCGACCAGCGCCCTCCCAAGCCTAACTACAATGAGGGGAAGCTCTCCTTTTACCTCCTGCTTCCTTGCCGTTGGCAGGCCAATCTCTATTATGAGCACACTGAGGTGGATGAGCGGGTGGCTCTAGGCCTTACCCTTGGCCCCGCCCGCCGCCCCCGCTGCCTCGGCAGAGGGTGTAGTGTGTGGTAACTTTTTGATTGCACCGTTAAGCGGGATAAGGGACAATCCTTGCAAAGCCTTTAAGGAATTCACAATGGAAGTGCTTTTTAGAACCATTCAGACTATTTGCGCCCACTCCATACCCCTTGTCCTTCAGCACAGGCCCTCGCAGCCACACCGGCTATACCAAAGCCTCTACTCGCCGGCAAATCGATTTAAGGCCATTCAGCCGAGTCGTGTCACGCCGATGTCCAGCCTGTGGGCCCGCTTCATGAAACTATTTTCCGGCTCAACATCAGCGCTGATCCCCCTAGCCAGCAGCTCTGCCCTCACAACAAGTCGCGAAGAACACAGAAAAGATGCATATAGAGAGATAGAACGTTGGCTTCCAAAAGAGAAAACCGAGACCCCGTTTTCGTTAGACAAATTACTCGACAAGAAAAAGGAGAAAGCTAACCCTTTTGAAGAATTTCTAGGGAAGCGGAAAATAAAAACAGACCTCTATCGATCGCCCTCTGCAACCCAAAAAACAGATAACTATTTAGCTCGTTTCGCATTGCCGCTGCTAGCGCCCCTTGCTACTCTATGGCCAGGATCCCACTGGTTCATCACAGCCCCGACACTCCAGTACATCGCCACGAACATTCCTGCCTATTACGAGCTTTCCGAGAAGCCTCTGGATGAGTGCTACTTTCAAATGGAAACAGAGGCAGTGTTGAACGCTTTGGAAAAGGCAAAATCGGGAATCCTATTAGACAGCAAAAAAATAGTAGATGCCGTAAAACTATCAGAACAACTTTATAGCCTTCATTCGGATTCTGCTACTAACTCAAAAAAATCATCTACTCTGCGGTTAAATGGAATTGCCCAAATGGGGCGAATACTCGCTGCACTCCATGAAGATTCATCGGAAAAGCTCTCTGATGATGACCTTCATAATCTCCATGAAGCTGTCCGTTTAGCTTGCAACATGCAGCTGGATGGGTGCAAGGAAGCCTACCGAGTGCAGCACGCGCAGGAATGGACCTACCTTTCAGCGAGCATTTTCTATCAGGCCCTTATTTTCGAAATGGGTGGTAACTGGAAGATGGCCGATAATAAGTACGAGGAACTTTGGAACATGGCCGGCAACAAATTCCAGGATCTATAGGCTACTTATGCTAGGACGCATATTACAGCTTATCACTCAGTGCTCCGGTAAGGGGGTTACTCTCCCCTTCTCCCCCTCAGGGCCCATTCTTCCGCAAGCAGAGGGATCGTTCTGTTCACTCTTGAGGCAATACCAGGCTGCTACCTTCCTGCTAAATTCTGCGCGCCCCCCTCTGTCAATGCTATCTCGCTGGCTTCCTATCGGGAGCTTTCGGCAGGTAGTGAACCATACCTGGCAATACAGCCGGCCCGGTCCAAGTTGGCAAGGTTCTGTCGGATTGGTAACAACAGCTCCTACCTCACAGATGACGCCCTATGCCGAGCGGCAATCCTCTTCTGGGCGAAAGAGAAAGCTTGAAATCAAGGGCATTAGAGAGACGATTCAGCAGCAGCAGTTACCTGTTCCTACTCACAGCAGCATTTCAAATGTTCCAATCATTATCACTTCCTCAATTTCGAACGAGCAGCACTCGGCGGCGGCGGCACTCTATTTCAACTGGCTCACCGCTTTGATAGTGACAGCAGCGAATCAACGTTTCGACATACATCCGGCTGACCAGCGTTTTCGAGATGTCCTTCAGTTGAGTGATTGGGTAAAAGATCTAGCCCCGCCGGCCTCGCCGATTATCGGCACCTTTTGGGAAGAGGTCGAGTGGCGGACGAAGCAGAATAGGGAAGGATTCCCTAACCCCCATAGCCTTGCAACTATTCGCGAGAGATACGAGGAGGCTAAGGGCAAAATAGAGCACGGCAAATACCCTTGGCTAACCGAGTTTGCCGAGGATCGTATCAAGCAGCTTGTCTACGACGAAAAAATAGCCGAGCACCGTGATCCGATAAACCTTCAAAGTTATGGCGTTACTAGCTATGAGTATGCTTGGTTAAGCAAGCTTGCTTATCTTGACTTTCCCCTTTTTGATAGCGGGAACGATGAGCGAAACCGGAACGGTCTGGTCATACAGATGAAACCCCACGCGTACGATATAAGAAAAATTGAGCACAGTGAAGCACTAGCGGGAACGGCACTAAAGCGAATACCCACAACCGCTCGACAACCGGTCAGCGCAGTTATCCAAGATATTGAAGATTGGGTAGCACTAGCAAAAAAGAGAAACTCTGCCATTCCCAGCGCATATGAAGGCGAGAGGCGTAACATTCCCGGTTGGGTAAACGTCTCTTGGGAGAAAATAGCTTGCGCCAACCAAACTCGTATTGCTCCCCGTTCACGTGCTCTTCAGGAAGTGGAGTCCCCCCCTCCCGATTGGCAAGTTGAGTACACGGCTCGCCAATTTGGCATGGGAGGGCGGGGGGGGTACGAAGGTGTTGTCTTTTCTAAAATTATCGATCGCCGAAAGCACTATGTCATTGCCCACAGAGGAACCGACACCTCTTCAGCGACCGAGTTGGCAAGAGACCTTCTAACTGACGGTATGCTCGTCGCACACCAGCTCGACGTCCAGTTCCTACTCGCACACCTTTTTGCTAGGGCCGTTAGAAGAGAGATTGCGCGCGACAGCGACATAATGGAAGTAGAAGACTATGAGATGAGGTACAGAGCTTACCGCGAACGTCTACAAGATTACTGGGTGCAGAAGCGAAACCCATTATTTGGCACCCGGTTACCCCCTCCAGAAAAACCTGAGGAGCCCAAAAAGTTCAAGGCCTGGGACATCACCTCAACTGGACACTCTTTGGGCGGCGCCCTGAGTCATTACGAGTCGGCATGGTTCTTCACTCCTCTGGCAGTCACTTTTGATAACCCGGGGACACAGTTTATCTTTAGTAAGGTGAGGGAGTTTACCAAAGCCCCCGAGGGCCTAGGCAATGACATTCCAGTTAGAACCGTTGAGTACCTCTCGTTCCCTGATATCGTGAACACCTTTGAATCACGGCGCAGCGCCAAAGAGCTCGCCCATAGGCTCACAAGGCCAACTACGCAGTCTAAAGAGGAGCTGCCTGACAAGGATCGGAAACCTGAAGAGGCGCCAGCCGGTAATTGGGACTCTTTGCAAGACTGGAAAAGGACACTCAAAAGTTGGGCGGGGTGGTCAGCTGGAAAAGTAACCCAAGCAATCGGCTGGCTAGGTGATGGGGCGGGATTTGCAGAGCCAAATGAGCTCATCCGTTTCCTCGCAAGGCAATCTGAAAAACATATCAATGACAGACATGCTATTGATAAGTTCGTATGGTCGCTTGAGCCTCGCCACATAAAAAAGCTGAGCGGCAACGGGGCCGGTAAACTCCCTAAGAGAATTCAACAATGGCCCCCAAACTTTGCAGCTTATGTTACTCAAGAGCGATATAAGCACGAAGTTACGGGTGGATTCACAAGCGGGGAGCAGGAAAGTGAGGAACGTTCCTCGATGAACGATGGGCATCAAGACACGTGGGGCTTTCGGTGGGAGCCCCGATTGCTCCCAGGAAGATGCGGGGGCCGCTTCATCCCGCAAGACCAATTTAGGGGGGGTGATGGCGCCGATGAACAGGTCGTCCAGAACTTCAAGAAAATGAACGGCTTGCGTCAGTTCGAAGATGATGGCCATGATCCCGCAGCGCCTTATGATATTACCGACTATATTGACCCCTATCATTTTGATGAGCTGACCCGCTGCCTGAGTGGTCACCTAGGGGAGGGTGAAGGTCAGTTCTTATATGAAGAATACAACCTTAACCCCAAGGTGCTGGCCAAGGTTGAACTGACGCTAGACGGGAAAATCATGGTACGCCACCACAACACGACCCCTCCTATCGACATCGCTTTCTACCTAAACATGGCTATGCGCACCCACCCACTGCATCGCTCGTTTTTCGTTGAAAATCAGTGGAGAAAGGCCCTGTGACAATCTGCTCCCTCTTAGTCATGCTCTACGGCCTTTTCTGCCTGATCGGCGGGATGATCGGCTACTTCGTCGCAGGCAGCTTTATCTCGCTTGTAGTAGGAGGAATCGGCGGACTCGTCGTCATCTTCTGCGGCTTTGGGATGATGCGCGGAAAGCGGGTGTGGGCTTGGGCTGCGCTAGTTATTGCGCTGGCCTTTGGAGCCCGCTTTGCCTTCAACTACTTCCACGACTACAAGGTTTGGCCCGATCTACTGATGGTCACCTTTAGCGCGATGGGAGCCATTGCCGCCCTCATCTTTGTCACGCGCCCCTCTCCCTAAAGAAATACTTGGGCCGGACGATGGGGAGCCCCTTGCCGCCGCGGGCCTCTAATCGCTCATAGACGATCTGGATGGCGATGCCGCAGCAGCGGGAGGCGCCAAAGAGGACCGTAAAGTACTCGGGGTAGGGAAAGCCGGCAGCGGTGAGGAGGGTGCCCGAGACAGCATCGACATTGGGGTAGGGATCGGCAATCTTGGGGTTTTCGCCAAGGACCTTGGGGCCGACCTTGCGGAGAAGCAGGACGAGTTTAGAGAGGGGGTGGTCGGGGAAGGAGCGCTCGAGGAGGCCATACTGGACGGTGGCCCGGGCATCCTCCACTCGGAGGACGGCATGGCCAAAGCCAAAGATCAGCTGCCGGCTGGCGAGGCGGTCACGGAGGGCCTTTTCAACAGCGGCTTCGGTGGGGCTATTGCCGAGCTGCTCAGAGAGCTCATGGACAAACTCGAGACAGTCTTGGTTGGCGCGGCCATGGCGAGGGCCAGCTAGGGCACACATAGCGCCGGCAAGGGAGCCGTAGAGGTCTTCAAGGCCAGAGGCGACCGCTTTGCCGGTAAAGGCCGAGAGGTTCCCGCCGCCATGGTCGTAGTGGAGGACGTTGAAGAGCTTGAGGACATCGGCGAGGGTATCGCTCTTGTCGGGGACGCCCAGCATATGGGTGAAGTTCTCCATGTAGCCGAGGTGGGGCTTGGGGTTGGAGCTGGGCCAGCCGGCGTGGTGGTTGATGACGGCGGCGGCGATCTGAGGGATTTTGGCGATCAGGTTGAGGCAGTCCTCCCGGTAGTCTCCCGTCCCTTCGAAGCCGGCGGCGAGAAGGAGGGCGGCGGAGAAGAGCTTCATCGGGTGCCCCTGACGGGGGAGCTTTTGGATGTAGGCGATCAGACTGGGATCACAGGGGGCCCGCCGCTCCAGCTCCTTAGCAAAATCTGCGACCTCTGCCGCGCTCCCCTCCTTCCCATGGTAAAGGAGGTGGAGGACCTGGGCCGGCTCCCAGTGGGCACACTCGGAGATGGGGTGGTCGGCGTAAAAGAGCCCCTTTTGGGGATCGACATAAGAGGTGGGGCAGTAGCCAATAGGAAAGCCCCGTAGACCGGTCTCCAGCTCGTTTTCAGTGATCTCAAATAGGACGCGGCTCATAGCACCTCCCTCCGTTCGGCCAATAGCTCCTCTTCGGTCGCTTGTAACCGCTCCCGCAAAAATGGGTCCAGCTCTAAGTTCGGGACGAATTCCCACTCCCCTTCCCCTTTAGAGCGGATGGGGAAGGAAAAGATCAGGCCGTCAGCAATGCCGTAGGGGTTGCCGTCGCTAAGGACGGCGGAGGAGAACCAGTGGCCCTTTGGGGTGGGTCTGATAATTGAGCCCATCGCATCGAGGGCAGCTGAGGCAGCGGAGGCGGCCGATGATTTGCCGCGAGCCTCGATAACGGCGGCCCCCCGCTTCTGAACGGTGGTGATAAAGGGGCCCTCCAGCCATGCCCTATCCCCGATCACCTCTGCAGCCGGTTTTCCACTAATCCTGGCGTTTAGGAAGTCGGGCACCTGGGTGGAGGAGTGGTTCCCCCAAATGGTGAGATGGGTGACCTCGGTTACGGGGCGGCGTGCCTTTTGAGCAAGCTGATAGGTCGCCCGGTTTTGGTCGAGGCGCATCATCGCATGCCAGTTTTTCTGCGCTAAATCGGGGGCGTTTTGCATCCCGATCAGGCAGTTGGTGTTGCACGGGTTGCCCACGACAAGGACCTTGCAACCGGAGCTAGCAGCGCCATTAAGGGCCTTCCCCTGCTCGATAAAGATCTTCCCATTCTCCTTAAGAAGCTCTCCCCTCTCCATCCCCTTGGTGCGGGGTTTGGCGCCGACGAGAAAGGCGTAGTCGACCCCCTCGAAAACCTTGCGGGGATCGCTACCGACAATGATCTGCTGGAGCAGGGGAAAGGCGCAGTCGTTAAGCTCCATCACGACCCCTTCAAGCATCCCGATCGCATCGGGGAGCTCGAGGATATGGAGGGCAATCGGCTCGCTGAGGAGCTCACCCCGTGCTAGACGAAAAAGGAGGCTGTAAGCGATCTGCCCCGCCCCACCTGTAACCGCTATTCGCTTAACCATCTCTTGTCCCATGTTCCGTGGTGGATCAGATCGGCGAGTTTTCGCCGCTCCCGCTTACTGGTATCTCGCCCCTTAAGGTTCTCAGAGGCCTTTTCGGGATCGCCGGCATAGCCGATAGCAAAGGCGGCGACCGCCTCATACCCCTCGGGAATACCCAAGGCCTTGGGAGCGCCCTGATGGTCAAATCCCGCCATCTGGTGGACGTAGAGCCCCTCAGCGGTTGCCTGAACGCAGAGCCCCCCCATCGCCAGCCCCACATCGTGGTAGGCGTGCCGGTTAGGCTTCCCATTGCGGTCAAAAGTGAGGTGAGTGACGGTAATCCCGATGAGGGGGGCCCCCTTCGCCCACTCCTGGTTCGGTTCGACGAGCAGGGAGAGGATCTTCTGAAATTCGGGGGTCCCCTTAAAGGCGATCACCCAGTGCCAGGGCTGTTCGTTGTAGGAGGAGGGGGCCCACCGGGCCGCCTCGAAGAGCGACTTGAGTTTGCCCTCGGGAATCGGCCTGTCGGCAAAGACACATGGGCTCCACCGCTTCTTGATAAGGTCGTGAACCGGGTGGCCCAGATCGGGATCTTTAACCGCCATACGAGGCTCCCTCTGTTGGTTGCAGGACACGATCGATCGGGTAGACAACACCGTTAGTCCCCTTCATCGCCTCACCGAGTGTCGCATTCTCAATCTCGATCTGACCCCAGCTCGGGTTGACGACGAGAGGCTCTCCAGCCAGGGTGTTGAGAACGCCCGCCCGCCGAATCTGGTCGGGGGTAAGCTCCCCTCGCACGAGGTGATAGCGGAGGAGGGTCCTAAGTTTCAGACGCCCTTCGGGAACCATCAGCTCCTGAAGGGTCCCCGGAAAGAGGAGGGTAAAGGCCCGGTCGGTCGGAGCAAAGAGGGTGTAGGGGCCAAGCTCACTCAATAGGGGGACCAGCTCGGCCTCCTGAAAAGCGGCGATCAGCGTATTGAACTCCCCTCCCTGTTGCAGCACCTGGAGGAGGTTCGGCCCCTTCTCTTGCTCCTTTGCTACCAGAGGGATGACGAGGAGAAGGAGTAAGAGAACTTTTCGCTTCATAGGGGGCATATTACCGCTGCCATTTAAGGGCCGTCAAGGGTATAATCCTGACCATGAAGTCACTCATTGATCACCTAGCGACCCTCTACCCCGATAGCAGCAGACGCACACTAAAAAATTGGCTTGCTGGGGGGCGTGTGAGGGTCAATGGGCAGGTGGAGCGGAAGGCGACCCTCCCGATTGAGGGGGAGGAGGTCACCCTTGGCCGCTACGAGGTTCGCCCCTTTTGTGGGATCCACATCCTCTATGAGGACCCCCACCTGATCGCGATCAGCAAGCCGGCTGGCCTTCTCAGTTTTCCCCTCGACACACCAGGCTCTCGCCACGCTTTGGGCCTCCTCCGCCACCACTTGGAGGAGCCGAAGATCCAGCCGGTCCACAGGCTCGACCGCGAGACCTCGGGTGTGATGGTCTTTGCCCGGTCAGAGCGGGGGCATGAGGGGCTCGACGCTCTGTTTGAAGGCCGCAACCTCGAAAGGGAGTATATCGCGGTCGTCGAGGGGCACCTCGCAGAGGATAAGGGAACCTGGGAGAGCCTCCTTCTGGAGCGCGCCGATCTGAGTGTGGCCTCCCATCCCAAGGGGAAGCGGGCGGTCACCCACTTTGAGGTGATCGGGCGAACCCCCAAGCTCTCCCACTTGCGCCTAAAATTAGAGACGGGGCGGAAGCACCAGATCCGGGTCCATTGCAGTGAGGCGGGCCATCCCGTGGTGGGAGACAAGCGGTATGGGGGCTCCTTTGATCCGATCGAGCGGCTTGCCCTTCACGCCCATACCCTAGCCTTTAACCACCCGGTAACAGGGAAACCGCTCCACTTTACCGCTAAACTCCCCACTTCATTCCAACGAGTAGGACTCACGTAAACAACTCTCGCCTAAAGGCGAAAGCTCTCAGCTAGCTAGCGCCGCTGATTCGGGCTGGTTTACAGACAGCCCCGCCTAAGGAGATCACACACGCTGCATTGAGATCAGCATGGCAATCGCCACAGGTTATACAGCAAAATCGCTCCCCCTCACGAGAGCCTAGTTGCAAACAGGAATGGCAGGTCTGGCTCGTGTAGGCAGGATCGATCCACTCAAGGGTGATCCCAACAGCGTTTCCCTTGTAGAGGACAAACTGCTGCAGCTGGCAAAAACTCCAACCCGAAACCATCCGGTTCCTGTGTTTATTCCACCTCTTGGTTCTGCTGCGGATCCCCTTAAGCTGTTCCATGCGGATCAGACCGCACTTGTGCCTTTTGGCTTCCTCAATCAGCTGTTTAGACAAGACATGGTTCTGGTGACGGATAGACCGATTCTCTCGGCCTGATAATTTGCGCAAAAGCTTCCGGGCCCCTCGTGTCCCCTTAGACTGCAAACTGGCACGGATGGTGGCCCGTTTCGCTTTGTAGGCTTGCCTTAAGTCGCCTTTTTCCAAGTGACCGGTCGAGGTGGCGACAATATTGGTGATGCCCAGATCGACACCCATCACACCCTCTCCTGAAGCGGTTTGGGCTTCAAATTCGACGACGATGTGGATGTACCAGACACCCCCCTTGTTGATCACAGTGGCCGAAGTAGGATTCTGTCCCTCAAGAGCTCTTCTTTGGAAATCACCTAACACCATAAGCAGGCGGATCCTTCCTTGTGTCGTGGTCAGAGAAACGAGCTCCTTCTCCTTCCAAAAGGAGAAGATTCGAGCATCGTAATCGACACTCCTTGGCTGAAATTGCCTGGGCCGTTGTCTTGCACCCTGTAGGCGGGTCAAATTGCCTGACACGCGGCGGATGGCACGCACCGCAAGATTGGCAGATAGTCCAAAACGTTCCCGGATTTCGTTGTAACACATTTTATGGAGCTTGATCGGATTGTGGGTCTTCTCCACACTTGCTCTCTGAAGGACATGGTTACAGGCATCGGAGTAGCGCTGGCTGGTCTCGACAAGAGCTCGCGCCTGCTCATCGGTGGTCGAAAGCTTGCAACAGATGGTTTTGGTAGGCATGTAAGGGAATTATCTAGGATGCGCAGTTTAGAAACAACACAAACTAGGAGGCGGCATTTCCTCCCAGACCTGAAGGGCTGGGTTTCCATGCCGTCCGTAGGATGAACCCAGTTGATGAGGCTGTCATTAATGGAGCCCGGTGCGGTCGAACCATTGAAGGGTGGGTGAGCGGCTCAGCCGTTACTTCGCTAGCTACCGCCATCGCCCTTCCGATCATCCAGTGGAGGTTTAACCCTCCTCTTTGGAAAAGCCTTGGTGCAGCCACTCTTTCGACAGCGGTCCAAGGGGTAGGGTGCTTCATCCTTGCGTTGGCCTGGGGCTATTATGACGAGACCTTCACAAACTCCGACGAGAAGCCTGACGCTACAAACCCAGCTGTTGCCGCTGCCCTTCCCTACTTTCCTAGGGGCTATCAAAGATCCGAGCTCGACTACAGCGTGATGACCCCCGAGTGGGCTACCGTTAAAGTAGAGGAGTGGAGGGTGGCTAAAGAGCAAGAGCAGAAAATGCAACGGGCATTCTTGGGGAGCTGGATACAGATCTCCGCCCTCTCCCTTGCCGGAATCGCTATTGTAGGCCTTAGCCGAATCGGGTTGGGCTACCGGATCTGGCAGAGCCAGGCAGCCGCCCTTTTGTCTTCTCCCCTCTTGATCCTAGCTGCCGGGCTTGGGATGGTCCTTTTGACGGGACTTCGAGAAGAGCGCCACCGCTTTCCTCTCATCCATACCCTGAAACGGATCACCAAGCATCAAACTGGGGAAGCCAAGGAGCGGATGGAAAAGCTGCTAGTGTATCGGCAACAGTTGCGGGATCTATTCGACAGTAGTAAGGGTTAGCCGCTTGTAGCCGAGGTGGATCCCCTGCTTCACGGCAAGGCCGGCGCCATCGCCGACCAGGGAGGCAGCGGGGAAGGCGGCGAAGGTGGCAAATTGGAGGCCAACGGCCTTTGAGATCGGACCCGCAAAGCTCTTTTCTCCAAGATAACGCTCCGTAGCCCACGTTGTCCCCGCCTTGAGGGCGTTGTAGAGCCCCTCCAGCGAATGAAATGCTACTAAATTCTTTACTACAAAAGCAGCGCAAAAACCGACGATCAGGGGAGCCCAAGGGGTCGGCTCTTCCTCTCTTCCCCAAATTTGGCGAGCCCCCACCTTTATCAGATAGGCAATCCCCGTGCTCACGGAGAGGGAGATCAGCTCTCCGACGAGGTTCACTGCGGGAAAGGCCAGGACGTAGGAGAGCTGCTTGCCGACAAGGTTACCCAGCGTCTCTCCCAGCTTTCCCCTGAGAAGATAGGAGAGCCCCTGTTCGAGGTACTCGCGGACGGTGTAGAGGTAGTGGATGCCGCAGTAGGAGCGGACCGCAAGGCCAGCCCCATAGCCGGCTGCATTAGTCAGGAGTTCCACGGCCTACCCTTTTTGCGCAAAAGGGGCAGTAGGTCCAGGAGGCATCGATCTCGCTCCCACACTGGCAGTTCTCCTCCTGCCCCACTTCATGCCACTTGTCCCCCTTATGGTAGAGGATCTGCCCGATGATAATGACGACTGGAATCGTCGAGGTGATCTGCTTGGTGAGGAAGATCATTGAGTTTTCCATGTAAGCGGTGATACCCAGAATAGCAAAGCCAACCGCTTGCAGGATATGGTAGGGAAGGGAGAGGTCGCGCACCTCTTTGTGGACATAGATCTTCCAGATCTGCAGCCAATAGCCGATCGAGAGGGCGGCGATCGCTATCCAGGAGAGGGTATCGAGGATAAAGGTCATCCCCGTTTTCTATAGCATGAAGGTTGCCTTTTGGGCACGACGCCTCTATACCTAGAGCCATGAGCGATGACAAGCGGTGGGTTGGAGCATGTGGCATCGGCATAGGGATATTGGCCAACTCCCTCGACTTTTCGATGGTTAACACTGGCATCCCGGCGATTCAAGCCCATTTTGGGGCAACCCTTGCCGCCTTGCAGTGGATTATGACAGGGCTTGGGGTAGCGATGACGGCGCTGCTGGTAACGGCAGGGCGCTCAGCCGATCTTTTTGGGCGCAAGCGGATCTACCTACTCGGGCTCCTTCTCTTTGCCCTCTCTGTCCTTCTCTGCGGCCTTGCTCCCACTATGCTATGGCTGATTATCGGAAGGGTGTTAGAGGGGATCTCCTTTTCGATCGTCCTCCCTGTCTCCCTTGGCCTGATCGTCCACCAGTTCCCTGCCAGTGGCAAAGGGAAGGCGATCGCTTTTTGGTCGGCGGTAATTGGGGTCGGCCTTGGGCTCGGCCCCTTAATTGGGGGGCTCTTCATCTCCTACCTGAGCTGGCGGTTCCTTTTCTTTGTCAACCTCCCCATTATCGGGCTGAGTCTCCTGATGGTCATCCTCTTTGTGAGAGAGTCGCGCGACGAGCAGAGCGGTAGGAAAATCGACCCGAAAGGGGTCCTCTTCCTGATCGTAGGGACGGGGAGTCTTGTGCTCGGCATCGTCCAGGGACCCGTATGGGGGTGGAGCTCCCTTCCCATGATCCTCCTTTACGGGCTGGCGGCAGCGGGGTTTATCGGTCTGGCCTTTTTCGAGAGGCGAGCCCGAACGCCCATACTCCCGATCCGGCTCTTCCTCAACCGGATGTTTTTTGTCTGCACCGCTTGCAACTTTACCCTTGTCTTCTGCCTTTGGGCGGTCTTTTTCCTTGTTCCGATCTACCTGAGCAATCTGAGGGAGATTTTGCCCCTCACTATGGGTCTAATGATGCTCGCCCTAGCGATCCCCTACTCCCTCTTTAGCCTCTTGATGGGAAATTTGGCTGAAAAAACGGGGCCCAAGCGGTGGCTCCTGGGCGGCTTTGGGCTTTGGGCGGTAGCGGCAGCAGGCATGAGCCTCTTTTCGGCCACCACCTCAACCTGGTGGATCCTCCTTGCTCTTCTAGCTACGGGGGCGACCTTTGGCACCCTATGGCCAGCGGCCGCGACCTTTGCCCTCTCCACCCTCCCCAAGCGGCTTGCGGGGGTCGCAACTGGCTCCCTTGCCACGATGCAAGAGTTGGGCGGGACCCTTGGGGTCGCTATCTCAGGCACCCTTTTCCGGGTCGCAGCGGGACGGATGGTCTTCCCAAAGCTTCGCCATTTGGGGATAACTGTGGACCATGCCGACCGCCATACGATCCGCAGCCTGCTTGCCGATCCTACGAGGATCCAGGACAATGTGCTCGAGTTGAAGATCTTTGAACCCAGCGTCCTCCTTAACTTCTTCCAAGAGGCCTTCTCAGCCGGCTTTTCCGCCGCAATGTGGCTCTTAGCAGGGGTGGGCGCCTTCAGCTTCCTCCTGGTCCTGGTGGCGATGAAGGGGGGCCCCCACCCGGTGGTCCATCCCGAAGATGTAGGCCATTAGGGGTACGCCCTAGCGGCTACCCGAGAACCTCTTGGGAGCAACGGCTCTCATGTACCACAGCGTCGCTCCCAGCATAAGTACCCCGCCCAGTAGGTTGGGGAGGTCAAGCCAAGCTACCGCTAGCCCCACTGCGACAAAAGGAACGGCCAAAAAGGCAAAGGCGAGCAGGCTCTGGACCCCTGCGAAGGTCTTTCCACGCATGTCGGGATGGGCAGCGTCACCAAACAGGGTGAAGAAGCAGGCCGTTACGATGGTAGCCGAAAGGGCAGCTAGGGGGACTATCCAGTAGAGATGGACGGGGCTGAGGGGAAGGAGGACCACAAGGCAGGCGGCAGCAAGCACCCACATGGGGATCGTGGCCAGTTGCCTTGCTGGGAAATACTTGAAGAGGAGGTTGGCAAGGAACCCGCCCACAAGGCGCCAGAAGGCCAGGTAGAGGAAAACAAGGGTGATCCGTTGCGGGGTCATCTCAAACCGCTCGGTGAGGTAGAGGCCAAAAAAGTGGACGTAGAGGACAACACCGATCACCATCACGCCACAGATCAGGAAGAGGGTACCCACCCCCCTTACCCGAAAGGTAGCCTGAAAGGCGCTGTAGAGATCGCCGAGGTTAAGGGGGGCTCGGTTTGGGGTCACCGTCTCCGCCGCGCTAAGCAGCAGCAGCCAGCCGAGCCCCAGTAGGGCAACCATAAGAATAAAGGGAATCGCAGGCCCCGCTCCAGGGAAGAGGGTGGGATCGGCCAAGTAGGCCCCTATCGGAGGGCCCACCCCCCAGCCAAACCCTTGGCAAATCGAGATTATCGACATATAGCGCCCCCGATTTTGGGGAGTCGTTAGGTCGGTGATGCAGGCCATGGAGATCGAAACATTGGCTGTGGAGAGGCCCGAAACCGCTCGTCCCAGCATGAGGAGAGGGACGCTGAAGAGATAACTGCCAAAGACGCACAGGACATACCCGAGGATGCCGCTGAGGGTCGTCACCAAAAGAATGGCCCGCCGCCCATAGCGGTCCGAAATGGCTCCCACAAACGGGGTTATAACCAGCTCTACTGCAGCCGACGCCCCGATTAGCAACCCGTAGAGGAGATAACGCGCTGCCTCGGAGGTTTGCTCGGGGAGAAAGGGGCTATTCCTGTCGAAAAGGAGTATCGCAACAAAGAGCAAGATGACTGTCTTACCCAAGGAATTAGCAAAGACCAGCAGGTAGAGAGTCCCAATGGTCCACGACCGTCTCGATGCAGAAAGTGTCTGCCCCATTTAGAAGGGATTTCCCCACTCCCTGAGAAAGGCAACCTCAGCCTGAGTCGAATCGCGCAGGAGGGGGCGGTTTCGATGGGGAAAGCGGGCAAAGCGGTCGATGATCACCTTGTGCTGCCGAGCATAATCGAGAAAGCTCTCAAAGGGGGCCCTAATCTCAGGATCGACCTCCCGCGCTAGCTGCTCAAAGAGGTCGACCGACCGCTCTTGGTAGTAGGGGTCCTCAGCATGCTCCAAGGGGAGGTAGAGAAAGGCCCTCTCCACCGGATAGAGACGGGTATGCTCCCCCCTTGCAATCCCCTCCATCGCTAACCGCAGCGCCTTCTCGTCGTTAGCAAAGGCCTCCCCCTTATCTCGGTTGAGATTGCGGGTGAACTGGTCGAGCAGGATGATCAAGGCAAGGCGCCCCCGCGGAGTCGCTGTCCAGTGGTCATACTCCCCCCTGGCAGCGGCCTCAACAGCGGCCCCAAACTTCTGCCGGATGTCGGCGTCGACCTCAGGGTCCTTCATCCACCAAATCTGCGCCTTGTGAACGGGAAAGTCGGTAGGACCGTCGAGGGGCCCAAGCCAGTACCGGAGTACCTCTTCCTGAGTCACCTTGGCTGAGGCAACCCCCCCTAGACCCACCAGCAATATTATAAGCCATTTTTTCACTCGCTTTCTCCTGCAAAAAAGGGTATACTCCCTCCTACATTACAGAAACCGACTCTTTATGAGTACCTCTCCCCAAGCGGGAATTTTAGCCCCCTCTCTCCGCCTCCCCCCCCTCCTCCTCTGCTTTTCCCTCGGCGCCCTTCTCTGGTTCTTGCCGGCTCCAGTGGGGGTTTCCCTTGAGGGGTGGCACCTCCTCGCCCTCTTTTTGGCCACGATTGCGGGTATTATTCTCAAGCCCCTCCCGATGGGGGCGGTCGCCTTTACCGGCTTGACCCTCACCCTCTTGACGGGGACGTTGCCCCTCAAGGAATCGCTCGCCTCCTTTGGGAACCCGGTCGTCTGGCTCGTCTTCTCCGCCTTTATCATCGCCCGCGGCTTTTTTACCTCAGGCCTGGCGACTCGGATGGCCTACTCCCTGATCTCGCTCTTGGGCAAGCGGACACTCGGCCTTGGGATGGGGCTGATCCTGGCTGACCTTTCCCTCGCCCCCGCTATTCCCAGCGATACCGCCCGCTCGGGGGGAATTGTCATGCCGATCCTCCGGGGCCTTGTGGAGGGGTCAAAGGCCCCTCCCAAAATGGCCGCCTTCCTTACCCTCTGTGCCTTCCAGGGATCGGTGATCACCAGCTCCCTTTTCCTTACGGCGATGGCCTCCAACCTCTTTATCGCTGAGCTCGCCCGCGGCCTTGGCTACACCCTCTCCTGGACCACTTGGACCTTGGCCGCTTTGGTGCCTGCCATTGTGAGCCTACTCGCTATCCCTGCCCTCCTCTACCGCCTCGTCCCTCCCGGCACCGGGGCGGCCTCTGATGCGCGAAATGTCGCTAAGGAGAAGCTGAAGGAGCTTGGCCCCCTCTCCCGCAAGGAGGGGATCACCCTCTCCATTCTCCTCCTGTTGCTTACGCTCTGGATCGGAGGGGCAACCTTTGGAGTAGCCCCTGCTGTTGCCGCTATGACCGGGATCACCCTTCTTCTAATCACCGGTGTCCTGAATTGGGATGAGATTACGGGAGAGAAGCGGGCGTGGGAGACCCTCATTTGGTACGCCACCCTTATCATGATGGCGACCCATCTGCAGACCTTAGGCGTTACCGATTGGATTGGGGGGATGATCACGAGGCAACTCGGAGGAGTCTCCTGGCAAGTAGCCTTCCCCTGCCTTGCCCTCCTCTACTTTTTTGCCCATTACCTCTTCGCCGGGAACACGAGTCATATCTCGGCCTTTTTTGTCCCCTTTGCCACCATTGCGATCGGGTTAGGGACGCCGCCCATGCTAGCGCTCCTTACCCTCGCCTACTTTAGCTGCCTCTTTGCGGGGATCACCCACTATGGGACGGCAGCAGCTCCCCTCCTCTTTGGAACGGGCTATGTCGACATCAAGACCTGGTGGCGGGTTGGCCTTCTCTGCGGCCTTGTCAACATCCTCGTCTGGGGGGGACTAGGAAGCCTCTGGTGGCACTGGCTCGGCCTCTGGTAGGCTTAGCGATGGCCACCTCCGCGGCCACCTCCGCCACCACCTCCGCCTCGATAGCCTCCCCCTCCCTGATAACCGCCTCCAGAGGGCGCCGAGCGCTGGGGCTGGAATTGCCTCGGTTGCACCTGTCGAGGTTGGTATTGGCGAGGTTGGTATTGGCGGGGCGCCATCCTTGAGGGGTAATTCGGCTGAGGGGTCACCTGTGAGGGGCCGCGACTAGGAGGGGTAACTTCGCTGGGCCCTCTGCCTGGCGGCGTGACTTGGCTAGGTCCCCTTCCCGGCGGAGTCACTTGGCTAGGCCCTCTGCCTGGCGGCGTGACTTGACTAGGTCCCCTTCCTGGCGGAGTCACTTGGCTAGGCCCTCTGCCTGGCGGAGTCACTTGACTAGGTCCCCTTCCTGGCGGAGTCACTTGGCTAGGCCCTCTTCCCGGCGCTGGGCGGGGGGGATGGGGACGGACACCCGGCTGCACCGGCTGGGGCGCTGTGGGCCGAGGACCTCTCTGTCCCCGCTCCCCAATCGGAGGCCTTCTGCCCGGTGTTAAAGGAGGGGCGGTTGGCGGCCTGCGGTTCACATCGGGGCGCGGGCCGAAATCGGGTCGGGGCCCCGGAATACCCCGTCGCTCCTGCGCCTCACCAGCCCTCCCTTCGGGCCGAAGGGGCCTCTCATGCCGCTCAGGGACAGCGCCCCTGATAAGATCCTCCCGCCGCCGCGGGTTGGCAGGGAGAACCGGAAGACCCCGCCTCCCCATTGCCCCCCGGGCAGCCGATACGGGCGCCATTCCGTGAGGGGTGATGTTGAGCGGCCAACCCCAATTTCCACGCATCCGTCCCCTCAGGGCACGGGGCGCCGGCCAGATCCTTCCCGCCATCGACTTGTTCAGCCAGATCGGGTGGGGAAAGCCGGGATGGGTGTACCACCACCAGACATCCCAGTGGGGGCCCCAGCCAAAACTCCACCAGCTGTTCCATCCCCACCAGGGAGGGGTCCCCCACCATCCGGCCCAGAAATTGTAGTGGTAGTAGTAGTGGTGGTGATAGAAGCAGAGGTAGTTCGGGTAGTAGACCACCAAGCGGCGAACAAGGGTCTCATCATCGAGCGTCTCATCGGGCGTGTAGGTCTCGCCCCCCCTCGCCCGAACCGGCGCATAGGCGCTCCCTCGCGACTCAAGCGGCCAATCCCAATAGGCGCGGATAAACACATACCCCTGCGGGCGCCACACATAGTGGGCGGGCACAAGCACCCAGTTCGGATCGAAACGCATCCACTCGCCGCTCACCCATGCATAATCGCGGCTCGATTCGTTATAGGACCAATAGCCCGGCATCCAAAAGCTCTCCACTGGCGGATCGGAGGCCTCCTCTTCGATCGGATCGGGCGGGGGATCTCCAATATACTCCAGCTCACTCTCCGCAACAGGGCTCCAAAAGCCAGGGGACCAGACCCACCCCTCGGGATACTCCTTCCAGCTCCCCTCGATCCAGAGATGGCCCGGTGGGGGGCGGCGCCACACACCGCTCATCCAGACATAGGAGTCCCCATTCCAAGCCCAGTAACCCGATAGCCAGTCGGCCTGTTCATCAGGAGAGGCAGGGAGCCTCTCCACAACCTCCCTCTCGGGCGGCGCCTTCTCCACCGCCGAGAGGAGGATCCCCCCCTCGATCGGCTGGATATAGCCCTCGTGTATGGGCCCCTCATCGATCGTCGATAATCCTAATAAGGGGGCCCCCGCTACTAGAGCCAGCCCCAACGCAATCCCCTTCATCACCCACTCCTGTTAAGGAAATATTTTCCTTACAGTTAACAGGTGGTAAGATAAAGGGCTAGGTGCGGCCCGCAATCATCTGGTCGTAGCGGTGGCCAATCCAAGCCGAATGGCCCGCCCTTTGCTGAATCAGATAGTACTCGTCAAACTGAGTGGGCATCTCCCACAGGGCCGTCTTGGGGAAGATCCCCCTGGCCACCCCTCTGCGCAAGAGGGCGCAGGCCTCCTGAACATTCTGAAACTCAATCCGTTCGACCCCCTCGACAAAGGCTGCCCGGGAGATCTTACCCCCCCTGACCTGCCGATCAAGGGTGGCCAACTTCCCGTTGGCCTTGGCGTTATGGAGCTCAAAAAGGATCGAGCGGATCAGCTCCCCCTGTTCCTTCCTTTTGACATCGGGGACGCAGACGGCCCGGCGCCCCCCCACCCAAAAGGCGGAGAAATTGCCATAGCCATGTTCGGAGATCAGCTCAACCCTCCCCTCCCGGTAGACCGTATCAAGGAGGGCCTTTGCCTCAGGGAGGGCCGAGATCGCCTCTACCGCCCCCTCCATCTCCTTGGGATAGCGGGAGAAAAGAGGATGGGCTCCAAAGAGGGAGACCGTGAGGAGGAGGGCACAGATAAAACTGGTAATGGAGATTTTTCGCATACAATCGGCAAAGATTGTACCCGATCCCAATAGGGTATAAAATACTAAAATTTATTTTAAATTGACACCATTGACAGAATAATAGCCCAAGAACTATACTCCCTCACAAAAAGGTGGTGTTATTAGATGGACAGCACGATTAATTCTGAGAAGGCTGTTACTGGGCTTATTGTTGTTGCCCCTACGGTTGTTTCTACCCTTTTGGGTTGGTCTCCTCTTCTGGTCTCTCCGACCCTTTTGGCGGCGGGCTACATCATCGACAAGAAAAATATTAAAGACCCAGTTCACTACAGCAACCTGACCCTCATTGGCTTTAATTTGGGGCGCTCTCTACTCGGGGCCCGCTTCTCCCCATTTGGGGCGCAGATCGACCTGCTGATGCTGGCGGGGCTGGGCGCTGGGGCCTGCTACCTTAACTGGCCGGCGACCAAGAGCCTTGCAGGGAAGTAGGGATTCCGATGCCCTCTATTCAACCGATTGTCCATCCTAAGACGAGTGGGGAGTTAACCGCTTCACTGTGCCTCCATGGGATAGCAACGGCCCTGGCCATCCGCCTTGCGCAGGAGATCCCCTACAAGGCTGCCCTCTATGCAGCGGCGCTGACCCCTCTCTCCCTCTCCCTGATTGCGCGCCGGTGGGTAGTGGAGGACTCTCCTCCGCCACCACCTCCCCCTACGCTGCCAACAATCACACCGGTCGACCTTGCCACCCTTGACCGCTTCTCCAAAGAGGTGCAGCCGCACACCAAGCCCACTATCCAAAAGATGCCTGGCGAGGAGCTAGCAAAGCTCTTTGCTGAGATGAAGGGGTGGTCTTCTGATAGTGAGCATGACTGGAAGGGGCATCTGCAGAAGGTAACGGGGCACCTGCGGACCTTTATGGACGAGATGAGAAGAATGCCCACTATCGAGGAGCCGCTGCTTTGCCGCCAACTTATCATGCAATATGGCTATCTCAGAGGCGCTTGGGAGGACTACAAAGCGATTTCGACCGTTCCTCAAGTCACTACCTACAACAACTGGCTGGCGATGAACAAATGGGCCAACCTGAGCCAGTACTTTGAGTTCCTGTGCGCCAAGTGGGATGCCGACTGCCGACTTGCCTGGTGGATTTTGGGCATGTGGGAGAACAGCGCCCCGGCTGAGGCTGCTCCTCTATTTGAGTACCTCAGTTGGTCCCTCCGCACCGAATATGCCACCCTCTCAGAGGAGCGTAAGAGGAACCTAGGAGAGATCTTCAAATATGCCCACCAGAACTGGCAGCTAGACCCTAGCGGCAGCGAAGCCCTCCAAAAGGCACAAGAGGCCTACTTCAAACTCCTCTAGCCCCAGGACATCTGCAAAGTCTGGCTGACCATTCAGATAGGATTTTACCACAGAGAACACAGAGAGGCACAGAGGGGGTGTAGGAGGCAAAACGCATGTCCATGGGACATGGCCCGGGGGACAAAGTAGCCCACCCTACGTTAATGCTACAATAGATAGGCGATCCGAACGCTGGGATTGCTCCCCAGGGGTCTCCCCCTAATTGATTACACGCCCTAATCAACTTAAGGGTAGGCAATGAACAACTGGCACAGACTTTGCAGATGCCCTGCCTCTAGCCCTCGTGGGCACTAACCGGAATATTCGAGAGTGTTGAGTAGTCGATACCGCCCGACTGCTGCAGCAGCTTGACCACAAGGCCGGTCCACCCGGTCTGGTGGGAGGCCCCAAGCCCCTCTCCTGTGTCCCCATGAAAATACTCATGAAAGAGGAGGAGATCTTTCCAGTGGGGATCGGTCTGAAACTTCTCCCGCTTTCCATGGACTGGCCGCCTCCCCTGATCATCGGGCATAAAGAGGCTGCACATCCGCTGCGACAGACGGCGGGCGATCTCTTTTAGGTTGAGATGCTCTCCCGAGCCGGTCGGAAACTCCACTTTAAAATCATCGCCGTAGTAGTGCTGAAACTTCTGGAGCGACTCGATCAGCAGGTAGGTGATCGGGAACCAGACCGGCCCCCGCCAGTTGGAGTTCCCTCCAAACAGACCCGACTTCGACTCGGCCGGCTGGTAGTCGATCGTGTAGTCGCTCCCGTCGATGTGGAGGGTGTAGGGGTGGGCCTCATGGTACTTGGAGACCGAGCGGATCCCGTGAGGGCTGAGGAACTCCTCCTCGTTTAAGAGGTACTTAAGGACACTCAACAGGCGCTCTTTCGTGAGGATCGACATGATCCGCCGCTCCCCTTTACCCGGCGCCTCCAGGCAGGTCATATTTCCCGCTAAGTGGGGGCGCTGGTTAACAAACCAGTGAATGCGGCGGGCAAAGACGGGAAACCGCTCGAGCACCTCGGGCTCCAGCGTCTCGACGGCAAGGAGCGGCATCAGGCCCACCAGAGAGCGGACTTTGAGCGGGTGGGTCGCCCCATCAGGGGTGTGGAGGGCATCGTAGAAAAACCCATCCTCCTTGTCCCAGAGGGAGTGCCCTCTGCCACCAAGGTTAGTCATCGCGTGGGCGATCCGAAGGAAGTGCTCGAAGAACTTGGTCGCGCTATCCTGGTAGATCGGGTCCTCAACCGAAAGCTCGAGGGCGATCTTCATCATCGTGAGCGAGTAAAAACCCATCCAGCTCGTCCCATCGGACTGGTCGACCCGCCCCCCTTTGGGAATCGCATGGCTTCTGTCGAATATGCTGATGTTGTCGAGGCCGAGAAAGCCCCCTTGGAAGACGTTGTTCCCTTCGGAGTCCTTCCGGTTGACCCACCAGGTGAAGTTGAGGAGGAGCTTATGGAAAATCCCCTCAAGAAACTCGATGTCCCGCGTTCCAGTCATCTTGGCATCGATCTTAAAGACCCGCCACGCCGCCCAAGCGTGGACCGGCGGGTTGGCATCATCAAAGTTCCACTCGTAGGCCGCAAGCGCCCCGTTCGGATGCATGTACCACTCCCGCGTCAACAAGAGGAGCTGCCGCTTGGCAAAATCGGGATCGACCAGCACAAGCGCAATGCAGTGGAAGGCCAGGTCCCAGGTCGCGTACCAGGGATACTCCCACTTGTCGGGCATCGAGATCACATCGAAGTTAACCAGGTGCTGCCAGTTGTGGTTCCGTCCGAAAAGGCGGGATTTCTCCTGGGGAATCGCGGGGTTGTCCCCGTGGAGCCACTGTTCCACATCGTAGTAGTAGAGCTCCTTCGACCAGAGGAGGCCTGCAAAGGCCTGCCGCTGAACGCGCCGCTCCTCATCCGAAAGGTCGGGGTTGTGCAACGTCTGATAAAAAACATCGGCCTCCTCCTTCCGCTCTTTGAAGACCTTCTCAAAGTCGCCAAAGGGGTCGGAATGGGCCTCCTTACTGAGCCGGAGCCAAACGGTCTGTTCTCCGTGCGCCGGCACTCTCAGCTTGTAGTGAGCGGCTGCCTTCGTCCCCACCTTTTTCGGGTTGACTGCGCCCCGCTCCTCCTTGACCAGATACCGGTGGAAGGCATCCTTCACGTAGGGGTGGCGGTTGGGAAGGTCGAATAGGAGCTGGTTGTTCGTCTCATTTTCGGTGAAGAGGAGGTCGGGGGCCCCATTGGCGTAGAAGTACATCTTGCCCAGGGCACTGTGCTCGCACTCAAGCGTCGAGACCCCTTGCGGCCCCTCCCCTACCTTCATTGAAGGGCGCACGGGAACGTCGCCCATCGGCCCGCTATCGTAGCCCCAGACCCAGGTATTTCGGAACCAGACATTGGGGAGGAGGTGGAGGTGCGCCTCTTCCGGTCCCCGGTTACACACCGTCACTTTGCACAGGATATCGCTCTGCCCTCCCTTTGCGTACTCAAAGTAGCAGTCGTAGTAGCGGTCCTCGTTAAAAACACCAGTATCGAGGAGCTCATACTCGGGATCGAGGTAGCCTCGCCGCCCATTTTCCTCTACCAGGTTCTTGTAGGGGTACTCGGCCTGGGGGTACTTGTAGAGCATCTTCATGTAGCTATGGGTCGGCGTTGAGTCGAGGTAGAACCAGTACTCCTTTACATCCTCCCCGTGATTCCCCTGCTGGTTATTCAGGCCAAACATCCGCTCTTTCAAAATGGGGTCTTTCCCATTCCACAGGGAAAAGGCCATGCAGAGGTACTGATTGCGGTCGCAGATGCCGGCTAGCCCATCTTCATTCCACCGGTAGACCTTGCTTCTGGCGTGGTCGTGGGGGAAGAAGGTCCAGGCCTCGCCATTGGGGCTATAGTCTTCGCGGACCGTTCCCCATCCCCGTTCGCTGAGGTAGGGGCCCCACTTCTTCCAGTTGGCCTTCCGCGTCCTATGGGCCTCAAGCCGCTCCAGCTCCCTATTTTCGGTCACACCCTACCTCCTCTTCCTCTCCCGCGTATAGAATGTAAACCGTTTTATGAAAAGGGGAGAGCGTACGTCCTTAGAAAGTTATGGCAGGCGGCCTCTTAGCGAATCGAGCCAACAAGGTGGCCGATGCAGTAAGAGGACGGCGCCATAACTTTCTAAGGGCGTACGCAGAGCCTACGGATGGGGAATGATCGCCAAAATGGTAATCTGGTCAGACTCCGGACCGTAGCACCACATGACGCGGTAAGCGCCTGGAGTGCGGTTTTGCGCATAGGCCTCAAAAACCTTTTCCTTGGGGGACCAAGGGTGCTGGAGCCGTGAGTAGGCATGCGTCTGAAGCCCGGGATGTCGCGGATTGTGAGACAAAATCTCAAGGGCCTTTGTCACCTGTTTTAACAGACCTGCCTGGCGCGACCCCTTTTTCTTAGCTCCCTCGCTCTTGATCCGCTCAAAGTCCGTAATTGCCCGGCTGGTCCATTTTAGCGCGAACATGTCTACTCAGTAAAATCTAGGGGGTAGTCGTGGAGCTCTCCCCTCTTAGCTTGCTCAAGCCCCTCTTGCACAAGGCGAAAAGCTTCAGGGTTTTGATAGAGCCACAGCTCCTTCTCGGGGACAACCACCACCTTCTTCAGCACAAGGTCCCCATCCTTTTCTTCGACAATGAATCTTAAATAGGCGTACTTTGTTCCTAGAGTAAGCCGCCCCTTTCCATCCGATTCTACGAGCTTTTCCATCTTTCCCTCCTTGCCTATTTCCATATTACCGAATTTCCCACTTTCCCTCAATGGAATTTTCCTTATTTCCTTAAGTGCTAATAATCAGATGCTTGACCCCATATCTACCAGTGCAATAAGCTCCAACCTATGACCCACCCCCTGATTGTCATTCCGGCCCGGATGGGCTCGACCCGCTTTCCCAATAAGCCGCTGGCCAAAATTAAGGGGGTGGCGATGGTAGAGCGGGTATGGCGAATTGGAAGGGCCGCGGGGGCCCAAGTCGTGGTGGCGACCGACGATGCCGAGCTTGCCCACTTTGCAAAGGGGTTCGGTGCAGAGGTGGTGATGACCCACCCCACCCACAAGACGGGGAGCGACAGAGCAGCTGAGGTGGCCGACCACTTTCCCGATGCCGCTGTCATCCTCGTCTTGCAAGGGGACGCGCCCCTAACCCCCCCTTGGGTCGTCAAGGCTCTACTGGATGAGATGGAGCGCCACCCCAACGTGGAGGTGGCAACGCCCGCAGTGCGCCTAACGGGAGAGGCTAAAGTCGCCTTCATCCAATCCAAAAGAGAGGGCTCCTCGACCGGCACGACCGTCGTCTTCGACCTTAATCGCGATGCGCTCTACTTCTCAAAAGCGCTCCTCCCCTTCTCCCGAAAGGGGGAGCCGGAGATTTTCCGCCATATCGGCCTCTACGCCTACCGCAGGGAGGCTCTCCTTAGGCTCACTAGGCTTCCGCAGAGCCCCCTTGAAAAAACCGAGGGACTCGAGCAATTGCGGGCCCTAGAGAATGGGATCCCCATCCGCATTGTGGAGGTCGATTACCGGGGAAGGACTCACGGTTCGGTCGACCGCCCCGAGGATATCGCCACCGTAGAGGAGATCATCGAGCGTGAGGGCGAACTTGTATGAGGCTCCTGCTTGCCCGGCATGGCAACACCTTTGGCCCTGGCGACACCCCCTTTCAAGTTGGGAGCAAGACCGATCTCCCCCTGGTAGAGAGTGGGCGGGCACAAGCACAGGCGCTCGGAGAGGCGCTCTGCGATCTACCGATTGCGGCCATCTATTCGGGCAGCTTAAGGCGGCAGCGGGAGACGGCCGAGATTGCCGCTAGAGCGATGGGCTATACAGGCGAGCTTCTGACCACCGAGGCGCTCAACGAGATCGACTATGGGCCGTGGGAGGGAAAAACGGGCCCGGAGCTAATCGAGGGGTGGCCCGAGGCCTACACCGAGTGGCAAGAGCGGGGAACCTGGCCAAAGGGGCTCTTTGGAGGGAGTGAGGGTGAAGTGCGAGAGGGGCTGGAGGGCTGGTTTGCTGCGCTAAAGGAGAGGTACCCCTCCGATGCGGTGATTCTTGGCGTCGGAAGTGGAGGGGTGATCCGCCTCCTCGACCCCGAGCGGCGCAAGGTCAGCACGGGCCACCTCTGCGATTTTCTTTTGGGGAGTCACCTGGAAGTTAGGAGCTGGAACCTCGCTCCAGAAGAGCTACCGGCATCCGGCTGAAGAGAGCCTCAGCTGAGAGCTCTAACCCCTCAAATTCCTGACGGGAGAGGGTATCGTGGTACCGCCCCGCTACCTCCGGCGGCAGCACAACGGTCGTCTCCCCCCATCCGGTGAATTGGAGGGAAAACCGACTCACGGCTGCAACGACACACCTCCCCTCCCACTCCCTAGCAAAAGCCATCACATGGCGAGCCCCCTCTCCCCGCACCTCCAGAGGCAAGTAGCGCCCCCTCCAGAATAGCTCTGGTAGGGCCCTTCGAAGATGGAGACCAGCGCGGATCACCGCCAACTTCTGAATCGGATCGGGACAGTCGGCCGGCAGCCTCTCCTCCACCTCGCCGAGAGCCCACACCCTCCCCTCATAATCGACAGGGCGGCGGTTGTCGGGGTCGACAAGGGTGAGCTGGTAAAGCTCCGTCCCCTGGTAAAACTCGGGAATGCCGGGGGAGGCCAACTTGAGCACCAGCTGGGAGAGGCCATTCATCCGCCCTGCCTTGGCGACCCGATCCGCTAAGCGGATGAAATCCTCGCGAAAGGGGCAAGCTGGATCAAGGCACCGGCCGATAAAGGCCTCAAGCCTTTCCCAGTACTCGGGATTGGGGTCGGTCCAGCTTGTTTGGACCTTCCCCTCCTTTCCCGCCTTCTCCATGTAGGCGATGAGCCGCTCCCTAAAATCGGGCTCATACCCGTGGGGCCACGCCCCCACCATCGTCTGATAAAGCAAATACTCGGTGTTGGGATCAAGGTCGATGCCCCAGCCGCTCGCTTCGCTGTGCCAACGGAGAAGAGCAGCGCTCCACTCCTCCGGTATCTCTGAGAGGGCGTGGATCCGCATCCGGACATCGCCCGACCGCTTGGTGTCGTGAGTCGAGGTGGTCAGCAATGTATGGGGGAATCTCTCTAGCCGCTCCCGATTTTGCTTATGGAACTCCTCGACCGTCACCCCAAAGTCCCCCACCTCTCCCCCCACCTCATTGACGGAAGCGAGCGGGAAGTAGCGGTAGAAGGCGGTATCCTCTACCCCTTTGGCCATCACCGGGCCGGTCAGCTGCTGAAAGCGCCGGACGAAGTCTCCCCTCTCCGAGAAGAGCTCTAGAAACCCATCGAGGGCTGAAGCCAAGGAGGGGCGCAGTCTCTTTGCGGTCTCGATCGCCGCCTCGAGGTGGGGCCGGTCCTCCGCTGTCTCCTCACCCGGCCTAAAGTAGGTCCGGTAGACCGGAAAGGCTGCGGCCACCGCCTGCACCACCTCTTTACCCGGTGCGGATAGCCGCTCCACCTCGCTGATAAAGGAGCGCTCCAAAACCTCCCGCTTTGCCTCCACCACTACCTCCAGAGGCCCCTCCTGAATGCCGGTAAACTCCCGGTAGATCGCCTCAAAGAGCTCCCGATTCCCCGAGTCGACAAAGAGCCCCCCCACTGAGTTGAGGTAGTCGTAGCCCGTGGTCCCCTCGACCGGCCACTGCTCAGGAAGCCTCTCCTTTCCAACTAAAATTTTTTCTACCCACAATAGAGCATGGGGGGCTGCTTTGCGCAGGTCGATCAGGTACTGAGTCGGGTCGGCCATCCCATCGACGTGGTCAATCCGGAGGCCATCGATCCAACCCCGCCCTACCCACTCTAGAACCAGCCGGTGGACATCGTCGAAGACCCGCCTCTCCTCCACCCTTAGCCCTGCCAAGTCATAGATGTCGAAAAAGCGGCGGTAGTTGATCCGGCGGCTCCCCTCTCGCCAGTAGCAGAGCTCGTAGTGCTGCTCCGCTAGCAGCGCCAGCAGCTCCCTTCCTTTTGGCTCGCTCTTTAGCGGAAAGCGGCGTTCGAAACTCGCTACCAAAGGGCGCCCCCCCTCTTCCACCAGCCGCAGCTCTCCCCTCTCTACCGCCTCCTCGAGGGGGCGGGCCAAACAGGGGAGGACCACCTTCCCCCCCTCCCAGTCGATGTCGAAATAGCCTGCGTAGGCAGAACCTGGCCCCTTTTCGAGCACATCCCACCACCACCGGTTACCGGGATGGGAGATCGCCATGTGATTCGGAACGATATCGAGGACAAGGCCCATCTCTCTCTCGCGCAGCCCATTGACAAGGGCTTCAAGGTCCTCTTCATTTCCCCGATCGGGATCGATCTGCCCATAGTCGAGCACATCGTAGCCGTGGAGGCTGCCGGGCACCGCAAGTGTCAGCGGTGAGGCGTAGAGGTGGCTTATCCCAAGCCTGCTCCAATAATCGAGAAGGGGGAGGGCATCTCTAAGGGTAAAGCCCCTGTGAAACTGGATCCGGTAGAGGGAGGTGGGGCGTCGCATAGCCCCACCATCCCTAAGCGCCTACTTTTCGACTAGGCCTCTTAGTATCGTAAGGTGAATCCCCAAACCGGGTTCCCCCTTTCTGAAGAGAATCGGTCAGATTGGCAACAAGAGAGAGGTTATTGCGGAAGAAGGAGTAAACCCCCTAGGGCATTGAGTTATGTCGCAAATCCCCCCCCTCTGGTAAACTGTAGCCCCTATGAACCCCTCCATCCTCTCCCTTGCGACCGCCCTGCCTGAGCACGGGGGGAGGCAAGAAGTTATTGTCGAAAGCGTGATCCAAACCCTTGGGCTCCAGGGGGCAGATGCCGAAAAGTGCCGGCGGATCTTTTGCCGCTCAGGGATCGAGCACCGGTATACAGTGGCTCAGGACTTCCTCCAGTCCCCCCTGAGCGGCGAGCTTTTTGGCCAGGACTACCCCAACAGGGTCCCTGGGACAGGGCGGCGCAATGAGCTCTACTGGAGGGAGGCCCCTAAGCTCGCTGAAAAGAGTGCCCGCAAGGCCCTCGAGCAGTGGGGGGGCAACCCAGAGGGGATCACCCACATCCTTCACGCCTCCTGCACCGGGGTAATGGCCCCCGGAATCGAATTTTTACTTACCGATGCCTTGGGATTGAGGCGGAGTGTGGTCCGGCTGGGGATCAACAACATGGGGTGCTTTGGCGCCTTTAGTGTGCTGAAGGTCGCCAAGGCCTTTGCCCGGGAAAATCCAAAGGCCCGGATCCTCGCCATCTGCACCGAGCTCTGCTCCCTCCACTTCCAAGCCGACAACCACCCCGAGGCCTTTGTCAGCAACGCCCTTTTTGCCGATGGCTCGGCAGCGGTCGTCGTCGGCTGTGAGCCCACCGCCGATGAGACCTCCCTGTGGGAGATTGGGGAACATCGGGCGCTGGCATTTGAAGAGAGCCTGGACCAGATGACCTGGCGGGCGGGGGATACCGGCTACCTGATGACCCTGACCGAGGAGGTTCCCCTCTCCATACGGCGAGAAATTAGGCAGTTTGTCGCCGGCTTTGGGGATCTTGAGGGGTGTCAGTGGGCCTTCCATCCCGGTGGCAAGGCGATACTCCACGGCATCGGCATGGCTTGCGGCCTGACCAAAGAGCAGCTTGCCCCCTCTTGGGAGGTGCTGCGCAAATACGGAAACATGTCGAGCCCCACCTTCCTTTTTGTTCTCGAAGAGCTTCTCGAAAAGCGAGGCCCTACCATCGGCGTCGGCTTTGGGCCGGGCTTGTCCATGGAAGGACTCAAACTGACGTAAACAACTCTCGCCTAAAGGCGAAAGCTTTCAGCTAGCTAGCGCTGCTGATTCGGGCTGGTTTACAGACAGCCCCGCCTAAGGAGATCACACACGCCGCATTGAAATCAGCATGGCAATCGCCACAGGTTGTACAGCAAAATTGCTCCCACTCACGAGAGCCCAGTTGCAAACAGGAATGGCAGGTCTGGCTCGTGTAAGCAGGATCGATCCACTCAACGGTGATCCCGACAGCGTTTCCCTTGTAGAGGACAAACTGCTGCAGCTGGTAAAAACTCCAGCCCGAAACCATCCGGTTCCTGTGTTTATTCCATGTCTTGGTTCTGCTGCGGATCCCCTTAAGCTGTTCCATGCGGATCACACCGCATTTGTGCCTTTTGGCTTCCTCAATCAGCTGTTTAGACAAGAGGTGGTTCTGGTGACGGATAGACCGATTCTCTCGGCCTGACAATTTGCGCAGAAGCCTCCGGGCTCCCCGCGTTCCCTTGGACTGCAAGCTGGCACGAATAGCAGCCCGTTTGGCTTTGTATGTCTGCCTTGAGTCCCCCTGTTCCAGATGACCAGTCGAGGTGGCGACTATGTTCGTGATGCCCAAATCGATACCCATCACGCCGTCTCCCAGAGCGGTTTCGGAGTTATATTCGACGACAATGTGGATGTACCAGACACCCCCCTTGTTGATCACAGTGGCCGAAGTAGGAGTCTGTCCCTCAAGAGCTCCCCTTTGGAAATCACCTAACACCATAGGCAGGCGGATCCTTCCTTGCGTAGTGGTCAGGGAAACGAGCTCCTTCTGGCCCCAAAAGGAGAAGATTCGAGCATCGTAATCGACACTCCTTGGCTGAAATCGCCTAGGCCGCTTTCTTGCACCCTGTAGGCGGGTTAAATTGCCTGACACGCGGCGGATAGCGCGAACCGCAAGGTTGGCAGACAGTCCAAAACACTCCCGGATTTCGTTGTAACACAGCTTGTGGAGCTTGATGGGATTGTGGGTCTTCTCCACAATGGCTCTCTGAAGGACAAGGTTACAGGCATCCGAGTAGCGGCGGCTGGTATCGACAAGAGCTCTCGACTGCTCGTCAGTGGTCGAAAGCTTGCAACAGACGGTTTTGGTGGGCACGTAAGAGGATTATCTAGAATGCGCAATTTTGACACAACACCAACCAGGAGACGGCATTTCCTCCCAGACCTGAAGGACTGGGTTTCCATGCCGTGCATATGATGAAGAAGAGCTACGAACTCGAGGCCCTCGATACAGGCGACTACACCCCGGAGGAGTACGACGACTGCCTTTTGAAATTGGGACAGATTGGGGAATACCTCGGCGGCGATGAGAACACCCTCAAGGCCTTTAAGGGCCTCTCCCCTACCTCGATCCTCGACGTCGGATGTGGCGGCGGCTACTTTACGGCGCTCCTGGCCAAAACCTATCCCCAGGCCCAAGTCACCGGCATCGACCTCTCCGAGGCGGCAATCGCTTTTGCTCAAAAGACACAGCCTAAACTCCCCAATCTCACCTTCAAGGTCCAGCAAGAGAAGAGCCTAGCGGCCCTTGAGCCGGTCGATGTGGTCACCGCCACCCTCGTCTGCCACCACATGGGAGATGAGGAGCTCGTCCAATTTCTAAAAGAGGCCAAGGCCCTTGCCAAGCAAAAGGTCATACTCAGCGATCTCCACCGCTCCCCTATCGCCTACGCCTCCTTTGAGGTAGCCTCCCGCCTCTTTCACAACCGGCTCATCACCCAAGACGGCCTCCTCTCCATCCGGCGAGCCTTTACCCGGCGGGAGTGGGGCCGCTATTTGACACAAGGCGCCATCACCTCTTATCAGGTAAGGTGGAGGTGGCCCTTTCGATGGATTGTCACGTTCTGATCATTGGTGGGGGTGTTGCGGGCCTTGCCGCGGCCAATCACCTGGCCGATGCCGGGTGCCCCGCCCTCGTCCTCGAAGCGGGCACCTACCCCTCCCACAAGGTCTGCGGCGAGTTTGTCTCTCCCGAGGCCCTCCCCATCCTAGAGCGGTGGGGCCTTGCTCCCCAAATCCGCCTTAGCCGCGCCGACTTTCACTACAAGGGCCGCACGCTCTCCTTCGATCTCCCTCAGGCGGCGGGCAGCGCCCCCCGCTATATCTTTGATACCGCCCTGGCCGCCCGCGTCGAAGTCCTCACAAGCACCTCCGCAGATAGTCTGATAAAACGAGATGACCTTTGGGTCGCGAAGGTCGGACAAAAGGAGCTCTCTGCTCCCTACGCCATCATCGGTACTGGGCGTCTCACCGGCCAAAAGCGCCCCCACTTTCCCTACCGGGGCTACAAGGCCCATTTCCGAGGGAGCCTTGACCACCTTGAGATGCATCTTTTTAAAGGGGCCTACCTGGGGATCTCCCAAGTCGCGCCCGACACCCTCAATGTCGCCTGCCTTTCGAAGGGGCCCTGCAATCCCTCCTCCCTTCTCCCTTTCCCCCTAAAACCCCTTTTCGACTGGCTCGAGGTCCCGGCTCCTGAATTTGGGGTCCGGCCGGTCCCCAACTGGGAAAATGCTCTGTTTATCGGCGATGCTGCGGGTACCGTCGCCCCTATTTGTGGCGAGGGGCTAGCGATGGGAATTACCTCGGGGGTGATGGCTGCCGAGTACATTTTAAACAACAAAGCCCCCCTCTTCCGTCAGGCGTGGCTAAAGCGCTACACCCGCCGCATTGCCATTGCCAAGGCCCTTCATCGGGCCCTCCTCCAGACCCCTGCCCTCCTCATGGCGGGCCACCTCCTCCCCACCCTTTCCCCCTGGCTCTTCCGAGCCACCCGAGAGATAGATGGGCTAGTTTGCCCCTTCTAAGTTTAGTGCTGGCCACAAAAGTGAGGGCCACCCTAAAATTGCTCACGAAATAATGACTATAACAGAGAAGTGGAGGCCATCGGCCTTCTATCTGGGGAGAATACTATGGTTGAGCCAAGACACGAAGCGAGTACGGGTTACCTAATGGTTGGGCTTGGAGCTGGCCTAACGGTTTTACCCCTACTTCTATCCAAGATGGAGAGGGTGGCCTCCCTGGCCCGATTTGCTCAGATCACCGATTTTCCCTACAGAGCAACGGTACTGGTCACCACGGGACTTGCCCTCTCCGCTGCCGGGCTGGTCAAGGTAAATCCCTTCAGCCGAGCTCCAGCGCACCCCCCCTCCGATCCCAAGCCTCCAGAGGAAAACAAAGGCCCCAATTCAGATGAAAAAGAAGATGAGCTTCCGGACGCTCCCGAGCCCCCCAAACATCCCAGCCCCCCTCCACCTAACCTCGACAACCTACCCCCTCCAGACCTAACCTTCCTGCCACCACCAGCGGATTTTGACGATTTACCACCACCACCTCCTCCTCTTGATGAGGATGCCTTGGAGAAGCCCGCTCAACAAAATAAACCCACAAACAGCCTCAAACCCGCTCAACCACTTAAGCCTGAGAACAGCCTCAAACCCGCTCAACAAAATAAACCCACAAACAGCCTCAAACCCGCTCAACCACTTAAGCCTGAGAACAGCCTCAAACCCGCTCAACAAAATAAACCCACAAACAGCCTCAAACCCGCTCAACAAAATAAACCCTCTAAAAGCATAAGCAGCTCGTCCAGTACCACCCCAACGACAAACCAATCCGAGCCGAAGGAGAAGCGTCCCTCTCTAAGGAAGATCGACCCTCATAATCATGAACAAAAGGTAAATGAGCCAGAGGATCCCCCGAAAGAGAAAGGCGACACTCGAACGAAGACCCACTCTCTTAAGCCTAACTCATCGACTAAGGAAAAGGAGGCCCCACCTTCAAGCACGCCTCATTCATCAGAATCGGCAGAGACAATTTATCTTCGGGCGGCTGCTAACCTTCAACTGGAGGACAACAAGCAAGCCATCGAGGAGCTAAAGAGGGCCTCGCAAATGGGGCACGCCAAGGCCTCCCTTCTGGTTGGCAAGGCACTAGATAACGAAGATCCAGAGGTTCAGACCTATCTGGAAGCGGCCATCAAACATGCGGGGGATTCTGATAACGAAACCCTTATTGAAGCACAATATAAGCTAGGAGCATGGTGGTACTACCTAGAGCCTTCTACTCCTGAAAGCAACCAGCAGGCCGAGAAGTACCTTTCACAGGCGTCAAACGGGGGCCATAAAAAGGCCCCTGCGCTCTGGGGTACGCTCCTCCACGATAGTGATAAAGACCAGGAGCTGAGCCTCTATCAGCTCTCTGTGGACCGCGGGTATACAAAAGCTTACGGTGATGTGGGCGTTTGGTATCGCGATGTTAAGGACTACGCCGCGGCGTTCGATGCCTTTATGAAAGGCGGTTACAAGAAAAAAGCCCTGAAAATTGCCGAGCAGGCCTTTAACCGTCACATTGAACTCAAGGCTTGGGATAAAGCGTTTTCTATAGCAAAAATGCTGTCAGATGACGGGCAAGAGAAGATAGCCTTTGAGTGCTTTGATAAGCTCTCCGATGAGGGGCACGTAGAAGCGACCTTCCGGCTCGGCGAATGCTATGAATACGGGTGGGGATGCGACGAGGACATCGACTTCGCCTATTCCAATTTCAGGACAGCAGCAACCAAGAACCATCCCGAAGCGATGTACAAAGTAGCCCAGGCCTTCGTCGATGGCGAGGCCGTCGATACGGACTGGGACGCTTACAAGGAGTGGCTGTTCAAAGCAGCGAACGCTAAGTGGCCTGAGGCTTGCGGAGAGCTTGCCAGCCAGCTGCTCCTTGGCAACGATCTCTTCTCCAAGAACACAAAGGAAGCCTTCCATTGGGCTAATATCGGAGCCGACTTACAAGATCTTACCTCATCTATCATTAAAGGGACCTGTCTCTGCATGGGAAATGGGGTTAAAAAGGACCTCGAGGGAGCCATTGAGTGCTTCAACGCTGTGTTGGCAGTGGATAGCGAGGAGCTGGATCAGTTTGACGACCAACAGAGTCATAGCGTGGCTCACTACGGGCTAGGTCAGTGTTATGAAGCGAAGGAAGACCCTACGCAGGCTCTCAAACACTACAGAAAATCGACTGGCCCGGAGGCCCAAAAGGCGATCACGCGATTGAACAAGTAGCCCCTTTCGGCCTACCCAAACTCGCGGAGGGCGAGGGCGCCGGCGCCGACAACTCCGGCGTGGTTACCCAGGGTCGCCTTATGGACGGTGAGGCCGTTGGTTGCCGCCTTGAGAGCCCGCTTTCTGACGCCCGCTTCGATCCACTCAATAAGCTCCGGCAGCCCTTGCGTTACGCCGCCGCCCAGGATCAGGCGAGAGGGGCCAAAGGCATTGATAAAGCTGGTGCAGGAGGCAATGAGGGCCTCCTTGGCCTCTTCGATAAGGCGGGTGGCTAGGGGGTCGTTTTTTCGGAACGCCTCAATCACATGCTGGGTGATCACCTGCTCGGTCTCTCCTGCCAGCTTGAGTAGGGCTTTCCCCTCCTCTGGGTGGGCCTCTATCGCCTCCCTAGCGCGTCGGGCAATGGAGGCCCCACCGGCAATCGCCTCAACGCAACCGGTGTTGCCACACTTGCAAATCGGGCCATGGAGGTCGACGACGGTGTGGCCCAGTTCACCCGCAGTGTTCGAGGCTCCCCGCAGCACACTCCCGTTTGCAACAACTCCCCCCCCAATGCCGGTGCCGATAAAGAGGCAGACGAGGTCGTCGGTTCCCCTGCCTGCGCCGTGCAGATATTCCCCCCAGGTGGCCGCCCGGACATCGTTGACGACAACAACAGGGAGGTCGAGCGCCTCATGAAGGTCATGCTGGAGGGGGACGTTATGCCACTGAAGGTTGGGCGCAAAGAGGACAGCGCCGCTAGCCTTTTCGACCTGTCCCGCCACGCCAACTCCAACGCCGACCGGCTCACTGCCGATCTTTTTTTCGAGCTGAGCAATACCGTCGGCGATCGCTTGCTCAATGGCGGCGCTCCCCTCTTTAGGGTGGGTGGGGAATTTGAGTGCTTCTAGAAGATGGCCCGAGGCATCGATCTGAGCCACCTCCACTTTGGTTCCGCCAAGATCAACGCCGACTGCCCATCTGACCATTTCTCGACATTAACCGATTTGAGGTTTATCCGCAGATCACATTCAGGGAGGCGGTAGGCGATCATTTGCATTGCCGCTTATGCCCGGGGTACCATTTGCCCCGCCTGGAGTGCCGCCCGTGCCCGCAGCACCTCCCGAGCCGGCAACAACACCCGAAGCGGGGGGATCGATATTGCGAACGGTTCCTGTGGTGTTGTAGCCGGTAGCATCACCACCACTGCCACCGTCGCCGCCATCGCCGCCGGCGCCAGCCATTCCCGGCGATCCATCTGGGAACCCAGGACCTGCAGCCGCGCCGCTCCCCCCATTGCCACCATTGCCGCCACTTGCCCCATCTCTTCCTACCACATCGATCACACTGCCGGTTCCAAAGGTGATGGTGAGGCCTCCTCGAGCATCAACACCGGTTGCGCTCCCTCCGGCACCTCCAGCGCCTACGCTGCCTCCAGCACCTCCATCCCCCCCGTCTCCACCCGTCCCGGCCAGTACCTCGTTTAGCACCTGGGAAGAACCACCGACACCTCCATTACCCCCTTGTCCCCCACTTCCGGAAGGGGAAGCAGCCCCACCGCCAGTACGTTGAACAACGAATGAGGAGAGGGCAAGGTCGCTCCCAACACCGAAAGCCGAAATCCCCACCGCCTCTCCGCCGGAGCCAGCCTCAGGGACCATCCCCCCCGCACCTCCAGCACCTCCATTACCCCCATTGCCAACGAGGGCTTCAACCGAATTCACGAATGTAGCTCCACCATCTCCCCCAGCACCCCCATTACCACCATTTCCGCCAGACCCATTTGAGATGCCATCTCCCGCAAGGACATCTTGAACAGTCAGGTCATCAAAAGAGAGGTTGCCTGTGGCCCCGTCAAGGGAGAGCCCTACGGCTCTGCCTCCCGGCCCACTTACGCCGGTGATGCTCCCGCCAGCTCCAGAGAGGCCGCCAGCTCCCCCTACACCCCCATTCATGGGGGTCAGAGGAGGCAATTTAGCGAAACTCCCGTTACCCCCTCCTCCGCCATTCCCTCCAGCACCCCCACCTGGGGTGGCCGCTCCGGGCGCCCCTGCCCTGATCTCCTGCAGGACCAGTATTTGACCGGTAACCCCGTTGGCATTCGAAATATCAGCGCCAATAGCAGAGCCCCCTATCGCAGGTAGCGCCATGGCACCTCCTACGCCTCCTGCGCCACCGGCCCCGCCTGGCCGAGCGAGGGTACGGAAACTATCAAAGCGAGACCCGCCCCCTCCTGCCCCTCCGTGACCACCATTTGAGGCTAGCGGGGTCCCCCCACCATTCCCAGCGACTACCGTTTGAATCGCTATGCTCTCCAACTGGAGGTCTTGAGAGCCGGACAAGAGCGCGCCGGTGGCATCCCCCCCCTTCCCCGGCATGCCCCCGTTGCCTCCATCGCCCCCTCTCCCCCCAGCCCCACCATCGCCATTGTTACCTATCCCCTGCCCAGCCAACGCAGCCGCAGGTCGCACCCCTCCGTCACCCCCTGGTCTCCCAACGCCCCCAGAGCCCGGTTGGCCAGAGGGGGCGCCATCACCGCCCTGAACATCGACAATATTTACTTGTCGAAGGGTGGCGGTACCAGCGGGCGCTGCGAGGCCATAGACACCTCCGCCCAGACCGCCCCGGCTCCCATCACCTCCATTCCCTCCACTGCCCCCTATT
The DNA here is from genome assembly GCA_050250135.1 of Parachlamydiales bacterium. Classification (GTDB taxonomy): domain Bacteria; phylum Chlamydiota; class Chlamydiia; order Chlamydiales; family JAFEGQ01; genus JBFWPF01. The sequence goes on along the minus strand of JBFWPF010000004.1, from coordinate 21,200 downwards.
CCTCCATTCCCCCCTCCTGCGGCGGGGATACTGTTGACCACACCATTGGTCCAATCTCCCCCATCGCCGCCAGCGCCTCCAGCTCCCCCATTCCCCCCGACGCCAGGCTGCATCAGGCCCCCTCCAGAGCCGCCCGAGACTCCCTGAATAGCGACCCCCTCAAGGATGAAGAGCCCCATAGGAGCCGATAGGCCAGTCGCTGCTCCGCCATCTCCCGGGAGCCCACCTGAGCCGCCCATACCTCCTGCACCTCCCGATCCCCCATTGCCGCCCGGAATGTTGGGGTCGATACCCACTGTCGATACCCCCCCTTTCCCACCGGCTCCTCCAGCCCCGCCTCCCGCGCCAAAGCCAGGGTCACCACCAGCACCCCCTGCAATATCGGATAGGGTGATCGCGGATAGGTTAGCTAATTGGACTGAGGGGAGGACAAAGCCATAAGCTGCTCCGCCCATTCCCGCATTACCCCCGTCCCCACCCGGCTGCCCTGGTCCTCCTGCTGTACCGGGGGTAGTGGGAAAGCCATTCAGCCCATTCGCTCCGTTAGCTCCGGGCTGGCCATTGCCTCCGGAGCCGCCCGCACCGCCCTGGATATTCGAAATGGTTAGCTCTAGGCCGGTGATGTTGCTTCCGCTCAAGATCGAGATACCAGTTGCCACTCCCCCATCGGTTCCGTTGCCGCCTGAGGCACCTGCGCCCACTCCATCAACGCCTGCCATACCGGCCGATCCGAAAATCGAGCTGACCGTGATCTCTCTCATAAACAGCGTATTGACATCGCTCATCGAAATGCCAAATGAGGTCGGCGCAGTGTAGTCTGAGATATTGAGGCAGCAGAGGGTCACATTGCTCACACCTGTGCCCTGAATCCCCGCTGTCTCTGCCGTCGACCCTTGAATCAGATTAAAGCCCATGAGGGTGCTATTGGTTGCCGCTGTTACCGCCCCCTCTAGGGTAGGAAAGCCGTCGGCGGGGAATATCTCCACCAAATTAAATACCAGAGGCGATCCTGACCCCTGAAAGGTTTGCCCGGCTACGACCATTAGGTTATTGCCTGGCAGGGCATAGTTGGGACCCCCTTCGAAGACATAGACCGGTGTGCCTGCTGCAAACTCAGCCGTAGCAGCCGCCTGAATAATGGTCTGGTAGGGCATCTGGAGCGTCCCATCTCCGCCCGGAGGAGCGAGGTTGTCGACGAAGATCACCTCAATCGGAATCGACTTAACAACCGACTGACCAAAGCGGGTGGTGCACCCTCCATTGAATAGTAGACCTAGATCGCGAACAACGCGGGAGGTCATCTGGCAAGCAAGAGGACAATGGACAGGCTTGCAGGGCTTGCCTCCCAGATGAAACTCTAGGCCAAATAGCAGTTGGTTTTTACGAATGGGATCCCACCGCTCGATCAGGCGAAAGTTAAGCCAGGAAGAGAGCTTGGCTTCGATGCGGGCTTGCACACCTGATGTGCCGGCAGCTCCTTCGTGATGGAGGAAGTGGTAGGAGCCGATAAAGGTCTTGAGGCAAGGGAGGCGGGGAATGCGCGCACCAATTTCCCACTCGATAGCCGGCTGACAGGCGACATAGCGATCCCGGTTGAGGATGATCAGGTCGTTGCCCGACACGATGCCGGTGGGAAATTGCCCCGCTAGCTTTGCCTTGCGCCCGACCGGGACATAGACGTTAAGGCGGGCGCCGCCAATGCAGCTGAGGAGCTCAAAGCCAAAGGTCACCCGATGGAACGAGGGGAAGTTGCAGACGCAAGGGAAGAGGAGATCGGGAGAGAGGGGGACGGGGCCATTACAGAGCTCCACCATCCCGTTTTGCTCAAAGGGAATGGCAAGGGGCGTCGTTTTGAGCCCGTCGTAGAAGAGGTAGCCCCCGGCAATAAAGCGGCAACAGGGGTCGAGAAAGCGGATGCCGGCCCCTGCATTGTACTCGTAGGCGCCCTGACGGTAGTGCCAGAGGCGGCCGTCGGCATAGACGAGGGTACGCTCATCGCCGGCTATCGGAACAAAAACGTCGGCGAGGGCAGCCACACGTGAGCCGTAGTATCCCTCAACGCGGCCCACAGCCTGCCAATCGCTCCAGAGGGCAGCTCTGAGTGGAGTAAGCAGAAGGAGAAGGGGTAACAATAACCGCATCAGGTCACTTGGCTAGGATAATTGACCGAGCAAGTTGAGGTGAGCGATTTAGCGCGGCAGGTGAGGATCTCCCCCTTTGCCATCTCCTGATCGGTCAGCGCATCGTGCCGGTCCATCCGCACCTTACCGCTGAGGAGGGTCGCTTTGCAAGTCTTGCAGATCCCCTCCTGGCAGGAGAAAGGGGCGGGCAGGCCGGCTGAGAGGGCGGCGTCGAGGAGGGTTTCGTTTGGGCGGCAGGGGATGGTTTGAGTCCTCCCATTGAGGGTGACCGAGAGGGTTTCAGGCGTGCTCTCCTCCCCTGAACCAACGATGGCAGGCGCAACGGGCGAGGGGCGCTCCTCCTGTAGGCCAGTAACTGAGGCGTAGTTTTCCCGATGTGACGGGGTATCACCCGTGAGGGCCATTAGGGCTGGAGGGCCGCATAGATAGAGTTCAGGAGTCAGGTAGGGCTGCAGGGTCTTCTGGGTAGGCCTCCCCTTCTCTGCTGTCCAGTGGTGGTGGAGGGTGAAGGTGTCGGGATAGCGCCTCTGGAGGTCGTCGAGCTGCCGGCGGAATATAGTGGTGTCGGATGAGGTGTTGACGTAGAGGAGGGTGACTTTGGTGTGGGGCAAAAGCGAGCGGATAAGGGAGTAGACGGGTGTAATCCCGCTTCCTGCTGCGATAAAGGTGTAGGCAGGGGCATTGCAGGCGACAAATTCGCCGGCGGGCGGGAGTAGGAGGAGGCGATCGCCAACCCTGACCTCGTCGTGGAGCGCTGTGGAGACGACTCCCCCTTCTACCCGCTTAACGGTGATAGCAAGCTCTTCGCCAGGCAAGCTGGAGAGGGAGTAGCACCGCTTGTATTGGCGCCCCCCCTTGAGGAGGCGGAGGGTGATAAACTGCCCCGCCTTCGCAGCAAAGGAGGGCGGTGTTTCAAAGATAAAGGTCTTTGCTTGGGAGGTTTCGGTGATGATCTGCTTGACCTTAAGGAGGTGGTAGCGGCGGGGAGGATCGCGGAAGTAGCGGGTCTGCACCGAGACTTTGCTCAGGGCCACCTTGCGAATAATCCCCTTCCAGATGGGCGTCTTTGTGATAATCGGCAGCAGGTAACGTCTGATAAAGTGATGCTGGAGAAAGAGGCTCCCCATGATCCGCTGGAGGTGGAGCATCCCTCGGATTTGCCGCTGCCGTCTTTTGAGAAAGGGGATCCCCTCCATGATGTAGGGGTGGGCTAGCACCGCATCTTCGATGGCGAACTTGTTGCCGAGAGCTCCCATTGGAGAGGCGATGTGGGCGGCGTCGCCGAGCAGCAACACCCCCTCTTTTGTCCACTCCTTGGCCATCCCGATCTTCACATCGAGGAGGTGGCACTGCTCCCAGCTGGTGAGCGGCGCAGCTAAGCGGCGATCGATCGACCCGATCACCTCTTTAAAGGCGTCCAATCCCCCTGCCTTGAGCTTCTGGTACTCCCCTTTCTGAATGATCCAACCGACCTGGAGCTTTCCCCCCTCTTTGGGGATGTAGAGGAGGATGCCCGAGGGCGTTGAGTAGAAGCCGAGCTCCGGTGTGGCCCCCTCAAACTGATCGATCTCGTACCAGACCACATCGAAGGCCTGCTTGGCCTCGTGCATCTCAATGCCTGCGGCTTTTCTCACGGCGGAGAAGCGGCCATCACATCCCACAATCAGCGGAGCGCGAAGCTCGCCAATCGCGCACTTAACACCGCCCTCGATGAGGTCGGTCACGGGACAGGCTCCCAGGTAGGTGAAGTTGGGATACTGCCCGCACAGCGCTACCATCCGCTTGAGGAGAGAGGCCTGCTGCATCACGGTGAGCTTATTGTAGGGCGGTGGAAGGTGAGAGAGGTCCAGTCCCCCCTTCTTCTCGCCCTCTTCGAAAAAGGAGAAGGCGCCGAACTGGTGGACATCAAGCTCGAGGATATCGCTCAGGATCCCCATCTCATCCCAGAGACGGGCCACAGCGGGTTGGTAGGCAGGGCCCCGAAATTCCCGGTCGAGCACTTCAGCTGCTTCTAGGAGGGCCACCCGCTTGCCACTCCGTGCCAGAAGGTAGGAGAGGGTGGTGCCGGCGGGTCCGGCGCCGACCACGATTACCTCATACTCAGGTGTCACCGGCACACCTCCGATTGGTGAGAAGGAGGGCGGTTAATAGGGCACACGCCGCCCCGACACTGAGGGGGAGGTAATCGTTGAGCCCAGCAAGCGGCCCTGCTAGTAGCGACGCCGCAATTTGGGAGAGGGAGAGGGCTGAGGTGGAGGCGCCGAGGGCCCGCCCCTGGTAATCGGGTGGGGCGGCATGGGAGACCATTGCTCCCATATTGGAGTAGGCTAGGGCCGCTCCCGCAACGGCGGGAACCAGCACGGGGAGAATCCACCAAGGATTCGGCATCAGCATCATGAGAATCACCGAAAGGCCAAAAACCAGGCTGCCCCATAGCGAAAGGACCCGCAAGGAACACCACTTGAGCAGCTCCCTGTTGATGACCAGCAGCATTACCATCCAAATGATCGAGGTGTAGGCGTAGATATCCCCGATCAGATCGGGCTTGAGATTGAACCGCTGCACAAAATAGGTGGGCAAAAAGGTGAGGAACATCGAGTCGGCAGCAAGAAAGACGAAGTAGAGGAGGATCATCGTGCGAAGCGCTGGCATCTGGAAAACAAGGTGGAGGTTGCGGAAGGAGCGGACAAGCCCTTTCATCAGCGGCCCCTCTGCGTGGGGGAGGTAGGTTTCGGAGAAGAAGGCGTAGACGATAAGGAGATTGAGGATAGAGACGGCGCCAACAAAGAGGAAGGGGATCGATCCGCCTAGCCATTCGGGCTCAGCGAGGAGGCCGCCAAGGAAGGGGCCCACCACAAAGCCGACACCGCCAATTCCGTTTAGGTAACCAAAGGCCTTAGCTCGGTGCTCCGGGTAGGCGATGTCGGCAACGGCCGACTGGGCGATGGCCGCATTACCCGAGCAGGAGCCGGTCCAGAGGCGGCCTAGAAGCAGCAGCCAGAGGTTGTCCCACATCACACTCAAAGCCAAAACCCCGTAGCCGACCACACTCAAAGCAATCGTAATCAGGAAGACCTTCCGCCGCCCGATGTGGTCGGCCGCCGCTCCGAGCATCGGCGCTGCAAAAAATTGGGCAAGGGAGAAGAGGGCAAAGGCCACTCCCAGCATCGTGGTTCGGAAGAGCTCGGAGGTTTCGGCGGGGAAAAAGCCATACATCGGGTGGAGAAAGAGGGGGGCGAGCACCGGAAAGACGATCGAGAAGCCGATTAGGTCGAGGGCGTAGGTGACCAGGACAGCGATGTAGGAGCGGCGGGCGCCATTGTCAATGAACATAGCGGGTTAGGGCGTGTAATCAATTAAATGTCCTTGATATCCAGAGGGAAAGGGGGTTTCCAGGGATGTTTCCGAGTCGAAGGGCAGGGCCAAAGCGCCCTGTCCGAGACGAGGAAACCTCTCTGGGAGCCCAGCTTTCCCCTGGAGATCAAGGAGAGCTAGTTGATTACACGCCCTAAATAGGCCAAGCTAGAGAAAATGACAACCAGAGGGCTACAGCGTCGGCTGGGGGAAGCCGCTTAGTATCGTCTGATAAATCAAATCGATAAGGGAGTAGAGGTATTCGATCTCCAGTTCTGCCTTCGGCCCTTCGGCGCGCAGCTGGAGGGACAATTCCTTGATCCACGGCTGAGTTGTGAGATCGGGAAACCCGCTCTTCTGGTGACAGGCCACGAGGAGCTCGTTGAGCTTCAGTAGATCCTCTGAGTAGCGCCAGGTTGTATGAGGCGTAGCCGGCTCATCGAGCAGGTAGCGCCCATTCGGGTAGAGGTCGAGGTGGGCCAGTGCCGCTATATGCCCAAAACGGAAGATATCAAGGGCAAGCTCAAACCGACCACGAACGGCCCTAGGGCTGGAGGCATCCTGCACTATCGCTTCGCCAAGCATCGGGAGGAGCCGCTCCACCTCAGAGAGAATCCGGTTTCGATCGGCCCTCCGCTCCTTCATCCCCCTCTCTCCAAAGCAGGGGCTTGCTTTCCAACAGATGATCATATTCACGCAACTGACAATGCGGCTTAAAGCTCGCGGTTTGCTATCGATTGGCGTGGGACGAACTAAGGGAACCGCACCGAGAGAGTCCACCTCCCCAAGCTTAATCGGCACTACCTTCAGCAAGGGCTTTTCGGGGAGGGGGGGATTCTTCGCCTCCTTGTCCAGTGCCCCAATTAGCGCTAGGGTCCTCTCCTTCATCTCCTCTAGCACCTGAGGAGAGGGGGTATTGAAGGTCTCCCATAGCTCCCCCGCCCGCTTCGCCTTTTGGGGATGCTCTAACCCAGGAAAGCGGATCATCTCATCCAACAGGGCAAGGTCATAGAGGGTGCTCAGGTGCTCCTCAGGCGTAACCGGGTAGAGGGCACTATAGAGATCGATCGCGCCCTCCCCAGCCAGATGGATCAGATCGCGCAAGTAGGCCCGGGCCTCAAACGGGGAGACCTCTTCCCCAAGCTTGTGCTCAACCTTTAAGCCCGCTTCTATCTTGGGAGGCTGGACCGTCGCCGATACTCCCCAGGGCTGCCAGGGGGCTGTCCTCCTTTTCTGCTTCTTGGCTGGGGTAAAGCCGGTAAGGGTAATCCGGCGGGCAGTCCGCAAGATAGCGGTGAGGAGGCCCTTCAGGACCACATACCCCTCAACTGCAAGCTGGCAGTCCTCCCAGAACTCGAGCGGCTTATCTTCGCGTCGACTCAAAAGCCCCTGAAAGTCGAAAAGGGGCTCGTGCAACCCCTCCAAAACCAGCTGACACCGGCCTAGGAGCTGGATCAATGCCAGGTGCTCCTGGGCCAGCTGCTCGGTTGTGACCTTTTGTGCCCCTTCAATAACCTTGAGCCGCCCTTCTATCCGGCTCAGCGTCTGAACTATTTTGGCAAAATGGAATCGATGGCTTTCGATGACCTCTCTATAGGCGTTTCCCCCCTCCGGCCACCGCTTCTCCCACTCGGCTATAGGCAGAAGCTCGTTCCACCCCTCATTCACCCTTTCCACGGGCAATTTTAGGAGCAGCATCTCCTTCCAGACCTCCACAAAACGGGCCGCAGTGGTGTTCCGGAGGGTATTGGCATTGAGGGAGAGGCGGGTTGAGGTGTTGAGGTAACCTATTGGCGCGGTCAAAAAGCCGTCGAGAAAGAAGATCCGCTCGCGCTGATGCTCTCCTTTCTCGTACCACTCTAGGTTGATCTGGTCGAAATGCTTGCCTACCTTCTCAAAGAAGGGGTCATTGAAGGCATCCCACCTTTGCGCCAGTAGAGTGACCTCCTCGATGGTGGGGCTATTTTTGGGGTCGGACCAACGCTTGTAGAGGCCGATCGCCTCACCGGTAAATTGCTTCAGATCCTGGCTCAGCTCCTTTGAGGCTATGGTTCCTGCCCAAAGGGCTAGCCGCCGCTCTCCAGCCTCCACCCTTTGGATCCGCTGCACAACGGAGGCGCACCCCTCAGAAAAGGAGAGCTTCTGGCCCCTCGGCAAGAGGGCCCAGCCCGGCTGGAGCGCCACCCCATCTCGGAGGAGCCGAACATGGTCGATTAGGGTGGGGAGGGTCCCCTTTAACCCCGTGTCATCTTTCCAGGTACTCAAGCCCCCAATGGCCGTGTCAAGCAGCCCGACTGCCTTCTTGTGCACCTCCGGGGCCGTTTCAATGCGATCAGGGTCGGCAGAGAGGTACCACCCTATGCAGTAGTGCTCCAACTGGGAGATCCTACGTTCTGCGTCGAAGAGGGCAATCAGCGAGGGGATCAACTGCTGGGATTTGGTTTCGGGCAGCTTGCAAAAGTCCTCGAGCAGCTGAAACCAAAGGGCGCTTGCGGGCGACTCATAGCTCCCCATCTTGATCTCTTTCCATTTGGCCTCGCGACGCTCGGGCGTGAAGTAGGCCTTAACGTTCAGGGCGAGCCCTTTCGGGTCCAAATGGAGCCCAAGGGGGGGTGGGAGGGGAAGTTCAGGCAGCTTTACTGAAGTGGGTTCCATATTGGGCGAAGAATGTAGTGGCGAAACCGCCCCATTGTCAAGTTTCCTAATCGTGCTACCATGAAGAGATGGGCAACCTCTTCTTTGCGTTAGAGACGCATGCACCGTGGCCGGAGAACTTTCCTGCGGGACGGGTTCTCGATGAGGAGGCGCGCCACCTTACCCTCGCGTTCCTTGGCAATGCCCCCCTTGAGAAGGCACTGGAGATCGCACAAGAGTTGGAGGCGCCCTTTGCTGTGGGGAAGGCCGCCTTGATCGACAGGCTAGTGTTTCTCCCCGAGCGCCATCCCCACGTCGCTGCCTACCATTTTGAGCTTCTGCAGGACCTCTCCCCTTATGCCGCTAACCTTGTCCAGAGATGCCTGCAAGCTGGCCTTACGCCCTCCCACCCCGATAGACCCCTCCTCAATCACATCACCATCGCAAGAGAGCCCCGCGATTTCAAAGCATGGAAGGAGACCTTTATCCCCCTACCCTGCTACCTCGGCGATCTCCACCTCTACGAGAGCCTCGGCGCTTCAAAATACCGCTCCCACTACCGAATTAAGGTGCGCCCTCCCTTTGAAGAGATCCCCCACACCGCCGATATCGCCTTCCACATCTGGGGCGAGACACCCGAACAGCTCCACCTGGGCGCCCTTCTCGCCCTCGGCTTCCACTACCCGCCCGTTTTTGGATGGCCCACTCCCCAGCACGACCTCACCGAGATTATCATTGCCCTCAATGCCCAGATCGCCGAAACCGATGCCGAAAGCGGCTGCCCCTTCAAGGCGGTCAGCTTCCATGGGGAAATTGTCGAAACGGAGGGGCTCCTCCATTGGGAGATGATCGTCGATGTCTGAGCTGAAGAAGATCGGTCCGGCCACCTATGAGCTGCCTAAAACGGGCGGGATGCGTGTTCCTGGCCTCGTCATCGCCACTGAAGGTCTGATAAAAGAGCTAGAGATCGACAAGCCGCTCGAGCAGGTAGCCAATGTCGCCCATCTCCCCGGCATCGTCGGCTACAGCATTGCGATGCCCGACATCCATTGGGGCTACGGCTTTCCGATCGGCGGCGTCGCCGCGATGGATCCCGATACCGGCGTCATCAGCCCTGGAGGGGTCGGCTACGACATCAACTGCGGCGTCCGCCTTGCCCTCCTCCCCCTCCCCTTTAGCGATATCAAAGGGGGCACGCGGGACCGCCTTATCGAGCGCCTCTTCCACCTCGTCCCCTCGGGCGTTGGCCGGGGCCACAAAGAGAAGCGGGGCCTCTCCGACCGGGACTACCGGCAGCTCCTCGAGCAGGGAGCTCGCTGGTCGGTCGAGCATGGCTACGGCTTTGCCTCCGACCTCGACCACACCGAGAGCCTCGGCTGCATCGCCGGCGGCTCCATCGACGCCGTCTCCGATTACGCCCGCCGCCGCGGCCAAAAGCAGCTCGGCTCGATCGGCTCGGGCAACCACTTTGTCGAGCTCGGCACCGTCCAAAAGACCTTCCTCCCCGAGATCGCCTCTGCCTGGAATATCGAAGAGGGGCAGACCTACCTCCTTATCCACTCGGGCTCACGCGGCTTTGGCCACCAGGTCTGCCAAGATACCCTCAACACCTTTGTCCGGGCCGGCCTCGACAAGGGGCTCCCCGACCGGCAGCTTGTCTGCGCCCCGATCAAAAGCGACCTTGGCAAAGGGTACTTCTCTGCCATGGCCGCTGCGGCCAACTTTGCCTTCAACAACCGGCAGCAGATCCTCCACGAGATCCGGCAAGGGATCCATGAGATCCTGAATATCCCTCCCGAACAGGTCCGCCTCGTCTACGACGTCTGCCACAACATCGCCAAGTTCGAAGAGCACACCGTAGAGGGGAAAAGGCGTATGTTATGCGTACACAGAAAAGGGGCGACCCGCGCCTACGGTCCCGGCGCTCCCGAGCTTGCCCCCCTCTACCGCCCCACCGGCCAGCCGGTCCTCGTCCCCGGAGATATGGGGCGGGCGAGCCACCTGATGGTCGGCCAGGGCAACCCCCTCACCTTTTGCTCCTCCTGTCATGGGGCGGGGCGGGCCCGGAGCCGCCACAAATCCTCGGCCGCCTGGCGGGGGCGGGATCCCCTCCATTATATGGAGGCGCAAGGGGTCACCGTCCGGGCCACCTCCATGCGGACGATCACCGAAGAGATGCCCGATGCCTATAAAGATGTGGATACCGTCGTAGAGGCGGTCGAAGAGGCCGGCCTTGCGAGGCGGGTCGTCCGCCTCAAACCCCACCTCGTTATCAAGGGATAACCTATTCCCCACTTGGCCGAAATGGGGAGGTATTCGATGGGAACGTTGGGATTGCTCCCCAGGGGCTTATCCCCTAGGGAGCAGGCATGTGGTCTTGTTCCGGAGGAATAGGACCGCCTCTGCCTCCCTCTGTGCTCTCTGTGGCAAAAATCCAGAGGGACCGGGTCGCGGCCGGAGCTGCGGCAAGCCCTCGGCCGCCTGAAGGGGAGGGTATCCCTGATATCAAGGGGTAGTCAAAAATATACTAATTATTTTAATAGAGGGGAAACCCCCTAATGGATGGAGGAGGAGTAATGAAGAAGGGCACAGAACCCATTAGTCCAGTAAGACTTGGACTAGCAGCCGGGATTGTTTTCGGCATTTGTACGCTTATTGTCACCTGGCTCAACATCTGGTTTAGCTATGGGAGCGCGTGGCTCAATATCCTAACAAGCATCTATCCAGGATATAAAATTTCCTGGACCGGAAGCATTGTTGGGATGATCTATGGATTTGCCGACATGTTCATCTTCTTTGGGCTTATCGGGTTAATTCATAACTGGCTAGGGCGAACAAGCTTTTACAAATAATCGAGATTGGTCTATAATCTCGTGCGATTATGGACCAAATCGATTTTGCCGCTAGACCCGACCCCATTATCCATTCCGCTAAAGGGCCTTTTCGCGCCCTTAGTGGGTTGGTCCCTTTTCTCCTGATGGGGCGCCCTATCGCCCGTCCTGTCTCGCTGGCCTGCAGCGCTTACCAACTCGGGCTCGGTGCCTACCGCCTTTATTCTGGCGAGTTCCAAGAGGGGGCTCTCCTCTTGAGCCACACCACAGCTCATGTGACGCTCTCCCTCTTTAGGCCGGCGCTCGTTCCGATCTACCAGGCCCTCGCCCAGATCGCCTTTGACCTTTATGAGGGGCAGGACCTGAAGGCCGCCGCGCGGGCAGCCAATCAGGTCCTCTTTATCGCCTCCCTGTTTTTCAAGCGGCCCGAGGTCGTGGCCGCCTCCCTTTTCACCCAGTCGCTTACCGAGTTTCAAGAGGCCAGCGAGGCCGAGGAGCGGGTGCAGGCTCTCAGCAAGGTAGGCCTGGCCTTGATGCGTCTTGTCGGGGCAGCGTTCCAGCTTCGGGAGGGGTGGCAGACCCCCCCTCCTCTGCCGATCGATCTTCCCCCTGCTATCGATCTGCGGGCTCAACTGTGGGAGGAAATCCAGGGGATGAAGACGGGGCTAACCCGGTCTGAATTCGACGCTATTCTCGACTACAGCGAAAGCCACGCCGTCCTCGAGGCGACCCGCATCAAAGGCTCCTTGGAAGCGCTCCCTCGCTCGATTACCCTCACCCCAGAGGGCCTCTACATCCACCTCAAAACCAAGGGGGGGATTGAGCCGCTCGGCTCTGGCGCCTTCAAACGGGCCTACGTCTGCCTGAAGATTGAGAATGGGCATGCCAAGCGGATGGCTGAGCTAACGGTCCGGCATCACGTCGACATGGCCCTGGCGGAAGATGCCCTTGCCAAGAGCATTCGTTCAGCTCACATCGCCGGGGGCGCTGAGCTCTCCCTTCAGTACAGTCATCAGTACTATGGCCAGAAGCTCTGCCTCATTGAAGAGCTGATGGATACCGACGGCTGGCACTACTATGAGTGGCCCAGCTCGACCGCCGCTGATAGGCTTCATGTGATGGAGGGGGTCTCCCTCGGCCTTGGGGACCTTCACAGGGCCGGCTATAGCCATGGGGACCTCCATCTGGGAAATATGCTGGTCCGCGCTGACGGCCTCCACACCGGCAAGCTGAGCGACCTGGGCCTTGCCCACCCCCTTCCGACTTGGGATAATTTCCCTGAGCGGTCCGACCTGCGCAACTTAGCCTACAACATCCGCGAGATCTGCAAGCCGGTCTTTGCCACCTATGGCGACGAGCCGGCTGTGGCCGCCCTTAGGGCCCGCTGCTGGGCCTGCGCAACGGATCCCCACGCTTCCCTTCCCACCGCCTACGAGTGGGCCAAGGAGCTTGAGAGGACCCGGCTAGCCCTCGGCGACCTGGCCCACCAGCCCCTCCCCCCTATCGACCTGTGGCAGCCAACCGAGACCCTTACCTCCCCCGTCAACTTTGGCTCCTCCACTATTCGGAAGTTCCTTAGCCGTTTGGGTTTTCACTTCAACACACTCCCTGGCCCCTCCACCCTCTATTACCTTCCGATCACCACCTCCGATGTGATGCGCGCCCTAGGCTGGCCCTGGAACACGACAACCTACTCTCTGCAAGCTGCTTAAGCCCCTTGACAAAAAGGCCCTGACAATTCACAATCCTTAATAAAATTATAGGTTCACCCATGGCTATAGAGAACCCAATACTTAATCCACAAACCAACCAGGACTGGGCGTGGACCATCGGAACTGGGCTTGCCCTGACCGCCATCCCTGTGGCCCTCCGCCTCTTTGGGCGGCAAAAGGCGGCCCTCGCCACCGCCCTCCTCCCCCTCACCTTTGCTGCAACGATTGCCTATGCCAAGGGACAAGGGGAGCAAGAGATCACCCGGGAGAACCAACCTAAAGGACCGCAACAGGAAAAGTCCCCCTCTTACCGCCGCACTGTCCAGCAGATCGAAGGCCTCACACCTCCCCACGAGGTAATGAGTTCCCGAGCCGACTATCTCAAAGATTCTCTAGAATTGAATTCCGAGCCCCTTGCTTCTAAAAAGGAGATCCTCGAGGTGTACATCACCCTTGCCTATGATCTCCAGACTATGTGGCAGGAGAAACAGTATGTGCCAGCCCTCTGGGGACAGGTAGCCGCTGCTCAGGCCTACCAAGAAAACGGGGGCTCTTGGGTTCCTTACTGGTTGGATGGGTTTGCGCCGAAGGAGGAGTACGAAACCGAGCAAGGCCTATATCAGTTCTTCCAGACCTGCTTCAGCGGCGCTACATCCTTCGACCAGTTGAACGAGCAACCCGATCTTGCAAACTGGATCAAAGCTGCAGAGCAACAGTTCCGTACGCTCCCGGAAGAGCTGCATATAGAGCCCTTTCCCTTCGTGTCGAGCCCATCTGCCAACAAGGGCCGCTCTGTCCAGGAACTCCTCAATCTCAAGCAGGCTCCGCAGGGCACAACAAGTATTCGGGTCGATGAGCTTAGGTTCAATTCCATAGCGACCAAGGTGCCCCATGCCTCGCCAGAGGAGAGATGCCAGCTCTTTCTAACGCTCGCCCGAGAGCTCAAGACCATGTGGGATGCCGGCTATGTTCCTGCGTCGAAGCTTGCCAACGCCTATGATGACGGACGGGGCTGTTGGATTCCGTATTGGAATGGGGGATACTGCAAAAAAACGGTGGAGGATACTCAGGAGGGGTGGTTCGAGAACTTTAAATTCTACACCCTTGACGAGTCTAGCCTGAAGGCGGCTAACGCACAGCCCACTCTCCAGAAATGGATAGAGGTAGCAGAGAAGCTCTAGCAGTAGATAGATCACCCCATTTTTAACCCGCAAAGCGACAGCGACTGGGCAAGGACTGTGGGGGCAGACCTTGCCCCTAAAGACCCCAAGTCCCTGTTCAGTCCTTGGGTATGCGCCTATAGCAATAAGTATGGCTGTCGGCTAGAGAATGGGATACTCAATCTCGGAAGGCCGAAGCAAAAAATTGGCACCCTAAATTCCTAACAACGGGAGATCAGCGATGGTACATCCAATTTGTAGCCCACAGACAGGTGAAGAGTGGACAAAGACCTTTCTCGTCGGAGCAGCCCTCTGCGCCATCCCGGTGGCCCTCCGCCTCATTGACCAGCGCAAGGCTGCCCTCGCCACCGCCCTCCTCCCCCTCGGCTTTGCTGCTACAGTCTGTAGCGGAAAGGTGGGGAAAACGGATACCCTCCGCGAAGAGTTGAAGAGGGTGGAGACGAGGAGCGGCGACCTAAGCGCCAAGCCCTGCTGGGATGCCGACCCATGGCCCGATGAGATCACCGCCACCCTCGGGCAGAAGCTGAAGGCCCTCAAGCAAATAGTGGATGATGCTCTGGAGTACCAATCGAAGGGCTATTTCTGCACTAATCTAGCAGATTCTCTCCGCCTAGGGATAGACGAAAAGGGGAACCCCGTTGGCTTTATTCACAAGGGCGCTCAATGGAGCAGGCAGGGGAGCCCCCCCGATGATTGGTCCCTTTCACTAAGTCGGGTATGCGCCGAGACCCAGTCTCCTAGCACGCTGGCGCCTATGGACCTAGAGAAGTTGACCGAATGGCTCGAAGTTCAAATTGAGCAGCAAGAGGTCGTGGAGAGGTAACCTACAAAGATCCTCAGCCGCCTGCGCAGGCTTTATTCCAATCCCAGGAAATAAATTCACAAAGTCAGCTGAGGATTTTGCTCTCGTGGATTGAGCAGGCGCACCACCTACTCCTGACCCAATAGTTTGTTGGATAAATAAGTCTCCCCTCCGCTATGGAAGGGACCATGGGTCTATCGGGTGCTGAGCTCTTTGTTGGGTGTCTAGAGGCACAAGGGGTCGAGGTTATTTTTACTGTCCCCGGCGCTTCCATCGACCCGATACTCGATGTCCTCGTCGACCACGGCCCCAAAATCATCCTCTGCCGCCACGAACAGAATGCCGCATTTATGGCCCAGGCCTATGGGCGCATCACGGGAAAGCCGGGCGTCTGCTTGGCCACGGCGGGGCCGGGCCTGACGAATTTGGTCACGGGGATCGCCACCGCCTGGTCGGAGCGGTCACCGGTGGTTGCGATTACAGGGCAGCTGCCGAGCGCGATGCAGTACAAGCGGGCCCACCAAAATATCGACGCCGTCGGCCTCTTCCGTCCGATCACCAAGTGGAATTGCGAGATCTCCCACGTGGAGAGCGTGCCCGATGCGGTCGCGACCGCCTTCCGGCTAGCGAGCGCACCGCAAGAGGCGCCGACCCACATCTCGATCCCCTCCGATGTTCTGAAAATGGAGAGCGGCGCCCGCCCGATCACCCCCCACCCCTACCCGCTGGGGAGGGCAACCGAGGATACGATTCGGGAGGCAGCGGAGAGGATTAAGGGGGCTAAGAATCCGGTGCTCCTGTTGGGCCTTGCAGCAGGTAAGGCCCACGTAACGGCAGGGCTGCGCCCCTTTCTGGAGCGGTTTGAGGTGCCGATCTGCGCCACCTTCGAGGCGGCAGGGGCGGTCCCCCGCAAACTCGTCCACCGCTTTATGGGGCGGCTCGGCGTCTTTAAAAATCAGCCAGGGGACAAGGTCCTCGACGCGGCCGACCTGGTAATCGCGATCGGATTCGATCCGGTCGAGTATGACCCCTCGATTTGGAACAAGGGGCTGAAGCGAACGCTGATCCACATCGACGAGGTGGCGGCGCAGGCCGACCAGTACTACCAACCCGATATCGAGCTGGTGGGGGATATTCCAACCAACCTCAAACGGCTTGCCGACACGCTGGGTGAGCAGAAAGGGACGCTCCCCGATGCCGCCCAAAAGGCGAAACGGGAGCTCGACTCACAGCTAGAGCGGGGAAAGAGCCTTAGCGGCACACCGATCCACCCCTTACGGCTGATCTACGAACTGCGCCAGATTCTGGACGACACCGTGACGGTGGTTTCCGATGTGGGGAGCCACCAGTACTGGATGATGCGCCACTTCTTCTGCTACGAGGCAGCCCACCTGCTGACCAGCATGGGCTTTCAAACGATGGGGATCTCAATCCCCTACGCCATTGCCGCTACTTTGGCAAGGCCGGGCACCAAGGCGGTCTCGATCTCTGGAGATGGCTCCTTCCTGATGTGTTCGATGGAGCTCGAGACGGCCGTCCGCCTTAAGTCACCGATCATCCACTTGGTGTGGGAGGATGCCGCCTACGACCTGGTGAGGATCCAGCAGCTGCAGAAGTATGGGCGCGACTCGGCCGCCCACTTTGGGCAGATCGACACGGTGAAATATGCCGAATCGATGGGAGCGAAAGGGATGAGGCTGGAGAGACCTGATCAGATTGAGAGCACCCTCAAAGCGGCTCTGGCGGCAGAGGGGCCTGTGGTGATCAGCGTCCCGATCGACTATTCGGAGAATGCGGAGATCGTCCGCCTCGCGCATACGGGAGGGGCCTAATGCACTACACACTGAAGACCCTCTCAACGGGCGAGAAGGTGATCGCGACCGATCTAAAGGGCAAGGACCTCCTCTCCTCTGGCAAATTGACCAAGGGGTGTGCCTTTACCCAAGAGGAGAGGCGGGAGCTCAAGATCCTGGGCCGCCTCCCTTACGCGGTTGAAGATATGGAGACGCAGGTGCGCCGCCACTACGAGCAGTACAAGCGGTGTGGCACCGACCTGCAGAAGAACATCTACCTCAACACCCTCTTTGAGAAAAACGAGCGCCTCTTCTACCGCCTTGCCCAAGAGCATGTCGAGGAGATGCTCCCGATCATCTACACCCCAACGATTGGCGAGGCGGTCGAGCAGTTTAGCCTCGAGCTGCGGGCTACCCGCGGCCTCTACCTAGCCGCTCCCGATATCGACCTCGCTCTCGAGATTTTGGCCAACCGGGCCCACCCCGAGATCGACCTGATCGTCTGCACCGACGGCGAGGGGGTGCTCGGGATCGGCGACCAGGGGGTGGGGGGGATGGACATCTGCATCGGCAAGCTCCAGGTCTACACCCTCTGCGGCGCTATCAACCCCCTTCGGACTCTCCCGATCGCCCTTGATGTCGGCACGAACAACGAGCAGCTCCTCTACGACCCGATGTACCTCGGCTGGCGCCACAAACGCCTCTCGGGCAAGGAATACGACTCTTTTATCGCCCGCTTTGTCGCTGCGGTGCAAAAGACCCTCCCCGGCGTCTACCTCCACTGGGAGGACTTTGGTCGGGAAAATGCCCGCCGCAACCTCGACACCTACCGCGACCAGATCTGCAGCTTTAACGACGATATCCAAGGGACCGGAGCGACAGCCCTCGCCTGCCTCCTCTCTGGCCTTACCGCCACGGGGAGCAAGCTCTCCGACCAGCGGATCGTCCTTTTTGGAGCCGGGACCGCTGGAATGGGGATTGCCGACCAGATCGCCCTAGCGATGACCGCCGAGGGTATCTCCCTCGATGAGGCCCGCTCCAAGATCGTCCCCCTCGACCGCCCTGGGATCCTCACGACCGACATGAAGGACCTTACCCCCGCTCAAAAGCCCTACGCACGGCCCCCAAGCGAAAAGGGGGACCTCTTGTCTGCCGTCAATCGTTACAAGCCCACCGTCCTGATCGGCTGCTCGGCCGTGCGGGGGGCCTTTAACGAGGAGGTGGTCCGCCAGATGGCCAAAGGCTGCCCCCAACCGATTATCCTCTCCCTCTCCAACCCCACCTCCCGCTCTGAGGCCGACCCCCGCGACCTCCTCGAGTGGACAAACGGAAAGGCCCTGATCGCCACCGGCAGCCCCTATCCCCCTGTAAAGGTCAATGGGAGACAGGTTCACATCGCGCAGAGCAACAACGCCTATATCTTCCCCGGCCTTGGCGCCGGCGTCATCGCCTCCAAGGCCACCAAGGTCACCGACAAGATGATCGCTGCCGCCTGCCGGGCCCTCTCCGAGGCTAGCCCCTGCCGCAAGGACCCGCGCCTCCCCCTCCTCCCCCCGCTGGACCAGACCCCTGCCGTCTCCAAGACGATCGCCCTTGCCGTGGCCCTCACCGCTGTTGAGGAGGGAGTAGCGGGCCACACCACCGACCTTGAGCGGCAGATCGCCGCCAACAGCTGGAAACCCGAATACCTCCGGACCGTTGCAAGCTAAAATCGTCGGCCACATCGACCATGTCCTCATGGGGAGGGTCACCAAAGAGCTGAAAGAGCGCTGGCTCGACGCGAGCGCTTTCCTCGCCGCCTTTGAAATCGGCTCACCCGAGTCGATGGAGAGCCTTGGCGAGACGGTCGTCCTAAACGGCACCGCCTACACCCAATCCACCAAGACCCACCAGCTGATCTACGGCCCCCGCCTCCTCACCACCGGCCTCTTTATCCTCCCCAAAGGGAGCCAGCCCACCGCCACACTCACTGGCGGCGGTCTTACCGCTGCCGACCTCTACAAGCTGGGCTACCAAAAAGCGGGCGGCCCCTTTGCCTACACCGGCCTGATCACCTTTGATCAGCTCGAAGCGACCTTTATCACAGCGCCCCCCATCCATAACGAAGCCATCTTCGACCACAAGGAGCGCTACTACGCCCTCCCCCCAATCCATCAAAAGGGGGGCTACGCCGCCATCGTGGGGGTCGCCACCGACTTTAGTGCCCCCTACCCCCTCAATAAAAAACTCACCTCCGTCCTCTATAAAAACCCTTTCGAACCCCTGACTGAGCCCTCTAGCCCCGAGGGCATCGGCAGTGGGCGGTCATCTGCCGCAAATCCCTCCTCACCCGGGTTTACAAACCCGGCCTCGTCGCGATGGGCGACATCTGACCACCCCCTGCCGCCCCCTCGAGACGATAGGTCACAGTCAAGGGTTCAACCCCCCGGCACCCTCAGCGCCCACAGCCACATCCTATTACTAAAAAATTCAGTCACCTCAATTGCTGCTATCACTCCGGAGATGGCCCATAGCGTCCTCCATCTCTTCCCTCAATCGACCCTATCCGCCTACCAGCTAGCCCTTTATCCCCTAACCGATCTCGTCGACTTTTAATCGCCCTTCTGCTATCCTTTTGAAGGTTTTACAATGGAGGATCGGATGGAAGGACCTTTTACACCCCTTAAGAACGCCATGGACCATTGGGACAACCCCAGCCCCGTCCTCGCTCCACGGGAGAAGGCGATTGCCGCCCTGTCCCGTAACAACACCATTACGAACTTTATCACCTCGGGGGGCCAGGTTCTTGGTAGAGCCACCATCGAGCGGCCAGCGCAGGTCGGCCTCTTCAACTACTACCAGGCCCCTTCGGTGAAGATCAACCTCTCCTCACCCTCTGCGCCAAAGAAGAAGGAAAAAAAGGAGGGGGAGCGGCAGGAGCCGAGCGCCCTGGCCATTATCGGGATAGTTATCGCCATCGGATCGGCGGCGGTCGCCTTTGGTTACCACTTGAGCCGGCTGTGGGAGATTTCGGAAAGTGAGAAAGAGGTCGATGGGCTTCTCGAGGAGGCCAACAAGGCTAACACTCAGTCGAAATTCAGCGAGCCTCTGGAGTGCAAAAACGGGCTGATTAAGGAACTCCTCCAGGCAAAATATGGTCTCCAAGTGGAGCGGCGGTACTACACGGTCACCACTATATCGGCTGCGCTCCTTCTAATCGGACTCGGGGCACTGGCCTACCACAAGCTCTACCGGGTCTCTAGCCTAGCCAAGACTGTGATGATGGGAAGCTTCGTCTCCTCAGCGGGAAGCTGCGGCGTTGCTCTCGGGTTCCTTGGCCTCTGGAAGGAGGAGCGGGAGAAGATCCTTAAGACCCTCGACACCTCCTTTGCCGAGCGACGCCTCTACAAGAGCGAGTACCCAGAGACTCGCTACCAGGCGGTCGAGCGGCTCAATGAGCAGCTCAGCCAACCCCCTTCGTCCCCGTCGGCTCCCCCCCCTGAGGAACCTAAAGGAAGCGGTAACTACCCTGAGCTCACTCAGCTCTACACAACGGAAGAGCTTTTCATCTTAACGCCTCCCTGGTAGATAGGGAGGAATGGAAACAGCCACGTTTGCGGCGGGGTGCTTTTGGGGCGTGGAAGTAACGTTCAAGAGGCTGCCTGGCGTCCTCACCACTCAAGTGGGCTACACCGGCGGTACTGTCGAAAATCCCACCTATGAGGCGGTCTGTAGCGGCACCACCGGCCATGCCGAGGCGGTCCAGCTCACCTACGACCCCAAACAGCTCTCCTACTCCAGGCTCCTCGACCATTTCTGGCAGATCCACGACCCCACCGCCCTTAACCGGCAAGGGCCCGATGTCGGTGCTCAGTACCGCTCCGCCATCTTCTTCCACACTGAGGAGCAGCGCAAAGAGGCCCTAGCCTCTAAGGAGCGCCACACCCCTGACTTTTCCCGCCCCATTGTCACCGAGATCGCCCCGGCCGGCCCCTTCTACCGAGCCGAGGAGTACCACCAGTGCTACCTCCAAAAGCATGGGCGGGCTTAGGCGCGAGGGCGCGCAGATCCCTTTCTAGATCGTGATAGCGACGAGCGCTTAGGATGGTCTTCTCGAACCGATAGATGGAGGCCCATAGCATCCAGCACAGACTTAAGGCTGGTTAGACGGGGATTGCCTCTGCTGGAGAGCATCCGATAGACGCTCTCCCGATTGAGATCTCCCTCCTCTGCTAACCACCCTAAACCGCCCCACGCGTCAGCTACATCTCGCAATGCCAATAGAAATACGCGAGTATCTTCGTCTTCTAGTGCGGCATTGAGATAGCCAACTGCCTCCCTAGGCTCTTGCAACCGTTCATTAAGATAGTCTTTGTACTTCCTTGTCCGTCCCATTATTCGTCCCTCAATCGGTAATCCTTCCAGTACTTCTTGGCCTTTTCAATATCACTGCTCTGAGTTCCCTTGCTACCCCCACAGAGGAGCATCACCAAGTAGATCGCGCGGACACCAGGCAATATTAATTTTAGGCGTACGACTCTGCCCGGTTTCGTAACATAGAAAGTCAAGCAAACAAGGGCACCCATCACCCCTAAGCAACCCTTGCCATAGTGACTGCATCGAACCCATGTCGATAACGCAACCGTTTGTCTGCTATGTGAGTTGTCAAGACGGTAAGCCGATTTTGGTGCTCAATTTTTCATCTTTTTACCCTACTGTAAGATCTATGCGAGGGAAAACTTACCCTCACTGTCGACCTGGAATTTCGCAAGC
>JBFWPF010000003.1:0-85014 GCA_050250135.1 Parachlamydiales bacterium | reverse complement strand
ATGAAATTGCATATCTTGAACCATTTTAGGGCGTTAGCTTGGCCAAGTTCATACGCCGTTTAAACGCCTTATCTAGGACAACGCCAGCCCGGCTTTTCTTGGAAGTAGATTTAGGCAACAAAGCCGGTCAAGGGCAGCGGTTGAGGGAGAAGAGCCATTGAGAAAATGGTGCAATTTGGTCAGTTCAGCCATCTCTTGATCCTATCACTTAACTTGGCAGTTTCTGCCTAAAGAAAATAGCAATGGGGTCTTGGCTTGTCAAGAGTACGGGTTTAGTCCCTTTGAGCCGCGGCAGGCTTGTGGGGGCCCGTCATCTGCTTCGCAGAGCTCCTGCCCCAGGGCGCGCGCCATTGGGTCGTCGCTCCACTCGCATCTGTCAGGCCCGCACTGCGCCTGCTGCGTCTACAGGGACTAAACACGTACTGTCAAGAGGCATGGCCGCCGCAGGCGAATATCCCTAACCTAGCAGGCTAGCACTACCCAAAAAGGGGGCAATGGGCGATGATCGGCCCTGTATGCTTGGTAAACCCCATTTGAAACCCTACGAGGGGAAGTTTCGCGCGGTCGTCGTTTTTGGCCCCCCCGGCTCGGGAAAGGGGACGCTAGGGGCGGCCCTAGCCTGTGCGGCCGAGATGTTCCACCTCTCGTCCGGCGATATCTTCCGGGGGCTTGACCCCGATTCGCCAGGGGGGAAGCTCTTTAGCCAGTATGCAGGAAAGGGGAGGCTGGTCCCCGATGAGGCGACACTAGAGATTTGGCTCCACTACGTCCATGGGCTAATCGCGACCAACCGCTACCACCCGACTCGGCAGATCCTGCTGGTCGACGGGGTCCCCCGAACCGAAAAGCAGGTTGAGCTCTTTGATGCCCATCTCGACATAGTCAGGGTCCTCTCGCTAGAGGGGGACGAGGAGCTTTTTGTCAGCCGTCTCCAGGGGAGGGCTCTGAAGGAGGGGCGGGCCGATGATGCCGACATCGAGGTGATCCGAACTCGGATGGGGGTCTATCAGGAGCAGACAGCCAAGGTGCTCGGCCACTTCCCGGTGGAGAAGATCCTTAGGGTCGATGCGACTCAGAGCAAGGTCGCTGTCCTTAGAGATGTGCTGGTTGGTCTAACCGACCAGATCTAATACTGTAGATCGCTCCGCTTACGGGGAGCACTTCCGGGCTGGTGATGAGCAGCTGCCCCCTCTCCTCAATCAGATCTAAAAGGCGCCCCTTCCGCTGCCTATCGAGCCCAAGGCCGATGTCGTCGACAAGGAGGAGGGGCTTTTCTTCGGAGCGGCTATTCAGGTGATCCCATTCGGCCAGCTTGAGGGAGGCTGTGCAGCTCATCTTTTGCCCTTCGCTCCCAAAGTGGCGGGCCTCTTTCCCTGCTATCGTGATCAGGAGGTCGTCCCGGTGGGGGCCGATCAGGGTGTGGCCCATGAGGAGCTCGCGGGGACGGGCCTTCGCGTAGGCGAGGGCGTTTTCCCGAGGATCGGAGGTTAGGGTGGGCTGGTAGGTGAGGGTGACCCGGTCATCGCCGCCGGTAAGGAGGGTGTGATTCTCTTGGAAGGGGGCGGCGAGGAGGGGGACGGCGCGGCTCCGGAT
The DNA here is from genome assembly GCA_050250135.1 of Parachlamydiales bacterium. Lineage (GTDB taxonomy): Bacteria > Chlamydiota > Chlamydiia > Chlamydiales > JAFEGQ01 > JBFWPF01. Next base: position 83,421 of record JBFWPF010000003.1, on the reverse strand, counting down.
AGCGGTGAGGGTGGCCGCCTCCTTGGCAAGGTAGGCCTCCCAGGTGTCGAGGGTGGCGTGGCAGTGGCTGCGCAGGAGCTGGTTGCGATGCTTGAGGGCGCGGGTGTAGCGGCTTAGGGCGCGGACGTAGAGGGGGTCGATCTGCGCGAGCTGGAGGTCGAGGTAGCGGCGGCGGAGGGCGGGGGAGCCGGTGATGAGGGCCCGATCTTCGGGGGAGAGGAGGACGCCCCGGAGAAGGCCCAAGGGGCTAGTGAGGGGAGTGCCATTGTGGAGTAGCCTCTTTTCGGTCTTGGAGAGGGCGAAGGTGAGGCTCTGGGAGAGGGTGTGCTTTTCGAAGTGGGCCTCTACAAAGAGGGTCTCCTCCCCCTGCTGGATCAGGTCGGGAAGGGTGCGGGTCCGGAAGGATCGGCCGGTGATCAGGAGGTAGACCGCCTCGAGGAGGTTGGTCTTCCCTTGCGCATTGTCGCCGATAAAGAGGTTGGCGCCGGGCGAGAGGGAAAAGAGCTCCTCTCCGTAGTTGCGGAAGTGGCGCAGACGGAGAGAGAGGAGGTGCATTACAGGGCGGCTTCTGTGAGCCTCATCGGCATCAGGACGAAAAGGCCGCTCGCGGAGTCGGTGATGACGCCGGGGTTGTAGGCGTCGGTGAGGGCCAGCTCCACCGTCTCATCTCGAGAGCGCTTGAGAATGTCGAGGAAGTAGGTGGGGTTGAAGGCGATCTCAAACCGCTCACCGGTGTAGTTGACCGGCATGCTTACCCTCCCCTCTCCCACCTCAGCGTTGTTAGCCGTTAGGGTGAGCTCCCCTTCGGTAAAGGTAAAGCGGGCTGAGTGGTTGAGCTCGCTGGTAAAGAGGACGACCTGGCGGAGAAGGGAGATCAGCTCCTCCCGGTGGAGGCTTACTTTGAAGGTGCTCTTGGAGGGGATCACCTGCTCGACATCGGGGTAGTCGCCGGCGAGCAACTTGGTCACGAGGGTGGCGTGGGCCACTTCGAAGCCCACCTTATCTTCGAGGAGGGTAATCGTCCCCTCCTCCTCCTTCTCATCGGCCACGCGGGCGACCTCCTCCACCGCTTTGAGGGGGAGGACAAAGCTCCCCTGGTAGCTGGGGTCTAGGCCGGCGGGGTGGTCGATCTTGGCAAGGCGTTTGCCATCGGTTCCGACAAAGGTAAGGGTTCCTCCAGAGAGGCGGCAGAGGACGCCGGTCAGCACATAGCGGTTCTCTTCGCGGGAGGCGGCAAAGCTGGTCCGGTAGAGGAGCTCCCTTAGGGTTTTTTGGGGGAGGGAGACCCGCTTAGCGCCCCCCATATCGGGGAGGGCGGGAAAGGTCGACCGCTCCATCCCGTGGAGCTTAAAGCGGGAGGCGCCGGCTGAGATGTGGGTGATCTCATCCTTGCCGGTCTTGACCTCGACATTCACATCGGGGAGCTCCCGGATCAGCTGGAAGAACCGCTTGGCGGGGAGGGTCGTTGCCCCCTCCTCCAGGATCTTGGCCTCCGCGTAGCAGCGCATCCCCACCGTTAGGTCGGTGGCCGTCAGGACCAGCTCGTCGTTGGCCGCCTCGATCAGGATATTGGAGAGGATCGGGATGGTCGCCTTTTGGGCGACGACATTCTGGAGGTTGCCGATTAGGTCGAGCAGCTGCGATTTGGAGATGATGAACTTCATGGGGCCTCATGCTGGGTTTTTTCGAAACGATAGGGGAGGGGAGTTGGGGTGTCAAGTATTGCCGCGATCATTATACTTCGGCCTGTTTTATAAGCGGCAAGCATGGCGAAGAAGAGTGAGGCGGAGCTGGTCTCGAACTGGCGGGCCCGATTTGACTACGAGATTTTGGAGACCTTTGAGGCGGGAATTGCCCTCAAGGGGGCCGAGGTGAAGTCCCTGCGGGATCATGGGGGGCACCTTCAGGAGGCCTATGTTCGGGTCATTGGGCAGGAGCTTTGGCTGATTGGCGCCCATATCGCCCCCTACCAACATGCCTCATTTGATCAGCCTGAGGAGAGGCGGGACCGGAAGCTGCTGATGCACAAGCGGGAGATAGTTCGCCTAAAGGCTTTGGTGCAGGAGAAGGGGCTTACCCTGGTCCCTCTTGCCCTTTACCTCAAGGGGGGGCGGGTAAAGGTGAGTGTGGGGGTTGGCCGCGGGAAGAAGAGGCATGACAAGCGGGAGGCGATCAAATCCCGTGAGGAGGCCCGCCGGATTCAACAGGCCGCCAAACGGGGAGAGTATTAAGAAAGGGGGAGGGCAAACTGCCCTCCCCCTTTGTGGATCAGAACCTGCGAGTAGGCCTACTCCTGGTAGGGGTCCTCGTCCCATGAACCACGCTGTTTGGGCTGATCGAAGTCTTGCCGTACAACTCCGCGCGCGCCGCTATCGGCGAAGTCGGATGTCCCCTTCTTGCCGGTCTTCGTGCCCCCGTCGGTGATGCTAGGCGAAAGGCCGAGCCAGTTATTAGCCCAGAGCTTTTTGAGGTCCTTGAGGCACGTCTTGGAGTCAACCGTCTTGCCGAGCTCATCCTTCCCGCGGTAGAGCTTCAGGCCCTGACTCAGACTAACGAAAATGGGCAGCTGGGCCGACAAGAGGGGGAGTGCCCACGACTCGATCTTGTCCATCCCAAACACCCATAGAGAGAGGGCTGCCCCAACCTGAATTCCGCGGAGGTAGGAGTAGGCGTTATACTCCTTAATGGGGTCCAATGCGCCCTTTTTCTCAGGAGCACAATTGGCAATGCTCACCCCAACCAAAGCTAGGGTTGTGATCGACCGGCCGAGAAGGAGGTGGCTGAGTAGGGCTGTGCCGAAGCCGGCGCCAAGCTGGCAGGCTCCCGTCCACTCAGGACCCAGCTTCCAAACCGTTTGTGTCTTCGCGTCGGTAGAATGGAGGGATACTTCGTCCTCGTCAAAGTCACTAGCTGGCTCTGGATTGGCCGAATTGCGGTAACCGACCAGGTGGCCTTTTTCCATCCAAAAGTCCTTAAAGCCTTCAACTCCGCTTATCTGCCAGAAATTATCGCTCATCTTGTCCTCCTTGGTTTGTCAGGATGTTGATTTGGAAAAATTATACAAATCGGGGATTTTAATTGCAATTAAAAAAGTTTTTTTATACTAAGGAGAGCATGGTTCTACCAAATGGGGTAACTCGGAAGCAGGAGCGCCCCCCTAGGAGCCCCGTAGAGACAAATCCCGCTTCAAAAAATCTTTCCATTATAGCGGCTTGGATAAAGGCTTTTTCTTCCGGCGAATAGGTGGGGCGGACATAGGCCCAGCGGCGCCCCTTCTTGCGCAGGGAGGTCTCGCTCCTCTCCCCGATGGGGGCATAGACCCCCTTAAGGAAGTCGTCGAAATAGACCCAGTCGCCCCCGGCGCACCGGAAGAGGGCCTTTTCGATCTCTCGGAGGTTTCGCTCGTTGGAGAGGGAGGGGCTGACCGGGACGGTAGTGATCGTATTATCGGGGTGGCGGTAGAGGGCGAGGGCCTGATCCTCGATGGGGTGGGTTACCCACTCCTCTGTCTCATCGGTCGCCTTAAGCTTCTCCTCATCGAGCTCGGCAAGGTTGAGGAGGAGGGCCTTATCGATCAGCCAGCTAAAGTAGCGCTCGAGCTCCTCTCCTTTAAGGGTAAGCCCCTCTCCCTTTTTGGCCAGCTTTTCGAGGGTGGCCACGTCGATCCGGTAGAGCTCAGCGTCGAAATCCTCCTCGATATCGAGGTCGTGGTCGAGGAGGTAGGTGAGGAGGATCTTGAGGTCTTTAGCAAAGGGGAGGGCGCCCCCCCGCCTCTCCTCAACGGCTGCCTCTGGGGGGAGGGGCTCGGGCTTGGTATCCCGTTGGAATCGAAGGAACTCCCGCCACTCATAGAAGGGGGTGACCACCTCTTTCCACTGGTCGCCGATCTGCCGGTAGCTGAGGCAGCAGATGAAATTGAACTCGAGGATAAGGAGGACCTCCTCCACCTCTTCCCGCGTGAGGTGGTACTTTTCCCGGAGCTCTCTGGAGCGGAGGGTGAAGTCGGGGGCGGTAAAGACGTCGTTCATGATGCCGGTGAGGACCGGATCTTCGAAGTTGAGCTCGAGGAGGTAGCGCTGGTAGAGCCTTGGGGTCGCCAGGTAGCGCTCGACGATCGAATCGAAGATGTTGGTTGCTGTGCGGGGGGTTGCATACCAGATGGGGAGGGCGTGGATCGGCACCTTGCGGAGGAGCCCCTGGAGGAAGTCCATATTGGGCTCAAACTTGTCGTCAAACTTGAGGATCTGGAACTCGTAGTACTTCCGCATCTCCTTATCGACTTCGATCACCTCCCCGACCCGCTTGACGAGCTTGGTTTGGGAGAGCTTGTCGACCACCTCCATCACAGGGAGGAGGTCCTGGCCGAGGGCTTCGGCAAGGTCTGAGAGGTGGATCGTGAGGGAGCTGTGGAGGATCTCCTCAAGCACCTCAACATCAAAGGTGCTGAACTGGCTCATCAAGAGGCGGTTTTCGATATCCCGCTGGTAATCATAATCCTCTAGATTGATCTTATTTTTTCGATTTGGACTGAGTTTTCTCAATGTAGACCTCTGGGAGTGGCTTTGAGTATAAGGACTCTCTATAAAAACGGTCAACCCTCTCGCTGATTCGCTAAATATTCGCCTTTTGTTCTACACTTTTTGGTAAACGGAGGGCTTGCAATGGAATTGGCCGTTTCTAAAGGCGTACAATGGGAACACGAGTATATGGAGAATTTTTCCACCGAAAAGAACTCGTTGGAGGCCTGTCAGCAGATTTTTAAAGAGGTATCGACCCACTTTCCCCAGCCCGTTCCGCACACGAGACTTATGGACAAGCTGGGCAGCCGATTGGGTCAACGGTTGATCAGAAAATTCAATATCCCAGAGAGTTATCGGCCCTGGGCGCACCGGGCAGGGAGGTTCCTTGTCCAGTCGTTCGAGCGGTGGAGGATGATCATGTCCAGTTCGATTAACAGGGAGTGGGTGATAGACGAGTTAATCATTCTCCATCACCAATACACAAGGGACTACCCACCTGACTGGGCCCTTTACAAGGCGATAGAGACGTTTGGCGCCGAGGGCCCTTCCCTGTTTGCGGCCTACTTTGCCATGCGGGGGATCAATTCGTATCCCCTTAACAAAGCATCCCTGAAGAGGGTCGAGCAGCGGCTGGTACTTGCACTATCGCCCTTCAACCCCTGATTGTGACCTGTCGTCCAGGGGGCGCGACAGATGGTGGTCAGATAGCGTACATCGTGACGAGGCCAGGTCTTTAGACCTGGGTAAGGAGGGATGTGCGCTAGATGGCTGCCAGCTGTCGATGCCCTCTGGGCGATAGGTCACAATCAGGGGTTCAAGTAGGTGGCGGTTGCTAGTCCGTCAGCCCTAAGGCAGGTCGGGGCTCTTGCCGAGGTCGATCTTCCCACACACTCGACCTTAATGGCCTGCAGCGTTTGAGGGTGGCAGATGTGGGTATAGGTCCCTTCAGCCGTCTCCCAGTACTGCTCGCTGTCGCCGCTGGTAGCGAGGGCCCCACTCTCCAGAATAAGGCGGCCATCGGGGGTGGCGATCTTCCAGGGGCGCCCCTCCCCTCGGAGCTCACCTCCCCAGCAGACGAGGTAGCGGGTATAGCCGGCCGCAGAGAGGCGCTCGGCAATCAGATCGACGGCGTATCCCTTGGCAATACCCCCGAGGTCAAGCTCGATCGGCCCCTCCTTCCAGGCGGTAAGGCCCTCAATATGGAGCCTCTCCCAGCCGACCGAATCGCGAAGGGCCTCTAGCTCCTCTTGGGTTGGGCAGCAGCCCCCTTCCAGCCGCTCCCGCCAGAGCCGCTGGACCTTCCCAATGGTCGGGTCAAAGAGGCCCCCCGTCTCAGCTACCACCTCTCCTACCGCCTCTAAAAAGTGGGCCAGCTCCGGGGAGAGCTCCATCCGTTCTCCAGGTGCTAGCCGATTCAGCGCGGAGACCTCGCTAAAGGGGTTCCAGTTGTTGACCGACCCGTCGATTTCCGCAAAGGTTGCCGTGATGATCCCCTTTACCTCCTCCTCATTGCAGGGCTCGCCGAGTGTGATCTGGTAGGGGATGGTCATGGCCGACCCGTAGAAGTGGGTCGACCTCGGGCGCTGGCAGGCGCACAAGATCAGGAGGAGCGCAAGTGCGCCGCTTTTAGCGTATTGTGCAAGAGGGTGGCGACGGTCATCGGGCCTACCCCTCCAGGAACGGGTGTGAGTGCGCTGCATTTTCCCTTTACCTTATCAAAGTCGACATCGCCCACTACCCGGTACCCCTTTTCCCGTTTCGGATCGGCCACTCGGTTGATCCCCACGTCGACCACCACCGCTCCCTCGCGGACCATCTCTGGGCCCACAAAGTGGGGGCGGCCTATTGCGGCAATCAGGATATCGGCCTCCTGCGTAATCTGGGAGAGGTTTTCGCTTGCCGAGTGGGCGACGGTCACCGTGGCATTACCTCTGTCGTTTTTCTGCATCAGGAGGGCAGCTAGGGGCTTTCCCACGATGTTGCTCCGCCCTAAAATCACGACCCGCTTGCCAGCCACGGGGATCTTGTAGTGGCTTAGTAGGAGGCTGATCCCAAGCGGTGTGCAGGAGACGGGCCCCTCCTCACCCATCAGCAGCCGCCCGACATTGAGCGGATGGAAGCCATCGACATCTTTTGTTGGGTCGAGCCGCTCAAACACCCGCTTAGAGGAGATGTGAGAGGGGAGGGGAGCCTGGACCAAGATCCCATCGACCGCTGTGTCGGCATTGAGCCGGTCGATTTCGCCGAGAAGTTTCTCCTCGCTTAGCTTCGCGGGAAATTCGAGGACGGTCGAGGTGATCCCGACTGCTGCGCAGGCCCGCCTCTTGCTAGCGATGTAGAGCTTTGAGGCGGGGTCGCTCCCGACCAGCACGACCGTTAGGCCAATTTTGCGGCTGAAGGCCGCCACCTCACCTGCCACCCTCTTCCGGATTGCGTGGGCTGCTTGGACGCCATCTAGTAGGATCATTTGGGCCGCTCCATCTTATAAGGCGGGGGCTTTGCGGCCCTACCGAAGAGGAGGTAGAGGGGGAGGGCCACCCCGATCAGGCAGTATAGGCCATCGATAAGGGGCATGGCCAGAAGATCGGTTAGGATCCACCCCCACCAGAGGGAAAAGCCTTGTGAGGTCGGCCATAACAGGAGAGCCACAATCAGGGTCACGAGCGAGGTGTAGAGGACTGTTAGCAGTGGCAGTGTGGTGATCCGCCCTGGGTAGAAGGCCCGTTTTTGGGGGAAGAGGATCAGGGTGGCCAGGCTATAGGTGAGGGCGTAGAGGCCTAGTCCCCCTCCGGGAGAGAGAAAGTCGAAGAGGGTGCCACATCCCAGCGAGACCCAGAGGCAGGTGGTTAAGGGGAGGGGGTAGAAGGTGGCCACCACGAAGGGGACCAGCAAAAGGGGGTGCCAATAGGGGAAAAAGGGGCCCAAGAAGAGGGGAAGGGCCGAAAGGAGACCACACACAATTAAGGGCTTCATGGTATCATTGTAGCATACGAGGCGGGGAAATGGAGAGAGCAGGAGTAGATTTTAGAAGATACCTTCTGCTGTGGGGAGCCTGCCTCTTGGGGTCCCTATCGGTTATCCCCCATATGGCCTATGCCGGGCTGGTCCACTCCCCCTTGCCGTGGGCGCTCTTGGTCCTGCAGTCGTTGATCCTCTTTGGCCTTGCGTGCGGCCTGAGCGCCCTTGTCGTGCCCAGGACCGACCTTGCCCCCTTTCAGAGGGTCCGGTTACTCCCTGCCCTTATCACGGGGGTGGCGGTGGGGCTTCTCCTGCGGCTGCTCAATAAGACGGTTTTCTCAGGGGCGGCCCTTTCGATCCATCCCCCGGCGTGGACGGGGGCACTTGCCTCTCTCTACGGCGGGATCAATGAAGAGGTGATGCTTCGGCTCTTCCTCTTCACCTTGGTCTATTTTCTCTTTTGCAAGGTATTTCGGCCCTCAGAGAGGGGGCGCCCCTACGCCCTATGGACGACCAATATCCTAGTGGCCCTGCTGTTTGGCCTGGCCCACATGCCGGCCGCTTTCAAGCTTCTCGATCCCTCGCCCTTGGAATGGTGCCGCATCCTTGTGCTTAACGGGGTAGCGGGCATCGCCTTTGGGTGGCTCTACTGGACGCGGGGGCTGTGGACGGCGATGGTCGCCCACTTTACCTGCGACCTGATGATCCACCTGGTCTAGGCCACCTCGAGGATGATCTTGCCCGAATCCCCCGCTATCATCGTCTCGAAGGCCGTTTTGTACTCCTCGAGTGGGAAACGGTGGGTGATGATCGGGGTGAGATCGAGGCCGTTTTGAAGGAGATGGATCATTTTGTACCAGGTACTAAAGACCTTCCGGCCGTAGATCCCCTTCAAGGTAATCCCCTTAAAGATCATCTTAGGCCAATCGATTGCACCGTTGCTAGGCAAGATGCCCAGCAGGGCTACCTCAGCACCCGGTGTAGTGAGGTCGAGGATATTAGCAAAGGCTTGCATCGAACCCGACATCTCAAGAGCGACCGTGAAGCCGTTCTTAAAGCCGAGCCGATCGAGCTCATCCTTTAGCTCCACCTTATGGGGATTTAGGGTGTAGGTCGCCCCCATCCTTTTAGCGAGCGCTAGCCGCTTATCGTTGATGTCGGTGACAACGACCCGGCAGGCGCCCACCATTTTGCACACCGCTGCTGCCATGCACCCGATCGGCCCCGCTCCTGTGATGAGCACGTCCTCCCCTGCCACATCGCACGAGAGGGTAGTGAATATCGCGTTACCGAGCGGATCGCAGAGAGCTGCATAGTCGTCGGAGATCTCATCGGGAATGGCAAAGGCGTAACGGGAACGGACCTTCACATAGTCGGCAAAGCCCCCGTTATAGTTACGACCAAGGGCAACCATCTCGGTGCAAAGGTGGCGCTTGTCCTCTCGACAGTTGCGGCAGACTCCGCAAAAGAGGTGCCCCTCAACGCTTACCCGCTGACCCACCTCGACGTTGTAGACAAAACGGCCCCGCTCGACGACCTCTCCCATAAACTCATGGCCAACGGTCACGCCGAGAGGGGTTGTGCTCTGCGCCCACTCATCCCACTTGTAGATGTGGACGTCGGTGCCGCAGATGGCCGCCTTTCGTACCTTGATTAGGACCTCATTGTCGGCGATTTTGGGGCGAGCGACCTCTTCGAGCCAAAGGCCCGGGGCGTTCTCCCTCTTCACAAGGGCGCGCATGTTTAGATAACTCCGAGTTGTTTTCCGACCGCTTCAAAAGCTCCCAACGCTTTGTCGAGGTCCTGTTTGGTGTGGATGGCCGACATCTGGGTCCGGATCCGGGCCTGACCTTTCGGCACAACGGGAAAAGAGAAACCGATCACATAGATCCCGTGATCAAGCATCTTAGCGGCAAACTGCTCGGCAAGCTTCGCTTCGCCTAGCATTACCGGAATAATGGGCGTGTCGCCCTTAACGAGGTTGAAGCCTAAGCCCTCGAGCCCCTTTCTGAAGTAGCGGGCATTCTCATGGACCCGCTCTCTTCGCTTGGGTTCTCTCTCTAACAAGTCGAAGACCTCAATCGAGGCGCAGGCAATGGCCGGCGCGAGAGCGTTAGAGAACAAATAGGGCCTAGAGCGCTGCCGGAGCATCGCGATGATCTCCTTCCGCCCCGAGGTGTATCCCCCAGAGGCACCGCCCAGCGCCTTTCCGAGCGTGCCGGTCAGGATATCGACCCGCCCCACCACCTCGCAAAACTCGTGGGTCCCTCGGCCACCCTTCCCCATAAAGCCGGTCGCATGGCAGTCGTCGACCATCACCAGGGCTCGGTACTTGTCGGCAAGGTCGCAGATCTCCCTCAGTTTCGCCACGTCGCCATCCATCGAAAAGACGCCGTCGGTCGCAATGATCCGGAACCGCGCCCCTTCGGCCTCCTTGAGCTTCGTCTCCAGATCCCCCATATCGCTGTGGGCAAACCTAAAGCGCTGCGCCTTACACAGGCGCACCCCATCGATGATCGAGGCGTGGTTGAGCGCATCGCTAATGACGGCATCTTCGGGCCCTAGCAGTGTCTCGAAAAGACCGCCGTTTGCATCGAAGCAGGCCGCATAGGTGATGGTGTCTTCGGTTCCCAAAAAGTGGGTGATCCGCCTCTCGAGCTCCTTGTGGGTCACCTGGGTGCCGCAGATAAAGCGGACCGAGGCCATCCCGTAACCGTACTTCTCATAGGAACCCCTTGCTGCTGCAATGACATCGGGGTGGTCGGCCAAGCCCAAGTAATTATTAGCACAAAAATTGAGGGCTTTGGTGCCATCGTGGAGTTCGATGTGGCTGCTTTGGGGGGAGTCGATGATCCGCTCGGCCTTGAAGAGGCCGGCCTCCCTAATCTCTTCCAGTTCGCGGGCTAGATGTTCGGTAAAGCGCTTGTCCATAGCGGACCATTAAAGCCCAAATTCCCCCTTTTTTTCAACCCCTGGACGACAGGTCGCAATCAGGGGTTCAAGAGGGGAGGCCATTAGGGCTTGTTCTCATAGTAGGCGATGAGGCGGCTATCCATAAGGGTCCTTCGGTCGACCCAAAGAAAGTATGCGGCGCCAAAGGAGCCCGCTCCCCCGGTAGTGGAGGCGATCCAGTTGGGTCCGGCGCTATTCCAGGCCGCAAGCCTACCGATTCCCGCCACAATTAACCCCACCCAGCCGACGATCATTAGGCAAAGGCTCGCCCTATAGTTGGCATCTTCGAAAGGATCCTTCCCTCTCTTGTTAGCCTGTTGATAGTCTGAAAGGGTGTAAACAGGGGGAAATTCGCCTTTCCTGGCCACCGACTCTGGAGTCAAACAATTCAACGCACCGGGGAGGTAGAGAAGGCTCTCCCGTACTGCTGGCTTGGTCCAGTCCAAGAGCTTGGCAACGGGTAGGCGGGTTCTATCCATGCGTATATAACCCCTGATTGCGACCTATCGCCCAGAGGGCATCTACAGCTGGTGGCCATCTAGCGGACATCCCTCCTCACCCAGGTCTAAAGACCTGGCCTCGTCACGATGTGCGCTATCTGACTACCATCTGCCGCGCCCCCTGGACGATAGGTCACAATCAGGGGTATAATGGTCCAGCCGATCGATCGCAAAGTAGCCCGCTAAGGTGGTCCCGACGTTGGTGATGGTGGCAAGCAGCAGGGTAGAGCGGCGCATACCAATAAGGATAGCGAAAGGGAGGTTCATTCCAGCGGAGGCCACGGCAGCAACACCTATTCCCTGTTCGATGCCCCATCTCAGCTTCGCATCGTGATGGACCATCTCTTCAAACGTCATACTCATAAGGCTATCCTTGCTTTGTGCCAAAGGTCTTAAGGTTGTTGTACAGGGCGATATGCCGATGGGCCATCATGTCATTACAGTAGACACTGAAAAGAACGGTTGCTCCTAGGGAGCCAAAAGTGGCCGTTAGGGTGGTGATCCGGCTGGGCCACAGGCTACTGGAGCCGGCGATCCGGGCGATGCCCCCCCCAAGGACACCTAGCCAGGCAATCAAAACAAGGGGAAGGCCAAACTTTGCAAACGTGGCGGTGCTCTCGGTATTGAGCCAGATCCGATGACTTGCGACGTCGTCCTGAATCGATTTAAAGGGAAAGTCGCTCAGCTTTACCGATCCCTCAATTGTTTTAGGAAAGTACTCGGGCATCCATATCAGGCTGACCTGAATCTCCTTTTTAGAGCTATCCAAACTCCCCTCGGGTAGAGGGTCGACCTTCCAGGCATACCCACTTGAATTATGGTCAGCCAGGTAGAGTCCCACAGCGGTTCCCACACTTGTGATGGTGGCAAGGGGTAGGGTGGAAAAGCGGGTGAGATGGATAAGCGGAAAGGCGACTACCAGGCTAAGCGAGCCTAAAGCGGCCAATCCTGTGGCCGCCTCAGTTCTGTTTCTAAGATGGGCATCTCGATGCAAGCTGGCCTCTATATCCATCCGGTCCCTCCTGTATTGCGGAGAGTATACTGGATTTTCCTATTGCTGACTATCAATAAAATTTTTTTATTTTGCCTTGAAAGAGTACTTTAGCCACCATGAGGGTATGGGAAACAAAACATTAGTTGTCGTCGCGAATGGCTCTCAGGCCCGCTTCTTCCTTTCGGAAGGGGGGAGGGCTCTCCAAGAGGTGGGGGTTCTCCATCACAAACCTGAGCGCTCCCCTGCCGATCCGGTGGCCCAGCCGGCCGATATTGCGAGTCGGAGCAAGCACAATACCGATGCCCATATGGCCCCCCAGCAAAAGTCGCGCCACGCCTTTGCCAAAGCGGTGGCCGATCGGCTGAGCGAGCTTCATAACGGAGAGGGCTTTGGGCGCCTCTACCTGATTGCCAGCCCAGCGCTGCTAGGCGAGCTCCGTCAGAATCTCTCGGGGCCGATCGCCGCCCTCGTCGTAGGGGAGGTCAACAAGGACCTGACCGCTGACACTCCCGGAGTCGTCCGGGAGCACCTGCCCCTGGTGCTATAGGGTACCGGACCTCCCGCCCCTCAAAGTTCTCTAAGATGATCTCGGTGTCGGTCATCCCGCGGATATAGTCGGGATTGAGCGGGATCTTGCCCCCCCCTGCCGGGTCGTCGATCGCTAGCTGGGGGATGGCGTAGCTCGAGGTATGGCCGCGCAGCTCCCGGATGATCTTAAGGCCGGTCGAGATGGGGGTCCGCAGGTGGGCGCTTCCAGTGATCAGGTCCCCCTGGAAGAGGTAGTGGGGGGTGACCCCCATCTGGAGGAGGCGGTGGGAGAGGGAGCGGATGGTGGCGGCATCGTCATTGACGCCGCGGAGGAGGACAGACTGGTTGCCCATGATCACCCCCGATGCCGTCAGCCGGTGGCAGGCCTCCTTAAGCTCAAGCGTGCACTCCCTGGGGTGGTTGGTGTGGAGGCTGATCCAGAGGGGGCGGTGGCGCTGGAAAACGGCGCATAGCTCGGGGGTGATCCGCTGAGGCATAAAGATCGGGATTCGGCTCCCAATCCGGATGAACTCGACGTGGGGGATGGCTCGAAGTGCCCCCAGTAGCTCATCAAGCTTTCGGTCGGGGAGGAGGAGGGGGTCTCCGCCGCTGATCAGCACATCGCGGATGGCCGGGTTGTCTCGGATGTACTGGAGCCCCGCCTCGAAGGAGGGGCGGAAGTCGTACCCTTGCGCATTGGAGACGAGGCGGCTGCGGGTGCAGTAGCGGCAGTAGGAGGCACAGCTGCTGGTCACGAGAAAGAGGACCCGGTCGGGGTAGCGGTGGACGATGCCAGGGACGGGAGAGAGCCCCTCCTCTCCAAGGGGGTCGATCCGCTCTTCAGGGGAGAGGATCCGCTCAGCCCCCTGAGGGATTACCTGCCGCCGGATCGGACAGTCGGGATCCTCCCGGTCGATCAGGTTGAAGAGGTGGGGGGTAATTGCAAAGGCTAATTTTTTGTTGGCAAAGGCGAGCCCCTCCTCCTCATCGGGGGTGGGGGTGAGGTAGGGGACTAGGGCCTCCCGGGTGCGGATCTGGCTTTTGAGTTGCCAGGCCCAGCTGTTCCATTGCTCGGGAGGAATGGAGCTCCAAAGCCCCTGGCCTGAATGCCAGCGGCTTGTGTGGTCTTCTGGGTACAAAAAGGGCCTCTACGTTGAGGCAACTAAGATACCATCTCGTAGGAGATATTGGCGATGGCAGAGGCCCGCAAGATTCTGATCGTGGGTGACGGTGATCAGGGTCTTATTTTCTTGGGCCACCAGCTCTAGCAACAGCTTGTGGATCCCCTCTGAGTTTTGGTGGTCGAGGTTGCCCGAGGGCTCGTCGGCAAAGATGAGGGCCGGATTGTTCAGGAGGGCGCGGGCGATCGCGACCCGCTGCTTCTCACCGCCCGACAGGAGCTTGGTGGGGTGGGTGAGGCGGTGGCTAAGGCCAACGCGGTCGAGGAGCTCTAGGGCCCGTTTTCTGACCTGTGGGCCCCCTTTTCGGCCGATACGGGCGGCCATCATCACATTGTCGAGGGTCGAGTAATCCTCGAGAAGGAAGAAGGACTGGAAGATAAAGCCGATGAGCCGGTTGCGCAGGTGGGGGTAGTCGCGACCGGTGATGGGCGTACCGCCGATCTCCAGCTCACCCGAGGTGGCCTTTTCGAGAGTGCCGAGAATATGGAGGAGGGTGCTCTTCCCCTCGCCCGATCTTCCCATAATGGCCACGGTCTCACCTGGCCCCACCTCGAGATCGATCCCGCGCAGGATCTCGGTTTGGGAGGGGTAGTCGAACCGTTTGGTGAGCTGTTTTGCTGTTAGAAGACTCATTCGGACCTCAAGATCGCTGAGGGGCGCATGAGGGCCGCCTTGAGGGCGGGAATGAGTCCCGAGATCAGGGAGATAGCAACGGTGGCGCCGGCGACAAAGAGGAGGACCTCCGTTGACACTTGGTTAGGGAGATCGCCGCCGAAGAACATCGCGTTAAAGGCCTCGTGCCCCTGGAGGGCGCTGAGGAGGGAGACGAGGTGGCCGAGGAAATGGAGGGTCAGCAGCGCTGCCGAGACCCCAATCACACTCCCCACAAGGCCCATCACCGTACCGCAGGTGGCAAAGATAAAGGCGATGCTTGCGGTAGAGGCCCCCATAGCGCGCAGCACGCCAATCTCCCGCCGCTTGTCGTTAACGAGGAGGATCAGCATCGAGATCACGTTGGAGCAGGCGACGATGATGATGATGAGGGCGATCAGCGAGAAGAGGGTCCGGTCCGACTCAAATTGCTCGACGAGGGGGCGGGCAAACTCAAGCTCCCGGTAGGTCTCGATATTCCAGTAGCGGCCAATGCCCGCCTCCTCCAGCTTATCGAGGATCTGCTGCTTGACCGCCTCGACCTTGGAGAGGTCGGCTACGTAGACGTGGATCCCATTGGCGCTTTTTGCTTCGACCTGATCGACAGCGGTGCGAATTTCAGAGACGAGGTCGGGGTCGGAGAAGGTGAGCTTAAGCCCGGTGGGCATGAGGCCGGGGTCGTAAAAGCCGGCGACGTGGACGGGGATCCGCTGCTCTTGGAGGGAGGTAGTCTGGGTGTAGTAGGTGTAGTGCCCTTGGGCGCCGATCTCCACCCCTTGCTTTTGGTACCCCTTGGGGAGGAGCACCCCAAAGCCCCTCTCCCCATCCGAAAGGGGGGCATTGGCCTTGAGCGTCTTGGCCAGGTGGCCATTGTGGGGGTCAAAGGCCCCGACATAGGAGATCTGGTTGAGGAGGCGGTGGCCGGGCAGCTGCAGCCTCAGGTTAGCAAGCCCCACCTCAAAGTCGCGGGCCTCCAGGCCCAGCCCCTCCACTGCGGCGAAGGCCCCCTTGACCGGGTCCTTCAGCCTCATCCCCTCATCGAGGTCGGGGTGGGGGAAGAGGAAGGGGAGCTCGGGGTCGCTAGCCGGGTCGTAGGGGTCACTGTCGGCAGCTAGCGCCTTTTCCCGAATGGTCTTAAACCGGAAGCCCGACTCACCGCTCTGCCCGTCGATCTGATAAAAGTAGGAGTCGTAGTAGGCCTCAGTGGGGGTGAGCTGGATAGGGGCGTTCAGCGAGACGAGCGTATCGACCCAACGGCTCTCTACCCCCCGCATTACCGAAAGGAAGACCACCACCAGCCAGACGACCAGAGAGATCACCAGCACCGAGAGGAGGGCGATGATCGAGACCGACAGCTGCCGCCGCCGGGGTCTCAAATATTTGAAGGCAACCGATAGCTCAAACACTAAGACCTCAGGTTAAGGTCTCAGATATCACTTCGACTCTTTAAAGAGAACGTGCTTGCGGAGCTTGGGGTCGTACTTTTTCCGCTCGAGCCGCCCCGTCGCGGTCTTCTTGTTCTTCTTGGTCGAATAGAAGGTATCCGACTCGGTGCTCTTCAGTTTGATGATTTCCCGTCCCTTCTTGGCCATAGATGCCCTCTAAAAAAGATTGTGGTAGGCAGTCTAGCAAAAGGGATAACGGAAATCAAGAGAGAAACGCAGCCAGCCGAGGCTTGGGGGGGATGTCGAGGGGGGAGGGACCCTCGATCTGCAGCCGGTGGTAGCCCAGGCCGGCGATCATAGCTGCATTGTCTAGAACTAGACCCTTGCCCGGCCAAAAGAGGGGAAGACCCAAGCCCGCCCCTTGAAGGAGCTCCCGGAGCCGCCCATTCTGGCTCACACCACCCCCCAGTAGGATCGCCCGGCAGGGAAAGCTCTCCGCAGCCAGGGTGACGTGGTCCACTAGGTCCTGTAAAGCGGTCTCTTGAAAGCCGGCCGCCACATCGGCTTTATTAGGATTTTCTTTAATCGCGTAGAGGACCTGGGTTTTAAGGCCCGAGAAGGAGAAGTCGAGGGGGCGCTCTTTGACCCGCCCTGGCTTGAAGGGGAGGGGGTTTCCTTGACGGGCCAGCTTTTCGACCTCGGGGCCGCCCGGGTAGGGGAGGCCGAGCATGGCGGCGACCTTATCGAAGGCCTCTCCAATGGCATCGTCTACCGTGCTGCCGAGGAGGGTATACTGGCCGATCCCGTCGACCCGGAGGAGGCTCGTGTGGCCCCCTGAAATGACGACGCCAAGGGCTGGGTAGGGGATTTCGACGGCGCTCATAACGGCGGCGTAGAGGTGGGCCTCGACATGGTTGACGCCGATCAGGGGGATCCCGAGGCCAAGGGCCATCCCTTTGGCGGTGTTGAGGCCGACCATGATGGCGCCCACAAGGCCGGGGCCTTGCGCCGCCGCGATGAGATCCAGCTCGTCACGGGTCACCCCTGCCTCACTGAGCGCCTGCTCGATGACGGGGCCGATCTGGGTGAGGTGCTCCCGGGAGGCCAGCTCGGGCATCACCCCGCCGTACTTCTCATGGAGCTTGGCCTGAGAGGCGATTACGTTGGAGAGAATTTCTTTCCCATCCACGACGACTGCGGCTGCCGTCTCATCGCAGGTCGATTCGATACCGAGGACAATCATGGGAGTAACAATAGCATAGTGTCTAAATTATGGGGCTTGGATTAAGATCTTGCCATGGAAATCACCCCGAGTTGTTCAAACTCCTCCGACAGCGAGGAGATGGTATTAGACGAGAAGGAGGCGCGGTTCTTTGCCAGCATCTACCGGATCCGATCTGCAGCGACGCTTGCTCTCGAACCTCCGGTAATCGCAGGTCGCGACCCGCAGGGGTTCATTAGGGGCCTAGTCGAGCAACATAGCAAGCGGGGAGAGGTCTACCACCGGATTGACCCGTTTGATTGGGGAAACCGGTTTACCGTCTGGACCTACTACAGTTACAAGCGCCAGATCCCACAGGTAGCCGAGTCGCTCTTGCAAGCGGTCAAGAGGCAAAGGGTCGAGCTGGTGAGCTCCGAGGCGAATTTCTCTTCCGATGTTTTCAATTCAGCGGCGGTCCACTTTGTCCATTTTCTGTGGAGGCCGCTTCCGTCCGAGAATGAGGAGCTCACGCAGGAGTGTGAGCTGTTTGCCCTCGCCACTGGGTCAGGCTGGAGTCTCGTGGCTCCCTACAGCGACCACCGCTTTGTCTCTCAGATCGCCAGGCTCCATGTCAACCCCGAGCTGATGGTCTTTGACTATCGCCCCTTAGGGGGGAATAGGGAGGCTGTGAAGGAGGTCTTCAAACCCGAACAGAAGTACTCCCTATCCCACAACGAGCTCCACAGTGTTTGGCGTCTCTTTATGGCGGGCACAGCAAACTTGCGCCCTAACTCCTCTCTCTTTACCACGGCCGCCCTTCAGGACTTAAAGGAGAAGGGGCTAAAGGTGCTGCTGGGGATTGGCCGAATTGCCCTCTTTGAGAGCTTTGGCATGGCCGACTACCAGGAGCTGCTCGACCGACTTTCTGATGTGGCTTGTGGCAGGCCGACATACGATCTGGAGGAGCTTTTGGAGGTGCCCGACCCTGCCTTCCGTTACCTCGATAATATCGAACGGATTACCGACCCCGGGCTTAAAGAGAAACTTAAAGAGCGGCTGATCGATCGCCTCTATCAGCTCTACTTGCGAAAACCGGTTCCCCAACCTACCGTCCTCCACCGCTATTACAACGACTACGTCCGGTCAAGCCACTTCACCCTCGTGGTGGGTCAAAAGGAGAAGGAGGTGGTCGAGGTTTTTGCCCTTCCCCCATCAGCTGAGCAGCTAATAGGCCATGTGCGGGATCAGTATGGATCTGAACTAAGCTGTAAAGTGTTCGCAAAAAAGTTGCAGACCTTCTCCATGCGGTTTCGCGGCCGGAAGCACCACCCTTTGATCGACTTCTTTCAGGCCGAAATCCGGCTGGATGGGGAGGTTTTCTTTAGACTGGATGGGAGTTGGTTTTGTGTGCGCGGCGAACAGCTGGTGATTCTATGGCGTCAGTTTTACAAAGTGACGCGCAGCCTTCTCCTCCCTTCGGATCATCCCGCTGCCCTGAAAAGGCCTTGGGCCGCCCGTACCGAGTGGTGTAGCTTTTCACCAGAAGAGGTGGCGCGCGGGACAGAATTATCGGAAAGGGAGCTCTACCGCCATCTCTGGAGCGGCTCCCTGTTGAAGGCAGAGTTTTCATTCCTCGGGGAAGGGGGGAGGGTTGAGATTAAGGGGCTGAACTCCACCTTCAAGAAGAAGGACCTAGAGCCCTACCTCGGGGTAATCGATGCCCTTCTGAAGACGGGGGGCACCCTGACCAAGGAGATGCTGTCCGACGCGTTTAAGAGTGAGGTGAAGGACCAGACAAGAATTCCCTCCGCAGTAGAGGCGGCATGGGGTCGCCTGACCAAGCGAAAGCCCCTCCTTTCGAAGATAGCAGGAAGTGAGCAGAGGGGATTTTGTGTGGGTGGTGACAACCGTGTCGTCTACCCATACGTCACTCGCCTTAACTGGGAACCTAAGGGGATGAAGCCTGGGGAGGGCCTCCAAGCCCTCGAAAACTATCTGGTCCAGCTAAAGAACAGCGGTGGGGAGGTGCAGGCGGAGAACCTCACCGTTTTCACCAAGCGGGGCAACGGGCGATCGGATGGCGATGCCGTTCTGCGCCACCTAAAGGAGAAAACGAAGACCATCTCGCCC
This sequence comes from Parachlamydiales bacterium, assembly GCA_050250135.1. Taxonomy (GTDB): domain Bacteria; phylum Chlamydiota; class Chlamydiia; order Chlamydiales; family JAFEGQ01; genus JBFWPF01. Next base: position 64,421 of record JBFWPF010000003.1, on the reverse strand, counting down.
TCCCACTATATGATGTGTGGGCCCCTTCCCGATTCCTATCGAAACGTCCTCCCTGAAAAGCTCGTCCAATTTCTAGAGCAGGCCTACCTGCGCTATAGGCAGGCGGTCGATGAGGAGGGCTACAATGCGCTGCACAGCAACGATCCCTGTTTTCTGGTTGGGGATCGGTCGTTTAGTGACGGCAAGAAGAAGATCGAGCTCTTTGACCTTCTCTACTGGGGTGAGGCGGGCAAGCTCTACCTCTACCACGTAAAGGAGGGACTCGATCAGAAGACCCGTGATGCCTGCTCTCAGATTCGCAATGCAGCCCTTAAGCTACAGGGAAGGGATTCTGAGCAGATGCTGGGTGAGCTTTATGATTCAATAACGGGCACCAGCTCCACTAACCCGATTAAGCAGGCGGCGAAAGGCAAGCTCCTCGAGCTCACCCGAGAGGGATTTCTTAAACTCTTTCGCCAGGGGGAAAACGACTCTCGGGAGATTGTCTTTGTCTACGCCTTTCTCGATACCAAGACAAAAGAGCGGCTCCTCTCAAAGGACCCCAATCCCGATCAGCCGCTCACGCCTGAAGAACTGCCCGAAGGGATCACCTTGGATGAGCTGGTAGAAAAGGAGTACCTCACCGAGACCTATACCCTCGCCCGCAAGGGGCTTCTCACCACCAAAGAGGGGCTTGTTAAGGCGTTTGAGAAGCCGCTGGGCGAGAAGATTTATCAGACGTTCAAGCCCCGCCTGTCGGCCTTCAACTCGATCATTGCCAGAGTCGAAATTCTCCAGTTGAATGACGAGTTCCGGGGTTTTACCTTTAAGATGTGCCAGATCCAGCGGCCCGACTGGACGCAGGGTCCCACTTTCGAGCCTGACGAGAGCGAATTCTCAGAGCTTCCCGCCTCCCTCTCAATTGGCTCTCAACCCCCGCTTGCTCTCCCTCCATCAGGCGATATCGGCTTTATCAACACCAAAAAGACCTGCTTTGCCAATGCAGCCCTTCAGATACTGACCACCTTTCCCTATCAGGGGAGCCTTCTCCATAATCTGGATAACTGGTCCGGCATCCGGGACGATGATCCGTTGAGGCTTATCCAAAAGGGGGTAGCACAGCTCCTCACCACCTACAATCATAGACTACAAAGCAAAGTGCTGCAGCCGATTGAAGAGGAGGGGATTCTCGCCCTCCTCAAAGCAGCACAGAGCTACCGTCCTAACACCTTACCCTGGGATAGCGGGCAGGGGCACGAATTTGCCTCCTTCTTTTCTCTCCTTCTCCAGCCACTGGGGCTGCCCCCCATCGTGACCCTAACCGGGGCCCTATCGGTACCCGAGTTCCTATCATCGCTTGACCTGACCGACAGTCTTCCCCTACTGGCGATCGAAATCGGTCGTAGGGGCGGGATAGAGAAGAATAGCGACCAGGTCACGATCGACAAAAGCCTGCAGCTTGGGCCGGACCGCTATGAGTTACACGCCGTCGTTATCCACACCGGACGGCACTACATCACCTTTAGGCGCTCTAATGAGAGCGGGGCAAGCGGGCAATGGGTCAAGTGTGATGACAACCGGGTGACTCGGCTTACACACCTCAATGGGGATTGGCAGACGATCGAGAGGGAGGCTGTCTTTGTCCTTTACGGGAAGGGGGTAGATGCTCCGATCGCCCAGCCATCGCCTAGCCAACCGAGCGACTCCCAGGTCAGCCAGCCGAAGGGCTCTCAGAAGAAGGGGAAGAAGGCTCAGGGCCCCATTAAAGGCCCAATGGATCTCTTCCTTAAGAAGCTCTAGCCCGCAAGTAGCCCACCCCTTTCCAAAGGGCATAGCTGCCGATTAAAGCAAGCGCTAAGATCGCCGCCTGTTTGGCTGTGAAGAACCCTTGTTGGGCTGAGGCGATAGCAAATAGCTTTTTTTGGTCGGTAGGCGTAGGCATAATTGCCTTAATTTTTAAGCTTCTTATGCCTCAAATCGCATCGCCTGTCCAGAGTCTTCTTTTATAGCGCTAGAAATCAGTGGCTTATATTTTGAGGTCGGTAATCCAGAGGGCAGGGTGGTGGGGAGTGCCGACCCTTTGGACGGGATAGCGGTTTTCGGGCCCCCTAAGGATTTCGGTCAGCATGGGGCGTTTGGACTCGCCAAGGACATAAAGGGCGATGTTACGGGAGGCATTGATGCAGGGGAAGGTCACGGTCATCCGGTAGGCGTCAAACTTGGGGATGTAGTTGGCGACGACGCTCCAAGTGGTCACCTTGAGCGCTTCGGTGTCGGGGAAAAGGGAGGCGGTATGGCCGTCTTCGCCCATGCCCAGCATCATGAGGTCGAACTGGCCCCCCGCCTTCTCCTGGATGAGATGGTCGTAGGCAGCGGCGTTTACCTCGAGGTCGGTGTCGGCATGCATCCGGAAGATATGCTCGGGAAGGAGGGGGAGCTTGCCAAGCCCCGCCTCCATCGCCATCCGGTAGTTGCTGTCGGGATGGTCAGGGGGAACCGCCCGCTCATCGCTCCAAAAGAGGAGGACCCGGTTCCAGTCGACCTTGCCATGGAAATCGGGGGTGGCGAGGAGCTGGTAGATCGCTTTGGGGGTGGAGCCCCCCGAAAGGGCAACTGTAAAGAGACCCCGCTCTTTGATCGCACGGTTAGCGCAGCTGATAAAGTGCTGGGCGGCAAAAAGGTGGGCCTCATGGGTTGAGGGGAGGCGGGCGAGCTGCCACCGCTCGTTTATCGGGGTAAGGGAGGGCTTTGCCATAGATGCCTCAACATTGCTTGGTAGTGGGGGCCGACCTGTTCGCTAAAGAGCTCCTTAGCAAAAAGGGCCTCCCGGTGGGTAGAGCCGATATAGTGGCTGCAGGGGATCTCACACCATTCGGGCGAGGAGGCCTCGACCCGGACAACCTCGCCTGAGGGCTCGAGGGTGAGGCTAAACTGGTAGTTTCCCTCGGTCGTGAGGTTGAGGGCAAGGAGGGTGCCAGGCGTGTAGGGGGAGTCGGAAACGGGTTCCACATGGGCAGGGATTGTCCAGCCGAGCTGGCTGGCGAGCCATGCCTCGAGGTAGCGGGAGGAGAGCCCCTCTGCTTTGGCAACTTTGATGGTGAAGGAGGCCGGGGAGTGGACCGCCGCGATACAGGCGGGATCGCCAAAGACCTTGCCGACCACCCGCCGCCAACCGGATATGGCGGTCCACTTGAGGTCGATCAGTTCGAGGTGGGGCTGGGCAAAGTCGGCAATATGGCGGGTCTGCTCGGCTGTTTCGGGGTCGACGATCAAGCGGCCGATCTCCCCCTCCAGAAGGGGATAGATCGGGTTTTTCGGGTCTGGTATCCCCTTCCAGAGGAGGGAGACGGGAACGTTGGAGAGGAGGTGAGGGAGGAGGAGAAAGGGGATCTCCTGCCGCTTTTCCGGGGGGAAGCGGATCTCGATCTGGTCACAGCTGACGTGGCTCCCCTCGCCCCCCACCAGCTCAAGAGAGACCGAGGTTTCAATGGTAGAAAGGCTCCTCTCCTCTAGCAGGAGGAGGACCCGGCACGGGTAGCGCCCTAGGATGTGCTTGAGGAGCGACTGGGTGTGCCCTAGGAGAGAGGGCTCCTCGACGTAGGCGATGAGGGTGAAGAGGGCAGCCTTGACCTTCTGTTTTCCCGGTATCGCCTCCCAGAGGGCTTCTAGGGCCGATTCGATCTCCGGAGGAGCAACCGATTTGCCCATGCTTAAGGCCTATGCCAGTGGGTGTGGTGGCGGGCGAGGAGCTGATCGGCCGCGGCCGGTCCCCACGTTCCCGCTGCGTAGTTGGGAAAGCCCGCCTTTTTCTCCTCGGCCCACCGCTCGAGGACAGGGGTGTAGAGCTTCCACGAGGCAAAAACCTCATCGTCGCGGGCAAAGAGGGTGGTGTCTCCGCCGATGCAATCGCAGATCAGCCGCTCGTAGGCTTCCGGAGGGGCAAGGCCAAAGTAGGTGCCGTAGCGGAAATCCATCATCACCGGTTGGATCGTTGGGCTTGTGATCCCCGGAACCTTGCAGTTGATCTTGAGGGCAATCCCGTCGTCGGGCTGGATCCGGATCACCAGGACATTGGGCTCACCCCGCTTGCTAAGGCCGCTGAATAGGGTCCCCGGCACATCGCGGAAGGTGATGGCGATCTCAGTTGCCTTCTTGGGAAGGCGTTTACCTGCCCGGATGAAGAAGGGGACTCCCGACCAGCGCCAGTTGTCGATCTCCAGGTGCATGGCGACATAACTCTCGACAACCGAGTTGGGATCGACATCTTCCTCCTCCCGGTACCCCTTCACCTTTTCGCCGTCGACAAAGCCGGGGCCATACTGGCCGCGCACGACAAAGTGGTCAAAGGGGTCCATGGGGATCGGACGGATCGCTTCGATTACCTTTACCTTCTCATCTCGGACCGTGTTTGCTTTGAGTGAGGTGGGGGGTTCCATCGCCACAAGGGAGAGGAGCTGCATCATGTGGTTTTGGATGATGTCGCGCAGCATCCCCTGCTGCTCCCAGAGGTGGCCCCGCGTTCCGATCCCGAGCTCCTCGCCGACGGTGATCTGGACCTCTTTGATGTACTTCTGGTTCCAGAGGGGCTCGAATATCGCGTTGCCAAACCGGAAGGTCAGGATGTTCTGGACCGTCTCTTTGCCCAAGTAGTGGTCGATCCGGTAGATCTGGCTTTCACTGAGGTACTGGGTGATGTGGGTCTGTAGCTCCTGAGCTGACGCAAGGTCGCGGCCGAAGGGCTTTTCGATGATCACTCGGGTCCACACGTGTGGGTCGTCGGGCTTTGCGATCAGTTCGTGCTGCCCCAGTTTTTCTATGATCAGGGGGAAAAAGTCGGACTGGGTAGCGAGGTAGTAGAGGCGATTTCCTTTTGTCCCGAGCTTTTCGTCGAGCTCCTTGAGGTAGGCGCTGAGCCGCTTATACCCCTCATCGTCGTGGAACTCACTCTCGTGGTAGAAGATCTTCTCCCGAAATGATTTCCACACCTCCTCATCGAGGGGCTTGACTCGGCTATAGGCCTCGACCCGGTGGCGCATCTCCTCGCGGCAGATGTCACTTGTCTTTTCCCGCCGGGCAAAGCCGACGACGGCAAAGTGGCTGGGCAGCTGCCCCTCCCGCTGCAGGTTGTAGAGGGCCGGCATGAGCTTCCGAGCGGTAAGATCGCCTGTCGCACCAAAGATCACCATGATGCAGGGATCTTGAGGCGAGCGGGCCGATAGGCTCTCTTCGAGTGGGGAGGTCATGAAAGAGGTAAGTAACAGATTTGAGGGGGTCATGGCAATAGGTATGGCGCGTTCACGGGAATTATTTTACCACAGAGAGGCACAGAGGCCATCTTATTCCTATGGAATAAGATCGCATGCCTGCTCCCCAGGGGGAGAGCCCCTGGGGAGCAATCCCACCGTTCCCATCGAATATCTATTCCTGCATTAGGGTTATTTTGTCCGGTGGGCTATCCTAGGCCCATTCCGGAAGAGTAGGGCCGCCTCTGTGCTCTCTGCGGTCTTTTACCGGCGGGAGTCAAGGAAGGCTTGCAGGATATAGGTGGCGGCGACCATATCGAGCTTCTCAGTCCGCTTTCTCCGGTTTAGGTTCGCCTCCTTTAGGGCCCGGTCGGCCTGGAGGGAGGAGAGACGCTCGTCAAAGAGCTCGACCTGCCAGCCGCTGTGTTCCCTCAGGTAGTCGGCAAAAGCGGTGATCTGAGGGGAGAGGGTCCCCTCACCGCCGCCAAGCTTGTGGGGGAGGCCAATCACGACGCGATGCACCTCATAGCCGTCGGCACGCTCGCGCAGCATTTTGAGAGTCGCCTCAAAGCTCTTGCCCGTCTCAACCTGGGCAAAGGGGAGGGAGATCGTCCCAAAGGGATCGGAGATGGCAAGGCCAATCCGCTTTAGCCCATAGTCGACCCCCAGTGTTCTACCCATGCTTTTTCATCGCCTCCACAAAGCTAGCAAAGAGGGGATGGGGGGCGGTCGGCTTCGACTGGAACTCGGGGTGGTACTGGACACCGATCATCCACGGGTGGTCGGGCAATTCACAGATTTCGGGGAGTTTGCCCTCCTCCCACATCCCAGAGATGACCAGCCCCGCCTCTTCAAGGGCCTTCTGGTACTTGCTGTTGAACTCGTAGCGGTGGCGGTGGCGCTCCTTGATCTTCCGCTTCCCGTAAATGGTGGCCGCTTTAGAGCCCTGCTTTAGGGTGCACTCATAGGCCCCAAGGCGCATCGTCCCCCCAAGGTTGACGACCGATTCCTGTTCGCTGAGGAGGCTGATGACCGGATAGGGTGTCTTAGGCTCGATCTCGGTGGAGTTGGCGTCGGCAAGGCCCGCCTTGTTACGAGCAAATTCGGTGACCATCGCCTGCATCCCCAGGCAGATCCCAAAATAGGGGATCTGGTGCTCGCGGCAGTAGCGGGCGATCGCGATCTTCCCCTCCCACCCTCGGCTCCCAAAACCCCCCGGAACAAGGCACCCCTGACACCCCTTGAGCTGGCCCGCCACCCCTTTCGACCCCTTGAGGAGCTCGTCGGAGTCGAATTGGCGGATCTCCAGCGTCACGCCGGACGCGATCGCCCCGTGGCGGAGCGCCTCAATCACCGACTTGTAGGCATCCTGGTGCTGAACATACTTGCCGACCAAAGCCATCGTCACCGTTTTATCGGACGTTGCCACCTGCTTGACGATGGCCTCCCAATCGCTGATGTTGGGGGCCTTTTTCGGCAGGTCGAGAAGCTCAGCCACATACTGCCCCATCCCTTGCGCTTTGAGCATGGAGGGGAGCTCGTAGACCGTCTTCTCGACATCGACCGCCTCAAAGACCGCCCCCTTGGGAACGCTGCAGAAGAGGCTGATTTTGTCCTTGAGCTCCTGTGCGAGCGGTTTTTCGGCGCGGCAGAGGATGATATTGGGGATAATCCCGATCTCCCGAAGGGCTTGGACCGAGTGTTGGGTTGGTTTGGTCTTGACCTCGCCCGCTGCAGCCAGGTAGGGGACGTAGGTGAGGTGGATCGTGGCGCAGAGGCCAGGGCGCTCCTGGATAAACTGGCGGATCGCCTCGAGGATGGGGAGCGATTCGATGTCGCCAACGGTGCCACCCACTTCGACCATGACCAGGTCGATCTCCTTCTCCTGCTTGCCGCAGTCGAGGACCCGCTGCTTGATCTCATCCGTGATGTGGGGGATCACCTGGACCGTCTGACCCAGGTAGTCGCCCCGCCGCTCCCGCTTGATCACCGCGTTGTAGATCTGCCCCGAGGTAGCATTGGAGGCGCGGGAGAGGGGAGAGCTGGTGAACCGGTAGTAGTGGCCTAGGTCAAGGTCGGTCTCGGCCCCGTCATCGGTCACATAGACCTCCCCATGCTGGAAGGGGTTCATCGTACCCGGGTCTACGTTGAGGTAGGGGTCGAGCTTGAGCATCGCCACTTTAAGCCCTTTTCGCTCGAGGAGGAGGGCCAGGGAGGCGGCAGCTAGCCCCTTTCCAAGAGAGGAGAGGACCCCTCCCGTTACAAACAAATACTTGGTTGCCATAACGCGCCCCTTTTCATGCAATGGTAACAGATTCGGGGGGCGAGGGCTAGACCTTCGTGCCCGTGATGTAGTGGAAGCAGATCACAAACTTGATCCCCGCCTCGGTCGGATCGGGGGTCAGGTGGGAGGTGCCCATATGACCATCTGGGAGGCGCTGCTCCTGATGGATTTTGTGCGGAGCATTGGGGGCAATCTGCTGAGTGGCAACCTGGGTCTTTCCACCCCCCTTTAGGCGGCGTACCCGCTCTTGGGCCCGCTTCCGCTCGGCAATCTGCCGGGCATGCTCGTCGGCATCCTTGTGAAGCTGATCCCGGAGCCGCTCATCGGTCGAGAGGACCGCCTTGATCGCTTGGTTGAAGAGGTCAGTGACCGTCACCTCGTGAAAGTGCGAGGCAAAGGTGTTGTGGACCAAAGGCTGGCCAAAGGCCCACGCCTTAGAGCCCTGCTCGATCTCTTGCGAGTCGGTGGGGTACTTAAAGGGCTGGATTTGTATGGCTTCGCCTTCCATCGGGTCACCTCCAATCTCCTTTTATTTTAAAGGAAAGATAAATTTCGGTCAACGTATGTTATAAGTGACTTATTATAAGTGATTTAAACTTTTTTCTTGCCTGCTTTTAGTGGGACGTGCAGACTCCTTGCACATGAAGATTTCACTAAGACGCTGGCTGGTTCCAGCACTCTGTGCCCTTGCAACGGGCCTATCGGCGCGGGTCGAGTATGAGATCTACGCTGGACCCCATTTCAACTACACCCACCTCAAGTTCAATAACCCCTCCGATCTAGAGGGGTACCAGGGAGGGGTGACGACCGGCCTCACAGCCCAGTGTGGTCGCTACTTTAGCAACCTCAATTTCGAGGGGACCTGGAACGCCGGAAGGATCACAGGGGTGCCTTGCCAGAGGAGCTCGCTGGCGGAGTACTTTGTGGAGCTCCAGGTGGGAAGGGGGTGCCTCTTTTGCTCCTCTTGGTTTATCCCCTACGTGGGCTTTGGGTGGGATCGGTTTGAGAACCGACAAGACCCGGGGCAGGCCAATCTCCTCTACCAATACGACAAGCTCTTCATCCCGGTGGGCTTCTACCTAATGCGGGAGTTTTGTGGATGGGAGGGGGCCCTTCAGTTTGAGTTCCGCCCCGATGTCTATGACAACCTCCGTCTGGTTGGGCTTAACCTTGACCCTCACTGGGGCTATGCCTTTCGGGTGCAGCTCCCCTTCAGGAGGGACTTTATCCTGCCGTGGTGGAAATGTCGCCATATGACCTTCCGCCTCGTTCCCTTCTTTGACTACAACCGGTTTGGCCGAGTTCGGGTTTTGAACTCGGTAGAGGCCCCCTTGGTGATCCCCCGCCTCGAGCGGTGGAGTGCCGGTTTGCGGGTTCTCGTGGGCACCATTTTCTAAAGGGAGAGTTTTATGCGCCTTTTCGTAAGCACTGTATTGCTGATGCCCCTCGCCGTGTCGGCCATTTCCGACAAGGGGTTCTTCGACATCCAACGGGGGCAGCGGCAGGTGGAGGCCCACACCGTCAAAGCGGCGGTTGCCGGCTTTGATGAGGGGCAGCCCGAGCCCGCCCAGGAGTTCAACGGGGATCAACAGCGCTACGCCGACCGGCGGGGCAATTTCAACAAGGGGCTCGACCACCTCGTCTCGGGCTATCCCGATGTGCCCGCTTACGATTCCCTGGTGAGGGCGGTCTCTACCGGCACTCAGACCGACTACGATGCGATTGAGATCGGGCAGGGGATTTTTCGGCTGGTTAATCCCCAGGCAGCTCTTGCCTTTTCCCTGCCTGGAAACGACTCGTGGCTGAGGGTCATTCCTCCGGCGCCCACCTTTGCCTCTGCCCAAACGGCAGGTGAGATGGTCGAGCTCTACTGGACCGTCCTTGTGCGGGATGTCCCCTTTAATGAGTTCGGTAGCAACGCTACCGTTACCGCGGCTACTATGGACCTCAGCACCCTGACCGATTTCCGCGGGCCGAAGGTGGGAGGGATGGTGACTCCTGGCACCTTTCTGAGGGGGAATACGCCGGGAGACTTGGTGGGCCCTTACATCTCCCAGTTTCTCTATCAGAACATCCCCTACGGCGCAGCCACCCTTCCCCAGTCCTTTCAGGTGCCGCTCCCAAGCGACCTCACCGTTCCGACGATTGTGAACGACTTCAACTACACGTTCCCCAATTGGTTTGATGTGGTCACAGGTGGGGATACCGGTTTGCTCATCATGTTCGACCCGACCCCTACGTTTATCCGAACCCCGCGCGATCTGACCGAATTTGTCCACCGCGACACACCAGGCCTTGCCGCCTTCTCGGCACTGCTGATCCTAAACAGCTATGGGCCTGCTGCCCTCAACCCCGCCAATCCCTACCTCACCAATGCGACCCAAGATGGGTTTGTGACCTTTGGTATCGGGCAGTTTATCGCCCTGATGCAGGAGGCGGTTCAGGAGGGGTTGCAGGCCGCTTGGTACCATAAGTGGGAGGTCAACCGGCGCCTCCGCCCCGAGGAATATGGCTTTTACGTGCAGGAGACGCTGGTTAATGGAGCCAGCCTGGGGATCAACTCACAGCTCCTTAGCTCATCGGCCCTACCCCTCATCTTTTCCGCTTTTGGCTCCTATTTCCTGGCTGGCGCCTACCCTGAGGGGAGTCCGGTCCACCCCGCCTACCCCGCAGGGCACGCCACCTTTATCGGGGCAGCGGTCACGATCCTCAAAGCCCTCTTCAATGAGAACTTCATTATCCCAGTGCCGCTAGAGCCCGATGCGACGAATACCGCTTTGCAAGCTTATGTGGGCACTCCGCTCACCGTTGGGGGAGAGCTGAACAAGCTTGCGGCCAATATTGCCCTTGGGAGGGACCACGCTGGTGTCCACTACAGGAGCGATGGCTTTGATGGGATGAACCTGGGGGAGCAGATCGCTATCGATGTGCTCAACAACAACTCATTCCTCTTTAACGAGTCGTTCCAGGGCTACACCTTTACCCGCTTCAACGGAGAGAAGGTGACCGTGGGAGGAAAGCGCCAGCCCTAGTGCCCTGGCCGCGATGTGCGCCATCGCGCCACAATAGAGCCGGTTCTGAGCCGCAGGGCATTTGCAAGGCAAAGAAACAGCGCTGGGAGCGAATGCCCGCCGGAGAAAAGGCATTAGTAACTAGGGCGTGTAATCAATTAAATGTCCTTGATATCCAGAGAGAAAGGGGGTTTCCAGGGATGTTTCCGAGTCGAAGGGGAGGGCCAAAGCCAGGACATCTGCAAAGTGTGACTGACGATTCAGATAGGATTTTACCACAGAGGGCACAGAGAGGCACAGAGGGGGTGTAGGAGGCAAATCGGATGTCCATGGGGCCACGGCCCCTAGTTTAGGCCCATTCCTCCGGAATAGGCCTAAGCAGCCTGTCCCCCGGGGATGGCCCGGGGGACAAAATAGCCCGCCCTACGTTAATGCTTCAGTAAATAGGCGATGGGAACGCTGGGATTGCTCCCCAGGGGCCTCCCCCTGGGGAGCAGCTGTGTGGGCTTATTCCGAAGGAATAAGATCACCTCTGTGCCCTCTGTGGTAAAATTCTCTAATCACCTTGAGGGTAGGCAATGAACAGCTGGCACAGACTTCGCAGATGTCCTGAGTCGAAGGGGAGGGCCAATATCCGACGGACAAAAGGGAAAGACAATTGATTACACGCCCTAGCAAGTCGGGTTAATAGCCGTGGGAGCTGCCGCAGCCGCAAGAGGAGCGGACGTTGGGATTGCTGATCTTAAAGCCAGAGCCCTGGAGGCCGTCGACGTAGTCGATCTCACAGCCCAGAAGGCGGTCGGCGTAAGCCTGGTCAACATGGACCTCAACCCCCTCCGAAACGAAGGTCTCGTCCCCCTCTTTAGCCCTCTCCGAATAGTCGAGCGCATGCTCAAAGCCGTGACAACCGGCCGCCTTCTCAGAGAGGCGGATTCCCCAACCCGCCTTCCCCTCTGCCGCCAGGATCTGCCGGTACTTGTCGGCAGCCCGCTTGGTCAAGGTGATTGTATCCGCAGGAGCCTCCTCCTCAGCCAGAATGGCGTTAAGCCGGTCAACGAGGGCGTCGATCTCCCCATCCTCAAACCCATGCCCATACATCCCCGCCTCTAGGGTCTCCCAAGTGGCCGCATGGCACCCCACACACTGGAGCCCCGTGTTGGACATCTCGCCAGCTAACTTCTGTGCCTTAGAAGGGAAGAGCTCGAAGATCTGATCAATGGTTAGCGTGCGGGTAATAGTCATAAGTCCCTCAAAATTTGATTCTTACAGTACCGTTTTTTATCTGGCACTGACACGCAAGCCGTTCAAAATCAAGGTCTCCGAGAAAGTCCTGTTCGGCTTCCGTATAGTCGGATAGGTTCTCCATCCCCTCGGTCACCTCGATGCAGCAGGTGCCGCAGATCCCTTCGGTGCAGGCAAAGGGGATCCCCGCCTCCTCGCACGCCTCCTGGATCCGCTCTCCCTCAGGGAGTTCGGCCTCTTCGCCCGTATCTTCGAATATCAGCTTGCCCATAGGGGAGAGGGTGCCAGAGGGGGAGAATTAACGCAACCCTTTGGTTTGTAGTAATATAATTATTAAGGATAATTAACTAATAGTTAATCAGTTGTCAATGCTTTTATGGTTTAATAGTGGTGTTGGGTTTTCTTAGGGAGAGGAAAAATGGAACAATCCGAAAAGCAGGTCCTATTAGGTAAGGTTGCCCGTTTGGAGGCGAAGCTTGATGCTTTTGAGAGTTGGTATACCGACTTTGATTCGCAGCTCAAGCGGATTGGCTTCCCTGAGGGGATTACCACCCTTATCGAGGCCTTCAACGGCGTAGAGCTTCCTGAGGAGAGGGAGGAGGAAGAGTAGCCTTTTTCTCCTCCTTTATCTAGTCTGAGGGGGATTGTCACTATCCCCGGAAGGCTCCATGTCACTCAAGGCACTCGGCGATTACACCGTCATCAAGCAAATCGGGCAGGGCTCGCTCGGCACCGTCTACCTAGCTGAGCACCGCTATATGAAGCGGCAGCACGTTCTCAAGGTGCTTCCGAAAGAGTTGGCAGGGGATCGTGCCTTTATCGCCCGCTTCGAAGAGGAGGTCAAGCAGCTGGCCACCCTCGAACACCCCCACATCGTAAAGATCCACAATGTCTCCTACGACCAGGGGCTCTACTTTCTGGTCACCGACTGTGTGGTCGATTCAATTGGCGAGTCGACAAACCTTAGCCAGTACGTGTCCACCGAAGGGAGGCTCAGTGAGGAGGAACTTTTGGCGATGCTCCGCCAAATCGCCGATGCTCTCGACTATGCCCACGAGAAGGCAGCAGGGGAGGGGGCGTTGATCCACCGAGGCCTTAAGCCGAGCAACATCCTGGTGGGTCGGGAGAGGTCGGGGCTTCAGTTCACCCTCTCCGACTTTGGCCTCTCGAAGGTGATTGGGGTCGGCAGTGTGCTCACCCGTCTCTATGCGACGGTAGCGGAGGCGCTGGGGATTGAGGGGGTCTCCACAGGGGCCTACACAGCGGTGGAGGGGAAGAAATTGACCCAACTCCACCAGTCCTTTTTGCAGAGCTACACCTACCTAGCCCCCGAGCAAAAGCGGATCATCGAGGGGACCCCTGTTACGGCCCGGGCCGACATGTACGCCTTTGGGGTATTGGCCTATTGGATGATCACAGGCAAGTTGCCTGAGGGGGTCTTTCCGATGCCCTCAGAAGTTGTCCCCGACTGGAAGCTAGACTGGGATGCGCTGGTCCAGGGGTGCCTCCAGAGCGATCCGGCTAAGCGGCCCGAGTGCCTCCTCGATATCCTGGATGAGGTGGAGCAGGGGGTTCGCGTCCCTCTTAAAGCGGTCGAGGCACCGGTCGCTAGGGCCCAGCAGCTGGTCAAGGCAAAGCCCCTTGTGGCCCCCGTGGTGCCGGCGAAGCTAGAGCCCCCCCGGGTGACCCTCCCCTTTGAGCACACCCCTCAGGTGACCCCCTACCGGCCTGAGCCGAAAGAGGTCAAGAACGTTGAGCCGATTATGACCGATGAGGTGGTGATTCCAGCAGGGACCTACATTCGGGGCAGCAACGGGGGGAGCCGCGACGAGATGCCGTGCCACAAGATCCATGTCGACAGCTTTGCCATTGATGTCCACCCTGTTACCAACGAGCAGTTTGCCCTCTTCCTCGAGTATATGGGGGGGGAGAAGGGGCCCGACTACCACGACCTTTTGGTCCTCAAGGAGTCTCGGATCCGGAAGAGTGGGGGACGGATGATGATCGAGTCGGGCTACTCCAAGCACCCCGTTGTGGGGGTGACCTGGTATGGAGCCGTTGCCTATGCTAGCTGGGTGGGCAAGCGGCTGCCGACCGAGGCCGAGTGGGAGATCGCCGCTAAAGGGGGCGAGGAGGGGCACGACTACGCAACGGGCGATAGAATCGAAAAGAGCCAGGCCAACTTCTTTAGCTCGGACACCACCGCGGTAAAGAGCTACCCTCCCAACGGATATGACCTCTACGATATGTCGGGGAATGTCTACGAGTGGTGCCAAGACTGGTATGAGTACAACTACTACGATGTCTCGGCGCAAGAGCCCGACAATCCGATGGGGCCCCACCAGGGGGTCTACCGGGTCCTTCGAGGGGGGTGTTGGAAGAGCCTTACCGAGGACCTGCGCACCTCTCACCGCCACCGGAACAACCCAGGCACCGCTAACAGCACCTACGGCTTCCGCTGCGCGCGGAGCGCCGCATGACCCGCGTCCTCTTTGTCTGCCTAGGGAATATCTGCAGATCACCAGCCGGGCAGGGGATTTTGGAGCGGATGGCAAAGGAGCGGGGGCTCGATCTCGAAGTGGCCAGCTGCGCGCTAGGTGACTGGCATTTGGGGAAGCTGCCCGATCCCCGGATGCGCAAGGCGGCCAAAAAGCGGGGGCTCGACCTAAAGAGCCGTGCTGCCGTCTTCCACCCCGATTTCTTTGAGCACTTCGATTACATTCTCGCCGCCGACCGCTCTATCCTTGCTGAGATTGTGAGGCGGGCAGAGGGGGACTACCCGACCGACCACCTCTACCTCATCGGCGACTTCTCCTCGAAGTGGCCCAACCAGGATATCCCCGACCCCTACCACGGGACCGAGGAGGACTTTGAGCTTGCCCTCGATATGCTCGAAGAGGCCTGCGAAGGGTTTTGCAAGGCTTTGGCTACTCCCTCCTGACGCCAGCTTCACTCCTATCGAAAAGGTCGTGGGTATCTAGGGCCCGTTCCTTCAGACCCCTGATTGCGACCTATCGTCCAGAGGGCATCGACAGCTGGGGGCCATCTAGCACACATCCCTCCGCACCCAGGTCTAAAGACCTGGCCTTGTCACGATGTGCGCTATCTGACCACCATCTGCCGCGCCCCCTGGACGATAGGTCGCAATCAGGGGTCAGAATAGGCCCGCCTCTGCACCCCTCTGTGGTAAAAATCTCTAATAGCGAATGAGGGTGCCCTGAGGTTGATATCTCGCTTACAATCAGCACCTTATCAGAATATCCAATTTTTCTGGAGATTCTGGAAAAAATATTGCAAGCTGCTCATAATTAGGCAGTTGTAAGGCTGTGGCTGATGGTGGCAATACCCCACTAATTCAGGCTGAATTGGTAACGCAACTCCCTATTACATAATTGGTTATTATATTAAATTATTTTATTGACTATACGTTAATTGTGGGATACAAAGCGGGTACAGATCGGCAGTAAGCATAATCATCCAAGGGAGTGGGGCGATGGAGGCCAAGGATTGGGCCAAGAGCGAGGGGGAGGGCATTGATCGCCGGGCCAACAAGGCCCACCACACAGGCGACGGCCGCTTCCAAAACCCCCACTGCCCACAGATCTACCGCCGCCTCCACCACCTCCTCCTCTGGCAGCTTGGCTTTTTCAACGACCTGCTGCCGCTAGAGGAGCCCCCCGAGGACTTTATCTACCCCAACCCCCCCATCCTGCTGGAGCCTGGTGAGCCAACGGTCACCTTTATCAACCACTCCTCATTCCTGGTAACGGTGGGGGGGATCACGATCCTCACCGACCCGATCTGGTCCAAGCGGTGCTCCCCCTTGCCCCTTATTGGGCCAAAAAGGCGCCACACCCCCCCCTTCGAGATCGAGGAGCTCTCCCACCTCGACTATGTGCTGATCAGCCACAACCACTACGACCACCTCGACAAGCGGACCGTTAAGGAGATCGCCGAGCGGTTCCCCTACGCGAATTGGTGTGTCCCCCTGGGAGTGGCCAAGTGGTTCTACAAGCAGGGGATAGGCCGAGTAATTGAGCTCGACTGGTGGGAGACCTTCGAGCCCCTCCAGAGGGGGCCCAACGGTCCGGCGGTGGCGATCCATGCGGTGCCGGCGCAGCACTACTCGGGGCGAACCGCCCGGGACCATAACCGAACCCTATGGGCCGGCTGGGTGGCCCAGGTAGGGGACAAGCACTTCTACTTTGCAGGCGATACGGGCTATAACCCGGTTCACTTTAAGGAAATTGGGGAGCAGTTTGGGGCGATGGACCTTTCGCTGATTCCGATTGGGGTCTATACCCCAAGGCGGTTTATGGCACCGGTCCATATGAACCCCGAGGATGCTGTTGAGGTCCACAAAGATGTCAACTCGCAGCTGAGTGTGGGGACCCACTGGCGGACCTTCCGCCTCTCGAGCGAGGGGGCCTTCCAGCCCCCCTACGACCTCTACAAGGCGATGGAGAGAGAGGGGCTCTGCCACAGCACCTTTAGGGTCATCCAGCCGGGCCAGTCAATACACTGGTAGCGATAAACAGGTAACGTTAGTAATATTCGCTTGCGGGGCCTACCCATCTGCAACAGTTGATCCTTTTGGAAATAGCCAACGGCCCACCTGTCACATCTGAATGGGCCGCGCGGCGCTCGTACTTGGTAAGACTTGCTAGATATTATCAGACTATATCCAGTGGTGAAGTTTCGCCTCGCTGCCCACCAGCTGAAGGTGATCTGGCGCTACTGGCGGCGGGCCCCCTTTCTACTCGACGATCTTCGGCTCTTTGGCAGGAATCCCTATAGGGTCTGCCGCCGCTACCTGGAGAGGCGGGGAGCGCGCCAGGTCCATGCCTATGGGGAGACGCCGCTGACGACACTGGCTGAGATCGCTAAGTGGGCGGGGATAGGGCCTAGCGACTGCGTCTATGAGCTGGGCTGCGGGCCGGGCCGAACGGCTCTTTGGCTCCACCACTTTGTGGGATGCCGGGTAGTAGGGATAGATCAGGTGCCGGCTTTTGTGAGGCGGGCAAAGCGGGTGGAGAGGGAGGGCCTTTCGTTTCGGGAGGGCGATTTTCTGCAAATGGATTACAGCAAAGCCAGCGTAGTCTCTGTATGGGACGATGCTTGAAGAGGTTGACAAGCTTGAGAGGGCACTAGAGACACTGCCGGTGGGGGCAAAGGTGATCACGGTGAGCTACCCGCTAGAGGGCTTTGAGGCGGTAGACCGCCGCGAATTCCCCTACACATGGGGAACGGCGGAGGTCTACCTTCAGACTAGGCCGAGGCGGTCTTCTCGTTGAGGCGGGAGAGCTTCTCGATCTGCTCCTGAGCGGCTCGGTAGGCCTCCTGCTGGATCTGGTTGACCTCCTGCTTAAAGCCGGCTGCGGTCTGGTTGTCCCGCTCCTGCTTCTGGGTCCAGAACTGCCCGAACTGAGATCTCCCTTGCGCCTCGGTTTGGGCGATCCCCCCCTGCTCACGGGTGTACTGAGAGATCCCGGGACCAACACTCTTGATCGAGGAGCGGATATCCTGTTCATGCTTCCCGGTAATCATGGGGATATTCCTGGCGGCCGAGTCGATCCAACCCTGGAGGCGGTCCCATCCGATGTCATGGGGGCGCCACTCGCCACACTTGTCTTGGATGGTGCGGAGGTACGGAACGCCGTAAGGGAGGACAAACTGAAAGGCCAGCGCGGCGGTCTGCCCGATGTTGGCCCAACGCTCCACTGTGCGGGCCCCCGCCATGGTCTTCTGGTAGCTAAAGTCGGCCCACCGCTTTCCTAGGTCATCGGCGACCTTCTGCTTCATGGTGAGCGCCTGCTTAAGAGACATGTCACTCACCATGGTGGAAAAGACAAGAAGGACCCGAAGTTCAACGGGGAGCTGCTTAAATCGGACCGAGGGGTTGCTCTGAGCCCAGGTGTAGCGGACTAGCTCCTCTCCCGATTTGCCCTCCTGAGAGGGGATCTCGGCGGGCTCCGGATCCTCCCACGGGGCAACCTGCTTGTAGAGCTGCTTAACGCTGTCGCCGACCCGGCTGGCCAGCGACTTGATAAGGCCGGTCAGCTGTGGGGCCGGCTGAGGACTGGTGGTGTCGAGTTGTATCATTTTCCCCTCATAATTTTAGTGCTTGTCTCCCTTTCCAATCGTAGCTTCATCATAGCGGCATCAAAGGCGGCCTGCTCGACCTTGTCGATCTCCCCAAAGCGGTTCACCCCCTCTTCCCGCTGATGGCCGAGTTGGGTGAGCTCTAGGTTAATCAGAACGCCGTCCGCTTGCAACTCAAGTCTTTTTCCGTTGAGTTTGGCTTCGGCAAAATGGGTTAGCCCCTGGCTGAGCATGGTGACGTCGCTCACCCCCTGAAGGGTGACCTTAGTCGCCTCCTCAAAGCCCTTCTTGAGCAGCTCGGTTCCGCCCACGGCGACGCTGCCGAGGGTGGCAGCAAAGCAGAGGTAGCCGATGTAGGTGTTTAAGGCATCGCCAATCTCCCCCCGTTTGCCCTCGTCTGAGGTGAGGGCGCCCGCTAGGGAGTGATAAAAGTCGGTCCGCTGCGCAACCTGGTGGGCCCCATTGAGGAGGGCGCCGAGGGCAAGGACGATGCCGGCGGTGCCGCCCGTTGCAATGCCGGCGGCGACGCCGATGGTGGTGGAAAAGACGCCGAGGCTGGTCTGAAGGAGGCTGACCTTGGAGAGGCGGTCGATCTGCTGGTTGAGGTCGGCCCCTCGGATTTGGTCCTTGCGAAGGAGGTCGGTTACCGCCTTGCCGATCTGGTCAAGGCCAGTGATCCGGATTGACCGCTCCCCATCGGAGACCTCCAGGGTCCCGGCGGCGAGGTACTCGACCTTGAGCGCCTGGCCATTGGTTCCCAGCTTGTCGAGAAACTTGAAGACCTCGGTAGCGTATCCCTCGAACGGAGAGGTCTCCGGGAAGGTGGGGGGATAGGGGATTTGGGGTGAGACGGTGCTGATCATCTTATTTGCTCATGTTACGGGAGATTTCGCGGAGGATATCTGAGAGGCGGGAGATGGTGTTGGTCACCATCAGCCAGAAGTGCTGCTCCGCTGTGGTGAGCTTCTGCAGGAAGATATTGTCCTTTTGATTGCTGGCAAACTCGGCCTGCCGGGCCAGGTCGATCCCTTTAAGGAGCCCCTCGAAGCTCCCCTTGTCCCATTTGGAATCGGTCCAGTTGAGGGGGACGCCATGCTCCTCTACAAGGGTTTTGCGGAGCCGCTCGATCTTGGCAAAATCGAGCTCCTGCCCCTCCTTAGGACTCAAGAGGTCGACACTCTCTTCCCCTTTGTGCTTGTTCATCAGGGTTTCAAGGTTGTTGAGCATCTGAATCCGGTCGAGGCGCATGCTGATCTTGTCGGCGTAGCGCCCTACCTCGGTGCCGGCCGCTTCGGCCATCCGGATGGCGACGTTGATAAACTCTTGGGTCGCATTGGCCGCCTCATTGGCTTCGCGGACCCTTTGGACGAGGCGGGATTGTTCGGGCTGGGCGGCGAGAGAGCCCTGGAGGAGGCGGTGAGCGCTATCGGCGGCCTCTTTGGCCTCTCTGATTTGAGTGGGGATGTGGCGGGGGGTCCGCTCAGAGGTGGGCTCCAAGGTCTCAGCTAGGTTGCGGAGCTTTTCAAGGGTGTCGGTCTCCCTCAGCTTCTGGGCATCAGCGGGGGAGGGGTTGAGCTTGATCCCCTCCAGTTTGTGGGTGGCCTCTATAGCCTTCTCCCCAATCGCCTCAGAAAAGCTCTTGGCGGTAGGGGAGGCCTCAACTACGCTCCCTACCCCTTTCCTTTGGTCCCACTCCCCATTGAGCGCTCGGTCATCGATCCGCTGCTCGGGGCCAACCTTGCCGATCGGCTGGATCGGGTTAAAGATGGTTCGGGTGTCTATGGGTTGTGCAATATTGGTCATGCTTTACCTCTAGTTACGTTGTTGGTAGGCATTATGGTCAGACGCCAAATAAACGGCAAGCCTAAGTCTCTGATTTATTTAATCTTAACTCATATTTGTATCTGCGTTTACCAAATCTTAATAAACTTGAGAGGTAAGGTGATGGGTGCTAGACTGATCGGGTATGGACGAATTGATTGCGGGATACCGGAAGTTTTACGCCGATCACTTTGCGACAAAGGACTCGCTTTATCACGACTTGGTGCGCAATGGTCAGCGTCCCAAGGTGCTGGTGATCGCCTGCTCCGATTCGCGGGTTGACCCGGCGCTTTTGATGGGCTGCTCACCTGGCGATATGTTTGTGGTCCGGAATGTGGCCAATCTGGTGCCCCCTTTTGAGGGGGACCACAAGCATCATGGGACGAGCGCGGCTGTCGAGTTTGCGGTGCGGGTGCTGGGGGTCTCCAATATCATCATTTTGGGTCATACGCTGTGTGGGGGGATCCAGGCGCTTGTGCAGGGGCTCGAGTGGGAGTCCGATTTTGTGGCCGACTGGATGGAGATTGCGCGGCCGGCTCGTCAGGCCGATACGACCGAGTGTGGCCGGGGCTCGCTCCTCCTCTCTCTAAAGAACCTGATGACCTTCCCTTGGGTGAGGGAGCGGGTAGAGCGGGGTAAGCTCTCCCTTCATGCGTGGCAGTTTGACCTCGAGAGCGGGGTGATCATGCGGCATGAGGAAGAGAGGGGGTGGAAGCCCCTATTTCTCTAGCTTGGAGTAGACCTGCTCCAATAGTGACAAGGCCTCGCTATCCCCCTTAAAGTCGAGGGGGAGCAACCAAGACCCAGCTTCCTTCCACTTCCCTTCTCTAAAGAGCGCGCGACCTAAATAGAATTTCCCATTCCGGCTCCCCCTCTTTGCGCTCTCATGAAAGCAGATGGTGGCTTTGGCTAGGTCCTTTGTGGTCCCCTCCCCCTTTTCATAGCAGAGGCCAAGGTTGGACAGCCCTTCAGCATCTCCCCCTTCCGCTGCCTTTTGGACCCAGTAGAAACCCTCGGCAGGGTTCTTTTTGGTTCCCCGTCCGTCGAAGTAGCAGTTCGATAGGTTGTTTTGAGAAGCGGCACTCCCCGCCTTTGCCCCGGTCAAAAAGAACGAAAAGGCTATCTCGAAGTTTTGCTCAACCCCTCGCCCCTGGTCGTAGGCTATGCCCAGCATAGTTGCGGCCTCACGCTTTCCCATTTCAACTGACCGAGAAAAGAGGGTGACAGCGGCCTTGCAGTCCTGCTGGACCCCTTTGCCATGGAAAAGGCATAGCCCTTGCGCATAGAGCCCATTACAGTCTCCTTGAGCCCCTGCACGCTCAAACCAGAGGTAGGCGGCCTGCAGATCCTGAGGGGATTCTCTCTCTTCTAGGCAATGGCCAAGCGGAACGTAGGCGGGATCCCAACCCTTGTAGGCTGCGCTTGCGAAGAGATCGATGGCTTTAGAGAGGTTAGGGGCGGTCCCGATGCCGCCCCAATAGCACATCGCTAGCTCACTTTCGATATGGGGTCGCCCTTTCTCGGCCTCCTTAGACAGGAGGGAGAAGGCTGTCGCTTCGAGCGGTTCATCCCCCCCATACCAAAAGCGTTTGCAATAGGCTAGCTGAACCAAAGAGAGCAGGTCGCCTTGCTTGTGTGCCTCTGTATAGTAACTCACTGCCTGCTCCCGATCCCCTTTGCTCCTGTACCATTCCCCCAGCTGTCGGAGGCCGGCAGGGCTTCCCTGCTTTGCTGCCTTCTCGTAGAGATTGAGGGCGGTGCTAGAGTCGGGCTTACACCCGATTCCCATCTCAAAACACATCCCTTGGTAGGCTACCCCGTCGGGATCCCTTTCGGCGGCGGTGGAAAACCACTTGAGGGCTAGGGAGTGATCGCGAGGGAGGCGATCGCCCAACAGGTAGCGCCAGGCCACCTCGATCTGGGATTTGGTGTCTCCCTCTGCCCCTTGCCAGATGAGCATCAGGACCGCAGGATCGGGGAGGAGGGAGATTTTAGCGGAAGGGACTAGGTGGAGGGCAAGGTGGTAGAAGAGCAGCTGATCGCTATTGATTTGATGGGTAGGGGGAGAGCGCCACCGCTCCCCGGCCGCTTGGCCGAGCAGATGGGGAAGGGGAAGGGGGAGATCGCCCCTCCCCCGCAAATGGACGATTAGCTGATGGTAGGCTTGGGCGGTGATGGGCTCCATATCAATCCGAGGGTAACGTTTCGGGATAAAGGGTAAGGGCAACGTAGTTGTCGAGGGGAAGCAGGGTCCGGATCATCTCGGTGAGCCCCTCCCGGGTGATCACCGCAGCGCGCTCCTCCACATTTTCTAGGACCTCTAAATCCCAGCCGTAAAGGGTAGCAGCAGCGATCTCGGCGGTCCAGAAGGCACTTTTGAAGAGGCTGTTTTGGAGGTGGCGGTCGGTCTGGAGATAGAGGGTCTGCACCTCGGTAGGGGTGGGACCCCATTCGCGCAGCTTTCTCAGCTCGCGGAGCGCCACCTGGATGAGGAGGGCGGCATCGGCGGGATCGCACACAAAGGAGAGGCAGATGAGCCCCTCATCGGGGCTGGGGGTGAGGAGGAGGTCGTCGATCTCGACGTGATAGGTGGCGCTAAGAGCCTGACGGAGGACCTGGTAGGTGCGGGAGCGGATGAGGTCGAGGGCGCCGCTTAGGAGGGTAAAGGTCTCGGGGCTGGGATCTTCGAGCTGAAGGGGGAAGTAGAGCTCGACGGTGCTTTGGGCCTCCCGTCCCTGGTGGAGGGTCTCCTGGGTAATCCCCTGGGGAAAGGAGAGGTGGAGGGGGTCGTAGTGGGTGGTGGGGGGAGCCGTTTGGGGGATAGAGGCAAGGTAGGTCTCGGCGAGCTCGACCATTTTGGGGAGGTCGAGGGGGCCGGCGAATATTAGGGTAAAGTCGGCGGGGTTGGAGAAGGCCTCGAGGGCAATGGCATCGACTCGGTGGAAGGGGGTGCTCCGGTAGGCCTCGGGAGAAAAGGGTTGGAAGTAGGGGGCCCCCGAGCGGGTAAGGGCGGTGGCAGCCCTCTCAAGGGCCCCTGCGGGGGTGGCGCCGAGAGGGTAGGTGAGCTGGCGGCAGAGGATCCGCTCATAGATATCGGGGCGGTTTTGTTGGGCGGTGAAGGTGAGGTGGAGGAGCTTGAAGAGGGTCTCGATATCCTCGGGGTGGGCGCCGCCGCTTAGGCGGCGGTGGTAGGTGAGGAGGGAGCGGGTGAGGTAGGCGTCGGTGCCGGCTAGGGCGAGGGCGAGCTGGGTGGGGGTTAGGCCGCCGATCCCCGACTCGTCGAGGAGGGGGTTAGCGAGGCGTCCGGCTAGGAGGTCCTCCGGGGAAAGGCTAGAGAGGCCGCCGAGGGCGACCCCTTCGACGAGGATCTCCCGCTGCTCGGGGGTGAGGCAAAAGTGGAGGGTCATCCCGTTGCTAGCGCGGTAGGTGAAGAGGGGAGGGAAGAGGAGGTAGTCGGTCGGGGTGATCTCGCCGCGGCGGGGGACGATAGGGGGGAGGGTTCTGGGAGGCTCCTCGTAAGGGACGCGGGCGGCGACCTGGGCAGAGTCGAGGACAAGGCGCAAATCTGCTTCGGTAATCGGAAGGGCGGAGGGGCCGGCAATGTGGACAAAGGCGGCGGCGGGGTTTTCGAGGGTCTGAGCAAAGGCGCGCAGATCCTCCCGAGTGATGGTGGGGTAGAGCCTCTCACAGGCGCTAAGGAGGTAAAGGGAGGAGCAGAGGGCGGAGCCAGAAATGTAGTGAGCGAGGCACTGGTTGGCAAGGTCGACGGGGTAGCCGTGGTCCCCCTCCAAGCGGGCCCCGCGGATTGAGGTTTGCGCATTGGCGCACCAGTAGGCCCACTCCCCCTCAGAGAAGCCGAATTCGGCGGCGCTGTGGATCTCTTGGAGGAGGGTGTGGAGCGCTTCGAGGGGGGCATCGGGGGGGCAGATGAGCTCGAAGGTGTCGGTCTCGAGGCAGGAGACGGGGTGGTCCCGGCCGGTTTGAATAAGGGCAGCCGAGAGGCGCCCCTCCTCCTGGAGGCGGTGGAGGCGGGCCGTGAGGAGGGCATGATAGGACTCGGCGATCAGCTCGCACCGCAGGTCCTCCTCATCGCGGATGGGGCGCGCAGGGTGCTTAAAGCTCACCTCAACGAGGGTGTGGGTGAGCTCGGGATCTTTGGTAACTAAAAGATTTTTTATATGGGGAATGGGGCAGGGGAGGCAGGGGAGGATCCGCTGGCGCTCGGGGAACGCGGGGGTATCGAAGGCAGCGCGTATGGCCTCCTCAGCCCGGTCGGGGTCGACGGGGCCGGTGACGATGATGGCAAAGGGGACCGACCCGTACCAGCGGTGGTAAAAATCCCGGATTTTCTGAGCGGGGACGTGGCGGACGGTCTCTTCGGTGCCGATGGCGAGGTGCTCGGCAAAGGGGCTCCCTTCGAGAAGGGCTTTGATCCTCCCCTCCACGATCCGGGTTTCGACGGTGCGGCCGAGGCGCCACTCCTCGAGCACAATGCCCCGCTCGGCCTCAACACTTCCGTCGTCGATGCGGGAGCGCTCGGCAAAGTCGGCAAAGATCTGGAGCCCCTTTTCGACAAGAGACCAGTCGCCAGCGGGGAGGTCGAGGAGGTAGACGGTGACGTCGAAGGAGGTGAAGGCGTTGGCATCGGCGCCAATCCCTCCTCCAGCTGCGGCGATGTAGTGCTGGATGTCCGATTCGGAAAAGCGGTCGCTGCCGCGGAAGACGAGGTGTTCGCAAAAGTGGGCAAGCCCCTCCTCTCCCTCCTCTTCAACGCCTGAACCGATCGGGACGACGAGGCGGATGGAGATGGGGCCTGTGTACTCCTCGCTCGGCCAGATGTAGCTGGTGACGCCTGTGGGAAGGGTCACGACCCTAAGCGCCGGGTCAGGCGGAAGGGGTGCCGCCCAGCAGGCAATGAGGGGCGCAAGAAGGAGTGCGAGGAGCTTTTTCATCTAGAGGTCGCCCCCTTTGGATTCAACGGAGAGTCTACTCCTCATCGTCTAAAGAGGCTACCCCCAATTGCTCAGCCAGGGCAGTGATAAGCCCTTGCAGCTCTTCGATCGACCCCTCTCCCCCTTTGGCGCTGATCTTGAGCCACGATTGAGAAAGGGGAACAAGGCCCTCGGTAAAGCGCTGAAGCTGGTCGCTCTCAATGGTGGCCAGGACCCGGTAGATAGCGGCGATGTTGGCCGGCGTAGGGAGAAACTGAGTGCCCAAAAAATGGCCGGTCGAATCGTCGGCGTATTGGACAGGGGGAAGCTGGCTGAGAAGCTCCCTCACCTCAAGGTCAAGCTCGGAGAGGATCGGCCCAAGCTCCTTTTCGGAGACCTCCCCCCGCTGGATTCGGCCAAGCTCCCTCTCAAGCGCCTCCATAAAGGGGAGGAACTGATCGCCGGTGCACTTGAAGGAGAGGCCGTAAAAGAGGCAGGAGCGGGTGGGAGAGCCTATCCCCCCCCTGATGGAGCCCTGCTGGGTGTCACTCCACCCGAGCTGCTGCCCAAGGTGGTGGCGGAGGTGGTAGCTGAGGAGGGCGATGGCCACAAATTGGCGGGGCTCAAGGGGAAGAGGGATGGCGGTCGGCATAAGGAGATTGACGCTCATCCGGGTGACCCCCTCCTGTTCGGAAAGGAGGCCGAGGGTGACCTTCCATTGGGCAGGGGAGATCGAGCGGTGGACAGGGAGGGAGACGGGTCCCAAATCGCTGGCGGGCGGGGTGGCAAAGGCCGAGCCGATCAGCTGCTCGGTCGCCTCCCCATCAAAGTCGCCGGCCGCAATAACGGCAGCAGGGAGGGAGAGAAAGGTGGTGTTGTAGAACTCGACCAAGGTTTCAAGGGGAGGGAGGGGCCCCGCCTCCCGGCGGGCGAGCTCTTCGTACTGAGCGGGGTCGGGGCTCCACCCCCAGAGCCAATCGGCCATGATCTCAAGGGCGCGCGGCATAAGATGGGCCTTGTCGAGAGGGATCCGGAGGCGAAAGGGGAGGTGGTCGAGATGCTCGCCCCGAAAGTCGGCCCACGGGTTGTGGCCGATCTCTTGGTAAAAGGTGGCAAGCTCTTCGGGAGAGTGGCGGCCGCTGCTGAGCTGAACAAGATGGAAGAGGGCGTAGGCGGCCCCCGCCTCCCTCTCCTTCTCATGGACCGGCCCGACGGGCACGATCAGGTGCAGCTCGATCGGATCGGCGGAAGAGACCTCCCAAACATAGGTGTGGAGGGCCCCGGGGAGCTCGCCCATGCGGGGCTCAGGTGTCCCCCACAGGAGCGTTGGGAGGAGAATAAGGAGATATTTGAACAAGGGCACCCTCCTGTTGATAGAGATGGCAGGCGACCTTGTGGCCCCCTCCCATCTCGATCCATTTCGGCCTTTCGATTCTACACCGTTTGGTCGCCATAGGGCAACGGGTATGAAAGCGGCAGCCGCTTGGAGGGGCGAGGGCACTAGGGGGTTCACCAGGGAGGACGATCCGTGAGCGCTTCCGTTCGGCTACGGGATCGGCGATGGGAATGGCCGAGAGGAGGGCGCGGGTATAGGGGTGGAGGGGGGTGGCAAAGAGCTTTTCAGTCGAGGCGATCTCCACGAGTTGGCCGAGGTACATCACCCCAACTCGGTTGGAGATTAGGCGGACAACGTCGAGGTTGTGGGTGATAAAGAGGTAGGTGAGGGCCATCTCCTGCTGGAGCCGCTGGAGGAGGCGGATCACCTGAGCCTGAATGGAGAGGTCGAGGGCAGAGACCGGCTCGTCGCAGATCAGGAAGCGGGGATTGGAGGCAAGGGCGCGGGCGATCCCGATCCGCTGCCGCTGGCCGCCGCTAAACTCGTGGGGGTAGCGCTCAAGGCAGTCGGGGCGGAGGCCGACCAGGCTAAGGAGCTCGAGAATCCGCGCCTCCCTCTCCCTACCCTTAGCGAGCCGGTGGATATCTAGGGGCTCGGCGATGGCGTCGCGGATCGACATCCTCGGATTGAGGGCGGCATGGGGGTCCTGAAAGACCATCTGGATCTGCTGGCGGATCGGGGGGAGGCGCCGCTTGGGGATCGCTAAGAGATCCTGGCCAGAGAAGGTGATCTCTCCACTCGAGGGCTCGGTCAGCCGCATCAGCATCTTGGCAACGGTCGATTTTCCACACCCACTCTCGCCGACAAGGCCAAGGACCTCTCCGGGGAAAATGTCGAAGCTCACACCCGAGACCGCCTGGAGGCGCCCCCGTCTGCTGCGGTAGACCTTCTTAAGGTCTCGGGCCGACAGGAGTGGGATCATCTCTTCTCCTGTAGAAAGAGCTCCCGCTGCCCTTTCGCTTTGGGATGGTGGAGCCAGCAGCTACTGATCTGGTTGGGGCTAAGGGAGTAGGGGCTGCTCCTCCGCTGCTTGCAGATCCCCATGGCGTAGGGGCAGCGGGGGGCAAAGGGGCAGCCGGGAGGGGGGTGGGAGAGATCGGGAGGGGAGCCCGGGATGATCGCCTGGAGGCCCCCTCGTGGAACCGAAGCGAGAAGGGCCCGGGTGTAGGGATGGGCGGGCGCAGCAAAGAGGGGCTCGGTTTTCCCTTGCTCGGCGATCTGCCCCGCATACATCACCACCATCCGGTCGGCTACCTGCGCGACTACGCCCAGATCGTGGGTGATGAGGAGGATGCTGGTCCCTGACTCCCGCTGCACCGTTTGGAGGAGCTCGAGGATCTGCGCCTGAATGGTCACATCGAGGGCGGTCGTCGGCTCGTCGGCGATCAGGAGTTTGGGCTCGCAGGCGAGGGCAAGTGCGATCATCACCCGCTGCCTCATCCCGCCACTAAACTCATGGGGATACTGGTTGAAACGGCGGTCGGCCTCGGCAATCCCAACCCGCTCCAAAAGCCTGCAGGCCCGCCGCTTGGCCTCGTCGCGCGTGACCCCCTTCCGATGGCGGATCGTCTCGGTGATTTGGCGACCGATCTTCATCAGCGGGTTTAGGGAGGTCATGGGGTCCTGAAAGACCACCCCCATCTGCCCCCCACGGGCGTGGCGGCGGGCTCGGGTGGGGAGGGAGAGGAGGTCTACCCCTTGAAGTAAAATTTTTCCTTTAACTAGCGAGCCCTCTTTAGAGAGGAGGTCAGCGATCGCGAGAGCGGCGGCGGTCTTTCCCGATCCCGACTCACCGACGATGGCGAGGGTCTCTCCCTCCCGCACAGCAAAGCCGATCCCCCGTACCGCCTCGATGGTGGCGTAGCGGGTCTGAAAGGTAACTCGCAGGTCTTCAACTTCCAGCAATGGGGTCATCGCATCCTCGGGTCAACGGCGTCGCGGAGTCCATCTCCGACGATATAAAGGGCGAGCATAGTCCCGGAGATAAAGCCGGCGGGGAAGAAGAGGCGCCAGGGGTAGTAGCGCATAGCGGAGAGCGACTCTGCGGCCATGGTTCCCCAACTGGCGATGGGGGCCTGCACGCCGAGGCCGAGGAAGCTGAGGAAGGCTTCGGTGAAGATGGCGGTGGGGATGGTGAGGGTCATCATCACAATGATGGGGCCCATTGTGTTGGGGATGAGGTGCTTCCAGAGGATGCGGGGGCCGCTTGCGCCGAGGGCAACGGCGGCTTGGACAAAGGTCCTTTGCTTGAGCTGGAGCACTTGGCCCCGGACGAGCCGGGCCATGCCGATCCAGCCGGTGATGCTCATGGCGATGATGATGGTGAGGAGGCCCGGGCCCATCACGACCATGAGCATGATCACGATCAGCAGGTAGGGGATGGCGTAGAGGACATCGGCGACCCGCATCATCACCTCATCGATCTTCCCCCCAGCGAGGGCGGCGGTCCCTCCCCACAAGACACCGAGGATGAGGTCGATCCCTGCCGCTGTCACGCCGATGAAGAGGGAGATCCGGGCGCCGGTCCAGATCCGGACAAACATGTCGCGCCCTAGGTCGTCGCTGCCGAACCAGAACATCTTGCAGGGGGAGAGGTTGTTGAGCTCAAGGTGGGTCTCGTAGAAGGTGTAGCTCGAGAAGAGGGGGGCAAAGAGGGCAAAGAGCATGAGCAAGAGGAGGGCGCACAGGCTGACTATCGCGGGCTTGTGCCCCCTAAAGCGGTGCCAGACATCGGCCCAATAGGAGAGGCTGGGGCCGGCAGGTCCTAAGGGGGGCTCTTGGGTTCTCCTTAAAGGCTGGAAGAGGGTCTCCTCCTGAAGGGCCTCTAGTGTCTCCTCCAGGGAAGGGGATTTGATCTCAGCTTCCACACTCATCCTGGGGACTCCCTCCGCCTTGGGGTGCGGATCCGGGGATCGAGTACGCCATAGGAGAGGTCGACCAAGAAGACGGCGGTAAGGAGTATGGCGCTATAGAAAACAGTCATCCCCATGATCACGGTGTAGTCCCGGTTGGTGACGGCGGTGACAAACCACTGCCCTAGGCCAGGAATGCCAAAGATCTTTTCCACCACAAAGCTGCCGCACAGGATGTTCGCGAGGAGGGGGCCGAGGTAGGTGAGGACGGGAAGGAAGGCGTTTCGGAGGGCGTGGCGGATCAGGATGGCCGGCTCGCCGAGCCCCTTCGCCCTAGCGGTCAGGATGTAGTCCTGCCGCAGAACCTCGAGCATTCCCGAGCGGGTCAGACGGGCAATAAAGGCGGTCGGCAGGGCCGCAAGGGACCAGGTGGGGAGGATCGATTGGGCAAAGGTTCCCCAGCGGGCGACGGGGAGTATCCCAAGCTTGATCGCAAAGAGGTACTGGAGAAAGGTCGCTAAGAGAAAGCTGGGGACCGAGAGGCCCAAGACAGCCGATCCCATGCACAGGTAATCCTGCCACTTTCCCCGCTTTACAGCGGCGATGACGCCAAGGAGCACACCCGATCCCAAGGCGATGCAAAAGGCCTGCAGCCCAAGCGCTGCCGACACGGGAAACCCTTGAGCGATGATCTCATTAACGGTGCGCGACTTGTACTTAAAGGAGGGTCCCAAGTCCCAAGTGAGGAGCGACTTCAGGTAGTGGCCGTACTGGGAGTACCAGGGGTCGTCGAGGTGGTAGTGGTGGCGGAGGGCCTTGAGGATCTCCTCAGGGATCGCCTGCTCTTGGGTAAAGGGGTCGCCCGGGATCGCCTTCATCAGAAAAAAGGTTACCGTGGCGATCAACCAGAGGGCGACGAGAAGGATGGCACATTTTTTCCCAAAAAATCGGAAACTCACGGGAAACTACCCCACAAAAGTCAAAGGCCATTTAAACAGATCTTTCCCAAAAAGCCCAACGAAAATCGACCCGTCCAAATGGGCTGAAGACGGTCCCCTTGAGATCGGGGTGCTTCATATAGTTGAAGTTGAGAAAGAAGAGGGGAACAACGGGCATCTCCTCCATTAGCCACCCCTCGGCCTCGGCGATAAGCCGGTCTCGGCAGCCCCTGTCGGCGCACCAGTCGATCCGGTCGACAAAGTGGGCAAAGCTCTCCTGATCCCACCCCTCGCAGGTCCTTTTACAGCTGGGGAAGCGGAAGCGGTTAAGGAAGTCGACCCCGTCGCGGTAATTGGCATACCACCCAAAGCGGCCGATGTCGTAGGAGCCGGTGTGGAGCTTGCCGAGGTGGACCTTCCACTCGGAGGGGTCGATGTTGACGGTGAGCCCAAAGAGGGTGTGCCACCGGTGCTGCATCGCCTGGGCGAGCTTGAGGTGGTCCTCCGAGATATTTGTGCTAAGGGTTAGGGTCGGGAGGCGCTCTCCCGCCATCCCAACCTCTTCAAGTCCCTCGGCAAAAAGGGCTTGGATCTCCTCGTCGCCCCTCCCGCCCAGGTAGTCCCGCCCTTTGCGCACGATATTAGGAGGGATGAGGCCGGTGGCGGGCTGGTGGGCCCCCTTGGCAAGGTTTCGGGCCAGCTCATCCCGCCTGACCGAGTAGGCGAGCGCCTGCCGGATTTTCCGGTTTTTGAGGAGGGGGTGACTGGTGTTGAACTGGTACCAGTAGACCGCATCGATCCCGAAGACCTCGACCCCAAATTCCTCCCGCAGAGAGGGGATCGCGTCGTAGGGGAGCATCGACATCGGCCCGCCGGCCCAGTCGAGCTCCTTCTGCTCAAACATGGTGATCTCGGTCGTCGAGTTGTCGATCATCGAGTGGTGGATCTCCTCGATCGTCACCTCATCGGCTGCCCAGTAATGGGGATTTTTCACCGTAACCAGCTCCGCCCCATGCTCCCACTTCACCAACTTAAAGGGGCCGTTCGTCACAAAGTGGGGGCCCGGCCGGTCGGCCCAGCGGGGATGGCGCTTTGCCGCCTTCCGATTGATCGGAAAATAGAGGGAGTTGGTGGTTAAGTGGAGGAAGTAGGGAGCCGGATGGGTGAGGCGGACATGCAGAATGTGGGGCCCCTCGGCCCAGACGCCGATCCCATCGGGGGATGCCCCGTCCAGCTTAGCCTCCCGCGCCCCCTCGATCTCAAACAGCAGGTAGGCACACTCGGAGGGGAAGTCGGGCCGCAGCGCCTCCTTCCATCCAAAAACAAAATCCTGAGCCGTAAGGGGCTCCCCGTTTGACCATTTCGAGGGGCGCAAGGTGAAGGTGTATTCGAGCCCATCCTCACTGACCGTCACCTCCTTTGCTAGCGCCAGCTCGGGCTCCCCACTCGGGCCGATCCGAACCAGCCCCTCAAAAAGCTCGAGGACGACCGTGTTGCTCCCCATCCCTTCGGCTAGGCGAGGGTCGAGAGCAGTGGGATCGGTAAAGAGGTTGATCCGCACCCCCTCTCTTTTGACGGGGGCGGTTTGGCAGCATACCAGCAGGAGGAGGAGAAGGAGTTTACGCATCGTTTCACCTCTGGTTGTGACCTATCGTCCTGAGGGGGTGGTCAGGTAGCGCACCTCGCGACGAGGCCGGGTTTGTAAACCCGGGTGAGGAGGGATGTGCTCCAGATGACTGCCCACTGTGGGTGCCCTCAGGACGATAGGTTGCAATCAGAGGTTTCAAGCTCCGTTATCGCGGTGACAGCCTAAACGATAACCGCTTGCCAATCAACCCCTGATATGTAAGAAAATAATTTAATATGAGAAGAATCGGGTGGCTGCTCTTTCTGTTGGTCCTGTCGGGCTGTGGCCCCCGTACTCCCTCCTACTCGCCCCCTACCCCGTGCTGTCGCCCCGCTCCGCCCCCTTGTTGCCCCCCAGAGGACCCCTGCCCCCTAGGCACCGTGACCCTTGAGGAGGCCGAGGCGATTGCCCTCTCCCACAACCCCGACCTCCACCGGATGAGGCAGCTTCTGATGCGGGCACAGCAGGGGAGGCTCGATGCCCTCTCCAAATGGCTCCCTGAACTCAATTTGGTCAGCCTCGGCTACAAGGCGGAGGAGGTGGTGATGTTCGCCAATGCTCGCAGCGCTTTTCTCACCCAGCTCAACACAACCCAGGCGCTGATCTCGACCGACAAGTGGTTCGACGCCAAAATAGCGGGGCTGATCGTCCAGCAGATGAGGGCCCTCCTCAACGCCGCCACCATCGACATCCTCTTCCAGACCCGGACCCTCTACTACCAGCTCGTTTACGATCGGGAGACGGTGGAGACGGCGAAGCAGAAGATAGAGCTCCTCACCAGCCTTGCTGTCCAGGAGCAGGCCGACTACAAGATCGGCACCACCATCCTCCTCAACGTCAACCAGAGCAAGGTGGCCGTCGCCAACGCCTCCTCGGTCTACTACGATGCGATCAAGCGCTACCGGGTCGACCTCGATGCCTTTGTCCGGGTCCTCGGCTACGACCCCGGCAAGGTGGAGGTGGAGATCGGTTCCGAGGGGATCCCGATCGGCTCCATCCCCGAACTGGCCACCAAGGTCGACCGGATGGCCGCCCTCTTTGAGGAGGGGGATCCCGAGGGGCCCATCTACAAAAAGGGATACCCGATCACTCAAGAGCGGCTCATGGCCACTCTCTTCTCGCCAAGCGAGGTCGCCTCGTGGGAGGGGCTTGCCCTCACCTACCGCCCCGAACTGGCCGAGGCACGGACCGAAGTTCGGATCGCGCAAGAGGAGGTGGGCAAGCAGCGGGGGGAGTACTGGCCTCAGATCAACCTGGAGTTTAACTACGGAGGCTACCCCACCAAGATGCTTGACACCCCCACCTCCAATTTCTTTAACCAGAGCTTCTCCTGGGGGCTCGGCTACAGCGTCAAGTGGCTCCTTTTTGACGGCTTCGGGCGGCGTTACCGGATCTCAAAGGCGATCCACAACCGGAGCGCCAAACAGTTTGAGTACCAGAAAAGTGTCCAGATGGCCTATGAGGACGTAAGAAAGCAAATATTTGAAATAGAGGATGGGGTGGCCAGTTTTGTGACTGCCGAATCGAATGTCCGGCTCGCTCAGCAGACCCTCGATCTGGCCAAGAGCCAGCTTGAGATCGGCTACATCACCGTCTTTGACTACCAGATCGTGGTGGACAACCTGATCGACGCCCTCAACATCCGCAACCGGGCCGAGTTCGACCTGATGGCGGGTTACTACGGCCTCATCCACGCCAGCGGAGCCGATTTGCGATGTCGATAGACCGTCCCAAGACCCTAGCCATCAGCTTGTCCGCCCTTGTGATCATCGGAGTCGCGGTCGGCCTCTTTTTCTTTGAGTGGCGACGGGTCGTCTGGACCAACGACGCCAACATCGAAGCCTATCAGACTAACCTGACCTCCAACGTCACCGAGCGGATCCTCTCCCTCTACGTCGATGAGGGGGACACGGTAAGGGAGGGGCAGCTGATCGCCCAGCTGCAGAACAACGTTCCCCTTGCCCAAAAGGCGGAGGCCGAAGCCAACATTATCCGGCTGCAGCAGGAGATCAAGGTCAAAGAGGCCCTCCTCGAGAAGGTTCGCAATGACTACATCCGGGCCGAAGAGGGGATTGGGGACCGGGTGATCTCGGCCCAGGACTTCGACCACAAGCAGAAGGACTTTTGGATGGCTGAGGCGGGCCTTGCCCTCTCGATCGCCGCCCTTGAGCAGGCGGTTCGGCAGCTTGAGGTGATCGAGGCTCAGCTCGTCCACTACACTATCCATGCACCGCGCGATGGGGTGATCGCCAAGCGGTGGGTCTGGGTTGGGGATGTCGTCTCCCCTGGGCAGGCCCTCTACACCATGTATGACCTCCAGGATGTCTGGGTCCTCGCCAACCTTGAGGAGTTTAAGATGGAGAATATCCGCCTAGGTGACCCCGTCGACATCCGGGTCGACGCCTACCCCGGCTACCGGTTCCACGGGGAGATCTTCACGATTAAGGGGGCGGCCGCCTCCCAGTTCTCCCTCGTACCGCAGAACAACGCCACAGGGAACTACACCAAAGTGGCGCAGCGAGTTCCCCTCAAGATCTCGATCCGCCCGCCCGATGACTTTCCTAAAGGGGAGCCCCTTTACCTCTTTCCCGGCCTCTCTTGCGAGGTGCTTATAAAAGTAAAGCCCCTGGCGACCTCCTCCTGTGGCCCACAAGACAAAGAGCTGACATGCCCTCTCGATGGCCCTTCGCTCAGCTCCTGAATTGGCATCAGCCCCTCTGCTGCCGCCGTTTTCCCGCCGCTGCCTTGTGGTGGCTTGCCGTCACCGTCACGTTTGCCGGCACCTCCGTTGTGATCAGCCTGATGTCGATCATCCTGCTTCTAAGCGAAGTGGAGGGGGCCCTCGCCGTCTCTCCCACCCATGGCCTTTGGCTTGGCCGGATCTTCCTTTTCACCGTCGGCCTCTCCCCCCTCTTTGCCGTCCGGATCAGCTGGAATTACGGTTTTAAGCGGGTCCTCTTTTGCGGCATCCTCCTCTTTATGTCGGGCGCTATCCTCACCCCTTTTACCTCCCACTACTCTATCATGTTCTTCTGCCGCCTCATCGGAGGGCTGGGCGGGGGTGTGGTCATTAGCGTAGGCCTTGCGATCCTCAGCCGCCTCCTCTCCGATCGGTATAGAGCGATCGTCATCTCCCTCTCCTCTAGTATCACCTTTGGCTTGGGTATTGCTCTCGGCCTCCTCTACAGCGGCTACATCGGCCAGATCGGAACCTGGCAGCTGATGAGCCTTCCCGACATTATCTTGGCCCCTCCCGTCCTCCTGCTGTTGCTGCTCTTTTGCCCTGAACTCCCCACCGAAAAGCGCCCCCCCTACGACTACCTCAGCCTTTTTAGCCTCTACACCGCCGCTTTTGCCCTCTTTCTCATTGTCACTCAGGTCAAGGAGCCCTGGAACACCCTCGGCTGGCGCTCCGGCTTTACGATCAGCTGCTGGATCGTCAGCCTCCTTGCCCTCTCCCTTCTCGTCTACGCCACCTGGACCCGCAAATACCCCCTCCTCGACCACCGCCTCCTCAAGGACCCGGTCTTTATCATCAGCTGCCTTGGTATGGCGATCGTTGGTGTCATGATCTTTGGCGTTACCCTAACCTCGATCGGGATGCTTGAGACGATCTACCGCTACGAGAAGTGGACCGTCGGTTGGTTCCTCAGCTCCATCGGCCTGATCTACTGTTTAGGGGGCATTCTCCCCAGCCTTCTCGTCCACCGAGTACCCCCCGTCGCCTTTGCCCTAGTTGGGATCGCCCTGATCACCTTGAGTTGCTTTATCGATCACAGCTACACCGTGCAGAGCACCATGGGGCAGCTCTTTGTGGTCATCTCCATGCGTGCTGTAGGGGTCAGTCTCACCCTCGGCCCCATCACCACCTTCGCCCTCTCCGACCTTCCCCACGACATCGCTCCCCGGGGCGCCGCTATTGTGACCTTTATCCGGCAGATGGGAGGGGCCTTCGGGAGCGGGATTATCCAGACGATTCAGATCACCCGAGAGGCCTACCACAACGCGCGCTTTGGGGAGATGGTCAACGTCTACTCCCCCCGCTATGAGCAATTTTATCGGACGCTCGATACCCATCTCTCGACCGCTTCGGGGCCGGTTAGGGGAGGGGAGCAGTCGACCCAGCTGATCATCGCCGATATCCTCAACCAATCCAAGCTCGCCTCCCTCCTCGACGCCATTTGGATTTTTGGCTGGGTTTTCCTCGGCCTCCTCCTCACCATGATCGCCCTCCTTGTCTACCATAGGATGCGCCGGCCCCTCTGGACGCAAGGGCCTAATCCGGGGTAGAACAGGGAGATGGGTCAATATCGCCTGTTTCGCTGGGTTGTGTGGGGCCTTGCCCTCCTCTTTAGCTACTACGAGCTCGTTTTGCGGGTCTCACCGAGTGTGATGGTTCCCGAACTGGAGGGCTCCTTTCAGGTCTCGGCCGGTGTGGTCGGCTCGGTGAGTGCCTTCTACCTCTACGCCTATGCCCCCCTCCAGTTCCCCATCGGCGTGATGATGGACCGCTATGGGGCCCGCAGCCTCCTCTCGATCGCCAGCGCCCTCTGCGGCCTCGGGGCCCTCCTCTTTAGCATCGCCCCCTACCTCGCCTTAGCCGGGGGCGGCCGATTCCTGATGGGGGCCGGTTCGGCCTTTGCCTGGGTCGGCCTCGTCTACGTGGTCACCCAGTGGTTTCCGGCGGGGCGGCTTGCCCTGCTGATCGGGCTGAGCAATTCCCTCGGGATGCTCGGGGCGGTGACCGGCCAGGGGCCCCTCAGTTTTGCTATCACCCATTTTGGGTGGCGGCCAAGTATGCTTGTGTTGGGGCTCTTTGGTTTTGCCCTCGCCACCCTCCTCTACTTCACGGCTCGTAAGGATCCGCCCAATGTCACCAAGGCTAGCTTGCCCCCCACATTCGGCCGGCTCTGGTACCAGGCGAAGGGGGTGCTGCAGAATGGGCAGAGCTGGGTAATTGCCGTTGGGACCCTCTTCTTTTATATCCCGATAGTCTGCTTTGCCGCCCTCTGGGGTGTCCCGTTTATCCGGGCGGTTTATGGCGTCTCGCAAAACGGCGCGGCCTTTACCACCTCCCTTATCTACATCGGCTTTATTGTAGGGGGGCCTATCATCGGCCTCCTTGCCGACCGCTTTCAGGCCAGAAAAGGGCTATTGATCGCCTCAACAAGCCTTGCACTCCTGGCTCTCATGCCGATCCTCTACCTGCCCCAGATCGGGATCAGATGGGCCTCTCTCCTTCTCTTTTGCTTGGGACTATTCTGCTCGGCGCAGCTTCTCGCCTACTCTTACGTTACCCGGATAAATGTGGCTGCGGCAAAGGGGACGGCGATTGCCTTTACCAATACGATGGTCTTCGTTGGAGGAGCCCTTGTTCAGCCGCTGATTGGGATCCTGCTCGACCTCTTTTTCCCAACGGAGGGGGCGAGCCCTTCACCTGGCGCCTACCAAGCGGTCCTCGCCCTCTGTCCCGCCACGCTACTGATCGCGTTAATGGTCTATACCCTTCTCCGCCCTAGCAAGGCGGGTGTTACCGCTTAAACCCCTGATTGCGACCTATCGTCCTGAGGGGGCGGCAGGAGGTGATCAGATGGCGCACATCGTGACGAGGCCGGGTTTGTAAACCCGGGTGAGGAGGGATGTGCTCCAGATGACCGCCTACTGTCGATGCCCTCAGGACGATAGGTCGCAATCAGGGGTTAAAAACCAGGCCTCATCGCGATGCGCCATCTGAGCACCCCCTGCCGCCCAGGACATCTGCAAAGTCTGTGCCAGCTGTTCATTCCCTGCCCCCAAGTTGATTAGGAAATTTTACCACAGAGGACACAGAGAAGCACAGAGGTGATCTTATTCCTTCGGAATAAGCCCACACAGCTGCTCCCCAGGGGGAGGCCCCTGGGGAGCAATCCCAGCGTTCCGATCGCCTATCTATTGTAGCATTAACGTAGGGCGGGCCATCCCCGGGAGACATGCGTTTTGCCTCCTACACCCCCTCTGTGCCTCTCTGTGTTCTCTGTGGTAAAATCCTATCTGAATGGTCAGCCAGACTTTGCAGATGTCCTGCCCACGTATTGGGTACAAACCTCACTCCCTCCTTACCCATTTAAAGTCGGGGGTTCCGGCGGGAGGGATCCGCTCGCCGGCAAAGTCCCGCTTCTGGTAGCGGTAGCGGTAGTCGCAGATCGGCAGAACAGGCATCGCCTCCATAAAGAGGGCCTCAGCTTCGCTGAGGAGAGCGGCCCGCTTGGCGGGGTCGACCTCGACCTCGGCCCGCTCAATAAGGCGGGCGTAGGCGGGATCCTCCCAGCCCGTTTCATTCAGCCCCCCCTCGCCCGGCTCTTCGGCGTGGGTGAAAAGGGAGAGGAAGCCGGTCGGGTCCTGGAAGTCGGCAAACCAGGCTTTTGCCCCTCCCATCTGGTAGTCCATTTTCCCCATTCGGGAGAGAAGGGTCTTGAATTCGGTCGACTCAAGGGAGACCTTCAGACCGAGAACCTGCCGCCATTGTTCCTGGAGTGCCTGAGTCAGCTTTGTGGTTAGCTCCCCGTTAGCATAGGTAAGGGTAATGGGGGGGAGCTCGTCGATCCCCATCTCCTCCAGAGCCTCCTTAAGAAGCTCCTTGGCCCTTGCGATATCGACCGCCGGCAGCCTCCGCTCGCCTTGCAACGCTGGGGGAAGGGGAGAGGCGGTGGCCTCCTGTCCCCCCTTTAGCACGTGCTGGACCAGGGCCTGCCGATCGACCGCTAGAGAGAGCGCTTTGCGCAGCTTAGCGTTATCAAGGGGGGGCCTAGTCGTATTGAACTTGTACCAGAGGGTTGCCGCAACAGGGGCGGTGTAGAGCTGCGCCCGCTCGGCATACTCTTGGGGGAGGTTGCCGGTGGGGCTGCCGATCCAGTCGAGCTCCCCCTTCTCAAAAAGGTAGAGGGCGGTGGTGTAGTCGGGGACCACCTTTAGGGTGATCCCATCGAGCTGGACCGCGTCGGCATCCCAGTAGGTGGGGTTTTTCTCGAGGACAATGGCCTCCTGAAGGCGGTGAGAGGCGAGTCGAAAGGGGCCGTTGGTCCCCTTTCCGTCGGGGGCCTTGGGGGAGTAGGCGGGGTGGGCGAGAAGCTCGAGAAAGTAGGGGGTTGGCGCCCCGAGCTGCACGACCAGCTGCTGAGCATGGATCGCCCTCACCCCGACTTGCTTGAGCGAGAGCTCACCGGCGTGAGCAGCGCGGGCATTCAGAATAGGATAGAAGACAGCGGCATTTTCGGAGCCCGTTTCGGGGTCGAGAGCCTCCCTCCAGGCGGCTTCAAAGTCGTAAGCGGTCACCGGTTCCCCATCGGTCCAGAGGCTCTCTTGGAGCGTAATCGTGTAGGTCCGCTTGTCGGCCGAGATCGAGATCACCTGAGCGAGAGAGGGGATCGGTCTCCCCTCCTCATCGATCCGCATCAGCCCGTCGTAGAGCATCTTGCAAACCGTTTGCGAGGCAATGGAGCGGGCCCGCTGCGGATCAAAGCTCTCGATATCCTCGGTGATGGCCATCCTGAGGGTACTCTGAACCGGTTTAGAGGCGGGCTGGCAGCTCACTAAAAGGAGGAGGGAGAGGAAGAGAGCGCGGCGCATAAAAGTCTCTAAATTTCCCACCATGATACCATGCCGCCATGTTGCCTGCCAAGCTTTGTATTCCCATTATTGGGCCCACCCTTGAGGAGGCGAGGAGGGCGATCGCGCGGGCAACCTTCGCCGACCTGATTGAACTTCGGCTCGACCTGATCGAGTGGGAGAGGCCGGAGCAGATAGAGGCGCTGATGGGCGAGAAGCCGACGATTTTCACCCTAAAAGGGGAGTTTGATCCCGCTATCCTGGAGCTGCGGCCCGCCTTTGCCGATCTCGATGTCGAGAAGCTCCCTCCCGTGCCCGCCGGGGTGCAGACGATCGCCTCCTACCACGACTATATCGGGACTCCCGCTGACCTTGAGGGGCTCCTCGCGACTCTAAAAAAGAGAGGGGCCGATTACTACAAAGTAGCGACGACGGCCCATTCGGCGGCCGACGCCCTTCGGGTCTTGGAGCTGTGCAAGCGCCGCCCAGGGGTGATCGGGATGGGGATGGGGCCAGCGGGGATCGCAACCCGCGTCCTTGCCGGTGCCTTTGGCGCTCCTTGGACGTACGCCGCTTTGGACGAGGCAAACAGCAGCGCTCCGGGTCAGCTGACGGCTGAAGTGCTGCTCGAACGCTACCATTTCCGCTCCCTCTCTGAAAAGACCCAAATCCTCGGCCTTCTCGGAGGGCGGCCAGTGAGCAGCCCCGGGATAGCCAAGCATAACCAGGCCTACGCCAAACTTGGCCTCGACGCCGTCTACCTCCCCTTTCCGTGCGCCAGCGAGGAGCTCCCCCGCTTTCTCTCTCTAGCCGCTACGCTCGGCATTCGGGGGCTCAGCGTCACCATGCCCCTAAAGGAGGCGATCTGCCCTCTGGTTGAGACGGAGGAGGGGGCAGTAAACACTCTCGTTCTGCGCAATGGGCATTACGTGGGCTCTAACTTTGATGGGATCGGCGCCTGCAACGCTCTAGGAGATATCAAAGGGAAGCAGGTCCTCATCATCGGTGCAGGGGGGGCAGGGAGGGCAATCGCGGTTGAAGCGAAGAGGAGGGGGGCGCAGGTTAGGGTGATCAACCGGACTCCGGAGCGGGCCCGCCATCTGGCTGAGGAGACCGGCGTCCGGTGGGGAAGGCTGGAGGAGCCCCTTACCGAGGAGATTGTGGTTCAGGCCACCTCTGTTGGTATGGAGCCCCAGGTCGACGCCTCTCCCATCGACCCCAGCCGCCTTCCCGCAGGGGCGCGGGTCCTGGAGATCATCACCCGCCCGGTAGAGACCGCCTTTCTGAAAGGGGCAAAAGCCCGGGGTTGTCAAACGGTTACGGGCGAGGCGATGTGGCGCCACCAGGCGGCCCACCAAATGGAAACGTGGTTCGGCATTTCGGCACAGGAGGCTTATGAATACCTGTAGCATAAGGGGGGGAGCTCAGCTAAGGGGCCGCCTCACAATCCCCCCCTCCAAGTCCCACTCGATGAGAGCCCTCCTCTTTGCCGCCCTGGCGATGGGAGAAAGTAAAGTAAATAATCTTCTTGCTTCTCCCGATGTTGAAGCGATGGTGACGGTCATTCGTCAGATGGGCGCTGGGGTGAAGCGAGAGGGGAGCAGCATCGCGATCAGAGGGATTGGGGGGAGGGTCCCTCCCCTCGGTCTCGTCGACGCGGCCAATTCAGGGCAGATCCTCCGTTTTGTCGGCGCCGTGGCCGCCCTTGCCAAGGGGCCCACCCTGATCACAGGGGATGAGTCGATCCGCACGCTGCGTCCCATTACCCCTCTGATCCAGGGAATCAAGCAGCTGGGCGGTTTTGCGGCTCAGAACGTCGGCGGAGGGCTCCTGGTTCAAGGGCGCATAAAACCGGGCGAGGTGGTGATCGATGGGGCCGATTCGCAGCCCGTCTCAGCCCTGCTCATCGCGACCAGCCTTCTCGAGGGAGGGAGCACTATCCGGGTGGAAAATCCGGGAGAAACCCCTTGGGTCGGGCTGACCCTCTCTTGGCTCAAGCGGGTTGGCCGGCCCGTTTCTCACGCAGATTATCAGACGTTCTTAGTCCAAGGAGGTCAGTTTGCCCCCTTCACCTTTACCGTGCCGGGCGACTACAGCTCGGCCCTCTACCCGGCCGCCGCGGCCTTTGTGACCGGCTCGCCGATCGAGCTCGATGGCCTCGATCCGGGCGATGTCCAAGGGGATAAGCGGGCCCTAGACCTTCTCCCCACCCTGCGCAAAGGGGGGTGTGAGATCGATGTCGGCCCCTTTATCGATGCCCTCCCCCTCCTTGCCGTGCTCGGCTGCTATGCGCCAGGAAGGACGGTCCTCTACGGCGGTGCCATTGCGCGGAAGAAGGAGAGCGACCGGATCAGCGCGATTGCAACAGAGCTCACCAAGATGGGAGGGCAAGTCACCGAGCTTCCCGACGGCCTGATCATCGAAGAGTCCCCATTAAGGGGGGCGCGAGTCTCCACCTACCATGACCACCGGATCGCCCTCTCCCTTGCCATAGCGGCTCTAGGCGCAAGGGGAGAGACGGTTATCGAAAACCCGGCCGTTGTCGCAAAGAGTTATCCGACCTTCTGGGAGGATATGAGGGGGATTGGATGCCAGATCGGATAATCCTGGTTGGCCCCTATAGCGTCGGGAAAACGACTCTAGGAGCACAATTGGCCGAGGAGCTTGGATGGGAATTTGTAGACAGCGACGCTCTGTTACGGAGACCTCCCCGTGAAGTGGCCTTAGAGCTTGGGGAGGAGGGCTTTCGTAAGGTGGAGGAGGCTCATTTATTGCCTCAGCTTGCACGCTCAAAGGTGGTAATTGCAACCGGAGGGGGCGCTGTGGAATCGGTTGCCATCCGTCATCAACTGGCTAGCACCCGTCTGGTGATCCACCTGCAACTCGACTCAGAAACGCTCTGGCAGCGGTGGCTAGTCCGCGGTCTTCCCACCACAGCCCCCTCCAGAGCCCATTTTGAGGCCTATCTTAAGCGGCGCATTCCCCTTTACGAAGAGGTGGCCGATGGGGCATGCTGCGCAGAAGATTGGGAGGCGCTCCGAGCATTCTGTGGCCAGTAACACCTTTGGAACCCACTTCCAAATCACCACGTGGGGGGAGTCTCACGGCAAGGCGATCGGCGTTGTGATCGACGGCTGCCCCGCTGCCCTCCCCCTTACCGCAGAGGAGATCGACGCTGAGCTTGCCCTTCGCGCGCCAGGGAAGAGCCCCTACACCTCTCCTCGAAGCGAACCGGACCGTGTCCAAATCCTCTCCGGCCTGTTCGAAGGGGAGACAACCGGCGCTCCAATCTCTCTGCTGATCGAAAATCGGGATGCTAAGCCCTCCGCGTACGATCCGATCCGCCACCTGATAAGGCCCGGGCATGCCGGCAAGAGCTACCAGCAGAAATATGGGCTCCAGGACCACAGGGGAGGGGGGAGGGCCTCAGCGCGGGAGACAGCCTGCCGCGTTGCTGCTGGAGCGGTGGCCAAAAAGCTGCTTGCTGCTCACGGGATCGAGGTGATCGCCTACTTGCGCGAGTGTGGTGGCATCGAGATGGGCGAGATTCTCCTCCCCACACGCTCCCAGATCCTATCGAGCCCCCTTTTCTGTCCCGACCCTAAGGCCGAGCAGAAGATGCGCCTGCGGCTTGAGGAGGCCCGAAAGGAGGGGGATTCTTTGGGAGGTGTGGTTGAAATGGTCGCCCTCGGGAACACAGCGGGTCTTGGCGACCCGGTTTACCAAAAACTTGAAGCCCTCCTCGCTTATGCTATGATGAGCCTTCCAGCAAGCAGAGGGGTAGAGGTGGGAGC
This sequence comes from Parachlamydiales bacterium, assembly GCA_050250135.1. GTDB lineage: Bacteria > Chlamydiota > Chlamydiia > Chlamydiales > JAFEGQ01 > JBFWPF01. Next base: position 21,617 of record JBFWPF010000003.1, on the reverse strand, counting down.
CGGATTTTCGAGTGCCAGGATGAAGGGGAGCGAGCACAACCCCCTCCCAGAGGGGATTCTCGGCGGGATTGCCACGGGTGAGCCGGTCATCTGCCGCGTTGCGTTCAAACCCACCTCCTCCATCGCTAAACCCCAAAAGACTATCGACAGTGAGGGTAATCCCGCCACGCTCACCCTCCCGCCAGGCTCCCGCCACGACCCGTGCGTGGCTATCCGGGCAACTCGCGTTGTCGAAGCGATGGGCAACCTTGTCCTTGCCGACCGCCTTTTAGCTAACCGCCTTTCCCAGATGGTCCCATGCTCTTAGTCCTCAACCCAGACGCCACCTCAGACCAGATCGACGACCTCATCGCCCACCTCGAGTGGCTTGGACTCCCGGTCTCCGCTCACACCGGCGGAGAGGCGATCCACCTCCACCTCGAAGAGGGGAGCCGGGGGTTGATGACCGCCGACCAACTCCGCCGCCTTCCCCTTGTTCGGGAGGTCCGCTCCTTCACCAAGCCCTACCGCTTAGCCGGTAAAGAGCTTGACCCCTCTCCCATTACCGTCGAGGTTGGAGGGGTGGTCATCGGAGGGGGAGACCCCGTGATCATCGCCGGCCCCTGCTCCGTTGAGAGTGAGGAGCAGATCTACGAGTCGGCCCTCTTAATGGCCCACCTTGGGGCCGATATGCTCCGTGGCGGAGCTTACAAGCCCCGCACCTCTCCCTACACCTTCCAAGGGCTCGGTAAGGAGGGGCTCCGCTACCTCAAGGCGGCCGCTCAGGCAGCCGGCCTCCCCACCGTCTCCGAAGTGATGGAGATCGGAGCCCTCGACCTGATTGTCGACTATGTCGATGTGATCCAGGTCGGCGCCCGCAACATGCAAAACACCCCCCTCCTCAAGGCCCTCGGAACCACCGACAAGCCGGTCCTCCTCAAGCGAGGCTTCTCGGCCACCTACGAGGAGCTCCTCCTCGCTGCCGAGTACATCATGAGCCGAGGAAACGACCGGGTGATCCTGTGTGAGCGGGGCATCCGGACCTTTGAACCCTACACCCGCAATACCCTCGACCTGGCCGCCGTCCCCGCCCTCAAGGAGCTTGGCCGCCTGCCTGTGATTGTCGACCCGAGCCACGCCTGCGGAAAGGCCTCCCTCGTCCCCCCCATGGCTAAAGCTGCTATCGCCGCCGGTGCCGATGGGGTGATGCTGGAGGTCCACCCCCACCCCGAAGCGGCCCTCACCGACCGCCCCCAAGCCCTCTCACCCGAGACCTTTGCCGCGCTCATGCCCGCCCTCAGATTAACACCTACTTTACACTAAAATTTCCACTTCATTTATTTTCAACTACTAACAAAAACGGCGCTATCTATTGATATCTAATTACTTGCGATGTTATAATTAAATTAGACAATTGTGAGGTTAATCGATGTCGAGTGGCGATTCAGGGAATATTCAGTTCCACATCACCGGTTTTGCCGAGGCGCCCAAAATCCCCGGAATGGGGGAGGGGGGACTCGCCGGGGTCCTCTTAGCCGAATTTCAGAAGATCCTGGAGACCTTTAGGGAGAGCCTGCAGGGGGATGCCAACGAGGGGAAAAATCTGGGCAAACTCGCCAAAGACCTCGTCACCCTTGCTGCCGCCCTCAATGCCGTTACCGACACCTCCGAAAGCCCCTCCACCATTGTCACCAATGTGGAGAGCTCGATCGACCAGGTGAAGCAGGATATGCTCCCTTTTAAGAATAGCCCCTACTACAGCCTGCTCATCAACTCGCTCGACCAGATCGCACAGCTGCTGCAAGGGGGTGGGATCATCGAAGCGGTTCGCCAGTTCAACGACGACTTGCAGCAGTACATCAAGGACTGGGATAACAAAAAGGAGAAAAAGTCCGACTACTTGACCCTCCAAGCGGACGTGAAGACCCTCGAACAGACACTCAAAGCGTGGCCGGACAAGATATTGGGTAAGCCCCCCGAAGCACTAAAACAGCTTGTGGGGATTGCGGGTATTATCGTTATGGCTATCGGGCAAAAAAAGAGCAAAGAGAAGGTTATCGAATTGGCGAAGGGCTTTAAAGAGCTCTCCGACAAGTATGGAAAGCTGGTGGTTACCCCTGAGCAGATGGTCCGCCTCCTGCAGGCGATGAATGCTCCCAACCAGGAGGGTGAGGACTTGCGAAAGAACTTTCCCGGCGTTTGGACCACCTATGATGGGGCTTTAGGGGCGGTGCGGCAGATGCAGGCCCAAGCGGCCACGATGGGGAACAACACCGTATCGGACATCTATGCCAAGACGACGGCCATCCAGCAGCTGACCAAGATGATGTCTGAGGACCTAGGTGTCCCCATTCAAGCGATCAATCAGAGCATCCAACGCATTTTCCGATGAGCCTCTTTATTGCCGAGCTTTTCGGAACCTTTGTCCTCTTCCTGCTCGGCACCTCTGCCTATTGCATGGCCCGCTTTAGCGGCTCACTCCAGAAGATTGAGGGGCGGCTCGAAATCGCCATTGCCTGGGGGCTCGGGTGGGCAATCGCCATTTACATGGTCCATCCGATCTCGGAGGGGCACCTCAATCCGGCCGTCACCTTGGGTTACGCCGTCATTGGCCAGGTCCCCTGGAAATGGGTCCCCCTCTACTTGGGCGGGCAGCTGGTCGGGAGCTTTCTTGGCGCTGGGTGCGCCTACCTCCTCTTTTGGACCAGATGGGCCCGCCTCCCTTCCAATAGCAACCTCTTGCCCCTCTTTGCGACCCCCTCCACCCCAGGGTGGTCCCCCCTTGTGGCCGCCCTCCTCCCCTCTTTTATCTTCCTTGCCGGGATGATTGCGGTTCGCAGCACCGATGTGGCTGCTATGGCCCCCTTTTTGATCGGCCTGATCGTTTTGGCCCTCTATGCCGCTTGTGGCACCGCTCCCGGCTTTACCCTTAACCCCGCCCGCGATCTCGGCTCCCGCGCTTTTTGCACCCTGCTGCCCGGCCGGCAGGGGAGCGGGGAGTGGCGCTCGGCCCTCCTCCCCATCTTCATCCCCATCATTGGCGGCATCCTCGGCGCTTTCACCTATCAGGGATTCTTGACCTTGATTCACCGTTAGCCCATAATGCCCCTCATGCGAATGAGGCGTTCCATTGGTCTTTGCGAGCCGAGCTCCCTCCGAGCAGGGGAGATCGGTACCTGGCGATTTGTCTTCCAGACCGCAAATGCCCTCAAGGCGGGTGCTAAATTTAAGTTTGATATGGGCAACCTCGGTCGGGATATCGACTGGGAGGCCCCCCAGGTCAACCTGAAAGCGGCCTCAAACGTCATCTACGCCGAGGTAGAAGGGCAGAAACCGGTCGCAGCCAAAGAGGTTGAGGCGGCCGATTCGATCACCCCCCACTATGAGTTCGAGCTCCCCTCAAACCTCAAGGTCGGGGAGAGCTTTACCATTGTGGTGGGAGCTCCCCCTGCCAAGGCCAAGCAGAGCCACGAAAAGGGGAACCGGGCTCAGCTCTTTACCCAGCGGCGGCGGACCTTCCACCTCTACCTCGACCCCAAAGGGACGGGGAGCTACGGGGAGGCCGAACCCTTTCAGCTCGATGTGCGGGGCAGTGAGCTCGCCAATATCCGCGTCCTAGCCCCCTCCCTCGTCGCCCGCAACAAAAGATTTGATATCACCATCCGCTTTGAGGATGAGTTTGGCAACCTCACCTCCGACGCCCCTGACGACACCCTGATCGACCTCTCCTATGAGAACCTCCGGGAGAACCTCAACTGGAAGCTCTACGTCCCCGAGACCGGCTTTGTGACCCTCCCCAACCTCTACTTTCGCGAGGAGGGGATCTACCGGATCCGCCTCGAGAATGTGAAGACCAAGGAGATCTTCCTCTCGGCCCCTGTAAAGTGCCTCTCCGACATTGAGGACCAGATTTTCTGGGGCCTCCTCCATGGGGAGTCGGAGCGGTATGACTCAGCTGAGAACGTCGAGTCCTACCTGCGCGTCCTTCGGGATGACCTCAGCCTCAACTTTGCCTCCACCTCCTGCTTTGACAGCCCCGATGAGACCTCCAACGAGGTGTGGCGGCTCGTCAACCAGAATATCCAAAGCTTCAACGAGGATGACCGGTTTACCGCCCTCCTCGGCTTTCAGTGGACAGGGGAGTCACCCGCCGAAGGGACCCGGCAGATGATCTACACCAAGGACAATAAGCCCCTCCTCCGCAGCAAGGACCTCAAGAACAACCAGCTCGCCAAGATCTACCGGAGCATTCCCGCTGGCGAGCTCCTCTCCATCCCCACCTTCACCATGGGGGGGAAACATGGGTTCGACTTTAACGAGGTCCTCCCTGAGTTTGAGCGTGTGGTGGAGATCTACAACGCCTGGGGCTCCTCTGAGTGCACCGAGAAAGAGGGGAATACCCGCCCCATCACCTCCGACGGAAAGGGGGGGGTAAAGGAGCTGGCGGCCGGCTCGGTTCAGGCCGCCCTCAAGCGGGGCCACCGGTTTGGTTTTGTGGCCGGGGGACTGGATGACCGGGGGATCTACAGCCAATTCTACGAGAGCGACCAGCGCCAGTATAGCCCCGGGCTTACCGCGATCATCGCCTCCAAGCACACCCGGGAGGCGCTGACCGCCGCCCTCTTTAACCGCTCCTGCTACGCCACCACTGGAGCCCGGATCGTGGTCGGCCTCTCTGTAGCGGGGCGCCACATCGGTAGCGAGCTCTCGACCGACGAAAAGCCTGGCCTGATCGTCAACCGCCACATCGCCGGCTATGTCGCCGCGACAGATGGGATCGCCTCGATCGAGCTGATCCGCAATGGAAAGGTGCTTACCACTTTCAAAGCCGATCGCGACTATGCCGAATTTACCTACGACGACATGGAGGATCTCCGCAAGGTGGTCCTCGAGGGGCCGGCCGAACAATCTCCCTTTGCCTACTACTACCTGCGGGTCACCCAGACCGATGACCATATCGCCTGGAGCTCTCCTATTTGGGTCGACCTAGGCCCCTCTCCTCAAGTCAAGCTGCCGAAGAAAAAGTAATCTTGGACGTGATCATCGAGAACCGGCAAACCGACCTTTCGCTCAGCGAGGCGGGGGCAGGCCCGATCGCCCAGTCGGTCGTAGCCGATGAGGGGAAAGAGCCCCAAGAGGTGGGGATTCACTTTGTCGATGCCACCGAAATGTCCCAGCTCCATATGGAGTACTTTCAGGATCCCAGCCTAACCGATTGCATCTCCCTTCCCGTGGACGGAGAGCTTCTTGGCGATGTTTTTGTCTGCCCCAAGCAGGCCCTCCTCTACACCCAAGAGCACGGGGGGGATCCCTACTGGGAGACCACCCTTTACCTCGTCCATGGCCTCTTGCACCTTTTGGGTTATGATGACAAAGAGGAGGGGAGGGAGAGAGAGATGAGAGAGGCCGAGAGGCGCCACATGGAGCGGCTCCAAACAGCAGGGAGGCTCCTGACCCCATGATTCTGACCGGCACGATCATCTTTTTTATCGGACTCTTTGGCTCCTTTGTCCTGCAGGCGGTTACCCGCGGCTTTCGGAGCCTTGAGCAGACCCACTCCCAGGAGCAGCTCCGGAGCAGCGGCTACTTCTACTTCTACCGCACCCTCCTCCGCCCCCTTTTCGGCGAGCGCGAGCAGGAGGCCCTCCTCTTTTCCCTCTCCTGTGCTCGCCATGCGGTCCGCTACATCCTCACCATCTGCCTCGCCATCCTCCTCTACATCTTTAGCGAGACCCTCCAAGGGGGCTCCCTCTCTTACGCCTGGGTCAACACCCTCCTCATCATCGCCCTTATCGTCGCTTTCCCCTTCCTCCTCGTGATCGGCGACTATATCCCCAGGGCCCTTGCCCTCCGCCATCCCGAGCCGATGCTCCGCTTTTTTGGCCCCTTTGCCACCCTCTACCTCCTCATCGCCCTCCCCGCCACCCTCCTTCTCCTCCTCCTCTCAGGGCGCCGCTTCTCCTCCCTCTACATGCCCGACCTCCACCACCCCGTCGAGCAGATGAAGGAGAAGATCGTCGAGATGATTCAGCAGGCCCCTACCAGCACCAGCGCTGAAGAAGAGGAGAAGGCTCTCCTCGAATCGGTCGCTGAGCTGCCCGAGCGGATCGTCCGGGAGATCATGGTCCCCCGCATCGACATCTTTGGCATCGAGGCCGATAGCACCCTCAAGACGGCCATCGAGCTCCTTACCCGGGAGGGGTATAGCCGGGCACCCGTCTACCGGGAGAACCTCGACCACATTGTCGGCCTCCTTATGTACCGAGACCTCATGGGCCTCCTCCTCAGGTGCAGCGAGAGCGGCGATTTCTCTCCCCTCGACCAGCCCGTCTCCACCCATGCCAAGCCGGTCCTCTTTGTTCCCGAGACCAGCTCGGTCATCCACCTCCTGCGCGAGTTTCGGCAAAAGCAGAGCCACCTGGCCGTTGTCGTCGACGAATATGGGGGTACCGAGGGGATCGTTACCATTGAGAACTGCTTGGAGGAGATCGTTGGGGAGATTGCCGACGAGTATGACGAAGAGGAGCCCCTCTTTGTCGCTCAGGAGGGGGGAGGGTGGATCGTCGACGCTCGGATGTCCATCCTCGACATTGAGGATGCCTTTGACATCACCATCCCTCAAGAGGGGGACTACGACACGATTGGGGGGTATGCCTTCCATCGCGCCGGGGAGATCCCTCCAAAGGGGCTCCGCATCCACCACGATGACTTTGAGTTAGAGATTCTCGAGTCAAGCGACCGCTGCGTCGAGAAGGTCCTCATTATCCCCACCAAAAAACGGTAATTCCCTAGTCCAGTAGGCGGGAGACGTGCCGGTAGTTGAGAAGGGCAAATTCGCCTACTCGCTGCTCCTGTTGCCCCGCATAAACCGCATACCCAACAGGGCAGCGCTCACCCACCAGCTCTTTGAAGAAAAGGAGATTTTTAAAAAACTCTTTATTGAAGGTCTGAGCCCCCTTGATCTCGATTGGGATAAGTTCCCGCCCCCTCTGATAGATCAGGTCAATCTCCCGGCCCCGCCTATCGCGGAAGTAGTAGAGGTTGGGATCGAGCCCCTGGTTAGCTCGGGCTTTGACCAGCTCTAGGAGGACCAGGTTCTCGATCAAGCTTCCTCGAAGAGGGTCCCGCGACATCTGTTCCGCGCTCTCAATTTTCAGCAGGTAGCTGGCAAGCCCGACATCGGTGAAGTAGAGCTTGGGCGATTTGATCACCCGTTTGCCTAGATTTTCATAATAGGGCTGTAAACGGATCACGATATGGGATGCCTCCAAAATAGAGAGCCATTGCCGGATGGTCTGTCCGGAGACCCCCACCTCATTGGCCAACCCCTCCTGATTGAGCACCTGCCCGATCCTCCCCGCACAAAGGACCATAAACCGCTGAAAGAGGGTGAGGTCGTGCACGTGGGTCATCTGGTGGAGGTCCCGTTCGATATAGGTCTGCAGGTAATTGCGATAGGCTTTGGTCGGCTCCAACTGGTCCTGAAAGATCGCGGGGAACCCTCCCGTGTAAAGGGCCTCATCTAATGAAAGGGTGATACCTGCCTCCTCCAGCTCCTTAAGGCTCATAGGGAGTAGGGAGAGAAGGGCAGTTCTACCCGCTAGAGACTGGGCAACAGCGGCATGGAGGGCAAGCTGATGGCTCCCAGTTAGGATAAACATCCCCTTAGCCTCCTTCTCATCCACGATCACCTGAATATAGGAGAGAAGCTGGGGAACCCTTTGGATTTCATCAAGGATAGCCCCATTAGGATACCTTTCAAGAAAGGCCTGAGGATCCCGCTCCGCCAGTTCCCGCTCTTCCGGCATCTCCAGGTTGACGTATCGCTTGTCGGGAAAGACCTTGCGGACCAGGGTCGTCTTGCCTGACTGGCGAGGTCCGGTTATAGTGACCACCCGGTACTTTTTTGCAAGTTCTTTAAGTTTAGTAGCTAATGCTCTATTAAACATGGGATGGGGCAGATTCGAGATTTTTTCTCCATTTTGCCCCATTTCCGATTTTAAGGGAGTTACCGGGTACATGTTCACGAGGGTAACCCCCTCCCTAGGGGCGGGGGTTACCCTCGTGAACATGTACCCTACCCCTTGCGTCCGATCGCCCTTTCCGCTATACTGCGGCCCTCGTCAATGGACAAGAGGACCATGGACAACCAGCCCCTAGGGCTCCCCACTCTCCCCCTCCTGCCCCTCTCAATACCCTCCTTGTTGCATGGGGAAACCCCCTATGTCTGATGGCTCTATAAGGAGGCTACTCTCCAAAACCCGTTCCATCCTCTTCCCCGTCGAACGGCACGAGCTGATCCGCGTCCTCCCCATGTGCCTCCTAAGCTTCGGCATCGTCTTCATATACAACATCTTGCGATGCGTTAAGGACTCGATGCTCATCACCGCTCCCAACAGCGGAACCCACGCCCTTCCCTTTGCCAAGATCTGGGTCCTCCTCCCGATGGCCTTCTTCCTCTCCGCTGTCTTCTACAAGCTGAGCCACCGGCTGACGACAACCAAACTCTTTTATGCCATTATCTGTGGCTTCCTCGCCTTTTTTGCCCTGTTTACCTTTGTCCTCTACCCATTAGGGGATACGATCCATCTCCATGGGCTTGCCGATTGGCTTCAGGGGCACCTGCCTAGCGGCCTTATCGGGATGATTGCGGTGATCCGCTACTGGTCCTATGCCCTCTTTTATGTGATGGCTGAGCTTTGGGGCGCGATGTGCCTTACCGTCCTCTTTTGGGGCTATGCCAGCGAGATCACCAAGATTGAGGAGGCCAAGCGGTTCTACAGCCTCTTTGCGATCTCGGCCAACCTCTCGGGCTGCGTGGCCGGGTGGTGCACCATGGCCTTTGTTAAGGCGACATGGGGGAGTAGCAACCCCCACTACCACTCCCTCCTCCTCACTACCCTTGCCGTGTTGGGGACCGGGGTTGCCCTCCTCTTCCTTTTCCGGTGGTACCACTTCCAGGTCGTCTCTCCCCGGATGGAGGTCTCCCAGGTCGGCATCGACCGGAAGCTCAAAAAGATGCGCTCGAAGGCCTCCCTCCTCGGCAGCTTTGCCCATATCAGCAGGAGCAAGTACCTCCTCAGCATCGCTACCGTCGCCGTCGCCTACAACATCGTGATCTACCTCGTTGAGGTGGCCTGGAAGGAACATGTCAAAATGGTCTACTCCGATAAGGCCCTCTACAACGCCTATTTTGGTCAGGTGACTATCGTTACCAGTATTGTCTCCACGGTGATGGCCCTCTTCACCTCCTATGCCATCCGCCGCTTTGGGTGGACCCGGGTTGCCCTTGTCACACCGATCGTCCTCTTGATCACCAGCCTCGGCTTTTTCGGCCTCCAGTACCTCTCTGGTTATTCGGTGAGTACGGTCGCGGCCATCTTTGGGATGAGCGCGGCCAACTTTATCCTCTTCTTTGGCTCGGCACAAAACGTGATGAGCCGCGCCTCCAAGTACACCGTCTTTGATGCGACGAAGGAGATGTGCTTTATCCCGATGAGCAAGGAGTCGAGGCTTCAGGGCAAGGCGGCGATTGACGGCGTGGGTTCTCGGCTAGGGAAGTCGGGGGGAGCGGCGATCTACCAGGCGATGTTCCTCCTCAGCGGGAAGGAGGTGGCCGCGATTATCCCCTGGATTGGCGGCATGCTTGTGGTCATCCTTGGCGGCTGGATCATTGCGGTGCGGAACTTAGGGCGCCACTTTGCCAAGGCTGAGCGCGACCATATCGACGTCGTCGAAGAGGTCTCCCTCCCCGAACCCGAACGCCAAACCGTTTAGGGCGTGTGATCAATTGGCTTCCCTTGATCTCTAGGGGAAAGCTCGCCTCCGAAACATCCCTGGAACCTCTGGATAGCAAGGGCATCTCCTAAATAAAAGAACGTATTCGTTTTACAATCAGTGTGTTGCAAATTCACACCCCGATGACCAGAACGGCCCCGCTGTTATTTCCATTGCCATTACCCGGCGCGCCGGAGATGCCGAGCTAATTGATTACACGCTCTAGACCTCCTCTTCCTTCTCCGCTTTAAGGTAGTTGTTGATCAGTTGCTCCTGTTCCTCTGTCTGAATCATGCCGGCGCGATAGACGCGGAGAGCGCGCTTAGCCACATCACCCGACACTTGTGGATTTAGGGCCTTCATCAGGAGCCCGAGCACGGTGCCAGTCCGACCCACACCTGCGCTACAATGCACCACGCTTGGCTCTCCCTCTGTGGTCAACTCGGTAATTTTCTGAATAAGGCTGCTAGCCGTCTCCGGGTTGGGCACTCCATGATCGGGCCAGTCGAGAAACCACAAGTGGTGAACGTGTCTCTCCTCTGTGATTGTGCCCACCATCCGGGTCATTTTGATCTTTCTCAGTTGGTAGCCCACCTGATCTTGCAGCTCTTCCACCTCAAGGGTAAATTCGCCCGTCTTCTGGGAATCGGTAGGAAAATAGGGCGCACATTTCGAACCCAGTTCAGTTTGGTTAACTAGACATACGATAAGGGGAGCCTTACGGTCCCAAATCATGGCCCAAAACTGACCAGTGGTCTGAGTAAGGGGCCCTTGCGTCGCGATCCAACTCGAAACGGGTCCCTTCTTTTCGCCAAGCTCCCATCCCTTTGAAGCCTGTGCCTGACCGTAACATTCGCTTTTGACGTTACCCTCTTCATCGACCCACTCTTTTGCGTTCTCGATTACCTGATGGGGATAGGAGAGCGCTTGCCAGGGGATCTCCGAGGCATTCAGCTCCGCCTCAAGTTGCACTGAACTTCTTACCGAAACCCTATTAAAGGGGTAGGAGAGGATATTCTTGTATCGGTCGATAGGGGGGATAGCCTCGGCATAGTCAGTTTTACCTTCAAATATCACCTGAACAACGGCCTTTGCTAACCCCTTGAAGCGCTCCGTTTGGAAATTGACCTCCTGTTGAAGGCGCCAAATCTGGTTCTGTGCCTCAATGTTTGAAAAATTGTACTCTTGGTTTTCGTTCTGGAGCCTTTCCTCCAGTTCCATTGTCCTTTCCCGTTCTTGCTCGAGCTCATTGAGGGCTTGCTCGAGTTGTCGCCCTTTCTCTTTAAGCTTCTCTTGCTCCTGTTCGAGCTCCTCGTCGCAGTCTCGGATTTGTCCCCTTGCGCTTTCGAGCTCTTGCTCCAGGCTCTGCACCTCACTCTTTGCCTCCTCCCCCTCAGGGGCCTTTTGCTTTTCGGCTCCTGGGGAGAGTAGGGTCGCTGAAAGGAGACCTAGGGCACCTGTGGAGGTCCACCTCAAATCGGCAAGGGGGGATTGCTTGTAGGCGAAGCGGGTAAAAAGCGAGGAGACCACCAGAGCCCCAAAGGCGGCCTGTAGCCCCATCCTAATTCCGGGGTATTCCTCAAGTTTAGTACGGACACCTTCTAGCGCCATGATTAACTCCCTGTTTTTAGGGGAAACTCTAATAAAAAATGGCGTTTATGCGCAAGGGGTCTGTGTGCTAATTAAAAAATTTACTAAAGAAACTTGGCTTCTTGGTGATCGGCTTCGTCTCAGGCTTTGGTGGTGGGGCTTCGGCCTTCCGTTCAAACTGGGCGACCAGCTCCTGCTGCTCCTTTCGGCGCACCATTGCCCCCCGGAAGGAACGGAGAACCTGGATCGCTTGACCCCCAGTAAGGCCGGGGTTGCTCTGGACCAGATCAGAGGCAATCACCGCCCCAGTCCGCCCTAGGCCAGCGCCGCAGTGGACCACAACGGGACCCTCCTTACGGTGCTGTGCCATCACCTGAAGAAGCTGGCCCATTTGCTCCTTAGAGATCGCGGTCTTGTCGGCCCACTGGGTATGCCAGAGGTGGATGATCTCCCTCTTCTCGTTGTTTCGCGCTAGGGTGAGGATCCGGGTCGCAATCCCCGCTTTCTCGAGCGGCTCCTTCTTCACCTCTACCTCAAACTCCCCAAATTCGAGGGTGTCATTCTTATTGAGGGGGAAATAGGGGTGGCAGGTGTGTTCCTTTGTTTGGGTGCCCACCTCCTTCTCCTCGACAAGGCAGAGAATCAGCGGCACCTTGTGCTCCCACGCCATCTTCCAGAATGTTTCGCTGGTATTGCTGTAGGGGCCCTGGGTCGCAATGTAGTCGGGAACCTTTTTAGGGCGTTTATCGGTAGCCCAGGTCTCCCATTCGGCCATCGTTTCGTAGTGCTCCTTCAAAATTCGGAGACCCTTTTCATCAAATAACCCCTTGCTTTTTTCGAGAATAGAATTGGGGTCTGTAAACGCCTTGGCCGGGATATAGGAGGCATTGATCGCCAGGAGGGTCGAATTCGCTTCCTGCACAACGATCTGGTTGAAGGGGTAGGCTTTATTGTCGCCAAATCGATTGATCGGGCTTTGCGCCGTTCCGCTATCGAGATGATAGGGAGTATTGATTGTAGCCGCCATCCTTGGCCTCCGGTTTACTATTTGCCTTTCTGCTGCACCACTCGCTGAACGACCTCGTCAAGTTTCTCCTTAGGAGTCTCATTGACCTGGGCAATCGTGCTCTCAAGCATTTGCTCCAGCGCCTGCTGGTGCTCGGGCGTGAAGGTCTTGAGCATGTGCCGTAGGAACGGATCGTTCAGTACATTGAAAAAGGTTGGAGTGTTCTCCATATCCGCTCTCCCTTTTTCTGAAAAGGATAGCAAAACTAGATAAATAGGGCGACCTTTACCTTATTTCAGTGGCTATAAACGGGTTAAGAGTCGGTCTCTGGCCGGCCCCGTAGCCTTTTTTTGGCCGATCGCTTGGCCTTCTCCCGAAGTCGCTCCTCTTTGGCTCCCCGGGGGATCTTTGTAGAAATTCTTTTAGGGGGGCGGTAGTTGAGCTCGTCGACCTTTTGCCTAAGCCGCTTAAGGCAGATCTGCTTATTCTGAAACTGGCTCCGCTCCCGCTGGCAGCTGACTCGGATGCCGCTCGGCTTGTGGATCAGGCGGACAGCGCTGTCGGTTACATTGACATGCTGCCCCCCTTTGCCGCTGGCCCGGTAGGTCTGGACCGTGCACTGGGCTAACAGCTCCTCATCGGAAGGGGGGAGGACAATTTTCTCCATCCGCCCACTTTAATCAAATGGGGATTTATTGGACGGGGGTCTTGGGGAGGCCGGTTACCCGCTTATTCTCCCCATCCTTCCAGCGGCCCAGCTTGCGGAGGACATCGATCCGCTCAAACCGCTTGAGAACGTTCCGCTTCTGCTCGCCGCCACCGGCCTTGCCATAACTGGGATGTCTAGACATGCTTCTCTACCTTTGGAAAAAATCCTTGGCCTCCGCCGAGGGCATTCTCGTGCTCTCGGTACCCTTTTGAAAGGTTATCCTTTTTTGCCCCTGTTTTGGAGCCGCCAATTTTCGGCCTGCGAGGGGACACGCCCCGCCGCTCTTGCTGCTTGTACATTCTGGTCATAAGAGGTCTCCTAGATTGGACCCCTGATTGCGACCTATCGCCCAGAGGGCATCGACAGCTGGCGGCCATCTAGCGGACATCCCTCCGCACCCAGGTCTAAAGACCTGGCCTTGTCACGATGTGCACTATCTGACCACCATCTGCCGCGCCCCCTGGACGATGGGTCGCAATCAGGGGTTCGAAGGGGGAGTCTACCACTGCGCCCCTTAAGGTTCAACTGCCTCTCCTTTAATTTGCTCGGCTACCGCTTCGGGCTCTGGTGGAGTGTGGGTCCCGTGGTGGATGACACCGCAGGAAATAATAAACTTTACGGCCTCTTCGACCTTGACATCGACGAAGATGCAGGCCTCCCGCGGGTACATCATCAGGAAACCTGAGGTGGGGTTAGGGGTGGTCGCGACAAAGACCGAGATCAGGTCGCTCTTGGCGCTTGCTTTACACTTAGGGGGAGCCTCCCCGCTCACCAGCCCTAAGCAGTAGGTCCCCGCCATGGGAAAGGGGACCATCACGACCTGCTTAAAGGAGCGATCCTTGGCGGAAAAAACCGTTTTGATGATGTCCTGGGTCGTTTTGTAAACCTTGTTGACCAGTGGGATCCGATGGAGGAGGTAGTCCCCCAGGTTAAGGAGCCACTTGAAGAAGAACCAGCGGCCCAACATCCCCAAGAAGACGGTGAAGAAGAAAAAGAAGACGAGGATGAGGATCTGGGCGCCGTAGTGGATGATCGTTTTGGCTCCCGGTACCTGGTAGAGGTGCTGGGCCCAGGGGCTGCCGCTAATGGCGCTTTCGAGGGCGCCGATAAAGGGTCCTGTCAAGAGGTTCACCAAGAAGATCAGGATCGTGATCGTCAAGACGACCGGAAGGAGGATCACAAGGCCTGTCGCGAAGTATTTTTTCATATCCCTTTCCTATAAGTAAAAGCGCCAAGGTTGGCTAGCCCATTCCTCAGCATAGTCGATCCCAATGCGTGGGCCGCTCTGGATCGTTTGGGCGAGGGGGGGGCCCTCCTCAATCCAGAGCCTCTTTCCGAGAGGGGTCCCATCGTCCCTAGTGGTGAGGCCAAGGGCTTGGCAAAGGGTTCCTGGTCCTCCTGCGAGGGGGCGTTTCCCCCCCCGCCGCCCCTCCATTACCTCGACCCCCTCTGTTGGTTCCAGAGCGCGGATCAGGACGGCATGGGGGGTACCGATGGGGCCGGTCACGATATTAAGGAGGGAATGGATCCCGTAGCAGAGGTAGATGTAGGCCGTTGCGGGGGGGCCAAAGAGCGTTTCGGTTCGGCGGGTCCTCCGCATCCCGTAGGCGTGGGAGGCCTTGTCTTCCGGTGCCCGGTAGGCCTCGGTTTCGGTGATAATCCCCCCCGTTACCTGACCCCCTTTACGGGAGAGGAGACGTTTGCCGATCAGCCTCTCGGCTACCGCCACCACATCGAGCTGTTCGAAAAAGGAGGAGGGGATCATCTGACTGGCCAGCCTGCGCTGCGGAAATCGGCGACATTATAGCGTAAGGGGACCACTCGGGGAAAGGCCCTTTTCATTAGGGGGAGGACCCGCCGGACCCGCCCGCCACTTTGGCAATGGAGGTAGAGAATTTTATCCTTGGGGAGGTGGTCGGGGAGGTGCCCCTTTTGTAGAGCCGAGGTAGGGAAGTGGTGGGCAAAGGTCACGTGCCCCGCCTCCCACTCCTCCTGGCTCCTCACATCGATAAGAAGCGCCTCACCCCGCTCCACCTCGCTCCAGATCTTTTCCAGGGAGGGCCCCTTTCGAAAGGGGCGGATCAGTCGACTAAGGTCCATCGGCACTCCCGGGTGATCAAGTTAAGGCTCTCGAGTCGGACCGTTACCGTCTCTCCGGTACGGAAGGTTTCGCCCCAGCGGCGCCCCTTCAGCGAAAGGGTATGGGGGTCGAAGAGGTAGTAGTCCTCCCCGAGGTCGGAGATGTGGATAAAGGCGTCGAGCATCAGATCGACGATCTCTAACGAGATCCCAAAGGGTTTTACCTCGGCAACCACCGCTGTCCACTCCCTGAGAGGGCTCTTCTGGTGGTGCATATCGAGAAGGCGAAGCTTTTTCAAAGCGAGCACTTCGTTTTCGGCGCGCGCCGAAATCCGCTCCTGCCGAGAGGTGGTGTGGGCGATCTCTTTGATCTCCTCCTCGGTGTAGGGATTCTCAAAGAGGGTCCGGTGGACGAGAAGGTCGGCGTAGCGGCGGATAGGGCTGGTGAAGTGGCAGTAGTGCTCGAGCGAGAGGCCATAGTGCCCAACATTATCAGACGAATAGGTCGCCAGCTTCATGCTCCGAATAAAGGCGATCGCCAAGTGGGGGCCGTGAGGGCTCTTTTGCGCCTTGTCGAAGAGAGCCTGCAGGTCGGTTGGGGTGGGCTCGGGAGGGAGGCGAAAACCGAAGGCGGCCGCTAAGCGGAAAAACCCGTCGAGATCCCCCTCTGAGGGGGCTTCATGGACCCGGTAGGTGAGCCCCCGCCCCAACTTGGTCAGGTGGGTTGCCACCGTCTCATTCGCCTTGAGCATAAACTCCTCGACGAGCTGATGGGTGATGTCATATTCGACGAGTTTTGTGCCGGTCGGCTTCCCCTTCCCATCGACCTGGACCACCACCTCGGGGAGGGCAAACTCAACTGAGCCCCGCTCCCGCCGCTTCTTTTTGAGCAGGTGGCAAAGCTCGACCATCTCGCTCAGCAGGGGAGCAAAGGGGCTCTTCACCTTTTTCTCGAGCACCTTCATCGCCTCCTCGTAGGAAAAGCGCTTACGGCTCCGAATAACAGACCGGAAGATCTCGTAGCGGGTCATCTTGCCCGCCGGACTGAAGGTCATCTCGACCGAGACGGCAAGGCGGTTGACGTTAGCCTTTAGGCTGCACAAATTATCGGAGAGCTCGGGGGGGAGCATGGGGACACACTTGCCTGGAAAGTAGGTCGAGTTGGAGCGCAGATGCGCCTCCTCGTCGAGATCGCTTCCCCGCCTCACATAGTGGGAGACATCGGCAATGTGGACCGTTAGGTGAAAGTGGCCCCGCTTATCCTTGCTTAGGCTGAGAGCGTCGTCAAAGTCTTTGGCCGTTTCGGGGTCGATCGTGATGGTGGGCAGGTCGCGCAAGTCCTTGCGCCCTTCGAGGTCGGCGGGGCGGACCGTCGTCCCGAACCCTTTAGCCTCCGCTGCCACCCGCTTGGGAAACCGCTCGGGTATTTCAAAAGCGAGGCAGGCGACTGGGATATCCTTAGAGGGGTCGTCGATGTGGCCGATCTTCTCCTTAAAGGTCCCCGTAACCGGCTGCACCCCTGATCCCCACTCCTTTACCTTAACGGTAATCCAGGTCCCCGGCTTAAGCCTCTCGCTCGCAGAAAATTCGACCCGCCGCTCCTCTTCGAGCAGGGGAGAGACCGCTACCCCTTTGGTCCCCTTTGCTGAGAGGACGAGGCAGGTCAGCTCTGAGCGGGCCCGCTGCAAGACCTCGACCACCTCCCCTTCGGGCCCCTTCCCCTCCTTGCCGGCGCCCGTTACCCGGGCCTTAACGGTATCGCCTTGGGCCGCCCCTCCCATTCCCTTTCTCGGAATGAACAGGTCCTCGCCCCCCACCACCTCGACAAAACCAAAGCCCCGCCTGTGGACCGAGATTTTCCCCGTAATCGCTTGCTTTGCACACATGGGGGCGAGTCTACCATTTATTCCCGCTTCTGACTATCCTTACCATTCATGCAGCCCGGAAAATACCATCACAAAAAAATTGAGAAGAAGTGGCAGAAGTTCTGGGAAGAGCGGGCCACTTTCAAGGCAAAAGGGGAGGGGAAGAAATACTACGTCCTCGATATGTTCCCCTACCCGTCGGGGGCCGGCCTCCATGTCGGCCACCCGATCGGCTACACCGCCACCGACATCTTAGCCCGCTACAAATGGGCGAAGGGGTTTGATGTCCTCCACCCGATGGGGTGGGACAGCTTTGGCCTTCCCGCCGAGCAATACGCCATCCGGACCGGCCAGCACCCCGCTATCACCACCGAAGCGAATATTGCGACCTACAAGCGGCAGCTCAAGATGCTCGGCCTTGCCTACGACTGGAGCCGGGAGATCCGGACGAGCGATCCCAAGTTCTACAAGTGGACCCAGTGGATCTTCACGCAGCTCTATAAGCGGGGACTCGCCTATGAGGCCGAGATGCCTATCAACTACTGCCCCGCCCTTGGCAGCGTTCTGGCCAATGAAGAGGTGGAGAATGGCCTCTCGAAGGAGGGGGGGCATCCCGTTGAGAGGCGCCCCCTCAAGCAGTGGGTCCTCAAGATCACCGAGTATGCCGAGCGGCTCCTAAGCGACCTCGACGAGCTCGATTGGCCCCAGGGGATTAAGGCCCTCCAGCGCCACTGGATTGGCCGCAGCGAGGGGGCCACCATCGCCTTTGCCACCCCCGCCGGCCCAATTGAAGTCTTTACCACCTGCCACAACACCCTGATGGGGGTCTCCTACCTCGTCCTTGCCCCCGAGCACCCCTTACTCGAATCGCTCGCCACCAATCCCGCCGTTGCCGATTATCAGACCTTATCTCGCAACAAGAGCGACCTCGACCGGACCGAGCTGGCCAAGGAGAAAACCGGTGTCTTTACCGGCGCCTACGCTGAGCATCCCGTCACCGGCCAGCCCCTCCCCATTTGGGTGGCCGACTACGTCCTGATGAGCTACGGGACAGGCGCTGTGATGGCGGTCCCTGCCCACGACGAGCGGGACCATGCCTTTGCGCTCAAATACAACCTCCCGCTCCTCCCTGTCGTTGCCCCCCCTCCCGAAACGGCAGGGTGCTACCCCGCCGAGGGGATCCACATCAACAGCCAGTCGGGGGACTTCGACCTCAACGGCCTCGATACCCCTCAGGCCAAGGAAAAGGCGATCTGGTGGCTCGAGAAGCACAGCAAGGGGCGCCACACCGTCCAGTACCGCCTGCGCGACTGGCTCTTCTCCCGTCAGCGCTACTGGGGGGAGCCGATGCCCCTCCTCCACCTCTCGGACGGCACCATCCGCCCCCTCGAGCTCGACGAACTCCCCCTTCTTCCGCCCGAAGTCGAAAGCTACAAACCCTCCAGCGACGCCCAAAGCCCCCTCGCCTCCGTCCCTGGCTGGGTCAACACGACCGACCCCATCTCCGGAAAACCAGCCCGGCGCGAGACCAACACTATGCCCCAGTGGGCCGGCTCCTGCTGGTACTACCTCCGCTTTTGCGATCCCCACAACGACGAAGCGATCTGTGATGACGGCGCTCAGCGCTACTGGCTCCCCGTCGACCTCTATGTCGGCGGCGCTGAACACGCCGTCCTTCACCTCCTCTACGCTCGCTTTTGGCATAAGGTCCTCTACGACCTCGGTGTCGTCCATACCAAAGAGCCCTTTCCCCGCCTCTTCAACCAAGGGATGGTCACCGCCCGCTCCTACAAAAAGTCGGGCGGCCTCTATGTCAGCCCAGACGACGTTGTCGAAAGGGGAGGGGAGCACTTCCACAAAGAGACGAACGAAAAGCTCGAGAGCCAGATCGAAAAGATGTCCAAGTCGAAGCTCAACGTCGTCAATCCCGACGAGATCATCGAGGACTTTGGGGCCGATTCCCTCCGCCTCTACGAGATGTTTATGGGGCCGCTCGACCGGGAGAAGATCTGGCAGACCGATAGTGTCAACGGATGCCGCCGCTTCCTTGCCCGCTTCTACGAACTGGCCACCAGTGCAACCGACACCGAAAACCGCGATGCAACCCGCCTAGCCCACCGCCTTGTCCACGCCGTTGAAAACGCCATCGAAACGCTCCACTTTAACGTTGCCATCGCCAAGCTGATGGAGTTTGTCAACGCCCTCTCCAAACTCGAAAGCCCGCCTAAGAGCGCCCTCAAACTAGCCACACAAGCTCTTGCTCCCTTCGCGCCCCACCTTGCCGAAGAGATCTGGGAGCTCCTAGGCCAAAGTCCCTCCATCACTCACGCACCGTGGCCCACCGTCGATCCTCACCACCTCGTCGACGAAACGGTCACCTACGTCGTCCAGGTCAACGGCAAACTGAGGGGCCGCTTTGACCTCCCCAAAGATGAGGACGAAGAGACCATCGTGAGCCTCGCCAAAGAGGACCCCAACATCTCCCGCCACCTTACCGGCACAATCCAAAAGGTCATATTCGTTCCCAACCGCCTCCTCAACTTCGTGATCCCATGAGGATCCTCCTTACCGGTGCCAGTGGCTATATCGGTAAGCGGCTCCTGCCCCTCCTTCTCCAGCAAGGTCACGAGGTCTACACGCTCACCCGCTACCCCACACCCCCATCTCCCGGCGTCATCTCGCTAGTAGGGGACCTGCGCGACCCCAAAACCCTCCCGCCATTTCCCCCCGTCGATGCCGCCTACTACCTTGTCCACGCGATGGGGACCAGCTGGAAACACTTCCCCGAAATCGACCGCCACATGGCCGAGAACTTCACCGCCTGGGCAAAACCGATGCGGCAAGTGATCTACCTCAGCGGCCTATCGGGAGCGGCAAAGACCTCCCGCCACCTCGCCTCCCGCCATGAAGTCGAAGAGATCCTCCGCTCGGGCTCCACACCGGTCACCACACTCCGCGCTGGCATCATCATCGGCTCCGGCAGCGCCTCCTTTGAGATCATCCGCGACCTCGTTGAAAAGCTCCCCTTTATGGTCGCTCCTAAGTGGGTCTCCTCCCTTTGCCAGCCGATCGCTATCTTTGATGCCCTCCACTACCTTACCGCTACCCTGGATCACCCTGACGCCATCGGAAAGTCATTCGATATCGGCGGCCCCGACATCCTTACCTACAAAGAGATGCTCTACCGCTTTGCTAAAGTTCGGGGCCTTAAGCGGCGCATCCTTTCCGTTCCTTTCCTCACGCCCCACCTCTCCTCCTACTGGCTTCTCTTGGTCACCTCAACTAGCTTTTCCCTTGCCCGCAGCCTGGTCGAAAGCCTTACCTCCGACGCTGTTTGCCAAGAGAGCGCGATCACCACCCTCTTCCCTCACACCTGCATCGGCTACGAGGAGGCGGTCGGCCGCGCCTTCTCGAAGATCAGCCAAAACGCCATCCTCTCCTCCTGGCGCGATGCCTGGGGAGACAACCTCCTCACCCACAACCTCGCCGACTACATCCAGGTGCCCGATAGGGGAGCGTATCACTACACCACCTCGGCGCAAGGGGCCCACCTCCTCGAAAACGTTTGGCAGATCGGGGGCCTGCGCGGCTGGTACGCCATGGATTGGGCGTGGCTGATCCGGGGCAAAATCGATAAGTGGCTCGGGGGGGTGGGCCTCCGCCGCGGCCGGACCGATCCCCGCAACCTAAACCCGGGCGACATCCTCGACTTCTGGCGGGTCCTCGTGGCTGACAAGGCGGCAGGTCGCCTCCTCCTCTACGCTGAGATGAAACTCCCTGGCGAGGCCTGGCTTGAGTTCCGCATAGAGGGCACAACACTCCATCAGACCGCCACCTTCCGTCCTCGCGGCCTCCTCGGCCGCCTCTACTGGTGGAGCCTCTATCCCGTCCACCTCATCCTCTTCCCCAAAATGGCCAAAAGCATAGCCCAACATGAATAATTGCCCCTGCCATAGCGGCCTTCCCTACCCCCTCTGCTGCCAGCCCTACCATAAGGGACGTCCTGCTCCCACCCCCTTAGCCCTGATGCGCTCTCGCTACAGCGCCTATGCCCTCCGCCTTGCCGACTACATCATCGCCACCACCCACCCCCTAAACCCCAAGTACCTGAAAGATAAGGAGAAGTGGCGCCGCGAAATCCTCGCCTTCTCCCAAGCCTACCCCTTCACAGGCCTTCAAATCCTTCATAACGAGGGAGATAGGGTGACCTTTCACGCTATCCTTGACCCCTCCCACGCCTACACCGAGGAGAGCCTCTTTAAAAAGGAGGGGGAGCAATGGTACTACCTTTCGGGTGTAATTAAATAAATATATATCTATCTTTTTATTATCAAAAGCTGCACAATGGCTCGCTCTAAACCAAGAAGGGAGGTGCGTTATGCAACCGATGAGTTTTAAAGAATTTAAAGACCTTTTCAACGCAGGGGCAGCCCAAGAGAAGGGGTGGAAGCAGGGGAGCTTTGAGGCAACAAACAAAGCCAAGCAGGCAGGGTGCTTGACATTAGAAAAATAATTTCAAAACCTTTTCTCTGTACCTTGGGTCAGTAGCTGCCAATAGCCGCTTCCCGGCTTTACCCACCTTCACGGTCTTTTCCTTAGTCAGGGCATTCAA
>JBFWPF010000002.1:0-90708 GCA_050250135.1 Parachlamydiales bacterium | reverse complement strand
CTCCTAAATAACAGGGCGTATTCGTTTTACAATCAGTGTGTTGCAAATTCACACCCCGATGACCAGAATAACCTCGCATGTTATTTCCATCGCCATTAGCCGGCGTGCCGGGGATGCCGAGCTAATTGACTACAGGCCCTAGTTGAAGCCTCTCATCTTTACTGCTTCTTAATTGTCACAATATAAGAGATTTAGGTTGCAATATATTGTTCTTCTATATATAATTATGGTATAAGGAAGATAATAGCAGGTAATTATATGACCGATGCCAGCAATCCCCCGATCACCCCTCCAGGAGGCGCTCCCTCTACAGGAGCTAGCCAGGCCCCCTCCGGTGGCAAGGGGCAGGTTGCCCTGGGAGCCCTCTTTGCAGAGCTCTTCACGGTGATCTCCTCCCTCTACTCGACCGTCACTACGGGTGACTTGAGCACCCTCACCGAGGAGCTCAATACCCAAACCCAAAAGCTGACCTACATCAACGACCAGATCCAGAAGCAATCGGGAAAGAAGTGTAACGAGGCTGAGCTGGCCTACCTGAAAAACCAAGCGGACCAAGTTCAAACTCAGATCGGGATGCTGAACACCTCCCTCAACACGATGTCGAGCGCGGCGGCTAGCCTGGCCACCCAGCTAGGGAAGATCGTCGACACCGAAAAGACCCTCCTCTCGGGGGTTGCCGGAAACTGGTAGGGCCATGAGCGTGCGTAAAGAGGGCAAGATCAAGGGGTATGACATCAACGACCCCAAGCAAAAGGAGGAGCTGGTCCGCTACCTCGCAGAGGAATATGCGGCTGGCAAGTCGATCAAAGAGGCCCTCGGTGTCTCCGATAGACTTTTGGAAAACCTCTATGCGGTTGCCTACCGGAAGTATCAGTCAGGAGATTACTCCAAAGCGGCCGATCTCTTCCGCTACCTCCTGATGTTCGATGACCGGTGCTATAAGTACCTATTGGGGCTTGCGGCCTCCCTTCATAAGTTGGAGGAGTGGCGGCTAGCTACCCACCTCTACCTTGTAGCCGCTATCTACAACCCAGAGGACCCGGTCGCCTACTTCCATGCGGCCGACTGCCTGATGCATCTGGGGGAGACCGAGGCCGCTCTGGCCAACCTGGAGATCGCATCGGCCTATGCCAAGCAGCAGGAACAGTATCGGGAACTCGGCGAGAGGGCCAACCTCATCATTAACGCCCTCTCATCCTAATCCTTTTCTTAATTCATCTTTACAGCAACTTAACCATCAGAAATTCAGCAACTTGTATTGACATTAATTATCGTAGTTGCTATAATTAGAGTATAAGGAAAGAAATAGTAATACTAATAATGGAAAATATGACTATTCAAGCCATAAATACTGAAGCCCAAGGGCCGCTTACCGCCGGACAGGTGGAGCAGATCAAGCTGATGCTGCAAGCCTTTGGTGCCGATAAAATTGAGTCGGGCGGGGCCCTAGCTGCCCCTGCTGATGCCAGGGTTAACTATATAGAGAACCCCCTTGGGGCCAATGCCCCAGTGAATACCGGGGCTCTTCCTGAGGGCGCTGGGACTCAGATCTTTACGCTGTGGGATGTCATTAAGGCTCTAGGGCCTCAGGAGATGGCTACTGCCCTCCTCAACCAGACCTCGGTGGGGATCATCCAGGCCCAGTCGACCCGGATTGGCCAGCTTGGCCTTCAGCTCCGCAGCTTTGAGAATGCTAAGAAGATCATCCAGAAGCAGATTGACCAGGAGAAGAAGACGGCTAAGCGGTGGGGGATCTTCCAGAAGGTGATGATGGACACCCTAAGTTTGGCTGCCGGTTTTGCGATGGGGGGCCCGGTGGGGCTTGGAGCCGCCGCCGCTACGATTGCGATCAACACGACCCTTCAGGAGACCGGTGCCTATGCCAAGATGACCAAAGGGATGAGCCCTGGGGAGGCTTTTGCTACCCAGCTGGGCGTTTCGATCGGAATCGGCCTTGCGACTGGCCTCGCTACTGCCGGAGGGATGGCGGTTTCGAACGGGATGCAGGCTTCGGGCAAAGCTGTTGCCCAGAACCTTGCCACGAGCGGTGAGAAGATGGCCGCCCAAAAACTCGTCCAAACGACCGTTAAGGAGGTAGTTGAAGAGACTACTGAGCAAACCGGTAAGGGAACTGTCAAGGCGGTCGAAGAGACCGTAGCAGCTGAGGTTAAAAAGGAGATTAAAGAAGGGGTTGTAGAGGCCGTACAAGAGGTTGCTGAAAAGACCGTCCAGAAGGGGGGTCAGGTTGCCAAACCGACCGATTCGACCAGCTCGACCGGTTCGATCGGCGTTGGCGCCGTTACGAAGGAGAGCGAGGCCTTGACCATCCGTGAGGTGAGTGAGGAGTCTAGCAACATCGCTAAAGAGGCCCTAAAAGAGGGGGAGCAGGTAGCCGCGAAATCGGTTAAGAAGCAGCTTGAAGAGGCCGCTTCGGGTGTTCTAAAGCCTAAATATACCCAGCAGGGGCTACGAGCCTTCTGGATGGGATTGGGTAGCACCGAAACGGTAGCCAACGACTTCATCTCTTCAGGGAAGGATGGGAAGTCGGGCCAAGGGCTTTGGGGTAACCTCTACCTCGCCTTCGGTGGAGGCGAGAAAGGGGCGACGGCCTTTGCTGCGGGTATGGGGATCGGATTGCAGATCGTCCAGTTTGCCGCCAGTGCTAAGCTGATGCCAGGATCGATCCTGACCGACAGCGAAGGGGCTGGAGCCACCTTTATGAAGCGACTACAGCAGGCGACGACCGTTCTGCAATCGGCAACCGGAACTGCCTCTGGCACCTTCGGGGCCGTACAAGGGTTTACCCAGTACGGTCAGTACAAGCAGATGGCCAACCTCGGTGAGAAGACGACCAATATCGAGACCGAAGCCCAGCAGGCTCGGTTCCTCCAGGGGGTCTTCCTCAGCGAGGCACAGAGCGCCGCTCGGACGAACCAGAATATGATGAGCACAGTGTTTGGGGTGATTCAGAGCTTGAGCCAGATTATGGGGAACGTCGTACGATCCCACGGTGCTTAATAAGAAATAGAAAGAAAATAATAGGAGAAAATAGATGACTAACCCAATTCCAGAAGTTCAAAAGCCGCAGAGCGCCCTTATGGAGACCCTTCTGACGCTTGAGGTGCAACAGATCCAGCGGGAAGAGAGCAAGGACACCACAGCTGATGCCAAAAAGGGGCTTGCTGCCCTCGAAACGAAAGGGGCCGGTGCTGCTGGGAATCCCCTAGCTAATGTCCCTCCTGCCAAGGAACAGCCCGATACCGACGGGAACTACTACCCTATCGGGATGTCGGCTATCTACTACCTGATGATGGCAGCTCAGGCCGACCTTCGTGCGGGTAACGAGTATGTCTCGACCCTTAACGAGGTGATGAAGAGTGAGTTTGCCTCGTGGGCCAAGAACGCCAAGGATCAGGCCGATTCTGCTAAGAAGGCAACCCTAGCCGCCGCTTGGGGTAAGCTGTGGGAAGGGGTTGGATCGACTGCGGGCGCTGCGGCTAGCGTCGGCGTGGTCGGCGGCCAAATGTACAGCTCCTATAGTTCTTCGAGCGAGATCGAGGGGCTCCAGAAGCTGAAGCAAGCTAAGGTGGGTGACCGCCTGAATGAAGTACAAATGGTGACGCAACCGACGCCATCGGACAAGTCCAGCATTGTCGCCGTAAGGCAGGATCAACCCGCTGTTCAGCCGAGCGAGAACCTGATCAAGGACAGCAAGACGGAAGTACCGGCAGTGCCTAGTAAGCCCGCTGTGAAGCCTCCTCCTCCTAAGGGTCTCCCTTCGCCAGAAACGGCAGCAAGGAATAAGGTTCTAGCGAAGGCTCCTCCAGCTGCTCCTGAGGACCCGATTTCGGTGCAAAAGACGGCCCTCTTAGAAGAGAAGAGCAAATTGGTGAAGGAGAAGCAGGGAGCAATCGCAACGGGTAAGGGCACCCAGGAGATCGACGAGCAGCTTAAAGACGTGGACATCAGGCTCGACAAGCTGACGATTAAGGACGAGAAGATCAAGTCCGAAATCGACGATCTGGACGATAAGATCAAGCGGGCCCAGGCCAAAGAGGAGTCCTCTGCAACGATGTGGAGAAACTTCGCGAACCTCGCTGGAAGCCTTGGTCAAGTTGTAGGCGGGTTCACCGGCTTTAAGTTCCAGTCGGAGAGTGCCGAGCAACAGGCTCTGCAGGTAATGAGTGAGACCCAGAAGCAGTTTGGTCAGAACTTGACCCAGAGCAACCAGTCGGCAGCGGACCAGACGCTCCAGAACATTGATCGGGAGATCAACGCTCTTGAGCAGGTCATGAGAGGCCTCTACCAGGCCCAAGCGGCAGGTTCTGCCTAAGGGCAGCCGCCCCCCTCCAGGGATGGAGGGGGGCTTTTTTTTGGGGAGCTCCATCGCTACAGGAGCGACACGGAGTCGCATCATCTATTTTTCTGGCAATCGCCGTTAGCTTCGTTATTATTCTGTAAAGATCGAGGGTGGAACTCTCATTACCCTTTTTTGCCACAGTGTGTTATGCGTCGAAAAATAGTAGACGAAACAGACAGCGGCCGTTAGACTTGCAACTCGACACCTTTGCCAAGCAGCTCAAGTTCGATCTGAGGATGGCCTCTGATCTCCCCCGACTCGAGGAGGGAGGCTACCAACTCGACCTTGAGCCAGACCTGAAGATTGCCCTAATCCCCATTGAAAAGGGGTTCGCCTTCCGGGCTAGAGTCGGAAAATGCACGGGGGGCAGCGCCGCAGAGCCCTTTCTGGAGCTGATGCTGCTAGGGAATCTGCTGGGACAAGGGACGGGAGGGAGCCTCCTTGCCCTCGACGAGAAGGGAGAGCAGATCCTCCTGATCGAAGAGGTGGTCGAGGATCTCCCCTATGGGGAGCTAAAAGGGATACTCGAGCGGTTTTGCAACTACGCCGAGGAGTGGAAGAAGAGGGTCGAAGAGGCACAAGAGGGATGAGAGGACGACTCATAGCAGAAGAGGGAGTGGCCCGGGGGCTAGTCCTCTCCTTTGACAAAGGAGAGGAGTGGTTGATCGGTCGCGATCCCGACCAGGTCGCACTGGTAATCGCCGATCCCCTCGTCTCCCGCCGCCATGCGCGGGTAGTGATGACCCCTGAGGGGCCTGTGATCGAAAACCTAAGTGCCACTAATCCCCTCCTTTACAACGACGAAGAGCTGGCTGAGCCGAAAGTTCTGGCAGAGGGCGCGCTTCTCAAGATCGGCGATTCGTGGTTTCGCTATTCCGCTGAAGAGGCGAGAGAGAGCGAGGAGGAGGCGGAGCCCTACGACACGCTGTTTGGAAAGGTAGAGGGGCCGGTCGAAGGGGCCAAGGTCGATTTGACTCAGACGGGGCGGTGGCTCCTCAAGGTGATCGGCGGGCCAAATACAGGGGCTGAGCTCAACCTGCAGCCCGACCGGGCCTATCTGCTCGGAACCGATGCGGCAACCTGCGATATCGTCTTTCACGACCTGAGCGTCTCCCGGCAGCATGCCCGGATTGTGGTAGGGGCCGATGAGGAGTTGATGATCGAGGATCTCCACAGCCGAAACGGGGTGGTGGTCGGCGGCGGAGTGGTCGAAGGGAGCCAGATGCTGAAGGGGAACCAGGTGGTCTCGCTGGGGACAACGAGTTTTGTGGTGATCGACCGGGAGGGGGTCCAGGAGACCCTAATCTCAGCCCTTCCCCCCCCTCCTACTGAAGAGGCCCCTCCGGTAGAAAGGGAAGTTGTGGGCGAAGAGGTGGTCGCCAAGAGGAGGCCAATTCTCTCGGGCGGAGCCTTTATCCTCCTGCTGATCGCACTTGCCCTTGTGGTGACAGCAACAGCAGGGAGCCTGGCCCTCTTCAAAACGCGAAAGGTGGAGCGGGTCCCCCGCGACTACCAACAGGAGATCGAGCGGGCGATCGGGAAACTCCCCGCAATCCACTACAGCTTCAATCCGGCCACCGGCGTTCTCTTTATCGAAGGGAATGTCCTAGCGGCGACCGAGAAACAGCAATTGATGAGCAACCTTAGGGCCCTCCCCTTTATCACCACCCTTAAGGACTTTGTGACGGTCGATCAGCAGGTTTGGGAGGAGCAGAATGCCCTACTGGAATCGATGGGGTGGAAAGGGCTGACGATCTACTCGAGTGAGCCGGGCCGCTATGTGATCACCGGCTATCTCCCGACGCTAAAGAGGCAGATGGAGCTGCAGAATTGGCTAGCGGCTAACTTCCCCTACCTCGATAAGCTCGACTACCAGGTGGTGGTCGAAGAGGTGCTCAAAGAGCAGATCGCCCAGGCGCTCGTGCAGGGGGGCTTCTCGAATGTCAATTTCGTTCTCGCCGATGGGGAGCTGGTGCTGAACGGGTACATCGGCAGGCAGGACACTCAGAAGTTTGATGGGGTGATCCAGCGGCTGAAAAAGATTCGGGGAATTCGGACGGTGCGCAACTTCGTGATCGCAACGGGTGAGCAGTCGGCCCTTGTCGACATCTCGAAGCGCTACCCAGTCCGGGGTTTTGTGAAAACCGATGGGGTGATCACGGCGATCCAGATCGGCGATCAGATCTATGAGGTGGGAGAAGAGGTCGACGGGCTCCAGATCATCTCGATCGAGCAGGCTCAGACCCTCCTTGAAAAAAATGGAATCAGGTACCAGATTAAGCATAATCTATAGAGGATCAGGAGGGGTCGATGTTTGGATTAGAAAAAAGAAAAGAGATGGGAGAAGAGGCCTTTGCTCTCGAAAAGGAGCTAAGTGACAGCGAAAAAAGGGCGAAGATGCGAAAAAAGATCGAGGAGCGGATTCAGAAGTTGAAGAATCTCCTCCGCTCGGGTGGGCAGCAGGAGGAGTTTGATCAATATGGGATCCTGCTCCACGGCTATGCGGCCCTTCAGAAGCTCATCCAACGGGAGGCCGCCTAATGTCGATTAACCTTGGCGCCCTCCTTAAGGCGATCCAGACAGAGGCCGATGCCGTTAAGGCAAAGATGAAGTGCCTGCAGGGGCAGAAAAGCTCGATCAACGTGGCGACGATGCTCAGCATGCAGCTGCTCATGAACAAGTTCTCGCAGATCGCCGATCTGGGTTCGACCACGATCAGCCTGTTTAACCGGTCCTTCCAGACCATGATCAGTAACATCCAAAGGTAATAGGGGGAGATGATGACAGCACTCAAGGAGTTTACCGAAGATTTCGTCCTCCTCCTCGAAGCGGGCTTTGTGGCGGTCAAGCGGCTCGACGAGGATGGGGCGGTCAAGCTTTTCAACGCCGCTCAAGTACTCCGCAAGGAGAGCACCGCGCCGAAGATTGGCCTTGCCGCGGTTGCGCTCCATAAGCTGGAGACCCGCAAAAGCGTTGAGATTCTCGAGGGGGTTCTCAAGCAGGAGCCCGATAACTATAGAGCAAGGGCGCTGCTGGGGATCAGCTACCTCCTCTCTAACCAAAAAGTGGAGGAGGGGGAACGGATGCTGAAGGAGGCGATGGAAAAGTCGGATGACCCCTCGGTCCAGGAGCTGGGCAAGCTCTGGCTGGAGGTCCTCGAAAAGGGGATGCGCAAGAGCGAAAGCCCTGCAGTCCCTAAAAAACCTAAAGGGAAGAAGTAATGGGGCAAGGGACACCTGGACCGATCATTCCGTCAGAGGGAGAGGGGCCAAAGATTACCCCAACCCCAGGAGGACCGGCGGGGGTCCCTATTGGAGGGGAGCCGACCAAGGCCTTTAAGCCTCTAATGGAAGAGGGGGGGAAGGTGGGCCTTGAGCCGGGGGCGATGGGCTCTCCCCTCGATCTTGTGCGGGGAGGGGGCCCCTTAGGGGCCAGTGAAGCGACCCCGGGCGCCCTTCAAACGATGATGGAGACCCTGAGCAAGAAGACGGGGCTCCTTCAAGGGGAGATGACCGATGCCCGCTACAACGAGCTTAGCCCAGGGCAGCGGGCCCTTGTCGAAGCTAAGACGGGGCAACTTCAGGGGCACATGGAGGCGATTGCCAACTACACGGGGACCGAGCCGCCAAAGGGGCCCGATGCGGGGCTGGGTCAGCTCAAAAAGTGGGTGGGGGTCCTCACCGGCGCTCAAGGGGAGCTCAGCTCCGCCTCGGGAGCCCTTTCGGTAGCCAATCCCGGAGAGATCTCGGCCGCCAAAATGATGCAAGTCCAAGCCCGGCTGATGGCGGCCGACCGGACGATCAACTTTATGTCGGCGGTCGTCGGCAAGAGTGTCGATTTTATTAAGCAAATATTCCAAATGCAGATCTAACTGATGGGCGACGAGGAGATCGAGAAGCTGATCGGGGGGCTCGCCGAGGTGCAGCTCACCACGGTTAGCGGCCGGATCACCGAGGTGGTCGGGATGCTGATCAAGGCGATCGTCCCTCAGGTCAAGATCGGCGAGGTCTGCCTGGTGAAGCGGGAGGGGGAGCCCCTCCGTACCACCGTTGTCGGCTTCACCCAAAACGAGGTCCTCCTCTCCCCTCTTGGCGACATGAGCGGCATTGGTCCCTCGTCAGAGGTGATCCCGACCCGCCTCCCTCTCGATATCAAAGTAGGCGACGGCCTGCTGGGACGGATCCTAGACGGGCTGGGGCGCCCCCTCGACGAGGAGAGCAAAGGGCCTCTCGAACTCACTGAGACCTACCCCGTTATCCAGGATCCCCCTTCGGCCCTACACCGGGAGATGATCAGCGAGCCCCTCTCAACCGGGATTCGGGTGATCGATGGGATGCTGACCGTTGGCAGGGGGCAGCGGATGGGGATCTTCTCGGCAGCAGGGGTCGGAAAATCGACCCTGATGGGGATGATCGCCCGCAATGCGCAGGCCGACGTCAACGTGATCGCCCTGATCGGCGAGCGGGGGCGGGAGCTGCGGGAATTCCTGATTCACGATTTGGGCGAAGAGGGGATGGCCCGCTCGGTCGTCGTCGTCTCCACCTCCGACCAGTCCTCCCAGCTCCGCCTAAACGCCGCCTATGTGGGGACGGCAATCGCCGAGTACTTCCGCGACCAGGGGAAGTCGGTCATCCTGATGATGGACTCGGTGACCCGTTTTGCGCGAGCCCTTCGCGAGGTGGGCCTTGCTGCGGGTGAGCCCCCTGCTCGGGCCGGCTACACCCCCTCGGTCTTTGCCACCCTGCCCAAGCTTTTAGAGCGGTCGGGCAACTCCGACAAGGGTTCGATTACCGCCTTCTACACCGTCCTCGTTGCCGGCGACGACATGAACGAGCCGGTAGCCGATGAGACCCGCTCGATCCTCGACGGCCACATCATCCTCTCCTCGCAGCTCGCCTACCAGTACCACTTCCCCGCCGTCGATGTCCTCGCCTCGGTCTCCCGACTCTTCAATAGCCTGGTCGATAAGGACCACCTCGAGCTTGCAGGGAAGGTCCGAGAGGTCCTCTCCACCTACCGGAAAAACGAGCTCCTCATCCGGATTGGTGAATACAAAAGGGGAACCGACCGGAAGGTAGACTTTGCCATCGAGCATATCGACCGGGTGAACCGGTTCCTAAAACAAAGCATCGAGGAGCGGTCCGAATTTGAGGAGACCCTCCGCGACTTGCGCAATTGCTTCCGCTAGTGGCTAAGCTGGAATACCCCTTAGAACAGGTCCTGGGCGTCAAGAAACGGCGGGTTGACGAGGCCGAAA
The DNA here is from genome assembly GCA_050250135.1 of Parachlamydiales bacterium. Lineage (GTDB taxonomy): Bacteria > Chlamydiota > Chlamydiia > Chlamydiales > JAFEGQ01 > JBFWPF01. The sequence goes on along the minus strand of JBFWPF010000002.1, from coordinate 81,091 downwards.
AGGAGGTTAAGCGGCGCGAGGAGGCCTTGAAGAAAGAGGAGGAAGCCCTCCGCGCGCTCGAGAAGAAGCGGGACGAGGTCGTCCAGCATAAGAAAGACAAGCTTGCCCAGCTGCGCAAAGAGCTCGACGAGGGGACCACCTCCGACAAGGTGCAGCAGATGAAGGGCTACCTCAAGGTGGTCGACGAGCGGGTCGCCGCCGCCGAGGAGAAGGTCTCCGAGCAAAAGCAGAAGGTAAAAGAGGCTGAGAAAGCTCTAGAGACAGCCAAGGAGGCCCTCCGCCTAGCCAGGCTAGAGGTTGAGAAACTCGAAGCCCATAAAGTGGAGTGGCTAAAAGAGGCGAAAAAGGAGCTGCGCATCGAAGAAGAAAAAGCGGAGGATGAGTTAGGATCGGCCATGTTTAGGGGTAAACACCACAAGGGCCACTAGTGCAAATAGATCCCAGCAGAAGTGAAGGAACCCCCCCAAAGGGGCCCGATAAATCGGATAAGAAGCCACCCAAGAAGGACTTCAAGAAGGCGATGGAAGGGGTTGGACCAAAAAAAGAGCAGCCGCAGGAGAAGAAGGCTCCCCCTCCGAAGCCCTTTGATCTGAAAAGGGCCCAAGCGCAGAGGGAGAAAGAGCGGGAGGCGGCTCAGCAACTCGCCAAAGAGGAGGCGGCCCTGGCTGCCGTTGCCGACCAGGGGGGCCAAAAAGGGGGGGGTGCGATCAAACTCCCCGCCGATGTCCAAGCGTCGGGGCAAGCGAGCGCCGTTGAGAAGATCCTCGCCATCTTCCAGAACAACAAGATCTATGGCTCACAGGTTCAGCAGGTCCAGCTCAGCCAGTCGGGCGCCGAGACAAAGATCTCCGTTCAGCTCCAAAACGGGGTTGAGGTCAACATCAACCTCTCCGGTGGAAAAGAGCTCAACATCCAGATTCAAGGGATCACCCAATCGGCCCAGGCGGCGATGGACAACGCCGCCCACCAGCAGCAGCTCAGAGAGCGGCTCGCCGAGCAGGGCTTTGTGATCCACCAGATCCAAACCATCCGGGCCGAAGGGCCCGCCGTCGCCGCCCCCCCACCCCCTCAGATGGCCCCCCCATCGGCCCCTCCAGGAGGGCAGCCCTTCTACGGGGGGGAGCGGGAGCGGGAGGGCGAGGGGGGTGGAGAAGAGCCCGAGGAAGAGGAGCGGTAACCGACCATGGAATCTTGGAGCGCCCATCTTAAACAGGTTGAAGGGGAGCTGGCCACCCTCGACGCTATTCCCCAACTCGGCTCCCTCCCCCCTTTTCCCTACGAGGCCCTTGCCGAAGCCCTCAACTCCCAACTAAATATTTCACTTAACCTAGAGGAAACGGGCTCCCGTTGGGGCGATCGGCAGGAGGCCCTGGCCGACCTTGGCGACCCCCTCACTCAGCTCACCTTTTCGGCCCCCCCATTTGAGGGGGAGGCCCACTTTGTTCTCCCTACCCGCGACCTGCAGCGGCTGATGCAGCGCCTTCTCGGCGGCGACCCCTATTCGGCTGCCCTGTACGACTCCGACCTGCGGGAGGGGTTCCTTGAGTTCCTCACCTCTCAGGTCCTCTCCGCTATCGAATCGCTCGACTACCCCCTCACCCCGACCCTTGTGGCGAAGGCGCCCCTCCCTAACGGCCCGCTCTTTATTAAGGAGCTTACCCTTGGGGAGTGCCATGCTCGCCTCCTCCTTAGCCCCTCCCTCATCCACTCGATTCGGGCCCGTTATGATGAGATGAAGGTCCCCCTCACCCCTGAGTTCGCCGCTACCCTAACCCTTCGCCTGAGCGTTGAAGTGGGGCAAACGGAGCTCTCGGGCGAGGAGTGGCGCCACCTGGCCGCAGGGGACTTTGTTGCCCTAGACACCTGTACCTTCGATCCCGAAACCTGCACCGGCACTGTACAACTAAGCCTTGAAGGGAATCCCCTATTTGGGGGAGAAGTAGGGCCGGAGGGCGTAACCCTTACCGGCCCCGCCTAGAAGGAAAGCTATGGAAGAAGAACCCGAATACGAAGAGCAGGAGGAGATGGAAGAGGAGCCCCTTGCCTCCCCTGCTACCCTCCCTGTTACCCTGAAGGTTGAGCTTGGCAAAATCGAACTAACGGCCGACAAGCTCCTCGCCCTCTCTCCCGGTAATCTTTTGGAGCTTGCCACCCATCCCAACGACCCGATATACCTCACTCTAAATGGAAAACGGGTAGCTAAGGGGGAGCTCATGATGATGGGAGAGACCTTAGGTATCCGACTACTTGAACTGGGGAAATAAACGATGAAGCGCCTACTCCTCCTCCTCTTGCCCACCCTTGCCTTTGCCCTCACCGTTGAGGGGCCCGACGAAGAGGACAGGGCCGAGGAGCAGGCTCGGATGGAGGAGCAGCTCCTCCTCTACCAGCATTCCGATGGGAATTACGAGGCTTTTCGGGAGAAGGTAGCCGAGCTTAACCGCCGCTATGAAGAGCGGAAGCGGCGCCGTTTCGAAGAGGCTCACGGCGGCGCCGACCACTTTGTCCACTCATGGGAGTAGCCTTCTCTAGGCTTGTCTGCTAAAGTAGCCCTATCGTTACCAGGGGTATTTCAACGTGATGGCACAGTCAGACGATTTCGCCCATCAGCAGACGCTGCCCGATATCCGCCACCCTCACCCGAAGGTCCCCCCCAAGGTCGCGGCGATCCCCGAGATGATTGGCCCCTACAAAATCGAGGGGGCCTTGGACAAGGGGGGGATGGCCCATCTCTATCTGGCGGTCGATCCGGAGACCCACGATCCGCTGGCGATTAAGGTCCTTCGCCCCGAACACCTCTCCCACCCCGAACTAAAAGGGCACTTCCTCAAAGAGGCCGAGATCATCTCGATGACCGACCACCCCAACATCGTGAAGTTGCGGGGACATGGCGAATGGGCGGGCGGGTTGTATATCGCGATGGAGTTTATCCGCGGGATCTCCCTGCGCCAGTTTATCCTCCAGCACACGATGTCGCTCAAGCGATCACTCGAGGTGGTGTTGCAGATCGCTCAAGCCCTCCTCCACCTCCACGCTCACGGCGTGATCCACCGGGACCTCAAGCCGGAGAACATCCTCCTCACCTCCTCCGGCGGAATCAAAGTGATCGACTTTGGGATCGCCCAGTTGCACGATGAGAGAGAGCTGGAGGAGGGCTCCCTCGGAAAGCGGGTGATGGGGACCCCCGTTTATATGAGCCCCGAACAGAGGGACAACCCCCTGCAGGTCTCCTATGCCTCCGATATCTACTCCTTAGGGATCATCGCCTACGAGTTGGTACTGGGGCGGCTCAGCCACGGCGTGGTCCATGTCTCCCTCCTGCCGCGGGGGTTGCAAAAGGTGCTCGGAAAGGCCCTTCAGCCCTCCCCCGAAGAGCGGTACCAGGACATCCAGTCCTTCATCGACGATTTGGGGGCCTACCTCCACTCCGAAGCGATCGAAAAGGATCAACGGGGGCGGGGCTACTCGCAGGACCTAGCCGAGCATGTCCGCTCCGCGCAAGAGACCCTCCTTCCCCAATCGCTGCCCAAATGGAACGAGGTTGCGATCGGCCTTGCCTCTCACCGTGAGCTGAATATTTCGGGGATCTACTACGACTTTATCCCTTTGGAAGAGGGGGCTTATGCCATCATCATGAGCGAACCCTCCTCCACCGGGGTTGAGGGGATTATCCACGCGGCCATGCTCCAAGGGATGGTCCATGCGGTCAGCCGCCAAAGCACCGACCCGGTCCACCTGGTGACCGCCGTCAACCGGCTCGTGTGCAAGCACCCCGTGGAGGAGATCTTTACCCTCAACGTCCTGATTTTGCAGCCCCGCCTTGGGGAGCTCCACTACCTCTCGTGCGGCTATGGCCCCCTCTGGCAGGTGAGGGCAGGCACCCAAAAGGCCGAGGTCATCTCGAGCCACAACATTGCCATTGGGATCGACCCCAATCACGAATACCTTGCCACCGCCCATAACTGGAATGTAGGGGATACCCTCATCCTGTCGACCTTCCGGGCGACGGCAGGTGAGGCCGGGGGCGAGGCCGAGGAGTCGTTCCGAAAAGGGATCGGCGAGCTCCTCTACACCACGCCGCAGAAACAGGCCGACGGGCTCCTTCGCCGCGTCGTCCACCTCGACAAGTCGGGCTCTAAGCGGCGCCCCATCACCGTCATCACCCTGCAACGGACCGCCTAAGCTCAGTTCCGCAGACCCTTGTAACTGCTGATTCCGTCCGGAGGGGGTGGCAGAACAAGCGGGTTGCGGCTCAAAGGCGAAACGCTTACCAACCCTTACGGATTAAGATTTCGCCTTTCCTATTGGACAAGAGGTGGGCAAACTGCTATCGTGGCAGCGCGAATTGTTGTTAAGAGTTCATGAGACGGAAACTGCTCACGCTTTTTGGTATCCTTCCGCTTATCGCGGCGAGTAGCGCCACCCATGCCCCTGCGCCGGTGTGGCGTATTGAAACGCCGCAGGCGCTGAAGGATCACTATCGCGACCTCTTAGAGCCCCTCACCCGACCCTCCCCCTCCCCAGATGAACGGGCCCAGCTCGAGAAGGCACGTGAGCTCCTGATCAGAAACAGTACCGAGAAACCCCCCGTTTTGGTGAAAACCATCGGTGGCAGAGAGATCCCCCCCCAAGAGGCAGAGGGGCCTGCCCAAGAATTTACCTACCCCGATAGCGAGACCTACATCATCAACTTCAACAATATTGAGATCTCTCAATACTTGAGGTTTGTTGCCCAAATTGCCAGGACCAGCTTTGTTTATCAGGAAGAGGATCTGAAGTTTCGAGTCACGATCCTTTCGGAATCGCCTGCCACTGTCGAGCAGGTGATTTCGGTCCTCCTCCAGATCCTCCAGGCAAGCGGCCTCCACATCGCCGAGCAGGGAGGGAGGATCCTGATCACAAAGGAGAAATCGCTGGCCAAGCTTTCGGAGGTCGTCTCCGATGCCGATGTCGATGAGTTGAGCTCCTCTCATCCGCTGGTCACCCGGGTCTTTGGGATCCAAAACGGGAGCCCCGAGGGGCTAGAGAAGGTAGTCGCGCCGCTTCTGTCCGATGCGGCCCTTGTCCAGACCTCTCCCGAAACGGGTCACCTGATCGTTACCGATATCATCGGTAACGTCGAGCGGGTCGGCAAGCTGCTGGAGAGCCTTCAGGTTCCCCCTTCCGCCCCCTCCCGAGTGGAGATCACCCCCTATATCATACGGAGCGGCTCGATCGAACAGGTCATCTTGCTGGCCACCCGAAGCTTGGAGTCTCTGGGGATCCATGGGATCTCCCTGATCCCTCAGGTCAGCACCAATACCATCTATATCGTCGGCACCCCCGATGATACCGCGGTGGCAAGCCGGGTCCTCGAGACGATCGATGGGGCCTCGGTCGGTGTGGAGGTTCCCCAAATCCCTATCGGGATCGCTCAGGAGAAAGAGCAGCGGCGCTCCGACCTGACCGGTACAACCTTCTACATCTACAAACTCCAGTACCACCAGGGCAACGACATCGTAGATGCTCTACATGAGATCGCGGCGTCGCTGGAAGCGGCGAAAAATCCCGAAGAGGCGCTGGTAACCGCAATCCGGACGATCCAATGGGTCAGAACCTCGAACAGTCTGGTGATTTCGGGGCTCCCCTCCGCTATCGAGAAGGTGCGTCAGCTCATCCAGGATCTCGACATCGAGCTTGAGCAGGTGCTGATTGAAACGCTCGTGCTGCGCACGACCGTTGCCAATGCCCTCACGATCGGCGTTGAGTGGGGAGCTAAGGCAACCTTCGATGACCCCACCAAGATCAACGACACCGTCCTCCAGTTTGGAGCGGGCTCTACAACGCCCCCTAATCCGCTCACCGGAACGGCGACCTCCTTCCTCAATTCGGCCCTCACTCCCCTCATTCCTCCACCCGCTATCCCTCTGCCTGGAGGGGCGGGGATCGGCGCCGTCGGCCGCTTTGTCTCCCTCGGCGGCAAGCTCTTCTACTCGCTCGGCGCCATTATCAATGCCCTCCAACAGGACAGCCACACCTCGATCCTCTTCAACCCGAAGATCATGACCCAAGATGGGCACACCGCCCGCCTCTTTGTCGGGCAAAACGTCGCCTTTATCGAAGATACCGTCTCCGAGCCGGGCTCGACGATCCTTACCGGCGCGCTCAAGTACCGAAACGTCGGCACCGAGTTGATCGTCACCCCTATTCTCGGCACCGGCGATATGGTCACCCTCGATATCACCCAGGATATCTCCCGCCTTACCGATACGGCGACCGCCTCAACCACCGGCGGCAACCCCGGTACTAGCCAGCCGACCGAGCGGTCGACCACCTCGACCCGAGTTACCGTCCCCGATGGCTACTTTGTCGTGATCAGCGGCCAAATCGGCGACACCCAGATGAAAATCCACCGAGGGCTCCCCTGCTTAGGGGGCCTCCCCGTGATCGGCACCTGCTTTAGCGTCAAAGATGAGGCCGACTCGCGCGACAACCTGATTATCGTCCTCCGCCCCCACATCCTCCGCAGCAAGGCCGACATGGTCCGCATGAGTGAAAGGGAGCGCGCTCATTACGAGAAGAGCTCGTGGCAGCGGTGCTTCCGCATGACCAAGCAGGAGATCGCCGAGCTGCTCAACTGCACCCCTACCGATGTCTCCCGCCACGACCACTACTACGATCCCTGCTACGAACATGAGGGTACGGTCTGCTACGACTAGCACTAGTTTCACTCCTTCTCCTTACGGGCTGCTTCCCTAAGAGCCAGGGATTGCAGCCCCATATCGTCTGCACCCCAGAGCGGCGAGATGTCGCTCCCCTCCCCTCCCCCTTCCCTCCCCTCCCAGCCGACCAGCGGCAAGAAGATTGGGCGATCGAGATGCGGGTGGGAGCCGGGTTTGCCAAAGAGTGTGACCTCTACCGCGCCATCACCGCCTACAAGAGAGCCCTCATCCTGCTGCCCAACACCGAAGGGGCCCGCCGCCTCGAGATCATCTACCAGATTGCCCACTGCTACTACCTAGGGGGAAAATTCGAAGAGGCGATCGCCACCATTGAAGAGAGCCCCCTCTGCTACGTCGGCCCCGACTTTCCCGCCTACCACGAACTCCTCCTCCTCCTCCGGGACAGCTATTGCAAGACTGGCCAGACCGAAAAGGGGGAGTATGTCGGCGCCTACCTCGGCCAGGTAGCCCCCGAGAGAGCCCATACCCTCGACCTTGGCCTTGCCATCGAGCGGGGCGATATTGGAGCCCTGCGAGCCTCCGATCTTCCAGCTGCACGCGACCTGGCCGCCTCTTACTGCGCCCTGCGCAAATCGCCTGGCAAAGCGCAGATCCTAAACGCCTCCCTCCCTGGCGCCGGCTTCTGGTACATCGGCCAGCGACAAACCGCTATCACTGCCCTCCTCGTCAACGCCCTCTTTATCATCGGCACCTGGCAGCTCTTCGACCGGGGCCACTTTGCCCTAGGAGCCGTCACAGCCAGCCTCGAAGCGGGCTGGTACTTTGGCGGTATTTATGGCGCACGGGAAGAGGCTGAGCGCTACAACAACCGCCTCTACAAGCGGCTCGCCTCTCCCCTCCTCTCCCAAAACCGCCTCCACCCCTGCCTTCAACTCCGCTGGGGCTTCTGATGCGCCTTCTCCTTTTGCTGATCACCCTTCCCCTTTTTGCCGCCTATCAGGAGCCTTGGGGTCCCGACGCCGAGCTCAACGCAGCCAAAACAGAAACGGCGGCCGGCCCCCACCTCGGCACCAAAATCGGGATCGCCTGCATCCGCTTTCATCAGAAGGTCATCTCCCCTATCGACGGGCCGCGGAGCCACTTTGTCCCCTGCTCTTCCCAGTACACCCTCCTCGCGATGAAAAAACATGGCTTTTGGCAGGGCTACCTGATGGGGTGCAGCCGCCTATTGCGGGAGAATGGGGAGATGTGGGTCTACGAGACCAAAGAGGTCGACGGCTACACCTACAAGGTCGATAAGCCGTGACAGCGATTCGGGAGATCGTCAGGGCTGAGCCTAGCGATGCTCCCCTTCTCACCGATCTCGCCTTCCGCTCTAAGCTCTACTGGGGATACCCAAAGCGTTTGCTTAAGCCTTGGCGGCCGATAATCGAGATGACGCCAGAGTTGATCCAGAATTTTTCCCATTTCAAGGCAATAGACGCCCAGGGAAATTGCCTAGCCTGCTACGGCCTCACCGGAGAGGGTGACCATCGGATCCTGCGGGGCTTCTGGGTTGCCCCTGAAGCGATAGGCAAAGGGATTGGCAGGAAGCTCTACGAGCATATGATCGGCACGGCAAAACAGGAAGGAGCCCATACGGTTGAATGGGATTCTGATCCCTATGCGGCTCCGTTTTACCCTGTCATGGGGCAAAACATGTGGGTCACCACCTCTATCTTCTAGAGGGGAGGCGGCGCATTTTGCCCCTTTTCCGTGTCCAGCTAGCCCTGGTCCTGCTGGGCTAAAGCTATGCAGATCATCACCCAAGTGAAGAGCCCTGTAGCAAATACGTGCCCATAACGATGGGTAGCTGGCCCAGGTGGTAATGCCGATTCGGTAATGTACTGGCAAAAGGTATGGCCAGTGGGATCCTCCTTAGTCGTCCAATTCTGAACCCGAATCGTAGGGAGGATCAGGTGGATGCCGCACATTTCCAGGAGAGCAGGCGATGCCGAAAAGGGATGGTAAGAGGTGAGGACCTGATCCACCCCTTGGGGACAAAGGCTAGCGTGCTCTACCCAATGCCTCGCCCGTTTGGTTTGCTGAATAGAATCGTCCTGAGGGTAGGTATAGGCCAGTAGCCTCTGGCCCAGCTCCGCTGTAGAGTCAGAGAGATTGACGATATTCCTCACCTTCGAGGCCAGATCGTAGGGAATAAGAGAAATAGCCCCATAGGTGGTGACAGTGATTGCTTGCCTCTCTTGGGGTTGGAGCCTCTCTAAAGCTCGGCGGGTGACCAAGGAGCCTTGGCTATGGCAATGGATATCGACCTTTATCCCGCTCTGAAAAAACATGACCAGGTCGTCTGCCAACCTTTCGGGGTCTGGCTGGGCCGTTTCAGACAAACCGACACCCATTACCCGCCCCATATAAGAGAAGAAACCCCCTTCTGTGAGCTTGGAAAAGTCAATCTTGGTCAGGTCGTTATTGATATGAAAATACCAGGTCGCCTTACGGGAAAGGTTGAAGGTCTTAGCCAGATGCTCAGCTGACTGCTTAACATCGTCCTCCTTATTGAAGATCCCATTGATTACCAGAGTGATCTGCAAGGGGCACTGCCGAGAGTACTCGAGAGGCTGGGCGTGGAAAAGGTGGGCGTTGCTGACAGGGTGCATGGCAGATATTCTGCCCTATTTGTCCCATTTTCTGACAATTCCTCACAAAATCTTCACGTCCACTTAAAATTTTCTTCCCCAAAAGTGTGCATTGGTCCCATGATGGAGAGACACTCTTAGGGAGTGCCAGATTGAACGGAGGATTTGTATGGGTAAGCTAACAGGTCTCCTACTCGCTGTGGGACTCGTTTCATCCGCGTGGGCAAATGAGCCCATTATCTGTGAGGTGGGAGACTACATCCAGTACCGGCAAGAGCTCGCTAAAGAGGCTCACCGACTCAAAGAGATCGCCAAGCAGAAAAAGGTCCAGCCCGAGGCAACCCCACAGGTTGTTCCCGAGGCAACCGTCGAAGGGGCCTCCTGCGCAGGGGGCTCTTGCGATCTCGACCATATGGACAAGGGACTGCTTGCAGGACAGACTTGGGGAGGACGGGGAACGCCTGGTGACAACCAGTTCTTCGGTCGCTCCAAAAAGTCCGAGTGGGGAATTCCCCTCCACTGGGGCCGAGGGGCTATCGGCTAAGGGCGGTGACCGGGGAGAGGCGGGCCGCTCGTGTTGCCGGATAGAGGCCTGAGAGGAGCCCGACCCCGATCGAGAGGGCAAGGGCAAGCAGGCAGGACCACCCCGTTATAGCCGTCTCCCAACCCGCAAACAGGCCAATCATAAGGGCTATGAGGATACCGAGGAGGAGGCCTGAGAGGGCCCCTCCTAGGGTGAGCAGGAGTGTCTCAGCCAAAAACTGCTGAAAGATGTGGCGCCGTGTGGCGCCGATCGCCCTTCGGATGCCGATCTCCCGAATGCGCGTCACCAGATTAGCCAACATCACATTCGCTACCCCAATACCACCGACAAGGAGCGAGACCACCGCCACGGCAGCCAGAACAGCATTGAATGTCTGCTGCGCCCTTCGCTGCTGCCGCAGCACATCGGAGGGGATAATCACCTGATACTCCCCCTTTGGGTGGGCCCTGGTGAGGAGGTGATCGAGCTGCCGCTGGGCAAGGTGGAGGTCGGCGCCGGGCCTTAGGTGGACGATGAGATCGGAAAGGCCCTGACGGGTCGCAAACCCAGTTCCGATTGGGATCCAGATGAGCTTCTCAGCGGGGCCGACGAGGGTAGTGCTACTCTCAAGGATACCGACGACGGTGTAGCTGGTCTTGCCCAAGAGGAGCTCTCTGGGCCGTCCGAGGGCGCGGGCAAGGTCGGAGCCGATGACGCAGACGGGGCGGTGGTGGTCGGTGTCGAGAGAGGTGAGAAAACGCCCCGAAAGGAGGCGGAGGTTGAGGATCCCCTCAGCACGGGGATCGGTAGCGACAACAGCCATACCCCGGATCTGGCCACTCTTGATGGGAAGGACCGCCTGAACCATGGGCAAGCTCCGCTCGATATGCTCGAGATCGCGGGTGGTGAGGGGACTGCGCGCATTGGCTTGGACCAGGACATTGGAGAGGCCGAGCTGCTCGATCTCCTTAAGGGTCCTCCGCTTTGCCCCCTCCCCTACCGAGAGCATCGCCACGACGGCGGCGACCCCCACAAGGACCCCGAGGGCGCTGAGAAGGGTCTGAAGGGGGCGGAGGGAGAGGGTGCGCAGGGCCCCTCTGAGTTCAAACTGGAGCATGGATCCTCCCATCATGGACATGTAAGACTCTCCGGAAGCGGCGGGCGATCTGGAGATCGTGGGTGACAACGACAAGGGCCATCCCATCGGCGCCAAGGGAGAGGAAGAGGTCGAGGATCTCGCCTCCCGTTTTGGAGTCGAGGTTGCCGGTCGGCTCATCGGCAAGGAGAAGGCGGGGGCGGGTGATGAGCGCTCTGGCAATGGCAACCCGCTGCTTCTGCCCCCCTGAGAGCTCATCGGGGCGATGGCTGAGCCGGTCGTGGAGGCCGACGCGGTGGAGAGCCTCGGTTGCCCGCTTTCGCCCTCCCCCCATCTGCCCCTGGTAGGAGAGGGGGAGCTCCACATTTTCCAGGATGGTGAGCTGGGGGATAAGGTGGAAGGCCTGGAAGACAAACCCTATCTTCTGGGAGCGGATCGCCGAGAGGGCCTCATCGGAGAGGTGGGCCACATCGGCCCCATCGAAGCGATACTCCCCTTGCGTGGGGGTATCGAGGAGGCCGAGGAGGTGGAGGAGGGTCGACTTCCCGGAGCCGGAGGGGCCCATAATAGCAACCGAATCGCCCGGCTGAATGTCGAGATCGCAATCGCGAAGGGCCACCACCTTTCCTCCCGGCCCCTCAAAGACCTTGGAGACGCGGCGCAAGGCGGCGAGGCTCATCGGGTGACCTGGGAGTCAGCAGGGGGCTGAAGGGCGACCCGCTCTCCGTTCTTGAGCCCCGAAGTGATCTCCACCCACTCATCCCCCGACTTACCAAGGGTGACAGGGGTAACCCGGTAGCGGCTCCCCTGTTGCTTGTAGACGAAGGGGCCGGAGGGAGCGTGGAATAGGGCCGCTGCGGGGACGGTGCACCCCCCCTTGACCCCCTCGCCGACGAGGAGGCAGCGGGCGGTCATGCCAGGGCGGAGGCCAGCCTCTCCATTTTGGAGGGCGACCGTTAGCTCGACCACCTTCTCTCCAGGAAACTCCCCCTCTGAGACCCCCCCAATGGCGACAATCTCCCCTTGGAGCTGCATCCCGGGGTGGGCATCAACGGTCACATAGGCGGGCATCCCCACCTCCACCCTCCTAAAGCTCCCTTCGGGAACTTTGGCCTTTACGGCCATCGAATCGGGGTCGGGGATCTCGGCAAGGGGCTGGCTGTAGAAAACGGGATCGCCAACCCGGACCTTACGCTTTCGGTCGCCGAAAAACTCCTGCGCCAAAACGACACACCCCGACTTAGGGGCCCGGATCTCACAGGCTTTGAGGTTGCGGATGCACTCCTCCCGCTGCCCCTTTAGCTCGGCAAGGCGGAAGCGGGCCTGCTGGTACTCGCAGGTCGCCTTCATAAGCGCCAGTTGCCCATTAGAGGCGGCCTGCTCAGCCTCCAACTTAGCAATCTCAACCCGCATCTGCCCCACCTGCTTATCGCAGGGGTACTGGTGGAGGAGGTGGAACTCGTAATCGAGCTTGGCATCCTGGTAGATCTCCTCCTTCTCCTTCTGCTTCCCTTTGGCGGTCGAGATCTCTTTTGGGCTGAGCAGCCCCTCTTTTTGGAGCTCCATCAGCTCTTTGGAAAAGGCCTCTTGGTTTTTCAGCTTGCCGAGGGCCTTATCCATCGCCCGCTTCCGCTTGACCATCTCCTTGGGTCCCTCACCCGAGAGGGTCTTGTCGAGATTCACCTCAGCGATCTTCACCTCAAGCTCGGCCCGCTCGATCGCAAGGCCCCTTTTCACCGCTTCGGCCTCAACAACACCCTGGCTTGCCTCAACCTCGGCCTCCTGAATCTCAATCTGAGTGGTGAGTTCGCGGAGTTTGGATTCAAAACCGGCAGCATCGAGGGTGAGCAGGAGCTGCCCCTCCTCTACGGGGCTCCCATCGGGTATGGCGTAGGTGATCTTGCGGGGCTCGGGGGAGCGGACCCCGTTGGTGAGGATGATGGAGCGGATCGAATCGAGCTCTCCCACCGTGCCAATCTCGATGGGGAAGGTGCGGGCGGCAGCAACGGCGGTTGCAAAATCCCCTTTTTGTCCGGGACTTGCGCAGCGACTCACTCCAGCCGCAACGAGGCAGATGGCAATAATGGTGGCAACAAGCGGCGAGATCCGCATCCGGCTCACAGTTCCCTCACACAGAATTGGGGTTTTTCGACGAGGAGCCCCATTACCTGGAGGAGCTCATATTCCCCGATGATATGCTCCACCACAGCCGTCAGAAGGGCCTTCTGGGCGTTATGGAGCTTCCGTTCGGCGTCGACCACATCGAAGTTATTGTCGGTGATTCCCCGATCAAAACGCAAGGCCGCCGCTTTGAGCTCACATCGGGCCGTCTTGACCTGCTCCTCTTGAATGTCGATCGAGAGCAAGGTCCGCTTGAGGCTCCGGTAGACCCGATTGGCCTCGACCACGATATTGCTGCGCACCTCTTCGATTTTCCGCTCCTGCACCTCAATGTCGATGAGGCTCTTCTTGTACTTGACCCGGTTCTTCCCGATATCTTTGTCGGTAGAGGCGGTGAAGCCAACCTTAAAATCGGCGGTCCGGTCACGAATGCAGGAATGGATGAGGTCCTGCCCGCGGCCACAGATGCTGTAGTTGACCGCCAGGTCGAGTTGGGGGAGGAGCTCCCGGTGGGCAACGCGCGCCAGGCGAAGGGCGTTTTGCAGGGCGTCGTAGCTCTGCTCCACCTCAACGCGGTTGCTGAGCGCCTCAGCGACCACCTCCTCCTGCCCCATTCCGACCTCTTCGTAGACGAGGCCCCTATCGAGTTGCACCGGGGTATCGATGGGGAGGGCGAGGAGGTCGAGGAGGCGATCGTGGGCCTTAAAGTAGGTCTCCTTCGCCTTTAGGAAGACCTCCTCATCCTTCCGCAATTCGAGCTGCGTCCGGTAAACATTGACATCATCGATCAACCCTGCCCGCCTTCGGGCGTCGGCGGTCTGCTTAAGCTTCAGGAACCGGTTGTAGGACTCCTCAGCAAGCTGCATGCACTCGAGCTCTTTCACGGCATTGTAGTAGGCGCGAACGACATCGAGAACGACGCTGACCTGTCGCAAATAGAAATCGCGATGTTTGGTCCGCTCATCGAACCGGGCCGTTTGCAGGGGGGAGAGGGTGGTCAGGCTCCCCGCTCCTCGCAAGAAGGGGATAATGACCCGAGCGGCCGCATTGGACTCATAGCGGTACTTAACGAGCCGGGTAAAGTTGGGATTGAGCTCGACCTTCACCCCGCTTGCGAACTTCTTCTCCACCTTTAGGCCGGCGCCGTAGAGGAGGCCATCTTTGGCCTTATTATCGTCCTTCGATCGGTTGCCCGCTCCATCCCAAAAGCCAATCTGCCCGTTAGGAGCTACCTTTAGCGACAGGTCGAGGCACTCGATGTCGACATTGAGTTGAGAGCGGTCCCAGGTGTCCTCCGCATTTCCGATGGCCCGGTTGGCATAGAGGGCCCGGTCAATTGCCCGCTCTAGCGTCAATGGGAGGGGTTCCCCATCGGCACATAAAGGGAGACAAAGGGCGACGAAAAGAAGGAAAGTCGATTTACACATCGGTCAGGCTCTCGGCGCGGGCAAACGCCCTTCGCATGGAGCCTAACACATCTTGGGTGTCGTTGGGAAAGAGGTTTTCACTTCCGATCAATTCGGAGAGACCGGAACGGCTAAGGACCCTCCAGTCGGCCTCTGAAACGCCGCACAGAAGGAGCGAAATCCCTTGCTTCTCGAGGTAGTGGTGGACATGGCGAAGGGCCAGACAGGTGGTGGCGTCAAAGTGGTGGGCGTTTTTCAAACGGAGGATCACCGCCCTGACCTTAGCATCGGTAGCGAGCGCTTCAAAGGCCCGTTGGAAGAAGTCGACCGCTCCAAAGAAGAGCTCCCCTTCGACGTCGATCACCTTGACGTGGGGGTGGGGGGTGAGCAGCGAGGTGGGGCGGATCTCCCCTTGGCTTCCCACTCCGACTTCGATCACCATCGGGGTAGCGGCTTTGCGAAGGTAGACGATCACCGAGAGGATCACCCCGACATAGAAGGCGGTGCTGAGGGAAAAGAGGAGGCACGAGGCAAAGGTGGCGACGAGGGCGATCCGGTCACCCCTTGTTGCCTTAACGCACACGTACATCTCCCGCCGGTCGACCATCGCCCCTGCTGTCGTAAAGAGGAGGGCGGCAAAGGTAGCGAGAGGTATGGCCCCGATCCCCTGGCCGAGACCAAAGTAGAGGAGGGCAACCAGGGGGGCGCTAAAGAGGGCCGCCCAGCGAGAGGTCCCCCCCGCTTCAAAGTTAATGGTGCTGCGGGCAAAGCTCCCTGAGCTTGGCATAGCCCCAAAAAAGGAGGAGAGGAGGTTGGCAATCCCCAGCCCAAACACCTCCTGGCTGAGGTTGGGGGGCTGCCCAGTTTTTCCGCCGAGCGACTTCACAATGGCGGTCACCTCAAGGGCGCCGAGAAGGGAAATGGCGAAGGCAACGGGAAGGAGCTCCCCTATCAGCCGAAAATCGAAATAGGGGGGGGCGGGGCGGCCGAGCGCTCCCCCCATCTCTCGGGCGCTAGCCACGGTAGATACCCCAAGATCGAAGGCCCAACCGATCAGGATCGCAAGGCCAAAGACGATGAGTGCCGCATAGGCGCGGCCAATCACCCGCCTCAAAACGATCAGCGTAACCAAGCTCCCCGCGCCAACAGCCACTGTCATCAGGTGGGCCTCTGGGAGATGGCGGAAGATGTAAAGCAGCTTTACATAAAGGGGGGCCATTTGAGAGGGGGAGGGGATCCCCATAAAGACGGGAAGCTGGGAGACGATCACGGCAATGGCTGCCCCGCAAACATACCCCTTTACAACAGGCCTTGAGACAAACTGGGCCAACTTCCCTAGTCCAAACAGGGCAGCCCCAATCTGAAGGATGCCGATCATGAGGGTCGCTTGAATCGCGAGCAGGAAGGCGATGTGGTGCCTCTCTGCCGGGCTCAGGTCCCCATAGTGGGTGGCCACAATCCCCCCAACAGCCGAAAGGAGGAGGATAGCGATGGTGTTGGTGGGGCCTGAGACGAGGTGGCGTGAGGCGCCAAACAGGGCGCAAAAGAGGGTCCCATAAATCGCCGTTGCCACCCCGACGACTAGGGGAAGGTCGGCCACAAAGGCATAGGCCAGGGCCTGGGGGAGGGCGATCAGGGCGATCGAAAGGCTAGCTAGTAAATCTTTTGCTATCCCCCGCCATTTGGGAAAGTCCCGTAAAAAAGGTAGGAGCGTAATTTCAGCGCTCATATCGGTTTATTTTAATTCTTTTACGAGGTAGAATGCCCGTCTATGAACGGACCTCCTATCCTAGCTATCGTTGGCCGCCCCAATGTGGGAAAATCGGCACTCTTTAACCGTATTTTAGCAAAACGGATCGCAATTGTCGATGAGGCAGAGGGGGTAACCCGAGATCGCCTCTATGGGAGGGGGGAACTTTTTGGTCGTCCCTTTATATTGGTGGATACGGGGGGGATCGACACTCACTCTAAGGCCCTCTTTAATGAGGAGATACGGCGACAGGCGGAGATAGCGGTCGAAGAGGCCGATGGGCTAGTCCTTTGTGTGGATAGCCAGGTGGGGCCAACCGACCTCGACCTGGAGCTTGCCCGCGTCCTCCTTAAAAAGGGGAAGCCGCTGGCCCTGGCGGTCAATAAAATCGACACCCCCTCCCAACAGGATCGGCTCCATGCCTTTCACAGCTTGGGGATTTCGGCGATGGTGGCGGTCTCGGCGACGCAAGGGCACCAGATGGCCGAGCTCCTCCAGGCGGTCCTCCAGAAAATCCCGGAGCGGGAGGCGGAGGCCCTAGACCCCTCGACCAAGGTGGCCATCATCGGCCGCGCGAATGTGGGCAAGTCGACTCTGATCAATGCCCTCCTCGATGAGGAGCGGTGCATTGTGAGCCCGATACCGGGGACTACCCGAGACAGCATCGACACCCCCTTCACCTATGAGGGGGAGGCTTATACCCTGATCGACACGGCGGGGATACGGCGCAAATCGGCCGAGCATGAGGTGGTCGACAAGTTTGCGGCGATCCGGACCGAGCAGGCGATCGAGCGGGCCGATCTGTGCATCCTGATGATCGATTCGGTGGAGGGGCTTACCACGCAGGAGAAGCGGATTGCGACCCAAATCGAAGAGGCAGGGAAGGGGTGTATCCTCCTCTTCAACAAGTGGGACCTGATCAAGGGGACCCGGATGGAGCACGCCGCGCAGGCGGTCCGGATGGAGAGCCCCTTTCTCAATCACTGCCCCCTCCTCTTCATCTCGGCTAAAACGGGGCGGAAGCTCGATGAGCTCCTCCCCCAAATCCAGATCGTGGCTGGAGAGGCCAAAAAGCGGATCTCCACGGCGCAGCTAAACCGCTTTGTCGAAGAGGCGATGCAGGAGATCCACCCGCCGATGATCCGCGGGAAGCGGCTCCGCATCTACTACACGACTCAGGTTGGGACCTCCCCTCCCCGCTTCCTCTGCTTTGTGAACCATGCCGATCTGATGGCCGAAAGCTACCGCCGCTACCTCCTCCGCTGCCTCCGAAAGGCCTTTACCTTCACCGGTAATCCCGTTATCTTCGACCTAAAAGGGAAGTCGACTGAAGAGCGTACTCCTCCTCCTGCTTCTAGTGAGCTCGCTGTGGGGAGACGCCCTCGCGGTCTACGTCTCCAATCGGGAAAGTCGGCCCGTTAAAACCCGCCTCGCTAAGGGGACCTCCCGCGAAGCGGCCGAGTCCTTCTACGACCACGCCCTGGATATCCTCACCGAGGACCTCCATGAGCTGAGCGAAGCATTCACAATCGTGATCGCACCAGCAAATGAGAGCGATGAGGAGTGGGCCAGAAGGCGGTGGCCCCACTTTCGGATCCTTCCCCAACTCGACAGCCCCAATCTTGGGGACCGGATCCAAGCGACGATCAATACCCTGCTGGAAGAGCACGATCAGGTCCTCCTGATCGGCAGCGATGCCCCCTCGCTTCCCATCACCCATATCAAGAGCGCTCCCGACTTTGATACCACCCTTGGCCCCGCTGACGATGGGGGCTTCTACCTGATCGGAAGTCGCCAGCCCCTTCCCGACCTCAAGAAGATCCGGTGGAGCACTCAATTCTCCTTCGAAGATACGCGAGAGGTGCTCCTCAAAGCGGGTCTGAGCAATGGTGTGGGGCACTACTGGTACGACATCGACACGGTGGAAGACCTGTGGCGCCTTGAGCGGGATCTTACCCCTACCACGCCGGCTAGGCAGCGGATGCTCGACTTTCTCTCCTCGCTTCAACGGGTGACGGTCATCATCCCTACCCTCAACGAAGAGGAGAATATCCTCCCCCTCACCTCCTCTCTGAGCGAGCTAAAGCCACACCCCGAGATCCTCTTTGTCGACGGCGGCAGTCAAGACCACACCCTTGAGCGGATCTCTGAAGCGGGGCTCATCCCCCTTTATGCCCCCCGCAACAGGGGTGCCCAGCTGAATGCAGGCATTGAGGAGGCCCATGGTCAGGTCCTCCTCTTTCTCCACGCCGACACTCAGATTGATCAAGCAGGCTACACGGCGATGCTAGCGGCGCTCGAAGAGCCCACCTGTTTGGGCGGGGCCTACGGCTACGCCCTTGCCGATGGGGATTGGCGGTGCCGTGTGATCGAAGGGGGAGTGCGCCTGCGAAATCGCCTCTTCAAGCTCCCTTACGGGGATCAGGCCTACTTTATCAAGAGGGGTGCCCTAGACGAGGTGGGGCCCTTCCAAGAGATGCGGTTGATGGAGGATGTCGAGTGGTTTACCCGGCTGAAAAAAACGGGTCGCTACACCCTTCTGGATGAACCGGCGGTGACCTCGCCCCGCCGCATCTTTGCGAAGGGGTGGATCCGCTCTGGGGCGACCAACATCACCCTCGTCACCCTCTACAAGCTCGGAGCTGATCCCGACGACCTGGCAACCTTCTACTACCGGGATTCACGAAAGGGTAAGGAGGGTGATGAGCTCGTCGCGGGTGAGGGTCTTTAGCTGAGCCTGCTCGTCGGCGCCGATGATCTCCTCCATCAGGGTCCCCTTCTTGGCGATCAGCTCGTCGATCCGCTCCTCAATAGTCGACTTGGTGATCAGCTTAAAGACCTGCACGCCGCGAGTCTGCCCTATCCGGTGGACCCGGTCGGTCGCCTGGTTTTCCCGCGCCGCATTCCACCACCGGTCGTAGTGGATGACTACCGAAGCTGAGGTGAGGTCGATCCCCACGCCAGAGGCCTGAAGGGAGCCGACAAAGACCTCACAGTGGGGATCCTCAGCAAAGCGCTTCAGCTCCCGGTCCCGCCTCACCGTCTGCCCCCGAATCCCGGCATAGCCGATCCCATTGTCCTTCAAGTAGAGCTCGATGATGTCGAGCATCGTGAGGTACTGAGAGAAGACGACCACCTTCTGCTGGCTCTCCCGCGCCTGATTCAAAAGCTCGACAAAAAGGGACCACTTTCCCGACTCGTACTCTTTGTAGCGGGAGGGATCATCGTGGTGAACCGCAGGGTGATCGCAGATCTGCTTGAGGTGGGTGAGGAGGGCAAACACGTGGAGGTAAGAGATGGGTCTTCCCTCATCTTGCAGCTCCTCGATCAGCCGCTCCCCTGCGCTTGAGAGGAGGCTCTGGTAGAGAGAGCGCTGATCGGCCGAGAGCTCACAATGGGCCTTCTCCTCGGTCTTCTCCGGAAGCTCGGTGAGCACCTCCTGCTTTTTCCTGCGGAGGATAAAGGGGCGGACGAGCTGCTTTAGCCGCCCTTTAGCCTCGGGATCCCCCTCGCGCTCGATCGGGAGGAGAAAGTGCTCCCGAAAGCCCGCCTCGGTGGGAAAATAGGTGGGGAGGACGAGATCGAAGAGCGCTTTGAGTTCGGTGAGGGAGTTTTCGATCGGCGTTCCGGTCAGGCCAAGCTTCATCCGCGAATGGAGGAGGGCCAGGCTCTTGTGGGTCTGGCTCCCCGGATTTTTGGCGACCTGGATCTCATCGAAGAGGGTGGCGGTAAAGCTGAGGCGGGAGAGCTTCTCCCGATCCTGCCGGACGATCCCATAGGTGGTGAGGATAAGGTCGGTCTGTTCCAACTTCGGAAGGGACCGCCCGGGACCGTAGTAGGTGGACACCTGAAGCTCAGGGAGGAAGGCGGCAAGTTTCTCCTCCCAGTGGTAGATAACCGAGGTGGGGCAGACAACGAGAAAGAGGGGGCGCTCCTCCTCTCCGTTGAGTATAGCGGAGAGGAGGGCCATCGCTTGGTGGGTCTTTCCTAGCCCCATATCGTCACAAAGGAGCCCTGAAAGGCCGGTGGTGTAGAGGAACCAAAGCCATTCGACACCGGTCTGCTGATAGGGGCGGAGGGTGCTCCTTAGCCCCTCCAGATTGGGTGGAGAGGGGGGTGTTAGGGTGAGGATCCGCTCGATCAGCTCCCCAACGCGGCTCCCCCTCTCGGTCTCCAGCCGCTCGGTGGCGCTGAGGCGGACAAGCTCCAAGGTCGACAGGGTAAGGATGCCGCTCCGCTGTGCCACACGGGAGGAGGGGAGGCTGCGGAGCCAATTGAAGCGGGGGCTGCGCAGGTCGAGGAGGCCGGCGCTGCTCATCATGAAGGGGCGCCCCTGCCCAACAGCGCGGTAGAGATCGGCCGCCCTAACGCTCCCGAAGCTGCTCACATAGTCGAAGGAGAGCTGAATGAGCCCCTCACCAAAGGGCTCGTCGGTATCGCTGGCGGACAGGCGCAGGTCGGCTGGCCTGCGGAGCCTAGGATCGAGCTCTTCGATCATGGGGAGGAGACCGGGCAGCTCATACTCGAGAAAAAGGGCTAGCTCCTCCCCTTGCAGCACCCTCTCTCTCCTAAAGGGCTCTGGAGGGAGGCGATCGTCGGGGATCTTGCAAAACCCCTCTCCTTCGGTGAAAACCCAGTCTCCAAATAGGGTGACTCCCTTGCCTCGGTACTCGGGATAGAGGGGGTAGTCACACCCCACCTCGACCCGATCCCGCCCGGCCACCTTCAGGGTCACCACCCCCCGTACAACGGGGCAGACCGGCGTGAAGAACCCCTCGATCAGCTCCAAATCCTCCCGATAGGTGCGGAGGAAAAAGGGGAGCTCCTCTGGCGGGATCCGCTGACCTGCCCTGAGCCTACTCGATCCCCTCATCGCCCCCTTCGCGAAAAACCCTTGACCCGCCACATAGATCCAGTCGCCAAAATCGTGATTCCCCACCTCCTGGGCCAGGCTTCCAGGCCTGCTGACAAAGGTGAGCCCCTCCCCGTCGACCCGGTAGGTGAGCTGGGACTCGATCGACTTAAGGTGGGGGGAAAAGCCACTCTGAGTCCCCAGCCAAATCCGGTGGCGGTGGATAAAAGGGGAGACCCCCTCCTCAGGCACTACCGTTACCGCCTCATCGAAGAGGCGGTTCTCGAGGCGGTAAAACCCATCCCCCTCCAGGTAGGCCCAGTTCCCCAAATAGCGGGCCCCACCCCCCTGAAAATCGCCCACCTCAAACAGATAGGCGACGATATGGAGATTCCACTGGGGATCAAATGAGAGGTGGTAGTGGAGGGGGAGAGGCTCCTTTCCAACCGCAAGGTGCTTGCCAATGGCCTTGTGGTGGAGGTCGAGGAGATCGGAGAGGGCCTCTGGAGGGATCCTCTTCCGGCTTAAGAGGGCATGCTGCTCTTGCGAGTAAAAGCCCTCCCCCGGAACCAGGAGCCACTCGCCGATCGCCACCGCCTCCTCCGGCTCGGGCCCCTCCTTGGCCTCCCCCTTTGCCTCTACATAGAGGCAGCCGGTCTGCGGCTCATAGCGAATCGTGCGGATCGCCTCCTCCTGAAACCGATGGACCTTAAGCGGCCCCTCTACCGTTCCCAGCGCCGGGATCACTTGAGGCAAATTGGCCCGGGAGAGGTAGAAGTGGGCTTGCAACCGCTCAAATTCAACGGTGAGCCCTGAGGGGATCCCCTCTCCATTCGCCTCAAAAGCTATCGTGTAGGGCTCTCCCTGCTCCTGCAGCAGAAAGAGCCACTTGGCCAGGTTGGACCAGAAGGAGAGCTCATACCGGAGGGCCTCTGAGGGGCGCCCCTCGCGCCAAAGGGCCAGCTCCTCAAACGATAGGCCTGAGAACTTGATCGAGTTCTCCTCGGTCTCCCGGACCCGCTTTACGGTGATCGCCTCGAGCTGACGGACCGTCTCGGCTTCCTTCCCTTCCACCCAAAAGGGGACCTTTCCACTGGGCGTGCGGATCCCAAACCGGGCCTCTTCATGAAAGAGCCCTGAGGGCTCGGGACCTTGCTGGTCGGAGAAGATCCGGCAGAGGGTATTCCAGAGGCTTTCGCGGAAGCGGAGGTGGAGGGGCTCGGCGTGCTCCCCATAGATGCACAGGAGGGCGGCCGCTAAGTGGGGGCAACTCCCCTCCCGGTCGGCGGTCTCGCAGGAGCAAAAGCAATCCCCCACCTCTCCCGACCCGTCAAATTGGAGGAAGGGCCAGTACTCCTCCTCCCCCTCCAATACCTGCACCTGGTAGGTGGAGCCCGAAAACTCGACATCACCGACCTCTAGCTGGGCCGCGATCTCCCCAAATTCCCGAATCCACTCCTCTTTTGATCCCATCCCTCTACCGGTAAGCGATTGGAAGATAACCCTCAAGGGTACCAAAAAGGGAATTGGATATCGACTATGAAACGGGTTTGCCCGCTGAGGCGATCTGAAGGACATAGGGCAAGGTCGCCTGGCAGAGGGCGGCGCTGGCACTTTTGGGGAAGGCACCCGGCATATTGGGGACGCAGTAGTGGATGACCCCCTCCTCTACGTAGGTCGGCTTGGAGAGGGTTGTGGGCCGAGAGGTTTGGCTACATCCCCCTTGATCGATCCCCACATCGACAAAGACCGATCCCGGCTCCATCCCCTTTAGCATCTTTCGGGTGATGAGGCGTGGGGTGGCCTGTTCTGGGACAAAGACCGCGCCGATGACAAGGTCGGCCGTGGCGATCTCTCTTGCGATCGACTCAGGCGAGGCCACTGCGGTGGTAGCTCCCGTTATTCGAGCAAGGGCTGACTCACTCTTGTCGAACACCACCACTTGGGCTCCCATCCCAATGGCTACCTCAGCAGCATTAAAGCCGACGGTCCCGGCGCCAAGCACCACAACCCTACCCCGACCGATCAGAACCCCCTTGCCCCCCTGAGGGGTGCCGAGGTGGTGGGCCCCCTCTTGGACGGCGATCCGGCCGGCGAGGGTGCTCATCGGCACAAGCAGGGGCCGCCTTCCCTCGTCGTCGGTTACCGTTTCGTACCCGACAGCGAGCACCCTCTGCTCTTTCAAGACGCGCGCGAGGCGGACGTTGGCAGCCAGGTGGAGGTAGCAGAATAGGATCTGTCCAGTGCGGAGGTAGCCGAACTCCGACTCCTGCGGCTCCTTGACCTTGAGAACGAAGGTGGCGGCGTAGACCTCGCGGGGAGAGGGGGCGATTTGGGCGCCCGCAGCGGCATAGGCACTGTCGAGATAGCCCGCCTGAGCACCCGCTCCTCTCTCAATAGTGATGCGGTGGCCGGCGGCAACCAGAGTGGTCACCATCTCAGGGGTTACGGCAACGCGCCCCTCACCCTCCTTGACCTCGCGCGGAATCCCGATCTCCATCCCTGTTTCTTAACCGAGTGTGCGGCGAAGATCAAGCGATGATCGGACCCGGACGATGCCGTGTTTAAGGAGGCGCCCTCCAAAGTTGATGAGGAGGCCGACAGGGAGGCCGCTAAGGCGGAGGTAGGTCAGGAGTTGGGAGCGGTGAAGGGGGGAATTCTCCTCTGTGGCTTTAACCTCAATGATGAGGCGGCGCTCCACAAGGAGGTCGACGATAAGGGGGTTACGGAGCTGCACGCCCTTGTAGCGGATCGGCAGGGGGAGTTGCCGGATGGCCTCGAGACCCCGCAGCCTAAGCTCCTGGCAGAGGGCCTCCTCATAGATCCGCTCGCGCAGGCCAGGGCCACCGAGTGACTTGTGCACCTCGATGGCAGCCCCAATCACCGCTCCGGTCAGTGGATCTCCCCATTTCATGGAGAGAGTATAATCTTGATGAAAATTTTAGGGCATGTCATCGATTAACTTCCCTTGAGATCCAGAGGGAGATTGAGTTCCTAGGGACGTTTCTGAGCCGAAGGGCAGGGCCAAAGCGCCCTGTCCGAGGCGAAGAAACGGCTTTAGGGGCCAATCTCCCCTGGAGATCTGGGAAGATAATCGGTGACATGCCCTAGATAGCAACGGCGGTGCGGTGCTCAAACTGGAGGGAGAGGATCTTGGAGACCCCCTTCTCCTCCATGGAGACCCCAAAGAGGGTGTCGGCAGCGGCCATGGTCCGCTTGTTGTGGGTGATGATCAGGAACTGGGTCTGCTCCATGAAGGGGCGGACGACGCTCAGGAAGCGGGCGATGTTGGAGTCGTCAAGGGGAGCATCCATCTCGTCTAGGATACAGAAGGGAGCGGGGCGCACCTTGAAAAGGGCAAACAGGAGCGCCATAGCGGTGAGGCACTTTTCGCCGCCAGAAAGGAGCTTGATGGAGCGCATCTTTTTGCCGGGTGGCTTGGCGACGATGTCGATACCGGCCTGCAAGATATCGTCGGAGCCGACAAAGGTGAGGTCGGCCTCACCCCCGTTGAACAGGATCTGAAACTGCTCCTGGAAGTGGCGCCGGACCTCCTCGAAGGTCTGCTCGAAGCGGTGGCGGCTCTCCCGATCGAGCTCGGCGATGATCTCTTCGAGCTCTTTTTTGGAGTTTTCGAGGTCGGTGAGCTGCTCGGAGAGGAAATGGTGGCGGGTCTTTTTCTCGTCGTATTCGGCAGCAGCGGCGAGGTTGACTTCGGTTGCCCCTTCGACCGCTTTGCGCAAGGTGCGGATCTCCTTCTCTGCCTCGGTGAGCGGAAGGTCGAGAGGGGTCTCCTCCCCATCGATGGGGGTCTCAAACCGCTCGAGCATCTCCTCAGCAAGGGCTTCAGCAGCGGCCCGTTCCCTGGCAATATCGACCTCTAGCTGGTGGGCCGCTTTCTGGAGCTGATCGCTCCCCTTCCTCCCCTCGCCCTCTTTTTGCTCGATCATCTCGAGTTCAGCACGGATTTTGGCGAGGGCCTCCTCTAGCGCTTTGACCTCCGCCTCGGCTTGGCTCAGGGCGGCCGCTTCAGCCTTGGGCTCTTTGAGGGTAGCTAGGGCGGCGGAGAGCTCTTTCTCCTTTTTGGAAAGGGCCTCCAATTCGGCGACAAGGCGGGTCTGCTCCTTCCGTTGGCCGAGCTGCTTGGCCTCGATGAGGGAGGCGGTCGAGTCGAGTCCGTGCCGCTCGAGGGAGAGCTCGTGAACCCGCTGCTCCCGCTGCCGGCGTCCTTTGGCAAACTCCCGCACCTGGTCGAGGTAGCCCTCAAGCTTTTTGGCGATCCTGTCGGCCTCCTCCTGGCAGGTGGTCAGCCGAATGCGCGCTTTGTCGACCTCCTTTTGCAGGGAGTCGATCTCAACGGAGAGCTTTCTCTGCAAGGCGGCGATCTCCTCCTGACGGTGGAGGAGCTCCCTCTCCTCTTTCTCAATGGCGGCTGCGTCGGTTCTGGTCCTATCGAGCGAGACGTTGCACTCGACGAGCTTCATCTCGGTTTGGCGCAGGCTCTGTTCGGCGCTAGCCCGTTTGGCCTGCAGCTGGGCCCGCTCCCCTTTCCGTCGCTCCCCCTCTTCGGTTAGGGTGGCCAGCATCTTTTCCCCCTTGGCGATCAGAGTGGTGAGCTTTTTGAGCTCTGCCCTTCTCATCACAGGGCTTTCATCGTCGGCAAGAGGGGAGAAGAGGATCCCGGCGTGGTCGAGGAGGCCGTCGGTAAGGGTCAGTGATTCGAGGAGGGGGTGGAGGGGGCTTTCGGGCTGCACATGGGGGGCAACCGAGGGAGCGATAGGGGTGGCCGCTGCGGCGAGCCGCTCGGGTGAGGTGAGGGAGTAGCCCTCAATCCCCTCCCGCTGGGCCCAGTCCAGAGCGGCCGCAAGGGTCCTTTCATCTTTAGCCAAGAGGGTGCCGGTGTAGAGCTGAAGGGCAGTAGCGACCGTTTGCTCGTAGCCCGGAAGGGGGGTGCAGGCGTCGGCTAGGGGGATTAGGGCCTCAAAGGCCTGAAGCAGGAGGCGGCTCCCCTTCGGCAACCCCTCCCCCTCCTGCTCAAGTTGGTGGAGGACCTTGTGGCGGGCCCGGTTTTGGGCAAGCTCATCGGTGAGGTGCTCCCGCTCGCACCCGATCTCCTGAAGGCGCCCCTCTACCGTTTCCAGCTCGGCGAGGAGCCCCTCAACCTCTTCGCGCTCCCCTTTCACGGTGCGTGTTAACTCGGCCGACTGAGCGGTCCGCTCGGCCAGGCGCTGTTTGAGGTCGCCTCGCGCCCCATCGAGCTCCTCTTGCCGCACCTTGAGAGCGTGGAGGCGCTCGACTCCGTTTTCAAGCCGGACCTCCCCCTCTCGCAAGCGGCTGGCGAGGGCGTGGGCCCGTTGGACCTCATCCATCTGCCCTTTTTGGAGGCGGACCTGCTCCTCCTGGCACTGGTGGAGGGCCTTCTGACATTCGGTGAGGCTCCCCTGGCTCTCTTCGAGGGCCTGCTGAGCCTCCTCGAGGGCCCCTTTCAGCTTGGCGCGCCTGGCCGCAATCCCTTCGGCCTCGCGGGCGATCTGCCCCTCTTGCCCTTGAATGGCGGCGAGCTCCCGTTCACATTGGACCGACCGCTCCTGAACTTCGGCGAGGCGCTGGCGGATCCCCTCCCCTTCGGCCAGCTGGACCTGGAGGCGGGAGCGGAGGGCGTAGAGGGCTTCGGTCGCCCCTTTCAGGCGCCCCTCTTCCTGCTCGAGGGCCCATTTGGCCCTCCCCTTCTGCTCGGCAAGTTCTTGAGAGGTCACTTGGGAGGCGGCTTGCTTTTGATGGAGGAGGGCTAGCTCCCCCTCTTTAGCGGCCACCTGGGCCCGATGCCCACTCCACTTGGCCTGCAAAAGCCCCCTCTCCAACAGCTCCAAGCGGGCTTTGTTCTCCCGATAGGCGGTCGCTTCGGCGACCTGCTTTTCGAGGAGGCGGATCTGCTTTTCGACCTCACCGTTGATGTCGTGTGCGCGGGTGAGGTGCTGCTCGGTCTGGTCGAGCCGCCGCTGCGCCTCTCGCCACTGGTGGCGGTAGCGGGCGATCCCGGCTGCTTGCTCGAAGATGGGGCGCCGCTCCTCGGGATTGCGGAGGATGATCTCCTCGATCTTCCCCTGCTCAAAGATCGCAAAGGCCTCCTTGCCAAGGCCAGTGTCGAAGAAGAGATGGTGGATATCCTTTAGGCGGCAAGAGGTGCCGTTGATCTGGTAGTCGGAATCCCCCTTTCGGGTGAGGCGGCGGCTGATGGCGACCTCCTCGTAGGGGATCGCAAGGTGGCCATCGCTGTTGTCGAAGGTGAGGGTGACCTCGCAATAGGGGGCGGGGCGCCGCTTGTCGGTTCCCGCGAAGAGGACGTCGGCCATCTTGTCGCCGCGCAGCGACTTGGCCGACTGTTCCCCGAGCACCCAGCGAAAGGCATCGGCGATATTGGACTTCCCACACCCGTTGGGGCCGACAATCCCTGTCACCCCTTCGACGAAATTGAGGCTAGTTCTATCGGCAAACGACTTGAACCCAACCAGTTCGATTCTCTTAAGACAAAGCCTAGGCAAGGGGCCTCCGGTCGTTACCCTGCTGCGTCACTCTATCAAAGACGGGATTTCCGTCTAACGGGTAGGGAACCCGAGCATGCGGACGATCTCCGTCTCCTCTTTTGGACGTTCGGGTTTTTGATCGAGGGTCTCAATTCGGCCGGTTGTCTCAAGCCGTCCACCGATGAGTTCTGGGTTGTCCCTCATCACCTCCGGCTGGCGGTAGAGGTGGGCTCTGGCCCCTCCCTCTTGGCTGATCACCACCTGGATCGGTTGCTGACCTGGGCGGGCCCCTTTGTTCTCTCTAAAGAGGAGCTCGAGTCGCCCCTCGGGGCCACGGCTGCTGAAGGCGTAGGCCTGTTCGGCGGCGCCGGTGTCGTTTCGTTCGATGATGGCCTGGGCCACGCCAGGGGCCCCTACGACCTTCAAGTCAACAGCAGCGTCAGCAAAGTGGTCGACTCCCACGAAGGCGTTATCGCGCAGGTCGATCCGCTGGATGGGGGGAGGCGCAAAGGTAGCCTCTCCCTGCTCATTAATCCCTGCCCGTTTGGGAAGGTCGGCGCCCAGGTAGAGGGCCACGCCGCTCAGCAACTCTCCCTCTCCGCCCCCAATAACCGAATTGCGGAGGGTAAAGTCGGTAGCGTTATAGAGGCCCACCACCTCAGTGGTGAGGCCGCTGGAGGCGAGCTGGGACTGGGCTAAGACCAACTTTCCGGTGCATCCCGTGGCCAAGTAGGCCTGACCATCGACTATGTCCAGGGTGGCCCCCGCTACGAGAACGGGGCCAGCACAATTTTCGAGCACCACTCCCTGTCCTCCCCTGCCGGTGATCAGAGGAATGCCCTCTTTGCTTAGGCCGTAGAGGGAAATGCCCCCTTCAGGTCTCAGGTTTTGGGCGCGTAGAACAGGGCCGGCGGTATTGAGGATCGCCCCGTGTGCGGAGAGGATCCCTTTGCCCCCATCGAAGAGGATCGAACCGGCGGCCCCCTCTCGGATCTGGAGGTCGCGGATGGTGAGTTTTCCATTAAAGTCGCTCAAGACGATCCCTTGCGTTGGGCTACCCACCGAAGCGGCGGTTGCGAGGAGGATTTCGCCCCGAACGCCGGTGAGGTCAACGGCGGGCCCCTGCTGGGCAAGGAGGACCCCCTCCCTAACGGAGAGGGTAGCGTTTTTGGCTTGGAGGGCGGTCCCTGCTAGGTTTTGGGCGACCAACTTATCAAAGTGGACGTTAGCGTCGGCAATCGACAGGGCAGCGGAGCAAACTCCTGTGGGGAGGAGGCGCACTTCGCCTACCTTGACCTCGCCCGCTCCAGCGATCTGGATAGGGGCGCGGGCAGCCTCTCCCTCGAAGGTGAGGGCGAGCTGCGTCCCGTCAACGCTGCCACTCGACTGGAGGATCTGAAGGGCACACCCGCCGCGTGCCCTAACGGTATTCTCCCCGGTGAAGGCGAGGTGGGAGCCGTCGCCCAGGAGGGAGAGGAGGGTCGCATCGGTTCCGGTGAGCTCGCTATTTCGGATCAGCCCCCGTCCGCTACACTGAGTAATGGCCAGGAGGGTCCCCCCCTCGCTGTGGAGGGTGCAGTCGTGGAGGGCGTAGTGGCGCACGCCATGCAGCGCTACCCTCTGGTCCCCCTCTCCGCCTACTTTTCGAAGGACGACCCGCCGACTCCCTTCAGCATCGACGGCAATCCCCTTCAACCCATGGCACTTAAGGCCATCGACAAGGACCCCGTCCGAGGCTCGGATGGTGATCCCATTACCAGCGACTCCGTCAATTTCAAATTTTCTCATAACAATATTGGAGCCGCTGATCCAAAGGGCGTCCCCAGCGATGTTGTGGAAGTCGAGGTCGTAGGCGGTAAAGTTGAGGGCGTCTCGGAGCTCCAAGGCGTGGCCCGATGCGTTGCCGATCCGGCCGCGGGAGAGGCGGACGTTTTGCACCCTATCTCCAACGATTGCCCGAGCGCCCCCATTGGCGTCGATATCGACATCGCGGAGGGCGCCGTGGTGGGCCAGAGAGACCACATCGTGGGTTCCATCTCCGATCAGGCGAGCTCGGGGGAGGACCTCGCCGTTATTCGCGACGGTGTAGATCCCCATTTCGACAAAGTCGAGGGGGATCTCTCGGGCCTCTGCAGAGCCCATGAGGGTCTGCCCATGCTTGAGCTGCAAGGTGCCGGCAACCTCGATCTCTCCCAGCAAGAACAGGAGATCTTCTGGGCCCGACTGGGCGAGCGCCTGCTCCAAATTAAAGGGGTTTTCCAGCGAGCCAGTTCCGCCACCAGTCGCGTCGACAAAGTAGAGGTGGCGGATGGCCCCGGTCAAACGGCCGAGGATCGGTGCCGGGTAGTATTCATCTTCTCGGGTCCGGTCGATCCAGATAGCGGGCTCGCGGAGCACTCGGTTATTCATCCGCTGACAAAGGGTGGGAACACAGCAGGCCTTAACATCGAGGCCGCACCCCTTCTTGAAGCCGCACAGCGGAACGCGGAGTGAGGCGATAAAGAGCCCCTGGTTCCGGTGGAGGTAG
Source organism: Parachlamydiales bacterium (assembly GCA_050250135.1). Taxonomy (GTDB): domain Bacteria; phylum Chlamydiota; class Chlamydiia; order Chlamydiales; family JAFEGQ01; genus JBFWPF01. Next base: position 50,994 of record JBFWPF010000002.1, on the reverse strand, counting down.
TCGTAGGCCCACTCGCCAGCGAGTACAACCCGAGTGCCGCAGGTGCGGAAGAGGTTAAAGAGGTGGTACTCCACCCGAACACGGGGCCCCTCAATGGTTTTGACTCCCCGGTCGGCAAACCAGTAGTAGCCCCCGTAGCCCCAAAGCTGCCCTCGCCATAGCTTAACGCTGTAGCCAGCCTCCGCGTCGAACCCCTTATAGGAGCGCTCAACGAGCCGAAAGTTAGTCAGCTGGGAGTAGAATCGCTGGCTCCCCTCCTCTACAAAGGGTTGAGCTTGAATGATCTCTTGATGGACACAGGTCCGTCTTGTGGTGGGGATATACCCGTTTGCGCGGGCCTCCCAGCACTGGCCGAGAAGTTCTGCCCCAAAGCCGAGCTGCCCGTAGGCACGGCTTGCCTCGGAGTAGCTCACGTCGGCAAAGCCGTTGATTCCGAAGGCGGCCCAAGGGGTGACGAGGCGGCGATAGCCCAGGCCGATGCTCCCTGTCCAGACCTTTCGGTAGTTCCCAAAGTTGGTCTGCCAAAAGACCAGGCTATTGCAGTCCTGGCAAACGGGTGCAAAGAGGGTGATTCCTGCCCCTTTTCTAAAGGAGCCGATCTTTCCATCTACTTCAGCGGAGGGGACCCAAAAGCCGTCAATGGGGCAGTAGGCCGAAACGGCTGCGCAAGCGGACAAAAGGAGAATAATTCGGTTGAAAAGGGTGCGGAGCATGGTCACCTCTGAGCTGGCCAGCTGCCACTATCCCGAAAGGGGCGAATTTATTCAACCCCTGTCCTCGAGCAGCGCACAAGAGGCGACGCAAGGGGTCGACTGGGTTTGGGTGGTTCCGGTAATGGTGATCGTCCCGGTTATGCCGGGGTTAGCGCTAGCGAGGCCGGGGGCTGTGTTGCTAGGGGTGAGGATATAGGTGCCGGCCGTTCGAGTGAGGTTCATTCCGGTTGCTGAGCTAGCGCTGTTGCCGGTAAAGGTGTTGCAGAGGATGCCGCCAAATCCAGCAACAGCGGTTCCCTGGAACGCAATACCCGTTCCCACATAGGTATTCCCTGTCACCACGACATTGCCCCGCCCAACGCCGGTGGTTAACCCGACAATGTTGATCCCATTGCTCCCTAATGTGTCGGCGATGTTGTTGCTCGCGATCAGAACGTTCCCTACGCTACTTGGAGTGGAAAAATCAAACTCGACGTCGATTCCTGCTCCGGCATTGTCTTGGTCGGTCGGCCGGTAGTTCTGAACGGTTACGTCAGCGGTAGCATCTCCTCCCAGAAGGACCGAGATTCCGGTCGATCCCCCTGTCAAATTCCCCATTCCGCCAAAGGTGTTGCCGGTGGCTGAGCCGGTGAAGTTACCCCCTATCACAGCGGAATCGGTCAGGAAAACGATATGCCCTTGCGCCCCTGCTACCGCAATGGTGCTGGTCAGGCCATCGACTGTGGCATTAACAGAGGCGCCAGCGGCCATTCCTGACTGGAACACCCTTACCCCAGCCAGGGTATTAACGGCCGTGAAAGTTGAGTCGTTCAGAGCAAAGGTGAGATTAGAGCTATCCACCGCCTGGATGTCGATGATCCGCGTCCCCACGTTAAGTACGTCTATCATGAGGTCGCTGAAGGTGATTGCCCCATCGGTACTGGTATTGACAAGCTGAATGACCTCAGCCGCTGTGTTTTGCATTTCGATGGATGCGCCGGTGAACTGCAGGTTGCTCATATCGGTGGCGGCCAGGGCTCTACCCGTCGATCCAATCATGTTGATCTCGGCCAGGTCGATCGAAACCAGGCCAGTACTGCTGTCGAGAAAGATGGCGGGGAGGGTCCCTCCCGTTATCCGTAGGCCGGGATGGGAAAAGCGGACAGGCCCACTGCTTTCTTGGACAAAGAGGGCAGCTGTGGTCGGTACGCCCGTATAGTCGATGATAAGACCGGTGAGGTCGATCGAGGCCGAGTTGCTTTCGATCCGCACCCCATCTCCCCCACTTTGGTCGAGGGTGGAGGCGATAAAGGTGGTCGCGGCGCTGTTATTGGCAATCCGAATGCCGGCATCGGTAGGCGTGCCTCCTAGGATGGTAAGGCCGGTAAAGGAGAAGGTGCCGCTGCACCCATCCATAAGGAGCCAGTTCGCAGCGGCTCCCGTGAGAGAGAGGCCAAAAATCGAGGCTCCCGCCACCCCTTCAAAGGCGACCGCCTGATTGAGAACGGTGTCAACCGATACGTTCCGCAGGGTTGCCTTGGAACCGCCCGAGAAGAGGATCCCATCTCCCATAGCAGCGTTCATCACCCCAACCAGGTCGAGGAGGGCACCAGCGGTATTGGTGAGGCTGATCCCGTTGCCAGTAGCGATAGTCGAAACGGTGACTCTGTTGATCGTGGGCTGGCTCCCCCCGTTAAGCGCGATCCCGGCGGTAGTGAAGTCGCGGATCCCCATAAAGGTGGTGGTGTCGAGGTCGTAGAGGAGGATGTCGTCGGCGTTTGTCCCAGCAATACCGATGGCCGCTGCAGCCATCCCATCTAGCTGAATCCCCCGCACGGTGGCCCGATCGGCTAGGGTGATCAGGGTGCTACCCGCATCGCCGACCAGGGTGGCCCGATGGGGCGGCGGGTTGAGGTCGGTAATCGTAAGGGTACCAAAGGGGCCGAAGTCGATCGCCGTGCTCGGCGCATCGCCAAAGCCGATCACCGTCTGGTCGGGCTTCATCACGAGGATCCCTGCGCCGCTGCTGATGGGGAGGTTCATCACGTTGAGGAGGAAAATAAAGTCCCCATTGCTGGCCCGATCGACCGCATCTTGGAGGGTGGTTGGGTCGATCTGTGTGCCGGCGCCCAGTGTGTTAGTGCCGTCGACAAAGAAGATCTGGGCCAGCACATCGTGTCTGAACTCGGAACGGTCGAGCCGCTCGACCCAGACGGTAGGCTCGCGGCGCACTCGGTTCCCCATCTGGCGGCAGACCGAGAGGCAGCTGTTTTGGCAGGGACAACAGGTGCGGCGGGCCCGCTCGCAAAGGGCGATACGGAAGGAGATAAGGAGAGAGCCCTCCACTTTGTGGACCGGATCGTAATCGAATTCGCCGCCCACTGTCAGGCGGGTCCCCTCCCAGCAGAGGGGGTTATCGAGCTGGTACTCGAGGCGGAGACGGGGCCCCTGAATGTCCTTCACTCCGTGGTTATGGAAGTAGTAGTAACCGGCATAGCCCCACAGCTGCCCATGCTCAAAGCAAATACCCCGGCCAAGCTCGGCGTCAAAACCGGTGTAGGTCCGCTCCTCTTTTAAGAAGGCGATATAGTCCACCTCAATGTCGTTCCCATTGATGATGATCCCCCCCTCCTCGATGTCGACCTCTCGAATCAGGTGGCGCTGGTTTTTGGTGAAGTAGCCGTTGATCCGCCCCTCCCAACATTTCCCAAGGAGTTCGGCGCCGACCGATCCCTGTCCGTAGGTGTGTCCGGAAGGGGAATAGCTAACATCGCCAAAGGCATTCAGCCCCCAGGCCCAGTTAGGGCGAAAGAGTTGCCGGTAACCCAAGCCCAGGTTGCCGGTCCATAAATCGCGGTAGTTGCCCGCCTGCCCCTGCACAAAGGCGACCCGATCGCACCGCTGACAGAGGGGAGCCCAAATCAGGGCGCCTGCCCCCTCGCGGTAACTCCCTAGCCGGGAATCGACCTCGAATTGAGGCGACCAGCCAAATAGCGAGCAGCAGCTGAACAAGAGGAGAGTGAGGAGCCCTTTCATAGCAGCGGACCCTACCATAAAACGGCTTGGCATAGTCAATTCTTTTCTTCCCATTGGGGTTGTGGTATAGAGGGGCCCTATGGGCAAGCGATTTGGATGGGCATTAGGGATAGGGGGGGTGATCTTGGCCCTCCTCTACTCGATCCCCTTTCTCCTTTCCACCAGTTGGGGAAACCAATTCCTTCTCGCTCAAATCAACGGGCGGATGCCGGGAAGATGGGGGGCGAGTCAAATCACCCTCCGTTGGTTTGGGCGGCAGAGTGTCGACCACCTCTCCCTCTTCGGCCTCGGTCCCGACCCGATCCTCGAGGTAGAGCGGATCGAGACGGGGCTTTCGCTGTGGAATCTCCTGTGGGGCACCCTCCATTTTGGCAACACTCTGATCGACCACCCCCGCCTTAACCTGATGCTCGAGGGGAAGAGCTCCAACCTAGAGCAGGCCCTCGCACCCCCAGGGGCAACAAAAAAAACGGGCTCCCACTCTCAACGCCCCCTCCGCTTCCAGGGGCACTTTACCCTCGATGGCGGCCAGTTGGCGGTCGGGGGCAATCGGTTGTACGGGAGGGGCAACGCCACCCTCCGCTACCCGCAAGAGGGAAAATTCACCTTCACAGGGGAAACGGGATCGGGTTCAGCTAGTGGAGAGGGGGAGTGGTCGCAGGCTGCCCCCCAGGTACGGTTAGGAAGGTCCCCCCTGCCCCTGACCCCTTGGGAGGGAAGGGGGATAATCGAGATCAAGCAGCTCCCCGCGGCCATTGTGGAGACCCTCCTCCATTTTGTGGCCAAAGACCTAGGCCTCGCCGAGCTCCTGGGTGACAAGCTCAACCTGACGGCAAAAGGGGAGGTCAGGAGCGGCAAAGGGAGCGGACAGCTGTCCGCCAGCTCAACGACCCTCAACACCGCCCTCTCCTGTGCCCTTGAAGAGGGGTCGCTGTTCCTTACCGATCCGGCGCGCGCCTCCCTTAATGTGGTTCCCCTCTTCGCCGCCCCCCTCCTCTCTCCCCACAGCATCTCTCTTGCCGGACCCGGCCATCTCGAAGCGGTCTGCACCGCATATAGGGCTCCCCTGACCGCCCTCATCCATCCAGAGCTCCTCCACTTGCGGGCCAGTATCGCCCCCTTCAACCTCACCCACCCCTCCCGCACCCCGCTGACGATCACCCGAGCCGCCCTGCAGCTCGATAAAGAGGCCAATACCCCGTTCCACGGTGAGGCCTCCATTCAGGGGAAAGGGTTTAGCGCACAGGGGCGCCTCGCCTCGAAAAGGGAGTGGGCCCTCGAGACAACGCAGCTGCCCCTCCCTTGGGTCGATCCCCTCCTCCCAGCCCCCCTTACCCCCTACCTGGGCTCCACCCTCTCCTGCAAGATCGCCCTGCAAGGGGAGGCCCTCACCGCTCAGGCCAACACCCCCCTCCTTAACCTCCCCGGCCTCTCCCTTTTGGTGGGTGAGCAGGTCACCCTCACACAGCCCACCACCTTCTCCTACCTCTTAACCCCAGAGCTCCTCCCCCTCCTCGCCTCGCCAGGCCCCCTCACCTGCTCCCTTGCCTACCTCACCCTGCCGATAGGGCCCCGATTCAATCCCGAGCAGGCGGTAATCCATGGCCAGATCGCCAGCGACACCCTTCCGCTCCTCCCCCTTCCCCTCCTCGGTAGCTCAACCCTCCAGCAATTTCTCATCGCCATCAAAGGGCCCTCCCTCGCCGCAGGGCTCCTCGAGTTTCACGCCTACGTCAGCCCCAAAGAGGAGCGCCCCTTCATTAGCCCCGGCCTCCCGATCACCCTCAACGGCCTCTTCTCGATGCGCCCCGACTACCACGTCGACCTCACCCGAGTCCACCTCGCCCTCGACAACCGGTTCCTCGAAGGGCATGCGATCGCCGCCTACACCTACCCCTCCACAATCGCCCTCCTCTTCCCCGGCTACTTTAAATTTTTATTTTCACCTCAGCAGTTCCCCACCTTGGCCACAGAGGGGCTCCTCACCTTTGACCTCGACCCCTCTGAAGTGGCCTTCTCCCTCACCCAGCCAAAACGGTCTCAGTTTTCTGGTCGCCTCTCTCTCCCCCACCTCGGACTCAAGGGGGGAGAGGCGATCGATAACCTCGAGGGGGCCCTTACCCTCAGCGGCGCAAAGGATGTCGGTCAGCTCACCCTTAAGGCCACCACCTCCCCACCCTCCTCATCCCTCACGGCTAGCGGGATCCTCCAAGGGCTTTTCTCTGGGAACCTACACGGGAGCGCCCGCCTCTCCGCCCCCTCCCTCCCCACCAACCTGCTCACCCTCTTTACCCCTAAGCTAGCGGTAAACGAGTTGGCAGGCCCCCTCCTCAAGATCGACGCTAAGAGCCAATTTGAGACCGTCCGCCCCTTTAGTGGTAGCCTCGATATTCGCCTCGGCAGCGAATACCTGAAGGGGGACCTGGGGCTCAAAATCGGCAAGACCCTCTCCCTCCTCTCCCCCAGCAGGCCCGCAACCCTAGAGTGGCGGGTAACCCCTGCCGGTTTCAAAGCCCTCTACCAGACCCTCAAGAAAACCCCTCCTCTCACCCTGATTGAGCCGGCCACCCTCTCGGCGAAAATCACCGCCCTCGACTTCCCCCTCTCCCAGTTTAATCCTGCCCAGAGCACCCTCGTCGCCAGCGCAACCTCCACTCCCCTCAACCTCAGCCGCCAAGGGAAGAGCGCCCTCGTCGAAAACCTCCTCCTCAAAATCGACTCTAAAAACCTCTCCAAGGCGCTCTACGCCCTCCTGAACGGCGAGGTCGTTACCCAAAGCAGAGGCTCTTTCCGCGTGGAGGGAAGCGCTGAAAATCTCTTCTCGCCGCTGGGCAAACTCGCCCCAAAAGAGGCCTCCCTACAACTCAAAGGGGAGCTTAAGTCGCTCCAGACCCCCTACCTCTTCGACCTCCTCCCCTTCGACACCTCCATGCTGAGCGCCCTTTTCGGCCAGCAGATCAGCGGCAAGTTCCAAGCCAAGGTCGACAGCCTCTCCGGCCCCTGCTCGGCCGACCTCCGCTCCCAAAACCTCACCCTCTCCTTAGACGGCGCCCTACAAAAGGGGACCCTCACCCTAAACCGCCCCTTTAAGGCGACCCTCCAAGTCACACCCGATATTGGGCTCCACCTCCTCAAACTCGCTAACCCCCTCTTCCTCTCCGCCGTCCGCTCCGAAAAGCCGGTCACCTTCTCCCTACAAAACCGGGACTTCTCCCTCCCCCTCTTCCCCTTTGAGCCGACCAAAATCACCGCCACCGGCGCCCTCGACCTCGGCAAGATCTGGCTCACCAACCGGGACCCCGTCGCCCTCCTCCTCAGCCTCTTTAAAGGTGAGGAGTATGGCGCCGAGCTCTCCGCCTGGTCGACCCCCCTCTACTTCACCCTAGGAGGTGGCCAGATGCGCTACGAGCGGATGGATACCCTGTTCGGCTCCCGCCTCCACACCGCCTTCTGGGGGGAGGATGACCTTGCTACCCTCCAGGCCCGGATGAACCTCGCCCTCTTTCCCGACAGCCCCTCCCCCCTCCTTATCCCCTTCCGGGGGCCCCTCACCGAGATGAAGGCCGACTGGCGCAGGGCCGCCGCTCAGGTGGCCGCCCTCGCCCTCAGGCAGGGGGGCCGCGAGGGGAAGATCGCCGGCGCCCTCCTCGACGTGGTCGCCGGGCAAGGGGCCGCCCCCATCCCGCCGCCCACCACCACCCCCTATCCCTGGGCCGTTGACAAGAAGGGAAACCAGGAATAAATTCCTCCCATGCTCGATATTAAAGAGATCCGAACTCATCCCGAGGCTATTGAGAAAAAGCTCCAAACTAAAGAGCCTAATCTCTCGCTAAGGCACCTCCTCACCCTCGACACCCGTGTCCGGGAGATCAAGACCGAAACCGAGGAGCTCAAGGCCAAGCGGAACACCCTTTCCAAACAGATCGGGGAGAGGAAGCGGACCGGCGAAGATGCCGCGCCGCTCATGGATGAGGTGGGCCGCTTTGGCGACCGGATCACCCTCCTCGACCACGAACTCAAAGCGGTCGAGGCCGAGTTCGAGGCCGAGATGGCCAAGCTCCCCAACCTCCCCCTGGACGAGGTCCCCATCTCCCCTAGCCCAGCCGACAACGTCTGCATCAAAACGCACGGCACCAAACCCACCTTCTCCTTCACCCCCAAAAACCATGTCGAACTGAACGAGCACCTCCACCTCTTCGACTTCAAGCGAGGGGCTAAGCTCTCGGGGACCGGTTGGCCCATTTACAAAGGGTGGGGAGCCCGCCTCGAATGGGCCCTCCTCCAGTACATGATCGACACCCACCTTAAGCACGGTTTCGAAATGTACATGCTCCCCCACCTTGTCCACGCCGAGGCGATGTTTGGGGCAGGCCAACTCCCCAAGTTTGAGAGCCAGCTCTTTAAGCTCGGCGACCCCGACTACCCCCTCTACCTCATCCCCACCGGGGAGGTCCCCTTAAACGGCCTCCACTACGATGAGATCCTCCCCGAAGAGGAGTTGCCGAAGAAATATTTAGCTTACACCCCTTGCTTCCGACGGGAGGCTGGAGCCGCCGGCAGCAAAGAGCGGGGGCTGATCCGGGTCCACCAATTCAACAAGGTGGAGATGTACTGCTACACAAAACCTGAAGAGAGTGAGCAGGTCTTTCACGAGATGCTCGCTTCAGCTGAGCGGATTGTGGAAGGACTTGGCCTCCACTACCGGAGCATGCTCCTCGTCACTGGCGATATGTCCTTCTCTTCAGCCAAAACCGTCGATATCGAGGTTTACCTCCCGGGCCAGGAGCGCTATTATGAGGTCTCCTCCGTCTCTAACTGCACCGACTTTCAGGCCCGCCGCTCCAAAACCCGCTTCAAACGGGATGGGAAGCCTGAGTTTGTCCACACCCTTAACGGCTCGGGCGTCGCCACCTCCCGCCTGATGGTGGGTCTTCTCGAGGCCAATCAGCAGGCCGATGGCTCGGTCCTCATACCGGAGGTGCTCCGCCCCTACCTCGGCGGACAGGAGCGGCTCCTCCCGTAACCGTTGCGGCGATCGAGAAGGGTGACTATCCTGAGGGTTTAGGGAGCCTATGACAAAACATACGAAAGACACACACGACCACTTTCAAGGTAAAGCCGCTTTACATCACGTGGTCGAAAAGCGAACTGAGGCGATCCGCTCCTTTGCCGAAGACCACGGGACCGAGATCCCCGGCCACATCTCCGCTATGGCCGATGCGGCCCGAGAGATGGCCCTTTTCCTCACCCTTTTTACCCTCCTCCTGACCGCTATCGGCCTCCAGATGGTCCCCCTCCTCCTCGGCCTTGGGACTTCCGCCTTCGGCTACCTCGTCTGGAAAATGGGCCGCTCCGCCCATCTCGGCTGGGCCCGCCTCGAGCGGCTCCACCGCGTTATCGCCCAGGAGAAGTGGGAGATCGAGCACCACCGCGCTCAGGAGCGGGAGGAGCTCGAGGCCCTCTACGGCGCCAAAGGGTTTGAGGGGAAACTCCTCGATGAGGTCGTCGACGTCCTGATGGCCGACCAGGACCGCCTCCTCCGCGTCATGGTAGAAGAGGAGATGGGGCTCAACCTCCAGGTCTACGAGCACCCGCTCAAGCAGTGTGTGGGGGCCGGCCTTGGCGCCCTCCTCTCGGCCCTCCTAGCCCTCATCGGCGCCCTCCTCTGGTTCCCCTACGGCCTTGGCATCGGCGCCATCGTCATCTTCATCGGCGCTGGAATCCTCGCCGCCCATTACCAGGGAAACCGGTGGCTCCCCACCGTCATTTGGACCCTTGCCATCGCCCTCCTTGCCGTCGGCGTTGCCCTCTTTAGCCTCCTCTTCCTCCTGAGGCTCTCCAATGGCTGACCCCATTGTTTTCGACGAATTTTTTGACTCAGGGCTCGAGGAGACCGTTAGCCCCTTTCTCACCCCTAGATCCCGCCGCTGGGGAAAGAACCTCTCCTTGCGCGCCTCCCTTGCCAGTGCCTTTTGCCTTGCCGGCGCCTTCTTCCTCTCCTTCCACCCCTTGCTCTCTCCCCTCTCTGCTCTGCTTCTATTGCTTGTCTACTTCCTAGCTGGCATCCCCAAGCTGATCAACTCCCTCGAGGATATCCTAGCCCTCAACATCAACATCGATGTCCTCATGACCCTCGCCGCCTTCCTCTCGGTCCTGATCGGCAGCGCTATGGAGGGGGGGCTCCTCCTCGTCCTCTTTGCCGTCTCAGGCTCCATCGAGGAGACCGTTACCGGAAAGGCCAAAAGTGCCGTCCGCTCCCTCCACAAGCTTACCCCCACTAAGGCCCACCTGGTCGACGAAACCGGCCGCGTCCACGAGCGGAGCATCCGCGACATCGTCCGCGGCAATCAGATCCTCATCAAAGCGGGCGAGATCGTCCCCCTCGACGGGATCGTCACCGAGGGGGCCAGCTCGGTCAACCTCGTCCACCTCACCGGCGAGAGTGTCCCTGCCCAGAAAAAAGTCGGCGACGAGGTCCCCGCCGGCGCCACCAATATGGAGGGGGCGCTCGTCCTGCGGGTTACCCACACCAGCAGCGACTCCACCCTCGCCCGGATCATCGAGCTCATTACTGAGGCGCAAGGTGCCCGTCCCAAGTTCCAGCGGTGGCTCGACAAGATCAGCCGCGGCTATGCCCTCACCATCATCTCCCTCTCCGCCCTCTTTGCCCTCGGCCTCCCCTGGGTCACCTCCCTCCCCTACCTCGGCTTTGAGGGTTCTATCTACCGGGCTCTGGCCTTCCTTATCGCCGCTTCCCCTTGCGCCCTCATCATCGCCCTTCCCATCGCCTACCTCAGCGCCCTCTCCAGCTGCGCCCGTGCCGGCATCCTCCTTAAGGGGGGCATCACACTCGATGCCCTCATGAGCTGCAAAACGGTCGCCTTCGACAAGACCGGAACCCTCACCACCGGCGACCTCAAGTGCCTCGGCTTCGACACCGAGAAGGAGGAGATACTGGGCATTGCCGCCGCACTCGAGCAGAACGCCGTCCACCCGATCGCCCAGTCGATCCTCCGCTACGCTGAGGAGAAGAAGATCCCCCCCGCCAAAATTACCGACTTTAGAAGCATCCCAGGATATGGCCTCGAAGCGAAGAGCAGGGGCCAGTATGTCTACATCGGCCACCCGGACCACATCAAAGAGCGCCTCTCACCCGACACTTTCCAAAAGATCCAAAGCCGGGCCCAGGAGATCCGCACACAAGGGCAGCTCCTCTCCCTCCTCCTCGTCGAGGACCAGCCCTATTTCTTCCGCTTCCAGGATGCCATCCGCCCCGGCATTGCCAAAACCCTAAAGAGCCTCAAGCACGACCACCACCTCAATCTCCTGATGCTTACCGGTGACCACCGAGCCAATGCCGAGGCGATCGCCTCCCAGATCGGGATGGACACCTACTACGCCGACCTTAAACCCGAGGACAAACTCGACCATGTCGCCCGTCTCTCCGCCGACAAGGGGCTCGCCATGGTGGGCGATGGGATCAACGATGCCCCTGCCCTGGCCCGCGCCACCACCGGCATCTCGATGGGCCGAGTCGGCAGCCGCACCGCCATCGATGCCTCCGACGTCGTCCTCCTCCACGACAACCTCTCCCTCCTCACCTGGCTGTGGCGCAAAGCGAGCACCACCCAAGCCGTAGTGCGCCAAAACGTCACCCTCGCCACCCTCGCCATCATTGGCGCCAGCATCTCAGCTCTGTTTGGTTGGATTCCCCTCTGGCTCGCCGTCGTTCTCCACGAAGGGGGAACCGTGATCGTCGGCCTGAACTCTCTCCGCCTCTTGCGCCGTTAGGGTTACCCCGTTTCGGCTACCATATCTTGGACATATTCGCATCTTTTGTAATTGGCTAGGTCAGGTTGACTTGCCGGCGCAACGGTCACCCTCTCGAGGGGAAAGAGTTTGGGTGATTGACCCTTACCCGGCAAACTCACCCCGTGCAACGTACGTTTGTGGAGATCCACCCGTTGAAATAGCCCCTCCAGATTATCACACTTGACATGTTGCACATTCGTACCTAGTTGCACACTCAGCGAAAGGGTTCCTGGAGACCTGCTGGAAAGGCGCGCGATACAGGTACCAATGGGTTGCTCTGCAAGCAAAACCTGGGCCCCGCCCCCTTGCATCAGGCTAATATGGCCGGACCTGATATGCTCTCTCACTTTGGGCTGAGCAAGAAGGGTTCCCACCTTGGCTATCCAGCTCCCTAGCTCGCTTTTTGCCTCCTTACCGTACCCTAGCATAATGGTCCATCCATAACGGATATAAGGAAGCTGACGCAATTTCTCTGCACTCTCACTAACGGAGAGGTATGAGAGCTGGACCAAGCCCGCAATAATCCCATCGTCATACTCAAACTTGTTGGCCAGGACAGCAACCCAGTTTTCTAGGCTCGAATAGGCCCAATAGGTCTCTGCCGACCATTTCTCAAGCTCTTCCTTCGTCTGTTTCCGTTCAAGGAAAAGGGCTAAATTGCCTCTCTCCGTCGGAAACGGCAATCTCTCACCCTCAAAGACAATCCTTCTATGAACGCGCAGATAAACACCCAGGCGCTCACAGTAATCAGAGGGAACAAACTGATCCTTCTGGCTAACAAGCCATTCCTCATAACCCTGCTGAAGGAAGTAATCGATCTCGACAGCCCTCGTCCGTGCTGCCTGAAAGAAAGAGAATCTCGTCTGAAAATCCTCCTTGGACCACTCGATTAGCCACTTTCTCAACTGCCCATTCGACCAGGTCAAGCGACGAGAACTTTGGGCGTCACAATGGTTGGCAATCGACCGCCACACATCGGCTCCCAGGTCCAACCAGTCGGGGGCCGCTTGTTCCGAAGCCCCACCTTTGGCTGGGCTTAACCCCCTTGCCAATTGAACCGAGCTGCCCAGAAAGAGGAGACTTCCCATGACATTGAGCGGCGCTCTAGCTCGCTGCACGTGGGCAATGTTAGCCACCGCGAGCAGGGTTAAGCCAGTTGCTAGGCCAAGAGGGACTAAGGGGCTACCCCCTCCATTCCCATTAATCGGCTCCATTTCTCCCTTATCTCCAAATATTTTAACCCAAATGGTATCATGAATAAGGCCAAAAAAACAAGTACTTTCTTAATAACCGCACGGTGCTTTCTATCCGTGACTTGCACCCACGCGCCACTCAATAATAATTTTAATAAAGATCTTTATCCTGCTGGGGGATATAATCTAGCGGTAGTGAGCGGAAAAATTACAGGAAGGACGAAATGAGCTACGAAATCAAAGGTGACCGGATTGAGCGAACTGCTAACTTCCTCTTTTTTTGTCAGGATCGGGCCATCTCAACCTTAGTAGGCAAAGTCGGCCAGAGTTACCTCCTCGACACAGATCAGCACAAGCGGATGGATGATTGCAAAGGGCCTTTTATGGTTGTGAAAGAGACCATTACTACCCCTCATTTCGACGTCGCTGGGTTCAATGGGTGTGGGGAGGGCTCCTTGCTAGAAGAGGGCCCTATTTTCGGACGTGAATACAGCTCTACTGACGTGGTTCGCTGGGAACACGAGGAGGAGGCCCTCCACATTGCGGGTAGCGATACCACTATCGCTTGGATTGTAAAGGGGCTCGATGGGACCTTCTTGCAGGTCATGCTGCGAAGCAGTCAGGAGTATATCATCCACTGTGAAATAGACCCCACCGCTGTGAAACGCCTCCTTCTGGTTGGCAACAGGGCCGTTATCATGACCGGCAGTGGCTTTGATATCTATTCGCCCAGTGACCAGGTGGAAAGCCCCACCGTCGTCAAAAATAAGGGGATTATGGCCCCTACCGTGGGCCCCCACTTTGTCGGGTTCATTAAAGATATGGTGCTGAAATTCACCACCGCCCTCTCGGAGTACAGCGTGCCCATTGGGGACCTACAGGTGACAAGCGTTGCGGTCTGTGAGGGGGAGAAGAAATTCGCCATGGCTTTCGAAGGGACGGGTGAGATCGCCGTATGGGGCCTTGACTCCCAGCGGGAGATCGAAAAATACACGATCGCTTCAACCGATGGCGCAATCGGAGCCCTCCACTACGCCGAGGACAAGCAGCTCTATGCCGTCCTTGATACCGGCCAGATCGCCAAAATGAGGCCCAAGTCTAGCCCAGTGGACCAGACGAGATGGCCCCTCTTCTTGGCCGTTGGCCTCCTGCTGGTCGGCGGGGGCCTAGCCCTCTGGAAACTGACTAAAGCCCGCTAGACCGCTCAATAATTATTTGTGCTATAAGCACAAAAAAAGGGCGTTCTCTATTGGCCAGTAATAACCCATCTGATTTAGAGAGAGCTGTTTCCGAGGAGGCGGCCCAGTTCAAGGCAACCTACCAGTGGTTGGAGAGGTCAATGCCCGTCCCCTTCTGGGAAGACCTCCCCCATGAGGAGATTATGCTGGCCGCCCACAGCTTGATGGGCTTTGATAAGCAGGAGTTTAAGGCCTCGGTCAACCTGGGCTTTGCCGCGCTGGCCCTGCGGCTCGATAGCGCCGACGCCGATGTGGCCATCTTCCACGAGTGGCGCCACTACGGGATCAAGCACTACCGAGCCTACGTCTCTAGCGAGCCCCTCCCCTTCGAAGGGGTAACGGCCCACCTGAGGATCAGCGTCCTCTACTTCACCGAGGCCAAGGAGACCCACCTGATCCCCTTTTCCGATGAGAGTCGGCAGGAGCTCAAGCGGCGGGTCCAGGAGCTCGATCCCCAGATAGGCGATGGGGAGTTTGACCATCTGCTGAGCGGGATGAACACCCGCTTCCTCCGCTCCCTCGATATCGACCGGCTAGCCCTTGCCCTCCACATGTACTTTCGCGCTAAGACGCGGGATCATTGCCAGTACGAGGTCCGCTACAACGAGGAGTGGAAAGAGAGGGGGCTCCCCTCCATCCAGATCATGCTCGCTTGGAAAAATACTCCTAAGCACGACTTCCTCTACCGGCTGGCCAAGATGGTGCGAAGGCATGGCCTTGTGATGCGCAAGGTGAACGTCACCTACATCGACCCCTACACCCGCGAGAGCATCCTGATTATGGCCCTGGGGATCCACGGCAACTTTGGGGAGGCTGCCTGGGAGGTGGCCGACATTGGGGACTTTCTTAAGGAATTGGCCACCCTCAAGTACTTCGGGGGCTTTCCAGCGATCGAGGAGACCTTTGTCGATAGCGGCCTTGTGCGGGGCAATTTGGGCAACCTCTTGAAGACGGTGGTCTACTTTGTCCACCAGGTCCTCGTCCATGTCGACCCCTACCTCTACTCGTTTAAGAACTGTGAGGAGGCGATCTGCCGCCATCCCCAGCTTATGGTGAAATGGTGCGCCGCCTTCGAGGGAAAGTTCGACCCCGAAAAACAGGATCGGGCACAGGCGGAGCAGGCCTGCTATGAGCTTGAAGAGCTGATCGAGACCCTTGACACCGGCCACCTCGACAACGACCGGCGGCGCAAGGCGGTCCTCCACCAAGCGGTCCATTTTATCCGCTATGCCCTAAAGACCAACTTCTACCGGAACAACAAGACCGCCTTGAGCTTTCGATTCGACCCCCGCTACCTCGATGAGGCCCCCTTTGAGCGGCCCGAGAAGTTCCCTGAGCTCCCCTTTGGGATCTTCTTTGTCAAAGGGCTCCACTTTATCGGATTTCAGATCCGCTTCCGCGACCTCGCGAGAGGGGGCTTGAGGACGGTCCTTCCCGAGCGGCCCGAAGATATGTGGGTGGAGATCAACCGGGTCTTTAGCGAGTGCTATAACCTCGCCTATACCCAACAGAAGAAGAACAAGGATATCCCCGAGGGGGGTGCCAAGGCGATCATCTTCCTCAAGCCCTATGAGGCGCTAGCCGAGGAGATGGAGCTGCTCGAGCGGGAGCTAAAGCGGTCGGGCTTTTCCAAGGAGGAGGCCGATAAGAAGCTGGCAATCTACATGCAGGAGCAGAAGGAGGAGTATGTCCTCCAGACGCAGAGGGCCTTTGTCAACAGCCTACTCACCCTCGTGAACTGTGAACCCGACGGAACCCTCCGTGCCAAACACATCGTCGACTACTACCGCGAGCCCGAGTACCTCTACCTCGGCCCCGACGAGCGGATGGGGAACCAGATGATCGAATGGATCGCCGCCCACAGCAAGCGGTACGATTACAAGCCGGGGATCTCCTTTATCTCGAGCAAACCGGGCACGGGGATCAACCACAAGCAGTATGGGGTCACCTCCCTCGGCGTCAACGTCTACATGGCTGAGACCCTAAGGGCGCTCAATATCGAGCCCGAAAGTGACCGCTTCACCGTCAAGATCTCGGGGGGACCCGACGGCGATGTGGCGGGCAACCAGCTCTATAACCTCTACAAGCACTATCCCAAAACCGCCAAGGTCGTGGCCCTAACCGATGTCTCGGGCACCATCCGCGATCCCCACGGCCTCTCTCTTGAGATCCTCGCTGGGCTCTTCAAGGAGGGGAAGTCGATCTCCCACTACCCGCCCCAGGAGCTCTCCGAGGGGGGGCTCCTCCTCGACCGGACCCGCAAAAAGGAGGAGTCGGCCTACGCTACCCTCACCCTCTGCTGGCGAAAGGAGAACGGCAAGTTGATCGAGGGCTGGCTTTCGGGGAGTGAGATGAGCCGCCTCTTCCACCGCAACGTCCACCAGACCCCTGCCGATATCTTTATCCCTGCCGGCGGCCGCCCCCAAACGCTTAACGTCTACAACTGGAAGGAGTACCTCGACAAGGAGGGAAAACCGACCTCACGGGCCATTGTCGAAGGGGCCAACCTCTACCTTACTCCCGAATCGCGCACCGCGTTGGAGGAGCGTGACGTTTTGATCATCAAAGACAGCTCAGCGAACAAGTGTGGGGTAATCTGCTCCTCCTACGAGGTTCTCTACGGCCTTGTTCTCACAGAGGAGGAGATCCTCGATCATAAGGAGGAGCTGGTTGAGCAGATCCTCACCCTCTTAGCCAAGCGGGCCCGGGATGAGGCCCGTCTCCTTCTCACTACCCACCAGGAGACGGGGATCCCTCTCACCTTCCTTTCAGAGGAGACCTCGAGGGTGATCAACGCCTATACCGACCAGCTCTACGCCTACCTTCTCACCTTGGATCAGCTTACCGAGCCCATGATCCGGGCCCTTCTCCTCTACTGCCCTCCTCTACTCCGGGAGCAATACAAGGAGCGGGTGATCGAGGCGCTTCCCGACAACCACAAGCGGGCGATCATTGCCTGTCATGTGGCCTCCAACCTCGTCTACAAGCGGGGAATCAGCTGGTCTCCCTCTCTGGTCGACATCCTCCCTCTCATCTGGCAGGACCCCGACATCTGCGGCCTTAGACAGTGACTACTTGGAGGGTGTCGTAGTACTCTGCAACTCGCTCGTAGGCACTCTCCATCGTGCAGCTGAGCCCTACCTCTTCAGCCATGTGGGAAAAACGACCTGCCCACGAGTCAGGGGGTGAAGCAAGAGCAGAGGGTGGAGATTGACCGTCACGCATTGCAAATACCTGATCAAGGGATTTCCTGAGATGGGCGCCATCTAGCTTTTCCTCTTCAATGAGGAGATAAAGATCGACGAGATCCTTTGTGCGACCATTCTGCTCTCCATGTCGGAGGGAGGCATAGGCGTGAATCTTCTCGGCAAACTGTTGCTCGCGCGAGATCATCCGGCAACGGAAACTGGGCAGTTGAAAAGGAGAGAGTTTGCCAGGCACCTCCTCCCAGGCCACCGGAGTGACAATGGGCTCGCCAAGGGCGACATCTACAGTAAAGTTGATGAAGGGGCGTCTGCCAATCTTACATGTAACTGGGAATCGTCCACCCCCTTTGAGAGTCGTAGTGAGGGGAAATTTCATTCTCTCAATAGTAAAGGTAAAGCCATCTTCCATATCTTGAGCGGCAAAGCGGGAAAGTTCCTGATGGAGTAAATCAGCCTCGGTGAGGAACTCTTCGAGCACAACAAGATCCATATCGCGAGTAGAACGGGCTATCTCCAACCGCAGTTCCATGGCACACCCTCCCTTAAGCACGAAGGGAGAGTTATCGACTGCGAAGAGCCTGGCGAGTAACCGTTCAAACGCCACCTCACGCCGATAGCGCTGCAGTTCTTTATGATGGAGGACTGCTTGCTTTTGAAGATACGCCTCAAGGCTGCTTCTGAAGTCCTCTGGCGACTTAAACTCTGACGGCCTTCGACTCGAACTCATGCAACCTGCTCTACTATTTGCCTCACCCTACGATCATCTTTGACGAGCGGATGCTCGAGCAATTGGCCTCTTGATAGGAGCAGGCCCTGGCTTAGTGCTTCCTCTATCGCTTGTTGGAGAAGCTCCTCCTCCAAACTCCCATCAATCAAAAGATCGGCAAACGTTCTTACCAGAGTCGTCACTTTAAAACCATCCCACACCTGCACCTCAGTAGGATCAAGTGTAGCACGATGCAGTCGCAGGATTGGTGGTGTGGCCACCTGTTTCCTAAAGGTGGAGGGAATCGTCATGTCGAGTTTTGAGGGGTTATCATCAGAGAGGTGATAGAGGCTAAGTGCGGTTCGATGAGAGAACACACCTTGAGGGTCGTCATCTCGCCCACGGGACCACAACGACCAGTGGACAAGGTCGGGCCGGTCGGTTTGGGGGTAGAGAGTGAGGCGGTAAACTCCCCGATCGACCCTCTGCCAGCGACCATTTTTAACTTGGGCCGCATGCCCCTTACTCGCATAGCCTGCGGCCTCAGCCTGCTTGGCTGTGAACAGCCCCTGCTGGGACTCCGCAACTCGGAACAAGGCCATCTCACGCTGGCGCATATCACAAACCCATCGTTTATAGGGGTAATTGTACTTGATTCCCGCTACTTGTCAAGTGCTCATGGATACACTGATTATCAATGGATTACGGCATGTGCAATCACAAATACCCCGATTTTTGGGGTATTTGTGCAATAAACTGAAGATTGACAAAGGGGCTGCCCGGGTGGCAAAACAGGTCTATGCTAAAGGTCTTTGCCCCCTACGATCTGAGTCCCGTTGGTGAGCTCCCTATCCAGGGAGAGGGCGAGGTGATGGGGATGCTCGAGCGGGCGCAGGGGCTAGGAGCGCCAATGCCGGTCGATCAGCGGATTGCCCTGCTCAGACGGGTAGCCAACCGGGTAGAGGAGCGCCTTGAAGAGCTCGCCCACTGCATCGCGGAAGAGGGGGGAAAACCCCTCGTCGACTCGGAGGTCGAAGCGGGGAGAGCCGTTCAAGGGATCCGCTCGGCGATGCAAACGCTCGGGGGGCTGACCGGAACACAGGTACCGATGGGGATCACCGAGGCAACCCGAAGACGGGTGGCCTTCACGGTAAGAGAGCCGATCGGGACGGTAGTGGCGATCAGCGCCTTCAACCACCCCCTCAACCTGATCATCCACCAGGTAATTCCCGCTGTAGCAGCGGGCTGCCCAGTGATCGTGAAGCCGGCTCTAACAACCCCCCTCTCCTGCAAGCATCTGGTCGATATTTTGGCCGAGGCCGGGCTCCCTGCGGGGTGGTGTCAGATGGCGATTTGCGATGATGGAGTCGCCGAGAAGCTGGCGACCGATCCCCGCGTCGCCTACGTGAGCTTTATCGGCTCCCTAAAGGTGGGCTGGGAGCTGCGATCAAAGGTGGCTCCAGGTACCCGCGTTGTGCTGGAACACGGGGGGGCGGCGCCTGTCATTTTGCTTGAGGATACCAACCTGGAGGGGGCAATTCCTCGGATTGTGAAGGGGGCTTTCTACCATGCAGGTCAGGTCTGTGTCTCGGTGCAGCGCCTCTTTGTTCCCAAGAAAAGGATGGAGGAGGTAGCTGAACGGTTGGTCGCGGAGGCCAAGGGGCTGGTCGTGGGCGATCCCACTCGGGGAGAGACCCATGTGGGGCCCCTTATCTCGCCAAAAGAGGTCGACCGGATCGAGGAGTGGGTAAAGGGGCATAAGCTCCTGTGCGGCGGCCACCGGATCGGAAAGACCTGCTTTGAACCGACGGTGGTGCTCGATCCCCCAAAGGACTCCCTGCTCTCAACCCAGGAGATCTTCGGGCCGGTAATCTGCCTCTACCCCTATGAGGGGATCGATGAGGCGATCGGACGGGCCAATAGCCTCCCCTTTGCCTTCCAATCGGCAGTGTTTGGGAAGGAGATCGATCGCCTCCTCTATGTCGCCAAACGGCTCAAGGGGACCGGGGTGATGATCAACGACCATACCGCCTTTAGGGCCGACTGGATGCCCTTCGGAGGGCGGGAGCAGTCGGGACTGGGGATGGGGGGGATCCCCTACGCCATACGGGACATGGCCGTTGAAAAGCTGATCGTGATCCGCTCTGAGAGCCTATGAAAATCCTTGGGATGACCCTCCCCTATCAGATCCTGACCGGGATCGCGCTCGGAGTTGTGGCGGGCCTTTTTTTTGGCGACCTGATGAGCCCACTGATGCCGATCGGCGACGGGTTCATCCTCCTGCTGAAGATGTCCATACTCCCCTATATCTTTTTCGCCCTGATCCACGGGATCGGAAGCCTCCAGGTGAGCCAGGCAAAGCGCCTCTTGAAGTATGGGGCGGTCTTTTTGGTCCCGATTTGGATCATCGTCCTTGGAACGATGTTTGCGATGACCCTCTCCTTCCCCCCCCAAAAGGAGATCTCCCATTTTGCGGCCCAAACCACCTCTGGAGCCATCCCAGGGGGGGTTCTCCGCCTCTTTATCCCCGACAATATCTTTGAGGCGCTGAGCAACAACATCGTCCCCGCGGTGGTCGTCTTTAGCCTCTTCTTTGGCGCGGCCCTAATGGTGCTAAAGAAAAAGGAGGCTATACTCGATGTCCTCGAAGCGGCCACAAATGGCCTTTCCCGGATCACGAGGTGGGTGATCCAACTCTCCCCTATCGGCGTCTTTGCCCTGATCGGGACAACGGTGGGGACGGTGCCGTGGCACCAGCTCGAAAAGCTAGCGGTCTACCTGATCGCGATGGCCGTCGCCTCCCTCTTTTTCGTCTTCTGGGCCCTGCCCGCTTTGGTGACCTCCCTGACACCCGTTCGCTATAAGGAGCTGCTCAGCAGCCTCCAGCCCGCCCTCCTGATCGGCTTCTCAACGGGGAACATCTTTGTCTCCCTCCCCTACATCATGGATGGGATCTCGGCGATGGGGGCAAACCACGGGATCGAACCGGAAGAGACCCGAGTTATTGGAAAGACGCTAACGCCGATCGCCTACAACCTCCCCCTCGTCGGCAACCTGATGGCGATGTTCTTTATCCTCTTCCTGATCTACTTCTATGCCTACGACTTTACCTTCTGGGCCTACCTAAAACTGATCCCGGAGAGCATCCTGACCCTTGCGGGCCCCGTCACCGCTGCCCTGAACTCGATCGCCTTTCTCATCAAGGAGATGGGGCTCCCTGCCGATGGCCTCCGCCTCTTTGCCGAGACACTCGCCATTACCCGCAACTTCCAGGCCTTCGCTGGGGTGTCAGGGGTAGCGGTCTTTACCCTGCTGACCCTCTTTGCCTTTACCAAGCAGCTCCGCTTCAAGCTCCCCAAGCTCCTTCTCAACGCCGGCATCACGCTTGCGATCCTCGCCGCCACGCTAACTGGCCTTTACTTCATTCAGCCCTCTCCCCCTCCTCTGAAGCCCATTTGGCCCTCCCTAACCATTGCCTCGACCGTCCCCACCACCCTCTACCGCCCAGGCGACAAGGTGCCCAAGCGAGAGGCCAAAAAGGAGGGGGAGACGACTCTGGAGCGGATCCGAAGGACGAATGAACTCTGGGTGGGCTACAATGTCCCCTCCCTCCCCTTTGTCTACTTTAACGAAAACAACGACCTGGTCGGCTACGATATTGCCTATGCGCAAAACCTGGCGGAGGCGCTCAATGTGAACCTCGTCCTCGTCCCCTTTGCCTACTATGAGGAGATTCCCGATTACCTCGAGCAGGACCTCTTCGACATTGCGATGAGCGGTGTCTCGGTCAACACAAAGCGGCTCGAGCGGATGGACTTTACCGTCCCTACCTTTGTGATCGATGCGGTCTTTGTCGTCCTCGACACCCGGCGGGAGGAGTTTGTCAGCTATGAGAAGGTGAAGCAGCAAACGGGCCTACGCATTGCTGCTGAGAAGAACAGCTACTTCTATCAGGTGGCGGTTGAAAAGTTTCCCAATGCAGAGATTGTCGCGCTGGAAAATGTGGATGACTTCCTCAACGACCCGACGATCGATGCGCTCCTGTGGTCGAGTGAGGAGGGGCTGACCTGGTCGCTGATCCACCCGGCCTACACCATCGTCACCCAAGATCCCCCGATCGACCGCTCCTTCTACGCCTTTGGGGTGGGTCGGGGTGAGCCCGAGTTTCTTAACTTTGTGAACTACTGGATGAACATGCGCAAGCTCGACGGCTTTGCCAAGCGGGAGCACGATAAGTGGATCCTAGGGGAGACCGGCAAGAAGTCCCCCCACTGGTCGATCCTCAGAAACGTTATTGGCGTAGGGAAAGGACACCGTGGTGAACGAGGAGAGCAATGATGTGCTCCCGTTTAAGGGAGTAGAGCCAGGTCGTCTCCTCATTCTCTTCGATCTCTTTCTCCTCATAAGCATTCTGCCTTACCCAGAGCTCAGCGTTATTCCCCCCCCGGATAGCGGCTAGGGCCTCGAGAACATCGCCCGTAGCGAGGAGGAGCTCCTTGTCCTCCTTCTCATCGGAAGCGATCTCTTTTTTCTTGCGAGGCCTCTCGCCCACCCGAATCGCCTCCTCCACCGCACTAATGATCTCTTTGACCGTATAGTCGTGCCAGAAGAAGGGAAGGGTGTTGGCGTAGAGGGCGCTCAGAATAACCTTCTGCTCCAAGTGACCGGTCGCATGGAGATCCCAGTCGAGTCGAGCCTTGTCGGGGTGGCCTACCTCTCCCCCCAACAACTGGACAAACTGACTCTGGTTGTGGCGGGCACTGGGATCGAAAAAGCGCTGGACCCACTCGTTGAGCTCACTGTGCCGAATCATCATCGTCCTTTCGAAGAGGACCTTTCGCCGCTGCGCCAGAACTTCCCCCACCTTTTGGGAAAAATCCAAATGGGGAAGGCCATACATGGAGCGGTAGACCTGATCACACTCATCTTCGATGCCCGTATTGCAGTGCTGCGCAGCAAGGGCCAGCCGCAGAAGGAGTTGGGGCCTGTTTTTCCTCCCACTAAGGCCAGCGAGAATATGCCCTGCCCGCTTCCTGTGATCGTCCAGGTTGTTGATTAACCCGGCCGATGCCTGGCCGCTCCTGAGCCCCTTCACGAAGAGCTCCATCCCTCTGCGAGCAAACGCAATCTCATTCTTCCCGTCGGGGGAGGGAGTACCGAGCCACCGGTCATGGGCATACACTTCGCTCTTGAGAGCCTCGAGAAGGTTATCTTTCCACTCGACGCCCTTAAACAGCGTTTCAAAGTCGTCGGCATGGTATTCGCCCACATCGGGGACAAAGGGGCTTCTGTAAACCTCAACATGCTGCCGATTCACGACTAGCTTGCTCTCATCGATCGTTTTCTCTAAGTCAACCATGGTCGTCGTAAGCGGCTCTGGAGTTCTGCTGGGGAGCCACATCCGCAGGAGTAGCGCGCCGGTAATCAGCGACTTGACCCGGTCAAAGGTGTCCCCATAGATGATCGCTGCTCCGATGGCGATCAGCTGGGCGCTGAAGCGAAGAGCGCTCCTCACCTTGTGGGGAACCTCCAGCTTCTTGAGGGAGCCGTCGGTGTGGGAGATGTAGGTTTCGGCCGGCTGGTAGAGGGTAAAGCCGAGGCCGATCCCCCCAGTCAACCACTCCCCCTCACGGATCAAGGCAAGGTTGCTCACAAGGGCCACGGCAAAGGCCCCCTTCCACATGTTCTCGTGGAGGAAATGGATGGTCTCCCTCTCCCAAGAGTCTGTTTTCGGATCGAGCTGGGAGTGCCGGTACCAGAGGAGGGCGGGCAGAGCCGCTACCCCCACCCGAGCAAAGGCGGGGATGCGCATCCCCGAGAGCTGGTTAACCGCCCCCATAGTGGCGTAGAGGAGGAGGCACTGGTGGAAGGTGATATCGGACCAGTCACCCCCAACCCGCGAGACCGCCTCATCTTCAAGGCCATCAAAGACCTCGTACCCCTCTCGAATCCCCTGCAAAATGTCGCTGATCATATTCCCCCCTCAATTTTGGAGAGAAGGATAACCCATCGGGCAAATGCAGGCTATGGAGCAAATTTTTTATTATGGCGCGATTGAGCCCCTTCTGGATTAAAGGGGGCAGCTAAGTTATACTCTTTGGGCTATGGACGCCCTGCCTTCTGATCTATCTGATCTGATTTTCCACCGCTGCGATCTCCCCACCATCGGAGCGGCGGGCCGAACAAGTAAACAGTTTAATGTGGTGACCAATCGGCCACGGCTCTGGTCGATGCTGGTCAGTCGCGATCTCTATCCCATAACGGTAACAGACGAGGGGGACTGGAAGGGGTTCTACCAAAGGTGGAAGGGGCGGATAGTTAAGGCCCCTCAGTTTACCTTGGTGCCTAGTCTGTTCCAATCGGGTGGTTTACCTCTTCTTGTCGGGCCCGTTGGGAACGCATTCCAAGCGTCGAGTCCCTTACTCAGGGATATGCCTCTCTTAGCACCGCTGCTCAGCCTCTTTCCGAGAAAGGCGCAGATCCCTCAGGTCTGTGCCGCTACCAGCCGGTATGGAATGAACCCGTCTATCCTTAATTTCCTGCAGCCACGGGGGGTCTTTACCCCGGCAAGCGCTAGGATTCCTCTTACGGCAATTAGCAGAATAGAGGGACCTGCAATCGGCTACGGTGAACCATGGTCTGTCGAGAGGCTAGAAGCCTTCTTTCTGCTAACGCAAGAACGCCCAATAACCCCTATCTCCTTCTTCCCCCCGGACCCACCGAAGATTCCACCACCGCCCCTCTTAATCCTCCCTCCCCCTGTGTTTGTCCACCCTTCTCTCTCCCCAACAAGAGATTCCGATGCCCCTGGAGCTATTTTTGTGATAGCTTTTACCGCCATCGTGTCACTCGCCCTGCTTGGACAGTGGGCGAGGAACAGGGGAGTCGCTACTCAAGTAGAGGCAGCCCGATTACTGAAACGCCCAATTCCTCTGCCCGCGACAGGGTCTCTTTATCGATAAGGAGGGTGCGCCCCCCTTCGATGGCGAGGGCAGCGGCCTCTATCTTGGCACACTTCTCAATGGTGTTAACGCCGATGACGGGAACATCAAAGCGGCCATCCTGGGCCGGCTTGGCCATCTTGATGATCACACAGCCCGGCCCGGCAATGTCGCCCGCACGCTGGATGCAAGCGTCGGTTCCCTCCATCGCTTCGACAGCAACGATGGCCCGATTTTTGATGACAATCGTCTGGCCGATATCGAGCCGCCCTAGCTCCTTAGCAAAGCGGAGGCCAAACTCGATGTCGCCAAGAGCGGTGGGGCTTGGTCCTTTTTTGGTAAGGACCCCCTGTTTGGCAAGGAAAGGCTTTAGATAACGGATGGTGTTGATCAGTTCCATGTTCCACCTCGAGAATTGGTCGGCAATGGCGCCGAGGAGGGTGTCGGCCCGAAAATCGGGAAGGGTGAGAAAGAGGCGGAGGGCAGTAAGGTCGAGCTGCCAGGGCTTAAGGGTAAAGAGGCGGCTATGGGGAATGCGGCCAACCAGGGCAAATTCTCTGATGTGGCGCTTTTGGCACTCCCGTTTGACACGGCGCAATTTGGGGTAACGGAGCCAGAGGACCTCATCGCTAGCGGCGGCCAAGGCAGGGTCGGTGAGGTCGGGGACGGCGATGAGAAAGACCTTCTTCCCTTGCGCATGGATCCCCTCGAGCATCCGCCACGGCATCGTCCCCTCCCCCCCGAGGACGGCGACATACATGTTAGGTGAGGGCGGAGGAGATAAGGGCACGGAGGGCATCGGCATCCCGCAGGCCAACGACCCGCTTAAACTCCTTCCCATCCTTAAAGAGGATCAGAGTGGGAACCGAGGTGATTTGGTACTTGGCTGCGGTCGCCTGTGAGCGGTCGATGTCGACTTTGACAATGTTCGCCTTACCCGACATTTCCTCTGCAAGCTCTTCAAGGATCGGGGTTTGCATATGGCAGGGGCCGCACCATTCGGCAAAAAAATCGACTAGGGTTACCCCTTTGGCTGTCTTGGCCGCAAATTCGGCATCGGTGATCTCATGCATGGTGCGCTCCTGGGCTAGTTTCGCATAAGTATAGGCAATTGAGGAAAAGGTGTCGACTAGACTATCCTGGTCCCCGATGCGACCATGGCGGAATTGGTAGACGCGCTAGATTCAGGTTCTAGTCGGGGCAACCCGGTGGATGTTCGAGTCATCTTGGTCGCAAGCTTCCGATGGCCCGGCCTAGCTCTTGAGTCAATCGCTCTTGAGCCTCCTTCCGGCTGGCGGGGCTAGCCTCTGGATAGAGGGGCTCTCCAAAGTAAACTGTAATTTTTCCTTTAAAGTTGGGCCGCTTTTGCCCCTTCGGCCAGGCGGCGTAGGTGCCGTCGATGTAGATCGGGACGATGGGGCAATTGGCCTTCATGGCAAGCATGGCAACCCCCTTTTTCATCTCCTGCAGGTTCCCATCGAGGGTCCGGGTCCCCTCGGGAAAGATAACGGTCTTTTTCCCTTCAGAGAGGAGACGCAGGATCGTCTTGAGGGAGGCGATGTCGGCCTCGCCGCGAGCGACGGGGTGGGCGTTAAGCCGGTTGATCAGGAAGGAGAGAGGAGGACGGAAGAGGGTCTCACGGGCGAGAAAATGGATCGGCTCAGGGGAGGCAACGCCGATCAGGGGGGGATCGAGGTGGGAGGCGTGGTTGGCGGCGAGGATGGCGGCGCCCTTGGGGAGCTTTTCGGCACCCACTACTTTGAGGCGGTAGAAGAGCTTGAAGAGGGAGAGGGTGAGGAGGCGGATGGTCCGGTAGAAGAGGGTCATCTGTGGAGAATATAGTGGTAGAGGTGGTCGGTCGCCTCCATCAGGGTCATATCGGAGGTGTCAAGGATATAGGCCCCCTCCGCAGGGCGCAACGGGGAGTGGGCCCGAGTGCTATCGTGAGCATCCCGCTTCTCCTGCTCGGCTAAAACCTCCTCCTCCGTCAATTTGCCGATAAGCTCGGGCTGCTTGGTGATCAGCTCTTGGTAGCGCCGCTTAGCCCGAACCTCAGGGCGAGCGGTGAGGAAAATTTTCACTTCCGCATTGGGAAAGACAACAGTGCCGATATCGCGCCCTTCAAAGACCGAGTCCCCTATCTGGCCAAAGTCCCGTTGGATGGGGACGAGGGCCTCACGGACGGCAGGGAGGGCGGCAACGGCTGAGACATGCTGGTTGATTCGGGGAGAGCGGATCTCTTCGGTCACCTCTTCATCGTTAATGAAGTAGCGCTTGACTCCCCCCTTCTTTTGGATCCGGAAGTGGAGGTGGTAGAGGAGCTTTCGGACCCTGTTGTCGTCGGCGAGATCGACCCCCTCCTTGAGGAAGAGGTAGGTGACGGCGCGGTACATGGCGCCGGTATCAAAGTAGGCGTAGCCGAGGGTCTCGGCGAGGAGGCGGGCGGTGGAGCTCTTACCGGTTCCGGAGGGGCCGTCGATCGCAATGATCATAGCAGGGTAAGGGCAAAGAGGGTGGTGGGGACGTTGAAGAGGAGGGAGTCGACAACGTCGAGCATGCCGCCCAGCCCGGGAAGGCGGTTGCTATCCTTAACCTCGGCATCCCGCTTAAGGAGCGACTCGGAGAGGTCGCCGATCTGGCCGACGATGGCGAGAACAAGGCCGAGGATCGCCGCCGTGGTGTAGGAGATGGGGCCGTAGAGGGGGACCATCGCCAGGGCGCCCCCCACGCCAAAGGCGATGCCCCCTAAAGACCCCTCGAGGGTCTTGCGGGGGCTGAGTTTGGGCCAGGGGTGGATCCTTCCTACGGTGCGGCCAACGAGGTAGGCCCCTATGTCGGTGAGGACGGTGACAGCGATCACAAAGGTGAGCCACCACCTCCCATTTTCGGTGAGGTAAAGGAGGTCGAGGGTCCAGGCGAGGGGGACGATGGTGTAGAGGAGGCCAAAGAGGGAGAGGGAGAGGCTAGCAATCGCCTCTTTGGGAGCAGCACACTGGTAGACAAAAAGGGCAAATAGGGAGAAGCCGATGGCGATGGCGGAGGGATGGGGAACCCCCTCCATAAACCCTTGGGTCTGGAGGTAGTGGACGATAAGGTAGAAGAGGCCACACCCGATGGCAAAGGGGGCCGGAACGGATATCCCCTTGAGCTTCCCGAGTTGGTAACACTCCCAGAGAGCGGTGAGGGCAATAAGGGCGAGGGCGATCCCAAAGATGGGGCGGAACCAGAGGTAGGGCCCAAGCCAAATGAAGAGGGCAAGAAGGGCGATCGATAGGCTCCCGTAGATCAGACGGTTTTTCAGCTCTCCCATTACTTTCCTTTCCTCCGTTCACGGGCTTGGTAGGTCTCGATCGCCTGCCGCAGCTCAGCCTCTCCACAATCGGGCCACAGGGTATCGAGGATCACCACCTCGCTGTAGGAGGCCTGCCAGAGGAGGAAGTTGGAGAGGCGGCTGACGCCGCTCGTCCGAACGATCAACTCAGGATCGGGGAAGGGGGCGGTGTCGAGAAAGGTGCCGATGAGGGCCTCGTCGACCTCCTCCTTCGCCTGCCCCCGCTTTACAGCATCGATAAGGCGGGTAACGGCGCGGCAGAGCTCATCCCGCCCCCCATAGTTGAGGGCAAGGACCAGGTCGAGCCGCTCTCCCCCTTTGGTGATCTCGCAGGTCTCTAGGAGCGCCTCGGTGAGCCGCTTTGGCAGCCCCTCGAGATTACCGATCGCATGAAGGCGGATCCCATCGGCCACCATCTGCTTTCGCTGATTGCGGAGATTCTCCTCAATAAGCTCGAAAATTCCCTCCACCTCGGAACCACTCCTGTGCCAGTTCTCTGTGGAGAAGCAGTAGGTAGTGAGCACCCGGATCCCCAGGCTTAGGGCCGCTTGGCACATCCGGAGGAGGGCCCTGGCCCCCTCGGCATGGCCCATCACCGGTTCAAGCCCCCGTTTTTTCGCCCACCGCCGGTTGCCATCCATGATGACAGCAACATGTTGTGGGGGAAGGGGGTTAACCGACTCGGTCAAATGGGGTTGGGGGCAGGTAGTCATAGGCCGCTTATCTCTTCGACCCCCATACCATACCCGATCTCCCCTTTTCGAGAAGCAGGCCCCTCCCTCTGCCGCTGCCAGGACATCTGCAAAGTCTGGCTGACCATTCAGATAGGATTTTACCACAGAGAACACAGAGAGGCACAGAGGGGGTGTAGGAGGCAAAATAGATGTCCATGCAACATGGCCTCTAGCTTAGGCCTACGTTAATGCTACAATAGATAGGCGATGGGAACGCTCGGATTGCTCCCCAGGGGCCTCCCCCTGGGGAGCAGCTGTGTGGGCTTATTCCGAAGGAATAAGATCACCTCTGTGCTTCTCTGTGTCCTCTGTGGTAAAACTTTCTAATCAACTTGAGGGTAGCCGCAATGCCTTAATAATAAGAGGGGTAGACAAATATTCACTATTATTATATAATAGTTTCTGTTATGGAAAATTTAACACTAGAAAATACAGCTAAGTATGCGGCCCTAACAACAGCAGGGATTTGCTATCTCTCCCTAGTGGGGACGATAGCCAAGCACCTGTTGACCGACGCCCCCGTGCTGAGCTACCCCTTTGCCGAATCCTATTGCCTTAGCGGCCTAGCCAGCTTGATTACCCTTCCCGCTTGGCACCTCACCCGCCCGAAAGGGGAGGTAGACAAGGTCAAGATGGGGATCGGCTTGGGTATTGTTGCCCTCTGGTTTGCCGGCTCGGCCTATAGCCTCTATACAGCCCGTCATCTCAGCGGGTGGTCTGCCATAGCCCAGGCCCTTGTCCCCTTCATCACCGTTGTGGTCCCCGTGACCGGCCTCGGGATGACCCATTGGGCTCGGTCAACTCACTAGACTCCAAATCAGGATCACGACGATCAGCACCGGTGCGATGTAGCGGATGCAGAGGGTAAAGTACCCCCTTGCGATCGCCCCTCCATGGGTCAGAAGCTCGGGGAGCGCCCGGCGCAAGCCCCAACCCCACCCCACAAAAAGGACCGCCACCAATCCCCCGAGCGGGATCAAGATATCGACCGTTAGGGTGCTAATCCCCCTAAAGAAGGTGAAGCCCCCAACCTGCCAATTCCGGAGAAGGTTGGTTGAGAGGGCGCTAGGAACGCCGAGGAGGAAGGCACCTGTGCCGACCAGAAGGGCCGCCTTTTTCCTCCCCCACCCCTTGGCATCGATTAGGGCGCTGATCGCCGGCTCCATCGCTGAGCATTGAGAGGTGATCGCAGCAAGGAGGACCGAAACAAAGAAGACGAGCGCTAAGAGGCTGCCGCCGGGAAGGGCCGCAAAGACGGTCGGGAGGGTGGCAAAGAGGAGCCCCTCCCCTTCGGTACTGGGGGTGCCCGC
The DNA here is from genome assembly GCA_050250135.1 of Parachlamydiales bacterium. Classification (GTDB taxonomy): domain Bacteria; phylum Chlamydiota; class Chlamydiia; order Chlamydiales; family JAFEGQ01; genus JBFWPF01. The sequence goes on along the minus strand of JBFWPF010000002.1, from coordinate 20,795 downwards.
AAAGACGACGATCGAGAGGACGGCCAGGCCAGCGAGGAGGGAGATGAGGGTATCGGAGAGGACGATCGGCCAGGAGAGGTTGGGAAGGTGTTCCTTTCTACGGAGGTAGCTCCCGTAGGTGATCATCGTCCCCTGCCCGAGGGAGAGGGTGAAAAAGGCGTGGCCGAGGGCGATCAGGACCCCACGGGGAGTGAGGAGCGACCAGTTGGGGGAAAAGAGGAGGCTCAGCCCCTTAGAGGGCCCTATCAGGAGTAGACCACGGGCGGCAAGAAAGATCAGGAGGAGGACCAGTAGGGGCATCATGATCCGGTTGCCCGCCTCAATACCCCCCCTAACACCCCGGAGGAGAAGGAGAGTCGAGAGGGTCATAAAGAGGAGATGGTAGCCGACACACCAGAGGGGCGACCCTGTCTTGGCAGTGAAAAGGGCGGAGGCCGCCTCGATCGTCTGCACCCCCTTAAAACCCGAAAACAGGGTGATAAAGAGGTAGCCCAGGATCCAGCCAGCGACCACGCTGTAAAAGGAGGAGACGATAAAGCCGGTGATCACCATCCCCTTCCCTGTGGTCGGCCAGAGGGGCTGGCTCGAGAGGCGGGAGAAGGCAAGGGCGGGTGTGCGCTGGGAGGAGCGGCCAATCAGGAGCTCTGAAGTGAGGACGGGGTAGCCGATCAGGACCAGAAAAATCAGGTAGGTCAGGATGAAGGCCGCCCCCCCATTTCCCTGCACGACATGGGGGAAGCGCCAGATGTTGACCAGGCCGACCGCTGAGCCCACAGCCGCAATCACAAAGCCGGCCCGGGATCTCCAAGATTCTCTTTTCATTCTCTCCTCAGATAGGGGCACTTGAGGGTACTTTAGGGCCGCACTAGAGTCAACTTTGGTGATGGACAGAATGGGGGTTGGTCGGTATCCTCCGCCTATTAGAACTCAATAGGAGATAACTCATGGAAAAGCGCCGCCGCTGGCAGGTGTGGGTAATCGCGGGTGTCCTCGCCCTCACCCTCTACAACATTTTGCCCACCCTGTTCTTCTATGCGAAGCCCCTTGACCGCCCGGTAACCGAAAAGGGGGCCGAAAAGGTCGCCTCCCAGATCGCCCAGCGGGTCAACAGCCTTGAGTCCCAGTCAATCGCCTGGCTAGAGAACTTCTCTAAAAATTTAAATATAAAACCGAAAGGGATCGAGCCGGTCGCGGGAGCTCCCGACTACCTGAGGGTCACCTTTGGAAATGAGGGAGAGGCGAGGCGGTTTAAGGCCTATCTGCCTAGAGGGGGGGCGCTGATCCCCTTTATCCCCGCTCAACTTGGGGTGAGTCAGACGGCGGGAGCTGCTAACGAGGTGATCGTGCAGCGGCGGACGGGAGTCCATCTCGATCCCCAGCTCTTTCAATACGTGGCAAAAGAGGACAGCGAAGGGGCCCCCACGCCGGCGTGGGAGGGCCTCGTCAACGAGCGGGCAGCTGAGATTGCCCTGGCAGCGGGCGGAGAGAGTATGCCAGCACGCCTCCTTCGCGCAGCTCACGGCTCCGAGGTAGCGGCCAAGTTTGAGCTCCAGACCGATCAGGTCCTCCACCTTGCCGAGCAGATTGTCGACTTTGAGCGGGCCTTTGATGGGGGTCCGATCGCCTCCCGCTTCTACAGAAGCTTTACCCAGGTTTCGGGAGGGGAAAAGGCCCCTCTGGTCCACACGTTGATCGCCCAGCTCGAAAAGGCCTCGGCCTCCTTCGAGAAGGAGATCAAGGCAGCCGAGAAGGGCTCCTCCGAGGGAGAGCTGGCCTATCGGCAAAACAGCGCTCTCGCCCGGCGCCAAAAGGAGACGGTCGATACCGCCCTCGCCATTGTGAAGGGCAATAGCGCCCTCTTTGAGCAAGGGGAGAATCCCCTGACCCGGCAGCAGATCCTGACCCAACTCGAGCAGACAGGGCGGGTCGATCTCGGCAACAGAAACCCCTTTGTAGCGGCCATTGAGCGGGATCTCGAGGGGGATAAGCTCCTGGTCGTTCTCCACCCCGACGTAGAGGCGATGCGCAAGCTCGACACCACCTCTGAGCGGGGGGCCTACCTCACCGCCAAGCTCGACACCCTCCTGTTGGGAGAGATCGGGCAAATCGGCCACCAGGCCTCGGAGCAAATCGCCCCCGATGGCTTTCAGTTTGCAGCGGCGCTAAGCAAATTGCCCGGCAGCAAGAGTCTGCTGGTGATGGACCTTTCGGCCCTTGCCGCAGAGGAGGGAGCCCACCTCCAAGGGGCCCTTGAGGCCCTCTGGCAACCCACCCACCCCCAGTTCCAGCAAGAGCATTTCCCCATCCTCAGCTATGCCGAGTATCGGACCCTCTCTGCTGAGGATCAGCAACTCGGCCTGGTTGTCTACGCTCCAGCTGCTGAGAAGGGGCCCCTCCCCGAAGGGTTCCGAAATGGCTCCCTCTACGTCATTGCTAAAGGGATCGGCGACATCGCAGGCGCTACCCGCTCTACCAGCCAGGTGGAGGCCCTTTCAACCGATACCCAACACCTCTACCAGCTCCTCTCCAATGCCGGCTTTGTCGGCTACCCCGGAAACAGCTTTGGGATCGCCCCTGAGTTCAAAGAGGACTTTATCTTCGAGATGCCCGGTTTTGCCCAAATGGCCCTCGCTGCCACAAGGGAGGAGTTCCAGATCAAAGGGAGTGGCAAGAGGGCGACCCTCGAGTTCTCCAATGAAAAGCAACGCCTCATCGCACTCAACGAGATCGACACCCGCGAGCATGAGGACCTTCTGAAATGGCGAGATGAGTACCAAGCGGCCAGGGTTTCGATGATTCCGGGCGCCCGCTACGAAGTGCCCCCTCCCACCCGAGGGGTTCTCGCCGACAACTTGAGACTCTCTGCGAAAAAGTACTTCCGCGGCGATGCCAACAAGGTCCTCAACTGGGGGCTCGACCTCTCAGGGGGTAAGTCGGTCACGATTGGACTGCGCGACAGCCAAGGGCGCCCCGTAACCAATCCCGCCGACCTCAAGCAGGGGGTCAACGAGCTGACCCGCCGGGTCAATAAAATGGGGGTCTCCGAAGTGGAGGTCCGCACCGAAGGGGACAACATCGTCCTCAACTTCCCCGGGGCTCAAGGGCTTTCAGCTAAAGAACTTGTGCGAGCCTCTACCCTCACCTTCCACATTGTAAATGAAAAATTTTCTCCCCATAGCCCAGCCCTTGGAGGCTCGGTCTCCCGCTTCCTCCAGGAGGTGTGGAACGAGGCTCAGGTAACCGGGAAGACCTCGATCGAAGAGATCAACGAGATCGCCTACAACAAGCTAGGCGGCGACCTCGAAGAGGAGGGGGCGGTAAGGCCCCAAAGCGAAGCGGCTAAGACCCTCTTCCAACAGGGGCTCCGCCTTGCCAACCCCCGCATTGGCGCTCCCACGAGCGCCTTTGACGACTCCCTCTCCATGGTTGCGATGTTCCGCGAGGATGCCGCCGCCGAGATGCAAGGGGAGATGACCCCCCTTCTCATCACCTTCTACAACTACGCTCTCGACGGCCCCAGCCTTGAGAATGTTCACGGCGAGTATGATCCCTCCCGCGGCAACGCCCTCGTCTTTAGCGTCGCCTCGGGCACCGTCCGAGCCGATGGGATCCGGAGCAACCCGCGGGCCGACCTCTATGCCTGGACGAGCCAGTTTGCCGAGAGCCGGATCGGCGGCACTCCTAAGGAGACGGCCACTAACGGACGGGGCTGGCGGATGGCGGCGGTCCTCAACGGAGAGATCGTCAGCGCTCCTACCCTTAAAGATTCCCTGCGCGACAACGGGAACATCACCGGCCACTTCTCGCAGCGGCAGATCAACCAGCTCGTCGCCGACCTCAAGGCGGGCTCCCTCACCTACACGCCCAAGATCCTCTCCGAGAAAAACGTCAGCCCCGAGTTGGGCTCAGAGGAGCGGGCTCACGGTTTGGTTGCGGCAGCCCTAGGCCTGGTCCTTGTGATCGCCTGCATGTCCACCTACTACCGCTTTGCCGGTATGGTGGCGAGCGTGGCGGTCCTCTTTAACCTGCTGATCATGTGGGGGGCGCTGCAAAACATCGACGCAGCGCTCACCCTACCCGGCATTGCGGCAATCATCCTCACCATGGGGATGGCGGTCGACGCTAACGTGCTCGTCTTTGAGCGGGTCCGCGAGGAGTTTGCCCAGTCGGGGAAAATCGCCCTTGCCCTCAGCGCCGGCTACAAGAAGGCCTTTACCGCCATCTTCGACTCAAACATCACCACCATCATCGCCGCCTTTATCCTCCTCCACTTCGACGCGGGGCCGATTAAGGGCTTTGCCGTTACCCTGATCATCGGGATCGTCTCTTCGATGTTCACCGCCCTCTTTATGACTCGCACCTTCTTTGCCAGCTGGGTCCAAAACCCCAAGCACACCGAGCTGAAGATGCGGAACTTCTTCAAAGAGACCCGCTTTGATTTCCTCAGCAAAACCCGGATCGCCATTATCGCCTCCATTGCCTTGATGATTGCCGGCGCCGGCATGCTCTACGTCGAGCGGGGTTCTATCTTTGGGATGGACTTTACTGGCGGCTACGCCCTCAACGTAAGCGTCGAGGAGAGGGCAGGTGTCGACTACCGGCAAGAGGCGCTGAAGGCTCTAGTCGCAGCCGGCGCCCCCGCTAAAGAGGTTCAGGTGCGGGAACTCAACCGCCCGACCCAGCTCAGAATCCAACTAGGAACCGGTTTGGAGCAGCCCGGCAAACCCTTTGCTGCCCTGCCAAGCGAGGTGCCAGCCGACCAGGTGGTCTTCCCCTATCAGGCTAACTCCCGCATCACCTGGGTTGTCGACACCCTCCAAGCCGCCGGCCTGACCCTTAAGCCCGACACCCTCACCCGCCTCACCAGCGAGTGGAGTGTGATCTCGGGGCAGTTCTCCGACACCATGAGAAACCAGGCGATCTTTGGCCTTGGCCTTGCCCTCTTTGCCATCCTGGTCTACATCACGATCCGGTTTGAGTTTAAGTATGCGGTCAGCGCCCTCGTCGCCCTCACCCACGACGTCGTGATCACCATCGGCGCGATGGCCATACTCCACGCCATGGGGCTCCCCGTCCAGATCGACCTCCAAGTGATCGGCGCCCTGATGACGATTATCGGCTACTCGCTCAATGACACGATCATCATCTTCGACCGGATCCGGGAGGAGGGGCGCCTGCTGCGCAAACTCGCCTACCCCGACCTGATCAACCACTCGCTCAACGCCACCCTTAACCGGACGATCATGACCTCGCTCACGACCCTCCTCGCCCTGATCGCCCTCGTCACCTTCGGCGGCTCGGCCATCTTTGGCTTTGCCCTCGTCATGACCCTTGGGGTTGTGTTTGGAACCTTCTCGTCGCTCTTTATCGCGTGCCCAACCCTCCTCTACTTCCATAGTCGAGAGGCCCGCCGCGAAAATAATGCTCCGAGCAAGGCGTAGCCACCCATGGGGCTAAAAGCGCGGCACGCCGCGCCCCTCTGGGTCTACCCTCGAATCAATCCCTCCTGGACCGAGGAGATTGTCCGTGAGTTCCACATCCATCCCGTCTCCGCTCAGGTGCTCGTCTCACGGGGCTTTATCAGCCAGGATATGATCCAGGAGTACCTCTACTCCAAGCTCCCCGATCTCCTCGACCCCTTCCTTCTCTCCGATATGGATAAGGGGGTCGAGCGGATCTGCACCGCCGTCGATAACGGGGAGAAGATCGTCGTCTACGGGGACAACGATGTCGACGGGATGACCGGTACCGCCCTCCTCACCGAATTCCTCCAGAGCATCGGGGCCAACATCGCCTTCCACATCCCCAACCGGAATGAGCTGGGGCAAAGCATGATGAGCGATGCCTACAAGTGTGCCAAGGACCATCAGGCCCGCCTCCTCATCACCGTCGACTGCGGGATCACCGCCACCAAAGAGATCGAGCGGATCGCCAGCGAAGGGATCGATGTGATCGTCACCGACCACCACGAGCCGACCAAAAAGATCCCCCTTTGCGTCGCCACCCTCAACCCCAAGGTCTACCACAACCTCTACCCCAACCGGGACCTAACCGGGGTCGGTGTCGCCTTCAAACTCGCCCACGCCCTTACCACCCACCTCGTCCGCACTGGCAGGGCCCTCAAGCACCAGATCGACCTGCGCTCCTACCTCGACCTGGTCGCCATGGGGACCATCGCCGACATGGGGGCCCTCCTCAAGGAGAACCGGATTCTCGTCCGCTACGGCCTGGCTGAGCTCAAAACGACGGGCCGGATCGGCCTTCGCAAACTGGCCAAGGTCTGTGACATTAAGCTCGACGAGATCACCGCCGTCGATGTCGCCTCCAAGATCGCCCCCCGCCTCAACAGCCTCGGCCGGATCGCCGAGCCCCGCAAAGGGGTTGAGCTCCTCCTCATCCGCGACGAGGCCCGCGCCGAGGAGCTCGCTCAAGAGCTCGACCTCAACAACATCCAGCGGCAAAAGATCGAGCAGGTCATGGCCGAAGATGTCGAGGCGACTCTCGAGGCCCACCCCGAAATCCTCCAGGAAAAGGCCCTCGTCCTCGCCTCCGAAAAGTGGCACCCCGGGGTCGTCGCCATCCTCACCACCCGCCTAGCCAAAAGCTATAACCGCCCTACCCTTCTCATCGCCGTCGACAAGGGGATCGGTAAGGGCTCCATGCGAACCATCCCCGAGTTCCCCCTCCTCCCCTTCCTCCGCGAGCAGGCCGACCTCCTCCTCAACTTTGGGGGCCACGACTACGCCGCCGGCCTCACCATCGCCGAGGACAAAATCCCCCTCCTCAAAGAGAAGCTCCTTGCCCGGGCCAACATGACCCTCAAGGAGCAGGATGTGATCTCGAAGCTCATGATCGATGCTCAGGTCGACTTTACCGAGCTCACCTTTGACCTAATGGAGTCCTTGGCCCTCTGCGAGCCCCATGGGAATGAAAACCCGCCCCCCATCCTCTTTTGCGATGCGCGGCAGGTCAGACCTCCTCGCCTTGTCGGCGGCGCCCACTTAAAATTTTACTTGGAACAAAAGGGGCGGCAGCTGGAGGGGATCGGTTTTGGGATGGGGGAGCTCAAGTCCCAGCTGATGAGGCCCAACTTAAACCTGCGGGTCGCTTTTACTCCCCAGATCAACCGCTTTCAGAACAAGACGAGCATCCAGCTCCTCATCCGCGACTTCAAGGTGCTCTAGATAAGCCATCGCATCGCCTGCTGCTCGTACCAGCGGACCCATTCAGGATTATTCTGGACCTCTTCGTAACCGAAGGCTGTTGTGAGGCCAGCGCGCACCCACCCCTCCCGCCACAACTCTACCGCTCCCCCCGCCAACTCAATCTCACGGGCAACTTCCGCCTTTCGATTCCAGCCCATTAGCTGCCTGACCCCTCCGAAGGTTATCGCTGAGCCCATGATCCCTCCCGAAACAAAGGTCCCAAGTGACCCAAACAGGCGAGAGACACCGGCCCGCACCCTCCATAGGAGGAGGGTGCCCATCCCCCAAAGAAAAGTACTGTGGGCTGAGAAGGTCGTTTCGTAGCCTCTTAGAAGATTCTGTGGGCAAAGCCATTCATCGAGCCACTGGGCCCAACGCTGAATGGTTCCCACCATGGGATCATCAACCTCATTGCCGATTTGGGCCAACCCCTCGTGAAGCCGCTCGAGAGGCCCCATAACCTTTTGCGCCGCTTCATAGCTGAGCCAACACCCCATCCCCATTCCTATCGCTAAGGCGGCTGGGTAGGAGCTGGCCCGCTCGAGAAAGAAACTCCCATTGAGTGCCAGTGAGAGGGCAGCAAATCCTAATCCGGTTAGGGCTAGCCGAAGGCCTGGCTCTCCCTCGAAGATCCTTACAAAAATCTCAGCTTCAATAGCATCTTCGTCCCGGACACTCTCCGCTTGCGGCAGCGGGGATGACAAGGACACCGAGCTCTCCTTTGCAAGATCTCCTAGCCGCTTAAGGATTGTGAGCTCTTTCTCCTCCGCCCCAAGTGGCAGATCCTTGAGGACTTTCTCCTTCACCGCCTCCTCAGAGACTAGGCCCATCTGCTGTAACTGGCTTAAGGGCTCTACATATTTCCTTAGCCCCCCGTCATGCTTGGGTCGAAACTGACCATAGAGGGCCATCATCGCCTCCTCCAGCCCATCCTCCTCCTCCGTTACCTCAACCTCAACCTTCTTAAAGGTGACATGGGGGGGCTCCAGAGTCGCCAGGTACTCGGTAAAATCGGGATCCTCTTTTGGACCTGCGTCGTAAACCCCTAACAAAGCCTGATACCGGTGAGCAAGGCTCTTCCCCACTTCAGGCTGTTCATTCCATTTTTGCCAGAACGCCTCCCACTCAGGCCTCTCCCTTTTCTTACCCTCCACCAGTGCCTTTCCATTCAGGTAGATCACCGCTTGCTTAAACTGGGGATGAATCATCGCTTTGTGATAGACGGCAATCGGCTGGAGGGCCTTAGCCCACCCGCGGTGGTCTCCCTTGTCGCGAAGCTGCTCCACCTCGGCGATCTGCTCCTCAAACTTATCAAGGGGAAGCGTCTCGGCCACTTTCTGAACCCTCTCATAGTCACCCAGGAGCTTTTCAGCCTCCTCACCCTTATGGAACGTGCACAGGAGATTGGAAAGCTCCTCTTCTTTGCCTCGCTCTTTGAAGGCGGCGTAGAGGTCTCCCCCTTCAAGCTGCCAACTCCCATCCAAAGCGCCCGCGATGATCTTGCTGCGCTCCTCTTGGCTGAAGTGATCCCAGTGACGCGCAATGGCTCCTGAGAGCCATTCGGGATAGTGGTTCCACCCCTCTCTATGGTTTTGCAGCCACTTCATCATTCGTCTGCGCATGTGGTGGCTCAGTACCCATTGTCGGCAGGTCGGCCCATCTGCTAGGGCTGCCCACTTAAAGCTCAAGGCATGGTTGTCTGGCATCGAGTAATAGCAATGGTAGTGACGCTCCTCAGCCCAGCTCTCCCCACCTGCTAGGCCCCAGGCCGTTCTACAGGAGCTAACACCGACGCTCCCCAACAGACCAAAAACCACAAGGCTGTAAAGCTGATCCTCTAGACTGCCCCAGTTCCTTAGTTGTAGGGCACTAAGCGCCTGCTTCCCATATTCCCACCCACACCCGAGAAAACCGCCGATCAGCGCGCCGCCAACGGCCCCGAAGGCAATCATCGTCGCCCGCCCGGCAATCCCCGGCTTGTCTTGAGATAGAGCGACCTTGGCTGCCAGCCCCGTCCCCGCGATCACCGCAATGGGTCCCCAATAAGAACCCGTTCGACTCAACAGGAGAGCGCTTAGCCCCCCCACAACTCCAGCTCCGATAACGGTGGGTTTATCCGCTTGCGACATTAGTTATCCTCCTAAGTAGGGAGGAAAATTATATCACAAATTCCCGTTTTTGAAAATAAAGTATAATTTTAATTCCACTTGATAACGGCTTTGATCTCGTCTGCAGGGTGCTCCATCAGGATCTTCTCAGCCTGGTCGTAGGGGACCCGGTGGGTGACGATCCCATCGATCACCTCCCCCCACCGCTCCTTAGCCGCGGCGAGGTCCTCAACTGCCATCTCCCAGTGGCGCTGGTTGGCATTCACCGACCCGAAGAGGACTTGGTTCTTGAAAACCAACGTCTTAAGAATCTCCGCCCCTTTGACAGAGATCTCTCGGCTCGTTCCCGGCACCCCGGTCAGGACATAGATCCCATTGACCCCAAGGACCGATAGGAGGTCAAAGTCGAGGTTGGGGATCCCTGTTGCTTCAAAGATCGCATCGACCTGCCCGCAATCGGTTACGAGATCGGAGATGTGGACCTCCTTCCCATACTGGTAGTGCCCCCCAAGCTTCTCAAAGAGGCGGGGGCGGCTCGAGTCGGGAGGGACAACGTCCAATCCGTAAACATTTGCTCCTCTGAGCTTTAGAACCATTGCCCCGAGCAGACCGATCGGCCCAAGACCGGCGATAAGCACCTTTTTCCCTTGGAACCACTTTTTGGGGTCCTTCTCTCCTGGCAGCCGCACCGTCTGCATCAGCGCCATCTCATCGATCGCCTTCTCGACTACCGAGGTTGGCTCGGTCAGGACCCCGACACTTCGCAGGTGGCTGGGAACCTTAACGATGTACTGCTCCTCTTCGATGACAAAGCCCGTTTGGTAGCCATTGCGCTCCTTGATCCCCCGCTCTGTGTACTCGCCGGTGTAGCACATATCGAAGGCCTTAGCGGCGCAGGAGGAGCATTTGCCGCATCCCCTCCGTACGGTTATCGCTGCTAGATCTCCCGGCTTAAAGCGGGTCACCTTGGAGCCCACCTCGACCACCTCGCTGAGCATTTCGTGGCCGATAATGAGTTGTTTTTCCCCTGGGGGGGCGTCGGCCCTCCCGCCCGAGGCCTCTTCCCTGTCGGTCCCGCAGACTCCTACCTCAAGTACCTTAACCTTAACCTGATCGGGTCGTTCAATTTGGGGTTCTTCGACATCAACGATATGGATCTTGTGGTCGTCCATATCCAGGGCAACGGCTTTCATCTGGGGCTCCTATTTGCTCATTCTTCCCAATGAGCCCCAGAAAAACACATAATTATTTATTTAGAAAGGGTGCGCCAAAGGCGGTAGCCGCCATAGAGAGAGAGGGTGAGGAGGAGAGCCGTGGCTAGCAGCGTGTGCCGTAGAGCAAGGGGGCTAGGCTCTTGAGTCGGTAGATCAGGGAGAGTGACCTTAAAGGTATTCAGGGCAATGCGCCGCCAATGGGTCGAATCCGCCGGCTTGGGCGGAGCAAAGGGATCGCATCGATTCTGCCCACCCTGCAGGACCCTATCGAGGGGGCCCTTAGCCACAGCCTCCTTGATCTCCTCTGATCCTATGGCCAACACCTCCCCGAAATCCCTCTCATAGGCACCCTGCGTGAGCGAGGAGTGGGTAGCCTGGTGATCGGATACTCTCAGGAAGAAAAGGTCGGTGAGGAGGGTACCGGCGACATCCCCATTCTCCCACTCCTCAAAGAGGGCCAAATCGGGTTTTTGGTCGGGATTTAGGTTTCTAGCTACGCCGATTTGGTTGGGCATCGTAGTGGGGGTAACAAAAAGGCGAACCCGCTCTTTGTCAACCTTAATGTAGCCAACAGGACTGGCAAGAGAGAGCCCTACGTCGGTGATTAGCCGCTGGATCGCTATTGGAGCCCGGCTATAGGCCTCCTCCCACAGGGCTTGCTGTGATCCCTTAAGAGTGAGATCGTGGCTAGGCTCCATCAGGCCCTCATCCGTTTCCACAGCTGCTGGGTGCCTATAAGGGCTAGCGCTAGTACGATAAGCGTTGCTGTCCAGGGAAAGCCCTCTCCTGGCCGCGCCGGAGGGGGGTCCGATATCGGGCCAACGAGAATAGGGGCTGGGGGAAGAGGGGCCTCGGGCATGTAAGTCCGTATGCCCGCCGTCCATCCGCCTCAATGCCCTTTTGACGCGCCGGCTGAAAGGAGGCAATTTCATCCAATGGCTGTTGATCTACTACCACCAGCTTCCGAAGATGTAAGATCGATTGGCCATGGCCCAGTAGAACTTCAGCCAGTTCTTTTTGGGTCAGGTTCTTTGCGGAGGCTACCTCTATCTGCTCCCGGTGGGTGTCGGTAGACACAGTATCGGTGAAGGTGGCACGCGCATAGGCACAGTACCCATCCTCCTGCTCGGAAATGGCAAAGGCGCGGCCATCCTCCCACTCGGCAGCTAGGAAGAGGGCCCATTGGTTCTCTTGTTGGTAGGGGGTGGCCCATAAGCGGAGTTTGATCCCCTGTTCATCCTGCGTATAGACCGGAACAGAGGGTTGCAAGCCGGCCGCCAGGAGTAAGGGAGCTATGATTCTCTTCTCCTTCGGGGCGGCTAAGAGCTCGCTCCACTTGGACTTGTCAAGCTCCGGAACAGCTTCCCCTTCACTATGGATTGGGAAAACTGGGACAAGCTGGCCTACGGAAAAGGGCGGGTTCTGAGGGTTTTGAGGCGGACCGAGGGGGATTGAAGGGCCTAATTCCATATTTTCACCTTTTTCCATAGTTTATAGCTGCCGTAGAGAGAGAGGGCGAGGAGGGCGAGCCCCACAACGACTTTCCACGGGGAGACCTTCTCGGGCACAGCAACATCCCCGAAAGGAAATGCCTTAAGGTCGGTCCCCGTTTTGATGCCGATCACCCACTTTTCGTGATCCTTTTGTTCCCGAGTCACCTCAAAGGGCTCAACGGCGGTCAACTGCCCCGCAAGGCCCCCCGAGTAGAGGTAGAATAGGGGATGGACGGGAACCTTCTTCCGGTCAGTTGGGGACTTATTGGCCTCTTCTTCGTTAAAGTCGTTGAGCCATAGCTTGATCATTTTCGGCCCAGTCAATCCCCCTTTAACAAAGGTACGTTTGCCCGGAAGGAGGGCCCAGCAATTGAGCTTTCCCTCTGCACCCTCCTCTTCGGTGATGGCAAAGGCACTCCCATCCTTCATCTCTACCGTCAGAAGCCATGCTCGTTGCTTGCTGGGCTGGTTCCTGACAACGGTTGCCCAAACCCGAAATTCGTTCTTTTGGCCATCTCGGACGTAGCGCAGGTTGTCGTCAAAGGTGACCACCTTTTCAAAGAAGGCATCGATAAGCTTCCGCTCCGCTATTTTCTTCTCCTGCAGAAGCGTGATGTTATCCTTATACAGACGCTTCCACTGAGCGCCCCTCTGCTCGACAAGGCCTGGATTTGACTCACTGACCCCTGCTACGAGATACCCATGAAGCTCCGCTCGTCGCTTCCACTCTTGCTGGACCTCGGCAGAATCAGGCTGCTCCTTCAGTTCATTAAAACTCAGTCCTTTTAGTGACTCCATTAGCCCCTCACCCGTTTCCACAATTGATTGATGCCAAAAAGGGCAACAAGAGCTAGTGCTCCTAGCAGAATAAGAGTTGTCCGGCCCTGCCCTTCGGAGGAGGAGGATCCTTCAGAGGGTGATGCAACAGGCAAGGGATGGGGACCGACGCCAAATAGGCTTTCAAGCTCTTCGTTCCACTTCTCCTGCAACGCCTTGCTCCGAACTGGTGTAAATGACTCCGCCTTCTGATTTGCTTGCACCAATTTTCCAAAGGAGGATTTATTAAAGGCCCAAGACAAAAATTCCTTATCACAGTCCTCATAGTGCGCGTGTCCACTAGGCCATGAGGACTTCTTGCCTGTTTGGGACCAAGCCTCCCCTAGAAGCTCGCCCTGTTCAGGCTCTATGGACACAAAGAAGGTCGGCTCAGTTTTTTTCGTATCAGGATCCTGTGTCAGGGTGATCCAGAGGCGGACGGGCCCAAGCTGATCGTCCGTTAGGTAGACCTCGGGGTGGGAGATAAGCTCGGGTTGCCCCTCAATCCAACTCTTAAGCCCTTGAGGGCAGTTGTTCAGCGCCTTTCCCCAGTCCTCCACCTTTTTAAGAAAGAAGGCCTTCCCGCTGGTTACTTGATTCGGAACATACCCATGAAGCTTTGCCCGCCGCTCCCACTCCTGCGTCACCTCAGGGCAATCAGCCTTTTGCTTTAGCTCATCCAGCGTATAGGCGTCATAGGCTTCTGTTCCTCTTAGATCTTGCATCCCGCTCTCCCGATTTTATAAATAAGGCCGTACCCCACACCAAAGTAGGATACGGCCTCTCCACTAGCGTTTCAATCGAAACTAGCTCGCCTGGCGGGTCGACCGCTTGTCGAGGTAGTTCTGACGATAACCATTGATCGACTCAATGTGGATCACCCACGCAGCCCCTTTACGGACCGCTTTAAGATGACCTACCCGCGTCGCATAGTAGATCTTCTGCTCAGGTACATTGAGCATCTTCGCTACCTGCTTGACCGAGTAGTACCCCTTATCGTTGTCGAAAAGGAGCTCCCCATCATACATCGACTTCGCCCGGGAATACTTATTCCGACGATACTCCTCGAGGTCATCAAGGTCGATCGTCCAACGGGTCGTCTCTTTCTTCGCCCGCAGCTTCTTCTGCTTAATGGCGACATAAATGGCCTGCCGAGTTACCTTATTGATCCGAGCAGCCTCGGTGATCGAAACCACCTTCCGGCCATCGGTATCGGGCTTTTCGCAGATCTCGACAGCGACTTCATTCCTAAAGTCCTCTGCAGGAGCCCTTTTGTAATCCCCAGACATATTTACCTCCTTATCTCCGACGGATTCATAAATTTATCACTTCTTTACTCTTCTAGGGACTTAAAATTATGGCATAGTTAAGAAATGGGGTCAACACTTTTGGCGAAAATTTTGAAAAAAAATCTTGTGTCGGTGGAGTCTTTGTCTAAAACATTGATTATGAAGGGGTAAAAAAGGCATAGGGGGGCTGGTTGGAAAGGGGATCCCCCGCTACACTGCGGAAAAAGTGACTGGGGATCCCATGCGCCTACTCCGATGCACCCTATTTCTGCTCCTTTTTATCCCCCTCCTTCAGGCGGCCCCCCCTAACCTGGAACCGGCCGATGTGCAGGCCAAGCTAGGGGAGATGATGGCGGCCCACGTGAGGCACAAGCGGCTCGATATCCCCCTCGTCAAGCGGGCGATGCAGAACTATGTGGAACTGCTCGACCCGGCCAAAACCTACTTTGTCCGGACAGAGGTGGAGGGGTGGCTTGAGCCCTCTGACGGGGCAGCAGCGGCCATTTTGGAGGGGTACCAGCGGCACGATTTTTCGGCCTTTGAGGCCCTTCACGAGACGATGCGGCGGGCGATAGCGCGGCGGGGGCGCATTGAGGCCAGCTTTGCGGGCAGAAGCCTCCCCGAACACCTGAGCAGCAAGGAGTTCCAGAACCTGGACTGGGCAGAGAGTGAGCCCGAGCTGACCGACCGCCTCTTCAAGGTTCGGGCCCTCCAACTCGACATCTCGGGCAAATTGACCCACGAGGACCAGCAACTTGCCCTACAACGACTCGATAGGCGGCGGAAACGGCTTGAGGGTAAGCTGTTTGGATCCAATGACTTAGAGGCCCATCAGATCTTGCTAGGGCAGGTCTTAAAGGCGACCGCCTCGGCCCTCGATTCCCAGACAAACTACTTCACCCCCGAGGAGGCCACCGACTTTATGGTGGCGATGCAGCAGCGCCTCTTTGGGATCGGGGTCCAGCTCAAAGATAGCCTGACCGGCCTACAGGTGGTCCGGATCGTGGAGGGGGGCCCCGCCTACCAGCAGGGGGGGCTTAAGGTGGGCGATGAGATCGTCGCTGTCGACGGGGAGCCGATCATCGGCCTCGATATCCTCGACTCGGTCCAAAAGATCCGGGGCCCCGATGGGACAGCCGTCCATCTGACCGTTCTCCGGGACGAGGAGGATGCCGAGGTGGAGATCGTCCGCGGTGAGGTGGTCTTCAAGGAGACCCGGATCGAAACCAGCGTAGAGCCCTTTGGGGATGGGGTAATCGGCCGGATCGCCATGCACTCCTTCTATCAGGATGAGGATGCCGGCTCAGCAAGCGACATGGAAGCAGCCATCCGAAAGATGCAGAAGGAACACAAACTCAAAGGGTTAATACTCGACCTGCGGCTCAACGGAGGGGGTATACTCTCCCAAGCGGTCGGGGTTACGGGGCTCTTTATCTCCAAGGGGATTGTCGTCTCGATCAAGGACAACGAGGGGAGGGTCCACCACCTGAGAGATGTGACTGGAACAACCGTTTGGGATGGCCCCCTTATCGTCCTTGTCAGCCGGGCGAGCGCCTCGGCCTCGGAGATTGTGGCGGGGACCCTCCAAGACTACGGCCGGGCCGTCATTGTGGGAGATGTCACCACCTACGGCAAGGGGACATTCCAGACGACCACTATCGATGCCGTTGGGGGCAGCTCGGTTGACCCCAAGGGGGAGTACAAGGTGACCCGAGGGGCCTACTACACCGTTTCGGGGCGGAGCCCCCAGCTCCACGGGATCGAGTCTGATGTGATCGTCCCGGGGATCTTCTCCCATGCCGAGCTAGGAGAGCAGTACTCCAAGTACCCCCTCGACGGTCAGAGTATCTCTCCCAACTTCAAGGATGATCTCTCCGACATCCCCTTCCCCCACCGCTTAGCGGCCACCCACACCTACCTGATCGGCCTCCAGCAGCGGATGACGACCTACAACAAGCATATCGAGCAGCTCCGGAAAAACTCGGAGGCACGGATCGAGGGGAACCTCGATTACCAGGCCTTCCTCGAGGAGCTTACTAGCGATGACCTCGCTCGGGATCCCCTCGCAAGCCGCAACGACCACCAACTCCGCGAAGCCTACAACGTGATGCGCGATCTCATCTTCCTCACCGAAAAAACTCGAACTTCAGGTAAAGTCTAGGGCCTATGTCGGTCCGTGTCCGTATCGCCCCCTCCCCTACTGGTGATCCCCACGTCGGGACCGCCTATATCGCCCTGTTCAACCAAATATTTGCTAGACATCACGGGGGGAGCTTTATCCTCCGGATCGAGGATACCGACCAGAAGCGGAGTGCACCCCAGTACGAGCAGAACATCTTTGAGGCGCTCAAGTGGGCGGGGATCCAGTGGAACGAAGGGCCCGACATCGGCGGCGATTTTGGCCCCTACCGGCAATCGGAGCGGCTGGGGATCTACCAGCGCTATGCCCACCAGCTTGTGGACGAGGGGAAGGCCTACAAGTGCTTCACCACCCCTGAAGAGCTGGCCGAGATGCGGGAGGTGGCCGCCAAGTTAGGGCAGCGGCCCGGCTACGACCGGCGCCACCGGAACCTCTCTGCCGAAGAGATCAAAGAGCGCGAGGGGGAGGGGCAGCCCTACGTTATCCGCCTCAAGGTCCCCCTGACGGGGGAGTGTGTCTATGACGATGCGATCAAGGGGAGGAGCGTTGTCCCCTGGAGCGACATCGACGACCAGGTCCTCCTGAAGGCGGACGGCTTTCCCACCTACCACCTCGCCGCCGTTGTCGATGACCACCTGATGGAGATCACCCACATTATCCGCGGGGATGAGTGGATGAGCTCGACCCCCAAGCATGTTCTCCTCTACGACTCCTTCGGATGGACCCCCCCCATCTTTATGCACATGCCCCTCCTCCTCGGCACCGACGGGAAAAAGCTCTCCAAGCGGCGCAACCCCACCTCGATCTTCTACTACCGGGACTGCGGCTACCTCCCCGAGGCCCTCACCAACTTCCTGACCCTGATGGGCTATAGCATGCCCGGCGACCAGGAGATCTACACCCTCGAGGAGATCACCGCCACCTTCGATGCCAAACGGATCGGCAAATCGGGGGCGGTCTTCGACGTGCAAAAGCTCGACTGGCTCAACCAGCAGTACATCATCAGCAAGATTCCCGAATCCTCCCTGTGGGAGCGGATCCGCGCCTGGGGCTTTAGCGACCCCCTGATGGAGCGGCTGATGCCCCTCGTCCACACCCGGATCAAGACCTTTGGCGAGTTTATGGAGCTCTGCAGCTTCCTCTTTGTCGCCCAGGTCCACCCCACCAGCGAAGAGCTCTGCCCCAAGGGGCTGACCCCCTCCCAGAGCGCCCTCATCCTCCAGGCGATGATCTGGTGGATGGAGCGGCATGAGAACTGGGGGGCCTCGGGGATCGAGCAGGCCTCCCGTGACGTCGCTAAGCTATTCAACGCCAACCACAAAAAGGCGGTAATGGCTATTCTCTACCCCGCTCTGACCGGTAAGAAGCAGGGCCCTCCCCTCTTTGCCTCGACCGAGCTCCTCGGCAAGGAGCGGACCCGAGCCCGCCTTCTCGCCGCCATGACCCAGCTCGGCGGCCTCTCCAAGAGGCAGCTCTCCGAGCTCGAAAAGGGGTGGGACAGCGGGGACGCCTCCCACCTAATGGTACCTGTTCACGAGGGGGAGTCCTCTCGCTAGGGAGCGTGGATTGCAAAGATCTCGGCTTAAAGGAGGAGCTCATACCCATAGCTATGGGCGATGACTGCAAGCTGAGAGATTGGGGATCCCCGCCCCTAGGGAGGGGGCTGCCCCCGTGAACATGTGCCACCTAATAGCTTAATTGCCAAACCCTTACATATCTTAACACAACTATCATTATTTTGATCCCCCTGCTATAATAAAAAGAAAACGGACTAGTACGCGTTATGGAACCCGAAAATTTCCTTACCACTCAATTTCGAGCTCAGTGGAAGATCTATCGCGAAGAGGGGGGGCGGCGGACCGAGATTACGGACGAAGAGCAGCTCCAGGCTATTGAGAAGCTGTTCACCGAGAAAGTGATAGACCTTCAGAATGTCCACACGGTGGTCTTTGAGTTAGGGAAGGCGGGTGAGCTCCAAGAGACCTCGTATGACATCAAGGGGAAGACCGTCGGGAAGGCGGTGCGCTGGTCGGTCAAAGACAGCCCCAATGCCGCTAAGGTTTACGACTATATCCGCTGCCTCGATCTCGGCAAGCTAGCGCCCACAACGGTGAAGGGAAAGCCTGGCATTAAGAACGAGCACAACACCTGCTTTGCCAGCAGCTTCCTGCAGCACACCCTCGACGTGAAGCTAGACAAGCGTAAGCCTCAGAGCGATGAAGCGAACAACCAACAGCTGGGCAAGGCTCGTGATGAGCTTTTCAACGCAGCTAAGGCCTGCCAGGATGCCCTCAAGAAAGCCAAACAAGCTAGCACGACCGTTGAGGTCAAGGTGGTCGAAGAGCTCCTTAAAGCAGCAGCAGCTGTGGAAAAGGCCAGAGGGCCCACCTCTACTTGGGACAAGACCGGCCAGGCACAAGACTTCGCCGAATTCTGGAAATTTGTGGGTGACGAACTCGATCTCTTCCATACGGGCCTTGATGACGCTATTGGCGGCCAGGCCTATCTCACGATTCAGCCCAAGAAGGGGGAGAAGATCAGCACAGTGCTGGCAGACAGCATTGATGAGACGACGGGCTACCCGAAGCTCCTCCCCCTCTCGATCAATCGGCGCACCGAACATGGTAAAAATTATACCCCTATTGAAATCGAAACCTCCTTTGATATCGACCAAAAAACTTATGAATTGGTTGGCGTTGTCGAGCACATCGGGACCGCTGAGAAGGGGCACAACATCGCCTACCGAGTTGAAAAGGAGCAGGTAGTCCGATACGACGATGACAAAGTTGGGCTATTAAAGTCCAAGGAGGCCCTCGAGGGGCTCCAAACCACCGCCTCTTTCCTCATTTACCAACTTAAGGGATAATACCGCGGTATTACCCCTGGTTGCCCTTGTACTCAAAAGAACACCCCTACTACGCTACCCTTGTCGAACGGACCCCCCTCACCTCCTCCGATTCTAAAAAAAGTACTTGTCATATGGTGCTCGACATTCGGGGGTCAGGGCTCCGCTACGAGCCAGGGGACTGTGTGGCGATCCTCCCCCAGAACCCCCCTGAGCTGATCGAAAAAACGCTCGACTCGCTCGGGGCTTCAGGCAGTGAGGCCGTTCTCTGTCCTAAGACGGGCTCCTCCCACACCCTCCGCGACTACCTCGCCCACCGGGCCAACCTCTCCCGCCCTCCTCGCTCCCTCGTCCCGCTCGAGGACCGGGAGGCGATCCGCGACTACATCGAGCGCCACAAGGTTTGGGAGCTCCCCTTAGCCAAGATCTCCCCTCAGGAGCTGGTCGACGCCCTCTCCCCCCTTCTCCCCCGCTTCTACTCGATCGCCTCCTCCATGGAGCATGTGGGTGAGGAGATCCACCTCACCGTCCGCCACCTTGAGTCGGGGATCTGCACCCATTACCTATGCGAAGGGGCTCCTGTTGGCGACCGGAGTGTCCCCCTCTACATCCAGGGGGCCCCCCACTTCCGCCTTCCCGCCTCTCATGAGACGCCGATCATTATGGTGGGGCCGGGGACCGGTGTGGCCCCCTATCGGGGCTTTATCCAGGAGCGTCTCGCGCGAGGGGCTACGGGGGGGCACTGGCTCTTCTTTGGGGAGTGGACCCGTGAGGGGCACTTTTTCTACGAGTCGGAGTGGAACCCTCTTGTTGAGCGCGGAGCGTTGCGGCTTGCGACCGCTTTCTCCCGCGATCAGGGGGAGAAGGTCTATGTGCAGCACCGGCTGCTCGAGCATGGGGAGGAGGTGTGGGAGTGGCTGGAGCGGGGGGCCCACTTCTATGTGTGTGGCGATGCGAAGGGGATGGCTCCTGCGGTCGACAGCGCCCTGCAGGAGATTGCCCAACTCCATGGCAACGCCGATCCTAAGGCCTTTGTCAAAGCCCTCCGCAAAGAGGGGCGCTACCTCAGGGACGTCTACTAAGGTGTAATCCATTATGCACAAAAGGGATTAGCATCTAGTGTCTGATTGCAAAAATCCATAGGCATATTTTGGCTGAATTTTATTCACAGATTGCAAAGGAGCCAAAGGGGGCATACATTGTATGTAGAGACCTTTGGCTCCTTTGCAAAGTGTGAGAAAAGGCAGCAAAAGATGCCTATGGATTTTTGCAATCAGACACTAGAGAGCTGGATTCACTACAAGAAAATTCTGGTCAATGAGAATCATCAAGAGGGCCTCTTCCTTGACCTGTCCCTCTTCGTCATACCACTCAGCCTTATTTAGCCGTTTGCGTTCAAACCACTGCTGGACCAGATTCGGTGAGATCTCATAGATACTCTTCCCCTTTTCCACTCGGAAATTGCGTAGGGCCACATCAAAATCGTCGATGAGGACCTCAGGGGTATAAAAGCTCTTCATGTAAGCATAAAAGAGGGGGTAATAGAGGGCCCCAAGGACCCAGGGTGCTTGACATTAGAAAAATAATTTCAAAACCTTTTCTCTGTACCTTGGGTCAGTAGCTGCCAATAGCCGCTTCCCGGCTTTACCCACCTTCACGGTCTTTTCCTTAGTCAGGGCATTCAA
>JBFWPF010000001.1:0-94941 GCA_050250135.1 Parachlamydiales bacterium | reverse complement strand
TTCCCACTGATCATCTCTTAGAGCATACCGTTTCATGTCCTTTCCCTTTGCAACCCGCTAAACTCAAGAAGCATAAAGGAATGACCCTCGAAACGTCAACTGTTATTTTAATTGATTACACGCCCTGGGTAGTCGCTCTAATTACTCCTCAAGAGTAATAACGCTTGTGTCCTGATTGCCTAGAGGGGAATCCTCCTCCACGATCCAATGATCGACCGTATTAGCGGTCGTTTTAGTAGGCAGGGTAACCACGATGCCCTCTTGTTTCCGGACCTTTGGCTCCACGGGCTTTTTGGGCTCCTTAGGGCTTTTGGGCTCCTTAGGCTTTTTGTCGTCCTGAATTTCCGTAAAGTCCTCAATCTTGGGATCCTCAATCTCTTTCCCCTTTAGCTTAAGGGCGGCGCCGATTCCAGCAAGGGTAGTAAGGGTCAGGCCGGCAGCTCCCTTGATGAGAACAGCCTTGTGGTTAAGAAGCCCAGCCATCGAGCGAAGCTCCTGAACGGGGATCTTGATGCCCCCCTTAATGGCTAGGCCGCTAAGGCCAAGGCCAGCTATAAGCGTTGTAGCTAAAATGGTTGTTTGTGTTTTATCTCCAATCTTCATAGTTAAGCCTCCTGTTGCTTGGGATTAATTATATATATTTTGTTAATTTATTTAAAGTTATTTTTTAAGATATTGATATTCAGTGGACGGAGAGTGCAAGAAGGGGTATAATCCTCTTATGGAGACCAAGAAGCTTAAGCTAGAATGGGATATAAGCCCGCCTGAGCCCCTCCCTTCAGAGCTGTGGTGGCAGATCGTCTCCTATACCGATGAAGGGACCTACCTCACCCTCCAACGGGTCTGCCGCTATTTCCGGACTATTCCCGACTTCTGGGTGAACCGGTGCAATGTGAGGAGATCGCCCCTTGAGGACCCCCTTCGTGAGGAGCTGCTAGGCTGGCCCAATTTGAAGGTGCTCGATCTGAGTACCCAATGCCTAAATGCCCCCTTCATCAAGAAGCTAAAGGGGTGCAAAAACCTTAAAGAGCTGGTGATGCGGCGGTGCAAAGGGTTGGATGCGGAGCTCTTTAGGGCGGTGGGAGAGGGGTCGCCCAATCTCACGCGGCTTGTAGTGAGCTACTCGAAACCCGATGTCGAGGCTCTGGTTGTGCTCGTCCCGTCGCTTAAGCAGCTGAAGCGGTTGGAGGTCGTGGAGTGCTCGCTGGAGGATCGCCTCCCAGCACTCTATCGGCAGTGCCCCCATCTCCAGGTGTCGATCTTGTGGGGGGTCTACCATTGGGATGACCCCCACCCCCTGAAGATGAATTGGAGGTATGAGGATCCCTCTCAAACCTTGTCCCAAAAAGAGGAATCTCTTACCCTAAGCGTAACCACTCAAGACCTTTGATATGAGAGACGATTATCATCACAGCCAGGGCCCATTTTTTGGTTGGCGGTAGTCTACACCCGACTTGCCAGCTACTAACGCCTTTTCTCCGGCGGATATTGGCTCCCAGGGCTGTCTCTTCGCCTTGAACAGGGCGCTTTGGCCCTGTCCTGCGGCTCAGACGCAGCCCTGGAAACCGATCTCCCCTCGGATAAAAGGCATTAGTAACTGGCAAGTCGGGTGTCTACTTATCAGAGGTTATCCATGTTGAATTCTAAGCAGATACGGACACGAACATTAGGGGCAATCCTTCTGATTGCAGGAAGTTGCATCGGGGCAGGGATGCTCGCGATGCCCACGGCAACCGCGATGGCCGGTTTTGTGCCGGCGGTGTTGGCCTTCCTGTTGGCCTGGGCCTTTATGACGACGACGGCGCTTTTGCTCCTCGAGGTTAACCTCTGGATGGGCCCCAATGTCTCGATCGTCTCAATGGCGGGGCGGACGCTGGGTGTGGTAGGGAAGGGCCTTAGCTGGTTTCTCTTCTGCTACCTCTTCTACCTGATCCTGACCGCCTACACCGCGGGGAGCGGGCAGTTGGTGGCTGAGTTTGTCACCTATTACGGGGGGCAGCCCCCACCGGTATGGGCGGGAAGCCTGATCGTGACGGCGATCTTGGGTCTGCTCGTCTTTATCGGGACGGCAGCGTGTGACTATGTCAACCGCTACCTGATGGTCGGCCTTGTGGTCTCCTATGTGGCGCTGGTTGCTTTTGGTTTTCCTGAGATCCGGGGAGAGCTGCTCAGGCACCTCTACTGGGAAAAGGCCCCCTTTGCGATGCCGGTGCTGGTGATCGCCTTTGGCTTCCACAACATGCTCCCCACCCTTACCCACTACCTGGAGGGGGATGCCCGCCATATGCGGCAAGTGGTGATTATCGGAAGCCTGATTCCGCTCGCCATCTATCTGGTCTGGGAAGCGGTGGTCCTGGGAATCGTTCCACCGGAGATCTTTTTCCTCGGGGGAAACGATGAGGGGGAGATTGCTCCCAAGGCGCTAGCGGCGGTGCTCGGTAAGGGGTGGATCACCCTTGCAGGGGAGCTCTTTGCCTTCTTTGCGATCGTGACCTCGGTGCTGGGACAAGCGCTGAGCCTGGTCGACTTCTTGGCCGACGGGTTTAAGACCCCCCGCACCCAGCTGTGGAGGGGGATGCTGACCCTACTGGCGCTCGTTCCCCCCTATATGGCGGCTCTCTATAACCCGGGGATCTTTGTGAAGGCCCTCCAGATGGCCGGGGCCTATGGGGCGGTCGTTTTGTTCGGGATCATGCCGTCCCTGATGGTGTGGCAGCTCCGCTACCGAGAGGGTAAGGAGACCTTCCACGCAGCCCGTGGAGGGAGGCCGATGCTGGTGGTGGTGATCCTGGTTGCCCTTGGGGTGATGGGGATTCAGCTCGCTAAGCAGTTGGGGATGGCCGGATGATGCGGCTGATCGGGGGGATTTTACTGGTCGCGGGGACGACCATCGGCGGGGGGATGTTGGCGCTGCCGGTAGCGACCGCTCAGGCGGGGTTTTTCCCCTCTCTCCTCCTTTTCGGAGTGGTCTGGGCCTTTATGGCCTACACCGCCTTCCTGTTCCTTGAGGCGACCTTGGTTGCGCCCAAGCACGCCAACTTGGTCTCGATGGCCCGAGTAACGCTGGGGCCGGTGGGCGAGGTGATCGCCTGGGCCTCCTATATGCTCCTCCTCTACGTCTTGATGGCGGCCTACATCACCGGGAGTGGGGCCCTGCTGGCGGAGGCGATTCCGGCGATGCCGCCGTGGGTCGGCCCCCTCCCCTGGGTCCTCCTCTTCGGGGCGATGGTCTACCTCGGAATCCGGTCGGTCGACAAGCTCAACCGGGTCCTGATGGTTGGCCTTGTTGTCGCCTATCTTATTTTGGTTGTGATGCTTGGGGTTAGGGTTGAGGCTAAGCCTCTTATGGCGGCCCACCTGCCCGCGCTGGCGGCCCCCCTCTCGCTTGTGGTGACCACTTTTGGTTTCCATATCATCGTCCCGAGTTTGGTCGACTACCTCGGTCGGGAGGTCAACCGGTGCCGCCTCTGCCTCCTGATCGGGTGCCTGATCCCCCTGGTCGTCTATATCGCCTGGGAGGTGGTGGTGTTGGGGGTGGTCCCGAAGGGGGAGCTGCTCGCCATTTTGAAGGGAGGGCAGCCCGGCCCCGCCTTCGCCTCCCTTTTTCCCCGGTTAACGGGGAGGGCGGTATTGGGGCCGGTGATGTGGGTCCTCTCGGTCTGTGCCCTGCTGACTTCGTTTCTGGGGGTTTCGATCAGCCTTGCCGACTTTCTGCGGGATGGGCTCAAGGTCTCCACCTCGCGGTTGGGGCGGGGGATGATCGCGGCCCTTACCTTTATCCCTCCCCTTGCGTTTGCTCTTCTCTACCCTAGCGGCTTTGTGCTGGCCCTCAGCTATGGGGGACCCCTTGTAGCGATCCTCCTGGGGCTGTTGCCGACGGCGATGGTCTGGGGGGAGCGTTATGTCCGGAAGAAGCGGCTCGACTACCATGTTGCAGGGGGAAAGGTCGCCCTCCTCCTCTCCTTTTGCTTTTTCCTCCTCGTGGTTATCGTCTTCTTTATGACAAAGGGGAAGGCGTGATGAAGAAGCGGGTACTGACAGGGGATCGCCCAACGGGGAAACTCCACCTCGGCCACTGGATCGGCTCAATCCGAAACCGGGTTTCCCTGCAGGACAAGTACGACTGCTCCTTTATCATCGCCGACCTCCATGTGCTTACGACCAAGCGGGAGAAAAAGGATATCCTGCTGATCCGAGATCATGTGCGGGACTGCCTGCTCGATAACCTGGCTTGCGGGCTCGATCCGGCCAAGACCACCTTTTACCTGCAGTCGGCCTGCCCCGCCTTCTACCAGATGGCGCTGCTGCTTGGCGGCCTGATCTCGGTCAACCGGTTGACCGGCCTCCCCAGCCTTAAGGAGATGGCCCGCAATGCCCACATTGAGGAGGAGTCAATCCCCTACAACCTAATCGGCTACCCGGTCCTTCAGGCGGCCGATATTCTGGGCCCCAAGGCCGACCTGGTGCCGGTAGGGAAGGATAATGAGGCCCACGTCGAGATCGCCCGCCTGATCGCCCGCCGCTTCAATACCCTCTATGGCGAGGTCTTTCCCGAGCCGGAGGTGCTGCTGAGTGACCACCCGACCCTGGTGGGGACCGACGGGCAGGCCAAGATGTCCAAGTCGCTCGGCAACACGATCGATCTGGCCGACGACGCCAAGACTGTCGAGAAGAAGGTGCGGGGGATGTACACCGATCCCAGCCGGGTCTCGGCCGATGTTCCCGGCACCGTCGAGGGGAACCCGGTCTTTATCTACCACGACCTCTTCAACCCCGACAAAGGGGAAGTGGAGGACCTCAAAGCCCGCTATCGGGTGGGGAAGGTAGGCGATGTCGAGGTGAAAGAGAAGCTCGCCAAGGCAATCAATAACTTTCTTGAGCCGATCCGGGAGCGGAGGGCCTACTACGAGGGGGAGAGGGGGCTTGTCGAGCGGATCCTCTACGAGGGGACCGAGAGGATGCGGGAGTTTTCCAACGGGACCCTGAAAGAGATGATGAGCGCCATGGGGCTCTCGGGAACCTGGAACAAGATTTCCCGCATCGCCCGCGATGTTTAAGCTCAAAACCCCCTATTCGCCGAAAGGGGATCAGCCGGCCGCTATCGGGAAGCTGGTGGCGGGGATCAAAGGGGGGAAAGAGTCACAGGTCCTCTTGGGGATCACCGGCTCGGGCAAGACCTTCACGATGGCCTGTGTGGTGGAGGCGCTGCAGCGCCCCACCCTCGTGATGGCCCACAACAAGACCCTTGCCGCCCAGCTCTACCAGGAGTTTAAGACCTTCTTCCCCGAGAATGCGGTCGAGTACTTTGTCTCCTACTACGACTACTACCAGCCGGAGGCCTACATCCCCCGGAGCGACACCTACATCGAAAAGGACATGTCGATCAACGATGAGATCGACAAGATGCGCCTCTCAGCGACCCGCTCCCTGATCGAGCGGCGCGATGTTCTGATCGTCGCCTCGGTTAGCTGCATCTACGGCCTGGGCCTCCCCGAGTACTACGCCAAGATGAATCTCAAGTTTGAGGTGGGCAAGGTGCATCGGCGGGATGAGGTGCTGATCCACCTTGTGGAGATCCACTACAAGCGCAACGATGTCGACTTTGGGCGGGGGACCTTCCGGGCGCGGGGCGATACCCTCGAGATCTTCCCCGCCTACGAAGAGGCGCTGGCGCTAAGGGTGGAGTTTTTCGATGAGGAGATCGAGCGGCTCAGCTGGATCGATCCCCTTACCGGCAAGGTGATCGAGAGGGTTCAGAGTGCGACCGTTTTCCCCGCCTCCCACCACGTCACCCCCGAAGAGGTCCGGATCGACGCGATGGCGAGCATCCGCGATGAGCTGGCTGAGCGGAGCCGCTATTTTCACGACCAGGGGCAGCTCTTAGAGGAGGAGCGGATCGGGCAGCGGACCCGCTATGACCTCGAGATGATCAAGGAGCTGGGCTTTTGCAAGGGTATTGAGAACTACTCCCGCCACTTTAGCAAGCGGGGCCCAGGCGATCCCCCTCCCTGCCTCCTCGACTATTTCCCCGACGACTTCCTGATCTTTGTGGACGAGTCCCACCAGACCCTCCCCCAGATCCGGGCGATGCACAACGGGGACCGGGCGCGGAAGAAGGCCCTCGTCGATTTTGGGTTTCGCCTCCCCTCAGCCTACGACAACCGCCCCCTGACCTTTGAGGAGTGGCGGGAGCGGATAGGGCAGCGGGTCTTTGTCTCGGCAACACCAGGGCCCTGGGAGGTGGAGCAGTGTGGCGGAGAGATCGTCGAGCAGATCATCCGCCCGACAGGCCTTCTCGACCCGATCATCGAGGTCCGCCCCGCCGAGGGGCAGGTGGACAACTGCCTCGGCGAGATCCGCGACCACACCCAAAAAGGGGGGCGTGTGTTGGTCACGACCCTTACCAAACGGCTTTCCGAAGAGCTTACCGACTACCTCCTCGAGCTCGACGTCAAGGCCAAGTACCTTCACTCCGATATCGACACCCTCGAGCGGATGCAGATCATCCGGGAGCTGCGGACCGGCACCTTTGATGTGCTGGTCGGGATCAACCTCCTCCGGGAGGGGCTCGATATCCCCGAGGTCTCCCTCGTCGCCATCCTCGATGCCGACAAGGAGGGGTTCCTCCGCTCCGCCACCTCCCTCATCCAGACCTGTGGCCGGGCGGCCCGGAACGCCGAGGGGAGGGTGATCATGTATGCCGATACGATCACCGACTCGATCCGCCAGACCATCGACACTACCGAGTCGAGGCGGCGGATCCAGCAAGCCTACAACGAAGAGCACGGGATCACCCCCGTCACCGTGAAGCGGGAGATCGGCTGGGAGATGAAGCTGCCAGAGAAAGAGGAGGTGGTGGCTGAGCGGGAGGAGTTCCAGCCTGTTACGGTCGCGCAGGCCAGAAAGCGGGCCCAGGAGTACGAGCAGGCGATGAAGCGGGCGGCAAAGGAGCACCGGTATGAGGAGGCGGCCCACTACCGCGATCTGTGGCGGGAGTGGCGAGAAAGAGAATTAGCCTTCGGTGGAGAGTGATTTCTCGAACTTCGTTAGCGCCGTTTTCTGAAGGGCGTTGAGGTTAACCTGAGTCCGGTACTTCTGAACATCCTTTAGAGCTGTCGTCCGGTCCTGTTTATTTTTTTTCATCTGGTAAGCGGTGACCACCGTAGCACTTCGCCCTCGTCCAGCCTTACAGTGGACAACCACCTTCCCTTTCGGGGTCCATTCCTCCAGGAAAGTCATCGCCTCGTTTACCTGATTCTGTGCCATAGGGAGATAGTCCTGGGCATGAATCTGCTTCCACTCGATACCCGCCTCGCGCCACTGCTCAGCCGTAACGGGGGTATGTTGCCACCCCGGCAGAAGCTCAAAATCCTCAACGCAGGCCAAGACCGCGACTACCCCTTTCTCTTTGAGTTCCTCGAGATGACCCCTATCATTAAGGGGAATGGCGCTTAGGATGATGTTACTCCCCTTTATCTCGTCGTACCATCGGTTTCCCTGTGCCGCGATTGAGTAGTCGGTGTAGAGGAGCGACCCCTCATAGGCGATCCGCTTCCAGTGGGTTAGGCCGAGTGCTCCCCCGGCCCCTAGCACACCGAGGTAGGAGAGGTGGAGGGGAGCGACCCCCCGCTGGAGCGACAGGAACGGAACATGCGCCTCCCGGAAGCGGCGGATAGCCGGCAGTAGGCAGGCAGCGCTCACCACCCCTACGAAGAGGAAGGGGAGGGTTATTTCGGGTTTCTCAATTCGATTCATGGTAATATTTTATCCTAGAGTGGGATAAAACTAAACCGATTTAAGGATAATCTCGCCGTGGGTTGTTGGCTGCCACCTACTTCCTATTTAAGGGACTCATCAACAGCCTCATGTGTCAAGGCCCTGGAAATGAGGGTGGTAGAGGCACTCAATAGCACCCCCCCGCTGATCCCCAGGACCCAGACCGATTGGCTAAGCGACAGAAACTGAACCGATTCGGGGCCAAAAAAGGAGCACAGGCTAACGCCAATGCCGACCACGGCCCCCACCGCCAGGATAGGGACAAAGGGGTTGAGGGGTCTTGGCTCTACTCTTTCCATCCCCCCATTATAGGGATATTAAAAATTTATTAATACCTATTTTTTTAGGTGGCGGCTGATCACCCGGGCGAGCTGGAACATGTCGAGGGGATCGCTAGAACCGAACAGCTTAGTTAGCTTGGCGTCGGGCACGATAAGACGCTTGTTTTTAGGGTCTTGTAAGTCGTTGGCCTTGATGTACTCCCACAGCTTTTTGGTCACATCGCCGCGGGACAGTTCCTTCTCCCCGACCACGTCAATCAGCTCCTTGGAGAGGGCATGTAAAGCGGCTTTACCTCTGCCCCCTTTCCCCTTTGCCTTCTTGACGTAGGCGGTGCGGGGGTGGTCCTTGTACTTCTTGGCGAGGTCTTCCACCTTGTTGACGATCACATCGCAGTCGGGGTAGGTCGAGCAGGAGAAGAAGATCTTCCCGTAGCGGGAGCGGCGGGCTTGGATCTTCCCTGGGCAGCCGATAGCGGGACAGTTGGGAAGCTCGTCAGCAGAGGGGATCTCCTCCCCCTTCTTGGGGATGTTGACCGTCCCCTTGCATTCGGGGTAGCGGGTGCAGCCGAGGAAGGGGCCAAAGCGGCCGTGCCGGACCTTCATTTCGGAGTCGCAGATCGGACAGCGCTGCTCCCAGTTGAAGTTGGGGTCGTACTCCGACTTGTCGAAGCTCATCTCTTCGATCGGTGCCGAGTAGTCGCAATCGGGATAGCCGACGCAGCCGTAGAAGTACTTTTGCCGCGCCCAGATCTTCTGGAGGTGCTTGCCACACTTGGGGCAGGGGAGATCAGTGTCGATCTTGGGGACATGGGCCGACTTCTCAGCTTCGAGGACGGTGGGGAGGAAGTCGTTCCAGAACTCCCGGATGACCGCCTTCCACTCCTTCTTGCTCTCCGCGATCAGCTCGAGGTCATCCTCCATGTTCGCCGTAAAGTCGACATTCATGATCTTCGGAAAGGCCCGCTCGAGGAGGTCGGCGCAGACCCGTCCGAGCTCGGTCGGCTTGAGCCGCTTGTTCTCCTTTACGGTGTAGGAGCGGCTCTGGATCTTGTTCATGATCGCCGCATAGGTCGAAGGGCGGCCTATCCCCGACTTTTCCAGCTCCTTGACCAGCGAGGCCTCGGTAAAGCGGGGCGGTGGGCGGGTAAAGGCCTGCTCCATCCCCACCTCTTGCAGCTTGAGGGACTCCCCCTCTTTTAGCTCGGGGAGCTTTTGAACCGCCTCCTCCTCCTCTTCCTCTTTTTTCTCCTCGTACAGAGCGAGGAACCCTTTAAACTTGATGATCGCCCCTGTGGCCCGCAGCACCAGATCGGTATTGGTTTCGATGTCGGCGGAGACGGTGTCATAGACCGCGGCGGCCATTTGGGAGGCGACAAACCGCTTCCAGATCAGGGTGTAGACGAAGTACTGGTCGCGGGTGAGGTGTTTTTTTACCCGCTCAGGGGGATGGGCCAAGTTAGTGGGGCGGATCGCCTCGTGAGCATCCTGGGCGCTCTTTTTGCTTGTGTAGATTTTGGGCTGCTCGGGCACATACTGCTTGCCGAACTTTTTCTCGATCAGGGTGCGCACAGCCGAGATCGCCTCTGGAGCCGTTCGGACCGAGTCGGTACGCATGTAGGTGATCAGACCCTCAGTCCCCTCGGTGCCCATATCGACCCCTTCATAGAGGGTCTGAGCGACGCTCATCGTTTTCGACGAGGCAAAGCCAAAGTGGCGGCTTGCCTCCTGCTGCAGCGTCGACGTAATGAAGGGGGCGACCGGATTGCGCCGCTTCTCCTTCCGCTCTACCGCGCCCACTTTGTAGGTAGCCTTCTCGAGCTTGGCCTTAATTGCCGCCGCCGTCTTCTCGTTCGGGATCAGGGCGACCTCTTTCCCCTCGATTGGCTCCTTCTCGACCCGCTTTCCCCCTACCGACAAGAGGTGAGCCACAATCGGCTTCTCGCTCCCCTTGTGGTCCAGCTTAGCGGAGAGGTTCCAGTACTCGACCGGCCTAAACGCCTCGATCTCCTTCTCTCTATCGACGACCAGCTTAAGGGCGACCGACTGAACACGCCCGGCCGACAATCCCCCTTCGATCCGCCGCCCTCCGGCTACCTTTCGGGCCAAAATGGGGGAGATCTTATAGCCCACCATCCGGTCCAAAAAGCGGCGGGCCTGCTGCGCATCGACTAGCGCCAGGTTGATCTCTTCTGGATTTTGCAGCGCCCGCACCACCTCATCTTTCGTGATCGAGTTAAAGGCGGTCCGCTTGATCTTGGTCCCCTTGGGCAATAGGGCGGCAATGTGCCAGGCGATCGCCTCCCCCTCTCGGTCGGGGTCGGGGGAGAGGTAGACCATATCGGCCTTTTTCGCCTCCCGGATCAGCTTCTCTACCACCCCCTTCTTCTCGGGCAATACCTCATAGGTGGGCTCGAAGTCGTGCTCCACGTCGATCCCAAATCCCTTTTGGGGGAGATCACGGATATGGCCCACCGACGACTCAAAGACATAGTCGGGTCCCAAGAATTTCTTTAGCGTCTTCATCTTGGCCGGAGACTCGACGATGATCAGCTTCTTCCCCATTCCCGACTCCTCAAAGGCCCCTGATAGCCCCTTACTCAATTCCTGGCTATTGGTGTAAGCAATCGCTAAGAGGTTTCTCCCTACAGGGGCGGAGGCGCCAATCCTTTGAGCTTTAAGCCTATGAGCTTCTCCATTAAGCTCAAATGATTTGCACCTGTGCTCACCCTAAGTAGACACCCTATAGCGATCACTTACTGTGTGACCGTACATTTGTATCCTTCAACGCCCTAAAGAGCAAGGATTTCCCGAATCAACTTTTTATCGACCTCAGGATTAAGCTCCATCATCCCGACTCCGCGGCTCACCACACAGGCAACTTTTCCCCCTCTCCCCTTCTTGTCCCGGGCCATCAGCTCGACCATCCTTTCCCCATCGACCTTTGGCAGGGCGACAGAGATTCCCCTTCGCCTAAGGGCCCCCTCCTGCACCTCGATGAGCTCGGGCCCCGCCAGCCCCATCGCCACACTGAGCCTTGCCGCCCACCCCATCCCAATAGCCACCGCCTCCCCATGCCGGATCCGATAGCCCATTAGCGCCTCGAGCGCATGGGCAAAGGTGTGCCCCCAGTTTAATAAGGTGCGCCGCCCCTCCCGTACAATCCGCTCCTTGAGTCGAATTGACCGCTCGATAATCGAGACCATCTCCTCCATTTCAAGGAGATGCGGATCGGCGACCATCCCTATCTTCACCACCTCGGCCATTCCCGCGCGGATCTCCTCCTCTGGCAACGTCTTTAGCACCTCTGGATCGACCATCACCCCTTTCGCCTCATAGACCGTCCCTATCCGGTTCTTCCCCCCCAGGTTGAGGCCATTCTTCCCCCCGATAGCCGCATCGACCATGGCAAGGAGGGTGGTCGGGATGTGGATCAGCCCAATGCCCCGCATAAAGGTGGAGGCGACAAAGCCCCCCAGGTCGCAGATCGCCCCGCCCCCCAGCGTGATCACCACCGATTGGTGGTCGAGGCCCTCCATCTTTTCCCAACACGCGCGGGCAACCGCTAACTCCTTCCCGGCCTCTCCCTGCGGCACCAGGAACACCTCGCACTTAAAGGGGAGCTGGGCGATTACCCTCGGTCCATACCGATCAAACACCTCCCGATCGGAGAGGAGAATGGCCGCCGAGTAGTCGAGCGGCGGAAGAGCACACAAAAGATTTGATTGTACAATCACTGTCATGGAATGGAGTTAGGCTAAAGGGGGGCCACAAATCCACGCAAGCCGTTGGCAAAAACCCAACCTTTATCTATCCTTTAACTCCGAATCTCAAACAAAAAAGGATCAGCCATGGCCTCTTGCAGCGAGTGCTACACGGTTAGAGCAGGGCATGAAGGAAAGATGATAGTGGCCGTTGGGGAACTACCCCTCCGCCCCCTTGTCTATGGGCTAGCCGCCTACTGCTTCACCCAACTCTCCCTCCCTAAGGGGCTTCAGCCTCTCCAGCTGACCCACTCTAGCAAGCTCGTGGTCTCTGCGGCTCTGGCCGTTGGTGCCGTGGAGGGGGTCCTCGGATTGGTATTGGGTTGGGAGGACGACGATACTGATTCAACACCCGTAAGGATCCCCGATCGCTCCCGCTTTGCGCTGACTATCCCCCTCTCTTTGCTTTTCCTTGGGATCGGGAGTTTAGTCGTTCAGCGCTCCCTCAACTATCGGGCCTGGCTTAAAGATGGCTTTCAGATTGGAGTGGGAGCGGCCGTTATTTTCCCCACCCTAGGCTTACTCGTATCCGGGGCTCGCAGGGTTTGGCCTAACCCTTGCCTAGGGGTGAGCGAAGAACATGGAAATGGGGACTTGGTCTTTAAAAAATGCCCCGGTCGGGATTGCCAGGAGATCTACGATACCAATAGGGCGGCGGCCGTCAAGTATGTCGTGGCGGCCCTCGTAAGTGGGGTGGCAGCGTCTCTGGTGCTCAGCAAAGCTCTACCGGTGATTCCAGCTAGGATGTGGATGGCGGGTGCCCTCTTCAGCCCTGTTGCCGTAGTCGGCCAGGCTCGGGCAATGTGGGAGGGGAAAGAGGGGAAAGAGGTACAGGCTGGCGATCTCTTAATAAATGGGGTTGGGGTTGGCCTTGCCTCCCTGGCGGTCTACCTCATCTCTCAGCAGTGGGGCCCTGCTCTTGGGGCTCACGAGATTGCGGGTGTGGCTCTCCTCGGCTATGCTGCCTCTCGGGTGTTGGATCAATTTGCAGCAGCGCTCGTTCGCGATGCCTACCGTTCGTGGCCCCAATTGGCCTCTGAACCCAAGAGAGAGGCAAAGGGGGGTTGTGAGAAGGGGTGCGGGGTTTTCGATGACAAAAGGAGTGCCGCTCAAAAGGAGCGGGTTCTCAGACCGATTATCTATAGCCTAGCTGCCCTTTTGCTTACGAACATCCCCTTCCCCAAGGCGCTGGGTGCGCTAGCCCTTAGCAGCTCGACTCAGGCGGTCGTTTCGGCCGCTCTGTTGGCCGGGCTGGCTGACGGGGTGCTAGGGATCGAATTGGCTGAACGGGACAAGCGGATTAACGAGGGGATCCGGTTCCTGGCAACGGTCCCCCTGGCAACCGTGGCGGTTGCCGTCACCACCCTTTTCTCTCCGACTGCTCTGACGGGGCTTTCGATTCTCCGAGATGGGGCGGTGCTCGGGTTTGGCTCACTCATCGTCTATTCGGCAGCTGGCTGGGCAAGCGCCCTAAAGCCGAGGCCCTATTTTGAGGATGAGGAGCAAAAGTGGCGGACTGAGCCTTGTGATAAGTGTGGCTGGGATAAGGCGGATGGCTACCGCCTGGCAGCTGTAAAGTACCTAGCGATCGCTCTGGGAGGCGCTCTAGCAGCCCCCCTCCTCCTGAATAGGATTGTTCCCTCCGTGCCCCTTAGGGTCTGGATCGCGGGTGCTGCCTTTAGCCCCTTCGCCATCGCATTGCCAGCATTGACGGTTGCAAGCTGCACCGACTATTGGAAACGAGATGACGAGGGTGCTGTACCGGCCATTGTCAACCCCTACATCCAAGGCCTTGGCCTTGGGCTGGCGGTGCTGTCGGTTTACCTTGCTAGCCGGAAGTGGACCCCCTCTCTCGATTTCCCCAAGGCAGCAGCAGTTGCCCTGGCCGGCTACGGAGGGGCGCGCGTGCTCGATTGGGCCCTCCTGAATGGAGCCGACCACCTCTACGCTGCCTGGCCCCACCTGCCAAAAGGGAACGCCCCAAGACCACCACAGCAGGTGGTGGGCTTGGCGTCTCTTGGTCCGTCGGACGAGGAGTAGAGTCTATGGAGGGGGAGGGGCTCTTCCCCTTAGAGCTGCAGCCGGCCGTTGAGAGGGTTCGGGTGCTATTTGATGTTGCCCCTACCTGGGTCCCCGTTACCTACAGCAATGAAGGGCTGATGCCTTGGCATGGGGGCTTTATGGACCCCAGTAAGGGGATCCAGCTGCGAGAGGCCTTTCGGACTAAGGAGCGCTACCTGGGGCTCTACTCGCGGGAAGAGCTGGTCGCCCACGAGCTGGTCCATGCAGGACGGGCCCATCTCAATGAACCCAAGTTCGAGGAGATCTTTGCCTACTGGGTCAGCGGGAGCCTGCTCAGGCGGTGGCTAGGGCCGATGATCGAGCGCCCTTGGGAGGTGTGGGCCTTTCTAGGTGCTGTGATGCTCCCCCTCTTTGCCGATTTCGTCTCTATTGGACTGGGATGGCCTCTGTTTATGCCCCTTAAGGTGCTGCCAGCTGTGCTGATGGGCCTTGGGGTGGGGAGGCGGGTAAGGCGGCACAGGACACTGAGTCGATTGCTGCGGAAGCTGGAGGCGATTAGCGATGCGAGGGGCGCTCGGGCGATTGCCTACCGACTGACAGATGAGGAGATCATCCGTTTCTCAAAGAGAGAGGACCTCCGACCGGTGCTCGATGGGCGGGAGGACCTTCGGAAATACCTACGCGGGGTAGAGGGAAGCGTACTTGGCAACTAGGGTCCTCTCCGACCCATCCCGCTCGAATTGGACCCGATAAACTACACCGAGGGAGTTGGTCCCGATCTCCTGAATGACTCCGCAGCCAAAGTCGGGATGCTCCAACCTGTCTCCCGTAGAAAAGGTGGCTGAGCGGTGGAGGAAGGTATCGACCGGGCCGGCCATCTCCTGGGTGTACTTTTTCGGAATCTCTCGGAGGAAGCGGCTGGGGCGCATCGTTTGAGAGGAGCCCCAAATAAAGCGGAAGGTGGCGTGGGTGAGGGTTAGGTGGCGCTTGGCGCGGGTCATCCCGACGTAACAGAGGCGCCGCTCCTCCTCAAGCGCTTCGGGAGAGCCAGCCGAGTTGATGTGGGGAAAAAGCCCCTCCTCCATCCCGGCGATAAAGGTGGCGGTGAATTCGAGCCCCTTCCCGTTGTGGAGGGTCATCAAGCTGATCCGCTCATCAGGGCCGGCCGTTTCATCGAGTGTCGATTTTAGGGAGAGCTCTTCTAAAAAGGCACCGAGGGTCCCTTCGGGATTCTGCTCGCCCCATTCGGAGGCTTTGGAGACAAGCTCGTCGAGGTTCTCCTTCCGATCCTGGTAGGTCTCCATGTCCTCCTTGAGGTAAGAGACATAGCCCGACTGCTTGATCGCCTGGTA
Organism: Parachlamydiales bacterium; assembly: GCA_050250135.1. Taxonomy (GTDB): domain Bacteria; phylum Chlamydiota; class Chlamydiia; order Chlamydiales; family JAFEGQ01; genus JBFWPF01. The sequence goes on along the minus strand of JBFWPF010000001.1, from coordinate 79,749 downwards.
GACCAGTTCATAGAGAGGGGCCCTCTCCTGAACCTCGCGCAAGGCACGGATGAGGGCGAGGTAGTCGGCAAGCCCCTCCTTTTGCTTTTTGGAGAGGCCGGGTGTCTCCTCACAGGCGGCAAGGAGGGGCCGTTGGTGCTCGCTGGCGTAGGCCTCGATCTTCTGGAGGGTGGTGTTGCCAAGGCCCCGCTTGGGGATGTTGACGGTGCGGGCAAAGGAGAGGTAGTCGGAGCCGGTTGCGAGGACGCGGAGGAGAGCAAGGATGTCCTTGATCTCCCGCCGCTGGTAGAAGGAGAGGCCGCCGACGATCACGTAAGGGATACGGCGGGCGAGGAGGGCATCTTCAAAGGGGCGGGACTGAGCGTTTGTCCGGTAGAAAACCACTATCTCGTCGAGGGAGATCTCCTCGCGAGTGTGGAACCGGTCGATCTCCCGGACGATCAGGTCGGCCTCCTCCCGCTCCGACCCGACCCGGGCGATCCGGATCGGCTCCCCCGCGCCGAGCTCGCTCCAGAGGTTTTTCTCGTAGCGCCCCCGGTTGTGTTGGATGAGGGCGTTGGCCGCCTCGAGTATCGTGTTCGTGCTCCGGTAGTTCTGCTCAAGCCGCACCACCTTGGCGCCGGGATAGTCCTTCTCAAAGTCGAGGATGTTGCTGATGTTGGCGCCCCGCCAGGAGTAGATCGACTGGTCGGGATCGCCCACCACAAAGAGATTCTGCCGCTCGCCCGCTAAGTAGCGGCTCATCAGGTACTGGGCTTGGTTGGTGTCCTGGTACTCGTCGATCAGGGTGAACTGCCACCGCTCCTGATAGCGCCGCAAGGTTTCGGGATGCTCCTGAAAGAGGCGGACGGTGAGGAAGAGGAGGTCGTCGAAGTCGAGGGCGTTGTACTCCTTGAGCTTGGCCTGGTAGAGGGCGTAGACCTCGGGGAAGAGGCGCTCCGCTTTGGTCGTGAGCCCCGAGGTACTCAGCGCCTCGGGGGGCGTTTGGCTGTTTTTCGCATCGGAGATGAGCCCCCGAATCGCTTTGGGCTTTACCTCCTTGGGGGCACCCACCTGCTCGAGGCAAGCTTTGAGTAGCTTTTGGCTATCCTCCTCATCGTAGATGACAAAGTCGGAAGAGAAGCCCAGCTCGCCAATCGATTCCCGGAGGATCCGGGCGCCAAGGCTGTGGAAGGTCGAGACGAGGACATTCTTGTGGCAGGCGCGTAAGATCCGCTCCTTCATCTCCCCGGCCGCCTTATTGGTGAAGGTGACGGCGAGTATGGCGCTAGGCGAGACGCCGAGTTCGATCAGGCGGGCGACCCTGGCGGTTACAATGCGGGTCTTGCCCGCCCCTGCGCCCGCGAGGACAAGAAGGGGCCCTTCGATATGTTCTGCTGCTTGGAGCTGTGCGGGATTAAGGGTGAGCATAGGGGAGGAGGATATCAAGCCGCCCCTAGCTTTTCCAGTAGGGCGATCAGATCTTCAAATGAGGGGTCCTTTATCATCTCGAATCGGTGACCCCGCTCGATGAAGGCTTTCATCCGGGACTGGGCCTCTATCATGGACCTTCCCGAAGGCTCCATCGTCGTGATAAGGAGAACGGAGCCCCCCTTCGCCTGCTCCACAGTTTCCCAATAGTCCTTAAAGCACCCATCTTGCATCTCAAAAGCATTAGGCGACCGATGCCCATTGAAGTTGTCGATGAAAACATGGGACCAGGGAAAGTGGGTAAACTCCGCCTTATTGAGCCGGGTTACAAAGTTCTGCTCAAAGTCCACATCTCTGCAGTAGAGGGGTATCCCGCCACCCTCCTCTCTGTGTGCGAATGTGAGCTTGGGAGCGCGGAGGTAGAGGAAGAGGCTAAGCCCTCCCATCGCCGCGCTGGTTGCCGAGGCTAAGCGGGCAAGCCCTGTGGTGGTGGCTAGGCCAAAGAGGCCGCTGGCTATCCAGGAGGCATGCATCAGCCTCTCGGAGCGGTGGCTCCGGGGAGCTAGCTTGTAGTAGGCAAGATGGACCCAAGGGAGGGCCGATACGATAACTTGAGATGAGCGAAGGGGGTAGTGGAGGGCCACAGCACCAAGCTGGGCAGCACCTGCAAGGATATCCATATATAATTTTTATTTTAAATTATACAGGAAAGGGGATTTAAAGTCAATTATATCTGTAAGCTAAGGCGGATATAGAGGCCATCGAGGTTAAAGGAGGCGGGGCGGTTTACGCTAGTCGCCCGCTGGTCGTTAAAGGAGGTGTTGCAGAGGAGGTTGATGTAGCTGATGAACTGGTAACCGATTTCGAGGTGCCAAAGGGAGGCACACCAGCAGTAGGTGTAGTCGATGCCGAGGCGGGTCTCAAACTGGGGGAAGACCCGCCCAAACTTCATCTCCGAGATGTCCATCGTCTCGTCGACGCCCGAGGAGATCTCCACCCCCTGCCAGAGGTGGCCGCATGACCGGCCAGCGAGGACCGCTGCGGCGATCTTTCCTCCGACGCCAAAGCCACACCAGAGGTTAAGATGGGCGTCAAAGCCGACCTTAGGGCCGACCCCCCAGACCTTTTGCTTGTTGTGGAGGCTCGCCGATTCGAGCAATTGGGCGCCCAGCACCGGGAATGTGAGGCCGAAAAACTCGGAGTCAAGGTACTGGTTCAGCTGCATGATATGGACAGCGGCAAAGATCCGGGTGCAGACGCGCGAGCCTAAGGGGCCGCGCAGGGCAAACTGGAGCTCACCCGAGTCAAAGTCATAGCGGGAGCGCCCCTTGGCATAGGCGGCGACCGCCTCCCCCATCACGTTGCCCGAAAAGAGTGGGGTAAGGCCCATGTAAAGCGGGTTTACATTGACCGGCCAGAGGCCCCCATCGCCCTGCTGGAAGATACACCGCTTGTTGGAGTGGTGGAAGCCGGTGTAGATCCCGGAAAAATCGACGCACCCTCCTGGAACAACATAGGTAACGAGGATCCGCGGGGCCCACTCATATTCGGGGCGGACGGCGATATTTTTCCCTTGAGGGAGAAAGTCTGCAGTGGCGCTGCTTGGTGGGCGGGGATCTTGGATGACAAAGTCGAGGTCGCAGGTGTGGGGCTTGGCGTAGAAGGCCTCAGCGGAGAGCTGGAGCTTCCCATAGGTCCAGGAGTAGCAGGGGTTGAAGCAGTAGTTGGGGCAGCAGTAGTAGATCGCCTGCGCCGGGACAAAGGGGAGAAGGAGGAGCAATAGGAGGCGGCGCATGATAATCCCTATAGTTGCAGTTTGAATTGGAGGTAGACCCCGTCGAGCCCAAAGCTGTAGCAGCTGCTCATCCCTGTTCCCCTCTGGTCGTTAAAGGTAAACCGCTCCACGCTATTGATGTAGCTGAGAAAGCCGTAGCCGAGCTCGATCAGCATCGTGAAGCAGTCCCCACAGCACCAGAGATAGTTGATCCCGATCTTTCCTTCAAAGAAGGGAAAGATCAGGAGGCGGTAGCGGCGGAAGACATCGAGATGCTCCGTCACTTGGGGTGTCCCGTCGGTCGCCTCGATCTCGATCCACTGCTTGATGTCGCCGTGGGTCTGACCCGCCATTACCCCCATTTGGAGGAGGGCGCCGACGCCGAAGTTGTAGCCGAGGGTGTAGCGGAGGGTGGTGCCAAAGAGGGGGCCGGCCCCCCAGCACCACCGGTTCCAGTTCGATTTCGACTGGTAGCGGCTGGCATCGGCTTCACCGGGCCTTTCGGTCCCCCGGTAGAAGGCCTCAAGGGCGTTTCCGATGTAGGCGAGTTGGAGCGCGCCATAGGAGCGGAGGTAGAGGCGGCATTTGGGGGCAAAATCGCGCCCCCACTCGAGCTGGAAGGTCTGGTAGTGGCTCGTCCCCTTGGCGAACGTGAGGGGGGCGATTTCGGTGGCAGCAAGGGGGGGGAAGAGGGGGGTGCCGTCGGTGTAGCGGGGGTGGACAGCAACAGGCCATTGCCCCTCCCCCTCCATTGGGATAAAGGTGCGCCGCTCGAGGGTCGAGAGGTAGGTGTAGACGAGGCGGAGTTGCCAACAGTTGATAAAGTAGCCGAGGGCGAGTCGGACCCCCCCATTGAAATCGGGGCGGATGTTGTGGGAGTCCCCTTGCGGGAGGTCAAGGGGGGTGGTGGCCGGGTTGAAGGGGCGGCTGTCTTGGATCACAAAGTCAAGATCGCATGCGGTGGGGTGGAGGTAGAGCCCTTCAACCATGATCTCGGGATGGCACATCGTTTCAGGCAGAGCACACAATGGGGCAGCGAAGAGGAGAAAGAGCCAACGGATCATGGTCTAAAAGTAAAAGATTGGAGCCATTTAAATCACGAGGCGGACCATCAAAACAGGGCCGTCTAGGTTAAAGGGGAGGCAGTAGTTGCTCCCCGTTGCCCGCTCGTCGTTAAAGCGGAAAAGGTTCAGCCCCTCGAGGTAGGAGCGAAATTCGTAGGAGGCCTCGACGGTGAGCTGGTAGGCCCAGGGGACGTAGACGCAGTAGATGGCGCCGATGCTTGCCCGGAAGTAAGGGGTTAGGTGAGGGATGTGGTTGGCAGCTACGTCCAGCCGTTCATCGATGAAGAGGGAGGGAATCTCGGTCAACTCAACCCGTTTCCAGCGGGTCACACCCGACACTAAGGCGACATCGATGCGGCCGGTGATCCCAAGGGAGCGGTGGAAGCGCCAGTTGAAGTCGGTGCCAAAGAGGGGGCCGATCCCCCAGCTGCAGCGGCGATCGCTCCAGAACTGGGAGAGCTCGAAATGATCGGGGGTCCCCCCTTCGATATCCTGGGCGAGTTTGTGGTCGAGGTTGACGTAGTGGGCGCCGCAGTAGGAGCGGAGGTGGAGGCACCGCCCTCTCATGTATCGGGTAGCGAGTTGAAGGTCGACCCCATCGTAGTCGAACTTTGACCGGATATGGATATCGGCGGGAATCGGGATGTTGGTGAGGGGAGAGAAGGGGGTGGGGTGGATCAGCACCTGCCACAGTGTCCCGTCTGAGCGGGAGCCGTTGAGATCTCGAGAGTGGAGGTAGGTGTACTCGACCCGAGCATCGATGCACCCCCCTCTGGCCCCATAGCCGATGGAGGCGCGCAGGCCGATCTCGAGCTCGGGGTGGAGGGTACGCATCGTCCCTTGGGGCAGGCTTGTGACCCCTGCGTCCTCAATCGCATAGCCGAGGGACCAAGTGGAGGGGCGAAGAGCGATTAGCCCCGCCCCTACCTCCAACCTCCCGAAACCGCAGAGGTCTTCACAGGTGAAGCCGTTTGCCGCTAGGGCAATGGGGAGGAGGAGGGCTGCGACTGCCTTGCGCATCTTAGAGCCGGATGTTGAGGCTTAGGGAGAAACCGTCGAGGTTGAAGTTGGTGCAGTTGGCCGCCCCGGTCCCCCGCTCATCGTTAAAGCGATAGTGGCGGAGGGTGTTGATGTAGGCGTGAAACTCGTAGCTTACCTCGAAGAGGATCTGGTAGCCCCGTCCCCGGCAGAGGAGGTAGTCGACCCCGAGCCGTGCGTCGACATAGGGGAAGAGCTGATGGCGGTGGCAAAAGCGGACCGAGAGGGTCTCGTTGATCGGTTCGGGTACCCCCCCAACGGGAACGATATCCACTTGAGAAAAGGCCCGGTCGCGGGCCTCGCCTCCGAGGGCGGCAAAGGCGATGTGGCCACATAGCCCTACCCCGCAAGGGGATTCCCACCGCCCATCAAACCCGACGCGGGGGCCGATTCCCCAGCTCTTTCGCCTCCATTCGACCGTTGTCGAGAATCGCTGCGCATCGGCTGCCCCCGGCATCAAAGTTCCCTGGTAGGCCACGTTGAACCGGTGGTCGATCCACGCATAGTGGAGGCCGTAAAAAGTGCGGAGCCAGACACACCGCCGCCTCGACACGAGGGCCCGCGACCCATATTCGATGTCGGCCGCGTCGTAGTCGAAGTGGATTTTAGCATCGGCCTCAGCTGCGATCTCATCAGCCTCAACCCCCGTGAAAAGGGGGGTCTCGACCATATAGCGGGGGTGACCCAGGGTAGGCCAGAGCCCCCCTAGCCCCGGGTTGACGTCGGCCGAGTTGCCGTTGTGGAATCGAGTGTATTGGGCGGTGACATCTTCACACTGGAGGCTCGAGAGGTAGGCTGCCGAGACCCGAAATCCCCAGTTGTAGCAAGGGCGGATGCCCCTTTGCTTCCCCTGGGGAAGGTCGGTGGGTGTTTCGACCGCATTGAAAGGGCGAGGATCGAGGATTGCGTACTCGTAGTCGCACGAGGTGGGCTTGAGGTAAAGCGCTTCGACTCCGATCTCAAAGCCGCCGCAGGCCCAGTAGGCGCACGGGTCGTAGCAGAGGTTATAGCTTGTCCGTTGCCCCTCCACCCCAGCGGCGGTGCCAATCAATAGTAGTCCCAGTAGCCAGCGCTTCATCCCAAATCCTGAAATCGATTGTCCGTAAGCATTTAGCTCCTTTGAGCCGCATTCCGCGTGTGGGGACCCGACATCTGCTTCGCGGAGCTCCTCCCCCAGGGCGCATGGCTCTTGGGTCGTCGCTCCACTCGCATCTGCCAGGCCCGCACATCGCGGTATGCGTCTACAGGAGCTAAACACTTACGATTCCCCTACAAGGTAAAGCAGCCCAGATTAATTGGCCACGATCCTAAAGAATCACCCGGAGGGAGAGGGTGAGCCCATTTAGGTTAAAGCTCTGGCATTCGGCAACGCTTGTACCTCGCCGGTCGTTAAAGTGGAGGATCTGGAGGGCGTTAATATAGGTGGAATACTCATAGGCCAGCTCCAATACCCCAGGAAGTCGGCAGAGACAGAAGGGGTAATCGATCCCGAAGGCGACCCGGATCACGGGAACGACGATGTTGCGCTCCTCCATGTGGAAGAGGAGCATCGCATTGACATCTTCGGGGGCATCCATCCCCATCCATTCTCGGACATCCTGCGAGAAGATATTCCCATCCCGCTTTCCCGCCAGAACCCCTAAAGCCCCTTTGCCGACCAGCTCAAAGCCCCGCCCGATCCCATACCGCCCTTCGGTGCCGACGATCGGCCCGATCCCCCAGCTGCATTGTTTACAGCGGGTGGAGGTGGTGGCGGTGGCCGTGATCGGATCGTCGGGCCCTAGCACCCCACTGTAATCGGCTCGGAAACGGAGGAGGATGTCGGCCAAGTGGAGGCCGATGTAGCTCCTCAGCTTCAGGCACTGCCCTCGGCAGCTCCGCTGGGCATATTCGAGGTCGATTGCATCGTACTCAAAGTCGACCCGGGATCTTACCCTCCCCTCAGGAAAGAGAGGGCTTTGGGCGAACGTCCCAGCGGCGCTGCTGACGAGCCCTTGGTAAAGGGGGTGGGCTAGTGAGGGCCAGAAGGGGGCGCTCTGCTCTCCTGTGTCTTCGGAGTGGAGCCGGCTATAGAGGAGGCGCAGGTCAGAGCAATCCCACTGGTAACCGAGGAGCACCCGAAAGCCCCAGGCATAATCGGGATCAATTTCCCGGTGGTTGCCCTGTGGGAGGCGGGCATCATCCCGCTGCCAATCGACAAAGGGGCGCCCATCGGTAATGGCGTAAGGGAACTCACAGCCGGTGGGCCTGAGGTAGAGGGCGCTGCCGCCCACCTCGATTTTGCCGCAGGAGAAGGGCTGAGCCGCCAGGGGGACCAGCGCCAATGTAAGGAAGAGGAGCCATTTGTTCATGGTGCCACAAGTTTACCCAGGGCACCCTTTCTTTGGAAAGCTCAGACCGTAGCCCTTACCGAGATGTAGATCCCATCGAGGTTGTAGTTTTGGCACGATGCGCTACCCGTTCCCCGCTGATCGTTGAATCGGAATTGACCAACGGCGTTGATGTAGCTGTTAAACTCATAGCCAACCTCAAACAGGATGAGGGCACAGTTATGCCAACGGCAGAGGTAATTCAGTCCAAGACTCCCCCTGATATAGGGAAACAGGACCGATCTATCCTTAGCTCGAACGTCAAGCCTCTCCTTCACATTAGCATCGGAGAAGTTGCCTGTTTGAGCAACGTTCCCGTTGGGGAATCGTCGAGTATCGTTTTCGTACCATTTGCCGTGGCTGTCGCCGGCAAGGACAGCGGCGCCGACATGGACCCCAATCCCAATCCCACACCCGATGTGATAGCGGGAGTCGACTCCAAATAGGGGGCCAATGCCCCAGGTATTGCTGTTTGTGCAGACGTAGGTGTCGAAGTAGCCTCCCACAGCACTTGTCGCAAGGATCGTAGCGCCATCCCTCCTCACATCGTTTCCGAAGAAGACACCGTGGTAGTCGACCACCTGCTTCTGATCCAGGTTCATGTAGTGGAGCCCCAGGTAGGTTCTGATCCAGAGGTTGCAGTTACACCCCCGAGTCGTGCGGCTTGCCAATTGGAGGTCAATGGCGTCGTAATCGTGCTGGACCCAGGAGGAAGCACAGGCATCGGTAAACTCGGCATTGCTGATAGCGGGGGTCCAGCAGAAGAGGGGGGTCTGAAATCCGCTAAGGGTATCGGTCATCGTCCCACCGGCACTCTCGACGAGGTTATAGTTTTGGGTATGCGCCGGGGACATTAACGAGGGCCAGATTCCCGAGTTGTTGCAGCCTCCCCCGATATTGGCTCTATTGCGGGCATGGTGCCATGTGTATTCGACGCGGATGTCATAGCAGTGGCAGGGGGAGACATAGGCAGCGGAGATTCTAAAGCCTGAGCGGAAATCGGGGTCGATGTCGTAACTTTGCCCTGTAGGGAGATAGCCCGCGTAGTCGGTAACCGATTGGACGAAGTTGCTATCGGTCGGAGAGGGGGCCTGGCGGAGCGGACGGGGGTCTTTGATCGCAAAATCGAATTCGCACGAAGAGGGTCTCAGGTAGATCCACTGCCCCCCAGCCTCCACCTGCCCACAACAGAGGTTGGGCAGCGCCTTGCAAAGGTCGCAACAGTTCCCACATCCCCTCGCTTCAAGAGCTGAGAGGATCCCTATGGTGAGTACCACCCCTATCATCAATAGCCGTTTCATCCGCCTCTCCTATTCTTTTTAGCACCCGCCCTCTTGTCTCCGGCCTTGGGTTCAGAGGGAACTAATATAAGTTAATTTTGCACCGTAGAGAGGGAGCCGATTTTTGTATAGGTAGGGGGCAAAAAAAAGGCGCCGGAGGTCTCCCTCCGGCGCCCTCTCTACCGACTCGGGTGAGTCGATTAGATGGTCGCTCTCACGCTGACGTAGATGCCGTCAAGGTTGAAGCTATAGCAGTTGGCCATGCCGGTTCCCCGCTCATCATTGAATCGGAACTGGCCGATCGTGTTGATGTAGCTGTTGAACTCATAACCCACCTCCACCAGCACTTTGAGGCAGTCGCCACAGCACCAGAGGTAGTTGACCCCCAGACTCGCCCTTAGGTAGGGGAAGAGGAGGTTTCTGTGGTCATGGCGAACATCGAGGGTCTCGTCGATGTCAAAGCCGGAGAAGTCACCTCGGTTGAGGATCCCTTGGCCATCGGAGAAGTTACGGGTGTCATGCTCGAACATTTTCCCGTCGGTCTCACCGGCTAGGATAGCGGCGCCAAAGTGGCCGCCGATCCCGAAGCCGCAAGCGACTTCATAACGGGCGTCAAGGCCGAACAAGGGTCCGATACCCCAAGTGTTTTTGGTCCACTTGACGAAGGTGTCAAAGAGGCCAGCAACGTTGAAGGCATCGGTCGTGTCCCCGTCATCGAAGTTGTCGACTCCCCAGAAGACGCCACGATAGTGGGCCTTGTGGCGGTGGTCGAGGTTCATGAAGTGGAGACCCGCATAGGTTCTCAGCCAGAGGCAGTTGCTCTTATAGCCACGGCTTCCGAACTGGAGGTCAACTGCATCGTAGTCGAACTTAACGCTCGACCAAGCAAAGGCATCAACAGCCTCAGCATCGGTAATGCTAGGTGTCCCGCTGAAAATCGGGGTCTCAAAGGTGGTTAGGGTATTGTTGCCGTCAACCGTTACAAACTCGAGATTCTGAGAATACCGAGGGTGCATGTAGGTTGGCCACAGCCCATTGGTCAGGGCATCTCCATAGACCCTTGAGCGGTCACAGGGGTGGAGATAGGTGTACTCTACGCGTACATCATAGCAGCTGCAGTCCATGATGTAGCCGAGCGATACCCGGAAGCCCGACTCATAGTCAGGGTCGATCCCGTGGCTCTTCCCTTGGGGAAGGAAGCCGAGCCAGTTGGTGGGGGTGACAGAGTCCACGATTACGCTGGTATCTAGCGTCCGAGGGTCTTTAATGACGAAATCAAAGTCACAGGAGGTGGGTCTAAGGTAGATCCACTGTCCCCCTACCTCGAAGCTCCCACAGCACCATGAGGGGCAGGGGTCGCAGCAGGGGTTGCAGCAAGAGCCACAGTTATTGTAGCTGCTTGCCTGGAGACTTGCCAGGGTGCCTACACCCATCAAAGCAAGCCCAAACACAAAACGTTTCATTTTCGTACACTCCAAAAGTTGAGGAAGCTATAGCCCACATGCCGCAGGCTATGGCCTCACTCTAGAAGAGGGAGTTTTTTTTTGTATATGGGAGAACGCTACTGGGTTAGAGCAGCGCCCGTAGGCTGACGTAGAATCCGTCGAGGTTATAGCTGTCGCAGAGGGCCATGCCGGTCCCCCGCTGGTCGTTGAATTGGAAGTGGCCGACGCAGTTGATATAGCTGTTAAATTCGTAACCCACCTCCCCGAGGACGGTCAGGCAATCGCCGCAGCACCAGCGGTAGTTGACCCCTAAGCTCCCTCTAATCAAGGGGAAGAGAATCCCTCTGTTGTGTGTGAAGAGGGTTGCCTCTTCGTCGACGTCGGGAAGGCCAACTGGGCCGTCGAAGTTAAAGTTGCGCACGTCGTGTTCATCGTATCGGGTGGAGGTCTCTCCAGCTAGGAGGGCGATTCCCAGATGGCCGCCGATACCGACCCCACGAAAGAGGGGAAGGCGCCCCTCTCCCCCGAGAAGAGGGCCTATTCCCCAGAGCTTTTGCTTTCGCAAAAGGTCGGTTTGAAAGGAGGCTACGATGGGGATAGGGGGCTCGACGACCCCATCGAGCCCCGCGGAAAAGGCGCTGTATTGGTAGCGTTGGCGGAGGTCGAGGTTGAGGTAGTGGAGGCCGGTGTAGCCCCGGAGGGAGAGGGTACACTTCTCTACCGTTCTCGCCCCTAGCTGCAGGTCGACGGCGTCGTAGTCGACGTTAAGGCTGCTCCACGCGAAGCAGTCACCCTCTACGGCGGGTGGAAAGCAGTAGAGGGGGGTCTCGAAGCCGTCAAAGGTGTTTGCCCCTGTTCCGGTAAGGTTGACGTTGGCGGCGTAACGGGGGTGCATGGGGATGGGCCAGAGGCCCCTATCGATGAACCCGGCAAAGAGGCGCCGACTGTCGGAGGGGTGGTGGTAGGTGTATTCGATCCTTACATCCTGGCACCCACTTTGGGAGAGGTAGCCCACTGAGGCGCGAAACCCCGACTGGTAGTAGACAGCTACTCCGCGCCCTTTTCCGTAGGGAAGGCGGGCAACGACTTCAGGGATGCCGACATCGGTGGCGTCGAACTCCCTGCCATCTCGGATGACAAAGGGGAAGTCGCATGAGGAGGCGCGGAGGTAGATCCACTGCCCGCCCACCTCGAAGCTGCCGCCGCAACAGGGGGGGCAGGGATCGCAGCAGGGGTGGGCCCAGCGGCTCCAGCAGCAGGTGGCCTGTAGGGGGACCGTCGCCAATGTGAGGAGGAGGAGCCATCTGTTCATGGTACCACAATTTTACGCAAGGGGCCCTTTCTTTGGAAAGATCGGAGCCAAAACAAAAAAGGCGCCGGAGGTTTCCCTCCGGCGCCCTCTCTACCGACTAGGGTGAGTCGATTAGATGGTCGCTCTCACGCTGACGTAGATGCCGTCAAGGTTGAAGCTATAGCAGTTGGCCATGCCGGTTCCCCGCTCATCATTGAATCGGAACTGACCGATCGTGTTGATGTAGCTGTTGAACTCATAACCCACCTCCACCAGCACTTTGAGGCAGTTGCCGCAGCACCAGAGGTAGTTGACCCCCAGACTCGCCCTTAGGTAGGGGAAGAGGAGGTTTCTGTGGTCATGGCGAACATCGAGGGTCTCGTCGATGTCGAAGCCGGAGAAGTCACCTCGGTTGAGGATCCCTTGACCATCGGAGAAGTTACGGGTGTCATGCTCGAACATTTTCCCGTCGGTCTCACCGGCTAGGATAGCGGCGCCAAAGTGGCCGCCGATCCCGAAGCCGCAAGCGACTTCATAACGGGCGTCAAGGCCGAACAAGGGTCCGATACCCCAAGTGTTTTTGGTCCACTTGACGAAGGTGTCAAAGAAACCAGCAACGTTGTTAGCTTCAGCAACCACCCCGTCATCGAAGTTGTCGACTCCCCAGAAGACGCCCCGATAGTGGGCCTTGTGGCGGTGGTCGAGGTTCATGAAGTGGAGACCGGCGTATGTTCTCAGCCAGAGGCAGTTGCTCTTGTAGCCACGGCTTCCGAACTGGAGGTCAACCGCATCGTAGTCGAACTTAACGCTCGACCAAGCAAAGGCATCAACAGCCTCAGCATCGGTAATGCTAGGTGTCCCGCTGAAAATCGGGGTCTCAAAGGTGGTTAGGGTGTTGTTACCCATCACGAACTCGAGATTCTGAGAGTACCGAGGGTGCATGTAGGTAGGCCATAGCGCGTTGGTTAGCGCATCTCCATAGACCCTAGAGCGATCGCAGGGGTGGAGGTAGGTGTACTCTACGCGTACATCATAGCAGCTGCAGTCCATAATGTAGCCAAGCGATACCCGGAAGCCCGACTCATAGTCAGGGTCGATCCCGTGGCTCTTCCCTTGGGGAAGGAAGCCTGCCCAGTCGGCAGGGCTGTTGTCCCCTGTGGTGATGCTGGTATCTAGCGTCCGAGGATCTTTAATGACGAAATCAAAGTCACAGGAAGTGGGTCTAAGGTAGATCCACTGTCCCCCTACCTCGAAGCTCCCACAGCACCAGGAGGGGCATGGGTCGCAACAAGGATCGCAACAGGAATTGCAGCTCCCATAGCCGCTAGCCTGCAAACCCGCTACCGCGCTGACACCAGCGGCAAGTAGCGATAGAACGAATCGTTTCATGGTTTTCTCCTATCTATCACTGTGGGTCTTCTGCTAGCTCCCAAGAGCTAGCCTAGAACCCTCTGTTTTTCTGATGGGGCCGCACTCACGACCCCACCCTTTTTGTTCAAAAGCTCTATAGTCTGCACCGTAGCGGACCCTGACTTTTTTTCCAAAGTTTTTTCCCGCATCGGCTTAGCTCACATCCGAACCTTTAGCCGAACATAGATCCCGTTCAGATCAAAGTTCCCGCAGTTTTGGGTCCTCGTTCCCCTCTGGTCGTTGTACCGGGTCGGATCCCTAACTACATTGATGTAAGAGGTATACTCATAGCCGACCTCGGCAATAAAGGCGAAGAAATTCTCACAGATATAGGTGTAGTTCACCGCTAGTGCGCCAGAAATATTCGGAAAGAGGATGGCGCGGCTGTGATCGAGTACGGCAAGCTCCTCTTCAAATTGGATGAGGCCGCCGAGGGTTTCGGCGACCGTTTCGAAGAGCTTGCTCTCCATTCGGCCGGCGAGGAGGCCGCCTGCGAAATGAGCGGAGACCCCAAGGCCGCACCAGATTCGCTGGGAAAGGTCAAAGCCGATGCGGGGGCCAACCCCCCAGGTCTTCCCGTCGAAATCGACGTGGGCTGCGAGGAACCGATCCTGGCTGGGGTCGATGAACCCCTCGTACGCGGTGTCTAGCCCATTGCGGAGATGGACATAATAGAGGGAAGCAAAGCCTCGAAGTTGGGCACAGCGGCGTACTTTTGTACGCTTTCCGAGCTGGAGTTCGACGGCATCCCAGTCGAATGAGCCGTCGGCAAGGACTCGAGCGGGGTCGGTGTCGAGGAGGTTTGGGGAGTAAAGGGGGGTCTGATTCATGTACCGGGGGTGGGCAAAGAGGGGCCAAAACCCTCCCGCTAGAGCCTCGGGGGTTTTCTCCTCCTTTTCGGCGTCGCTGAGGGTGGAGTAGACGAGGGTAAGGTCTTGGGAGCAGCGGCAGGTGAGGTAGCCGAGGGAGCCGCGAAAGCCGAGGGCCCCATCGGGATCGAGGCGGACCGAGCGGCCGGCGGGGAGGCGGGAGGCGACCTCGGCAGCGGTGGTAAAGGGGCGGTTGTCCTCAATGGCGTAGAGGTAGTCGGAGGCGCTCGTGCGGAGATAGAGGAAGTCGAACTGGATTTCGAAGACGCCGTAGCGGGCATTGGGGCATGGGGGCGGGAGAAAGGAGCCGGCACTTACCGAAGTTGAGAGAAGGAGGAGGGAGAGGAGACGCTTCATTTTTTACCCACAAGGTATCCACAGATAGAGCTCTGATAGCATAATAGGGGGTAAACGGGGAAGGTTATGTTGAGAAGAGTCCTTATCCTGCTGCTTGCCGCACTCCCCCTTTTCGGTCAGGTGAAGCTGGGAGTCGACCGCCTCTTTTCCGAGAAAGAGCTCCTCTCCTCCCTGGAGGGAAAGAGGGTGGGGCTGATCACGAACCACACGGGACAGAGCGGCGAGCTGGAGTCGACCCTGGCCCTCTTTCAGCGCCACGTGGGTCCCTATCAGCTAGGAGCGGTCTTTGCTCCTGAGCATGGCCTTAATGGGGCGGTCTATGCTGAAAAGGTGGTCAAAGGAGAGATGCTGCCCAATGGAGTGCCCGTGCACTCCCTCTACGGTGCCTACCGGAGGCCGACAGCGGAGATGTTGAAAGGGATCGACTTATTGGTCTTCGATATTCAGGATGTGGGGAGTCGGAACTACACCTATGCTTCCACCCTCTTCTATGCGATGGAGGAGGCGGCAAAGGCAAAGATCCCGGTAGTGGTTCTCGATCGCCCTAACCCCATCAATGGGCAGATGGTCGATGGCCCGGTGCTGGAGAAAAAGCTCCGCTCCTTCTTGGGCTACCTCGAGGTCCCCTACTGCCACGGGATGACGATTGGAGAGCTGGCGCGGTTCTTTAATGGGGAGTACCAGATCGGCTGCCAACTTAAGGTGATCCGGATGAAGGGGTGGAAGCGGTCGATGAGCTTTGCCGACTGTGAGCTCCCCTGGACCCCCCTCTCCCCCAATATTCCCGACTGGGAGACCGCCTGTTACTTTCCCGCTACGGGTCTTTTGGGTGAGGCGTTGACCAATATCAGCATTGGGGTCGGCTACACCCTCCCCTTTAAGGTGGTCGGTGCGCCCTGGATCGATGGAGAGAAACTGGCGGCGACCCTCAATAAGCAGGGTTTTGCAGGGATCCAGTTTCAGCCCTTTGCCTTTACCCCCTTCTCAGGGCGGTTTAAAGGGCAGCTCTGCAATGGGGTCCGGCTGGTGATCACCGACTATGCCACCTTCAAGCCGGCCTCAACCCAGTTTCTGATCCTCGGCGTGCTCAAGAGCCTCTACCCTGAAAAGGTGAAGGAGGGGATCCCCAAGAATAGGGAGATGTTGGCTAAGGCGAGTGGGAGTGAAGCCTTCTACCAGATCCTAGCCGACGAGCCCTACATCTCCTGGAAACTGATCGGCCTTCATGGAAAGGAGCGAGAGGCGTTCAAAAAGCGAAGAGCTCCCTACCTCCTGTATAAATAATAAGGGGATGGCACTTCAAATGTTGAAGTGCCAGATTCTTGACAAAAGGGGGCGGTGGGGGCTAGACTCTCGGTAAACCTCAAGGGTGATTTGACCATGTCAAAAAGATTTCAGTTTGAGCAAGAGGCGTTGAAATCGGTCCATAAGGGGCTCAAGACCCTGCGCCGGGCAGTTGGGGCAACCCTGGGTCCTAAGGGGCGCAATGTGGTGATCCGTACCCCTTACGGCAGCCCAAAGTCCACTAAGGACGGCGTAACGGTCGCCAAAGAGATCGCCCTGCCCGATCCGTTCGAGAACATGGGGGTTCAGTTGGTCAAAGAGGTGGCCTCAAAGACAGCCGATGTGGCGGGGGATGGGACCACGACAGCGGTGGTTTTGGCCGAGGCGATCTACTCGGCGGGCTTGCGCAATGTCGCCTCTGGAGCCGATCCGATGGCGATCAAACGGGGGCTCGACCGGGCTGCTCGAAAACTGGCAGAAGAGCTCGATCGATTGGCTACCCCAGTGAGCACCCCAGAGGAGATTGCTCAAGTGGCGACGATCTCAGCGAATAACGACCCCGAAATCGGGGCGATCATCTCCGAGGCGATGAAACGGGTAGGCAAGGAGGGGATCATCACAGCGGGCGAGGCAAAAGGGATGGAGACCGAGCTCGAGGTGGTCGAAGGGATTCAGTTCGACCAGGGCTATTCCTCCCCCTACTTTGTGAATAAGCCCGAGACGATGCGGGTCGAATTTGAGGGGGCGCAGATTCTCCTGATCGATCGGAAAGTGACGAGCGCAATGGAGCTTGTCCCGATTTTGGAAAAGGTTGCTCAAGCGGGGGCCAAGCCCCTACTGATAGTTGCAGAAGCAATTGAGGATGAGGCGCTTGCGACTCTAGTGATCAACCGGCTGAAGGGGGGAATGGCCCTTTGCAGCACAAAAGCTCCCGGCTTTGGGGAGCGGCGCAAGGCCCTTCTGGAGGATATGGCGGCCGTTACCGGGGCCACCGTGGTTTCAGAGGAGACGGGGTACGACCTGGAAAAGGTTGGCCTCGAGGTTCTGGGGCGGGCCGACCGAGTGAGCCTGAGCAAGGAGGAGACGACGATTGTGGGGGGGCGGGGCGAGGCAAAGCGGATTAAGGCCCGTGCGGCCCAGATTCGGGTTGAAATCGAGAATGCCTCCTCCGAGTACGACCGAGAGAAGCTTGAGGAGCGGCTTGCGAAACTGACAGGCGGGATTGCGGTCATCAATGTGGGGGCTGCTACCGAAGCGGCGATGAAAGAGAAGAAGATGCGGGTTGAGGATGCCCTCCACGCGACCAAAGCGGCGGTTGCGGAGGGGATCGTCCCTGGCGGCGGCGTTGCCCTTTTGAGAGCGGTTCGCGGTCTAAAGAGCCTCACCCTTGAGGGGGAGGAGCAGCTTGCGGTCGAAATGCTTCGCCAGGCCGCCTTCGCGCCGCTAGCGGCGATTGCCGATAACTGTGGCGAGCGGGGCCTTTTAGTCGCCGAGCGGGTCTATGAGAGGGAGGGGCCCTTTGGCTTCAATGGCCTTACCGGCCAGTACGAGGACCTGGTGAAGGCGGGAGTGATCGATCCGGTACTGGTCACAAAGAGCGCTCTCTTGAATGCTGTATCGGTGGCGGGGCTTCTTTTGACGACAGCGGCGATGATTGCCGACAAATCCGAATCGAAAAGCTCGGAAATGCTATAGCCCTGCTCGTTTAAGCAGGGCCCTATCGTTGACCGGCTTGCCGTTTCCCTTGTAGGTGGTCTTGATGAAGAGCTGCAGATAGTCGGGGCCATATTCGGCAGCCCCCTCCCGCACCAGCTTGTAGTAGTCGGGGCGGGGCTTGATCTTCCGGTTGACCCGAACCCTTCCCCCTCTTTCGGCCTCAGGGGCCATAAAGGCGTAGGCGACGCCGAATGGGGGGCACCTCCCCGGCTCAAGGGCTAACGCCCCCTCCCACAGGGTATAGACCACCGGCACAAGGTCGTAGCCGACCTCCCTCTCGCAGAGATCGGCTAGGTTCTCCCGTGGCACCTCAAGGACCACCCCGTTGACCAAATCGCTCGGCTCTTTCGTTTTCTCGAGGTTGAGCATCGCCCGGTACTTGGGGTCTTTGGGAGGGCCGAGCGCCGTCTTTGTCGGGTCGTAATCGAATAGGCGACGGACACCAAAGGCGATGGCAGGCTGGCGGCTCTCCAGCGCCTCCTCCGAAAGGGTCTGCTGGGCCGACTTGAGGTTGATCAGGCTGCCGTAACTGAAGAGGAGAATGGTCTCCTGCTTCTGCTCCTTGAGCCGCTCCGTTTTGATCGCTAAAAAAGGGTAGTGGTAACTGGGATAGCTTGATACGAGGCTCTCATAGACCGCTTCGGCGCAACCGATCACCTGGGTCTGCCGGCTTGGGGTCCACCCCTGAGTGGTAAGGAGCAGCAGGAGGAGAATGCCCCTCATTTTGATCTCCAAAATGAGGGGAGGAAGAGGATCAGAATGGCAAAGTACTCGAGTCTGCCGAGGACCATGTAGAAGATGGAGAGCGATTTGCCAAAGGGGGTGAGGAAGGCAAAAGTCCCTTCAGGGCCGGCAGCGCGGAAGGCCAAGCCGACGTTGTTGAGCATACAGGCGTTGACCGAGAGGGAGGTTTGGGGATCGACACCGTCGACAACAAGGAGGAAGGTGCCGATGAGCGCCAGGCCAATCACGATGATGATGAAGGTGCAAACGGTAAGGGCCCGATCATAAGCGATCTCCCCATGACCCACCCGAATGGCTCTAACCGCATTGGGACGGAAGACCGCTTCGACTCGGTGGAGAAAGATCTTAAAAAACATCGTCTGACGGACAACCTTGATGCCACCGGCCGTTGACCCCGACATACCGCCCACAAACATCGCCGTTAGGAGGAGGACCTGCGTGGCAAAGGGCCAAAGATCGAAGTTGGCGGTCGCAAAGCCGGTGCAGGTTTGGCAAGAGACGAGGTTAAAGGTCCCGTAGCGGATCGCCTCGGAAAGGGAATAGGTGCCAGTGGGAGGGCCGGTGAGGAGGTCTTGGGGGGTTCCGAAGATCTTGTAGGAGACGAAGGCGGAAAAGAGGATCAGGAGGACAAAGTAGGTGACCAATTCGGGTTCCCAAAGGCGGGAGATCTTCCGCCGAATGAGGTGGACATAGTGGGCAAAGTTGAGCCCACCGACCACCATAAAGGCGCAGACGATCCACTGGGTAGTCGGGGTGATGTAGGCGCCGATACTGCTGTTATGGGGGGTAAAGCCCCCTGTGGAGATGGTGGCAAAGGTGACGAGGATCGAGTGGAAGAGGGAGATCTGGTCATTGGTGGCGACCATGAGGACGACCTGGAGCACGGAGAGGAGGATGTAGATCTTCCAAAGCAGGCTGGCGGTCCCCCGGATTCTAGGGGTAAAGGAGTCCTTGACCGGCCCTGGGACCTCGGCCTGATAGAGGAGCTTTCCACCGACCCCTAGTGCAGGGAGGATAGCCAGGAAGAGGACCACGATCCCCATTCCGCCCAGCCAATTGAGAAAGGAGCGCCAAAAGAGGAGGGCAGGGGGGAGCGCTTCGACGCCGGTTCGGATAATCTCTCCGCTCGCATCGCGGATGGGAGCGATGGTTCCGTAGTAGGTGTATCGGGTAGGGGGATCGGTTTTAATGGTCGTCTCGATAGGGATCTCTTTTCCGCTGCTATCGTAGACCTTTCCGGTGATGACGGAGGCCCCTGTGGTAGTGAGCCCCGAGATCACTTCGAAATAGGCGTCCAAGGGGTTTCTCAAGCTCCCTGAGAGGGTAAAGGGGAGGGCGGCCACGATCCCTGTGAGAAACCAGATGATCACCACGATCAGGAGCGCCTCCCGCCGGTAGAGGCTCCCTTTTCCCTTTCGCCCAATCCAGCGGAGGAGGAGCGCAAGGGCGAGGCAGACGAGAAGGCTGATCAAGAAGGCAAAGGTGGTCGAAGGGTAGGGAGAGGAGTCGTCAAACCACTCGAAGTAGAGGCTCAGCAACAGGGGAATACAGAGTGTGGCTGCAAAGAAGAAGAGGTAGGCGCCTAATAGTCTCGATATTTCTCGTAATTGCATATCAAAATAGGGAGAGGACCTCGTCAACCTGTTTGGGGCTTGTGATCACGAGGGCGGTGTCGCCAGGGCAGAGGATCCGCCTCCCATCGGCGATCAACGTTCGCCCCCTATTTTGGATCACCGCGATAAGAAACTCTTTGGGGAAGTAGGGGGCGAGGTGAGCGAGCGGGATACCGACGATCTTCGACCTCATCGAAACGGTGAGCTCGAGCACCTTGGCGCGGTTTTCGTAGAGGGTGGTGGAGCTGGTGATCGACTCTGACTGCGCAATCTGGATGATCTGATTAGCGGCCACGCTCCGGGGAGAGACGATGTGGGTGATCCCATGGCGGGTCAGGGTAGCGACCGCGGCGGCCTCCGAAACCACGGCGACCACCTGCTTGGCCCCTGCCTCTTGAGCCAACAGGGCGGCAAAGACATTGGTTTCATCGCTTCGGGTGGCCGCAATGGTGATGTCAGCATCTCCGATCCGCTGGGAGCGGAGAAACTCTAGGTTAGAGCCGTCGTGGTGGATGACGATCGCTTCGGGGAACCGTTCGGCCAAGAGAGTGCAGAGTTGTCGGTCCCTCTCAATGATGCGGACCCTGACGTTGTGGGCAAGGAGGAGGCGGGCCACCTGGGTTCCAATCAACCCGCCGCCGATGATCACTGCCGAATCGACCCGCTTTTGCTTCATCCCAAAAAACTCGTGGATCTCCTCCATCGGTTCGGTCTGCCCGACTAAGGTCACCTCATCGCCGGGGCGGAAGCTATCCTCTCCATGGGGGAAGATGATCGCCTCATGATCCCGCCGGTGGATCAGCCCCGCCAGCACCCCGGTGGGCAGATCAAGCTTGGCCAGCGGTATCCCCGCCCGTTTCCATTTCTGGGGAACAGTTAGCGTCCGCATCTGGACCGAGCCCATCGCGAAATTCTGGACTTTAACGGCTCCCAAATTGAGGGCGTAGGTCGCAACGTCCAGGGCGGCCAGGTACTCGGGGCTGACAAAGTGGTCGACCGAGAAAATGCGGCCGAAATCGAGGCGAGACTTGCTGACGTAGCTGGCTTGCCGGACTCTAGCGACGGTGATCGGGTAGGCGAGGGCCTTAGCAATGGCGCAGCAGGTGAGGTTGATCTCGTCACTGTCGGTGACGGCGATCAACATGCTGGGGGTGAACTCCTGGAGCTCCTCGAGCACCTTCCAATCGGTCCCCGATCCCCTCGTCGTCGCGATATCGAGATCTTCGGAGGCCTTCTCTAGTCGGTGCGCATCCTGGTCGACTAGGATGACGTCGTAGTTTTCTGCCGAGAGGAGAGAGGCAATCGCAATCCCAATGTCCCCCGCCCCGACGATAACGACTTTCATGAGGCCCTCACATCACTTACTTACCGTAGCATTTAATCGAATTTTTGCCTCAACGGCATCGTTGCTCTAAAAGGGGTTCGCCTTAATAATGGGGCCCTTTGCTGCACCGGTAGCTCAATCGGATAGAGTACCCGGCTACGAACCGGGCGGTTAGAGGTTCGAGTCCTCTCCGGTGCGATGGTTGAGATCAAGGTCTTCACGTCAGGCCCCCTAAGCACAAACGGTTATCTGGTTCTCTCAGAGGGGGAAGGGGCCCTGATCGACTGCCCGCCCGGCTCGGCCCCCTCAATTATGCAGGAGGGAAAGGGTATAGGAAAAATTCTCCTTACCCACTCCCACTGGGACCATATCGCCGATTGTGGGGAGCTGGCCGACCACTTTGGGGCTGAGGTTTACATCCATCCGGAGGATGCCGAAAATCTCCGCCATCCGGGCGCTGATGGGTTAACCCCCATTATCGGGGCGATTGCGGGAAGAGAGCCCGATCACCTCCTAAGCGATGGGGAGGAGATCAAGGTGGGGGGGATCACCTTTAGGGTCCTTCACACCCCGGGGCACGCCCCGGGCCTGGTCTGCTTTTATTGTGAGGAGGAGGGGATCCTCTTTTGTGGTGACCTGCTGTTCCGGGGAGCGATCGGGTCGCTCTCCCTCCCCACCTCGGAGCCGGAGCGGATGGGGACCTCCTTGGAGCGGATCGCTAGGTTGCCGCCAGAGACGGTGATTTACAGTGGGCATGGGCCCAAAACGACAGTGGGTCGGGAAAAAGAGATTTATTAGGAGGTGTGAGATGGGTGTACTTGTGGGTAAGGAGGCGCCAGCCTTCAAAACGAAAGCGGTGGTGGGCGGCAAGGTCGTGGACCTTTCACTAGAGGAGATGCGGGGGCGCTATGTCGTTCTCTTCTTCTATCCCCTTGATTTCACCTTCGTCTGTCCGACCGAATTGCACGCCTTTCAGGAGAGGCTAGGCGATTTTAAGGCGCGCAACTGTGAGGTGGTGGGCTGTTCGGTCGATAGCCACTTCTCCCACTTTGCCTGGCTCAGAACCCCTAAGGCTCAAGGGGGAATTGAGGGGATCGAGTACCCCCTCGTCTCCGATATCAACAAGACGATTGCCCGGGACTACGATGTCCTCCATGGAGAGGAGGGGGTGGCCTATCGGGGCCTCTTCCTGATCGACCGGTCGGGGATCGTCCGCCACCAGGTGGTCAACGATCTCCCCCTCGGCCGGTCGGTCGATGAGGCGATTCGGATGCTCGATGCCCTCCTCTTCTTTGAAGAGAACGGGGAGGTCTGCCCCGCTAACTGGGCGAAGGGGAAAAAGGGGATGCGGCCCGACGATAAAGGCCTTAAGTCCTATTTCTCAGCCGTTAGGTAGTCGTATAGGTCGGCCTCGGTAAAGACGAGGAGGCTTTTGTGCTCGGTGCAGATCGGAGTGCTAGCCTCGATGATCTCCCGATCCCCTACCCCGGGTAGGCCGATCGCAGCGATCCGTTGCTTTTTGTCTTGCCCCTTTAAGTAGTTGAGTCCAAGAAGGTAATCATCGACGCTAAACCCCTCCTCTTCAACTCGGAAGAAGATGATGGCCCGGTTATAGAGGAGGGCTTGGATCGCGAGATAGAGCCCGGTGGTCTCAGGAGGGGGGTGACCAAAGGTCTCCACAAGCTGGGCCAAGTCGTTGCAGTAGTGGGCGACCCGGTACTGGCCCCGCTCTGTCTGGCCAAAAAGGGCAATGGTGTAACAGCGCATAAAAAAGAGAGAGAGTTTCTATCCCCCTATTTAGGCGCTTAAAGGGCACAAATCAAGTAATTATTTAACTTGCTCTTTTACATAGGTGTAGCGGCACCGGTTGCTGTCCCGGTAGAGGGCCGCTTCGCCTAGCTCCGCCTCGATCCGCATCAGCCGGTTGTACTTGGCCACCCGGTCGGTCCTCGAAAGGGAGCCGGTCTTGATTTGGCCTGAGCGGCTGGCAACCGCTAGGTCGGCAATAAAATCGTCGGCCGTCTCGCCGGAGCGGTGGGAGATCACCGTGGTGTATCCGTGGGCACGGGCAAGGGCAATCGTATCGAGCGTTTCGGTGACAGTGCCGATCTGGTTGAGCTTAATCAGGATGGAGTTGGCGACCCCCATTGCGATCCCCTTGGCGAGGAACTTGGGGTTGGTGACAAAGAGATCATCCCCGACGATCTGGAGCCTCTTTCCCCCCTTTTCGGTCAGGGTTTTCCACCCTTCCCAGTCGTTCTCATCCAGCCCATCTTCAATGCTATCGATCGGGTACTGCTCGGCCAGCTTTACAAGGTAGTCGGCTTGTTGGGATGAGGTTCGCTGCTCATAGGTCTCCCCCTTCACCTTTTTCTTCTTTTCGAGATAGCGCCCCGACTCCCGGTCGTAAAACTCGGAGGCGGCGCAGTCGAGGGCGAGGGAGAGCTCCTGGCCCGCCTTATAGCCCGCCTTTTCGATCGCCTTTAGGATCGCTTCGATCCCCTCCTCGTTGGAGCGGAGGTTGGGGGCAAATCCCCCTTCGTCTCCGACGTTGGTGGAGTGCCCCCCCTCTTTGAGCACCGCCTTTAGGGCGTGGAAGACCTCGGCTCCCCATCGGATCGCTTCGGTTAGGGTGGGGGCGCCGACCGGGCGGATCATAAATTCCTGAAAGTCGAGTGAGTTGCTCGCGTGGGCACCTCCGTTGATGATGTTCATCATGGGGCAGGGGAGGAGGCGGCTGTCGCAGCCGCCGAGGTAGCGGTAGAGGGGGAGGCCCGAGGTGATGGCGCCGGCTCTTGCGACTGCGAGGGAGATCCCCAGGATCGCATTGGCGCCCAGCTCCGCTTTGGTCTCCGTTCCATCAGCTTCGATCATAATCCGGTCGATATGGGCCTGATCGAGGACGTTCTCCCCGATAAGGAGGGTGGCGAGCCGCCCGTTGACATTCTCGATCGCCTTTCGCACCCCTTTCCCGTTGTACCGCTTGGGATCGCCATCGCGCATCTCAAGGGCCTCATGCTCACCCGTTGAGGCGCCCGACGGGACAGCCGCGCGGGCTAAGACGCCGTCGACAGTCTCTACAAGGACCTCAAGGGTAGGATTCCCCCTTGAGTCGAGGATTTCCATAGCGACGATGGCAGCGATAGCGCTCATTTTTGGCTCCTTTTCCCCTATTGTCCTGGGGTTGGGAAAAAAAGGCTACCGCCTGAGGTGGGGAGTGTCCAGCTCGGCTAATAGGGTTGTGTAGGAGCGGTACCGGAGCTGAGAGAGGGTCCCCGCTTCTAAGGCCTCTAGGACAGCGCAGGAGGGCTCATGGGTGTGGGAGCAATTGGGGAAGCGGCAGCCACTGCTCATCTGGGCAATCTCGGGAAAGTGGCTCTGTAGCTCCTCGGCGGTGAGCTCCCAGACGCCAAAGCTCTTGATCCCGGGAGTGTCGATGCAGTAGGTCTCCTCACCAAGGGGGAGGAGCTGAGCCCTTGTGGTGGTGTGGGACCCCTTCTGAGTGGTCCGGACGACATCGCCTACCGCAAGGTGAGTGCCGCAAACGGCGTTGATGAGGGAGGACTTTCCCACCCCTGACTGGCCCGAGAAGGCGGCGGCTTTTCCCCTCATGGCGCTCCGGATCTCCTCGATCCCCTCGCCGGTCTCGATGCTTGTCGGGATGACGGTGTACCCAATCTCCCGGTAGGTAGCCACAAAGTGGTCGTAGAGGGTCTGCTCCTCACCCCCCTGTAGAAGGTCGACCTTATTGAGGACGATGGCCGCCTCCATCCCCCCTTTGCGGGCAGCGATCAGGTAGCGGTCGATCAGGGGGGGCTTCAGCGGGGGGGAGACGACCGAGCCGGTGATCAACACAAGGTCGATGTTAGCGGCGATGAGGTGGGCCCGCCGCTTTGAGAGGGGATCGGCACGAGTGAGAAGCGACCGGCGCTTCTCAATGGCGACGATCACCCCTTCCCCTTCGGTTGTCGGCTCAAACCGGACAAAGTCGCCGACCGCAAGGAGGGTCTTTAGCCGCTTAGCTCCCTCCTTGAGCGAGCCTCGGAGAACACAGTGGAGCCGCTCTCCCCTGTGGTCGACCACAATCTCCCTCCCCAGCATCGCTAGGACCCTCCCCCTCGGGAGGTGGAGGGGGATCTCGGCAGGTCGCTCCTTCTCCCGGTCGCTCTTCTTTTGTCCCGAGCGGTCGGTCCGCTGAGCGCGCTTGCGGAGGGCGCGGGACTCCCGCTTCTCCCTCCGGGCAAAATGCTCTTCGAGCCCCTCGTTATCGCTTCCCATAAGGCCCCAGCTTGTAAAGGAGGATCCCTCCAGCGATCGCCACATTGAGCGATTCCATTTGAGGAGAGATGGGGATCCCTACGAGCTTTCCCCGCTTGCGGAGGGAGGGATCGGGCCCTGCCGCCTCGTTCCCTAGGGCGAGGAGGAGTGCCCCCCTCTCTTCGGCCTCTTCCCCCTTTGCATCGGCCACTAGCAACTTATGGTGAGGGCAGGCAAGGAGCGCCCCCTCGACACTCCCCCTCTGGTAGGGGAGATGGAAAAGGGCCCCCCTTGAGGCCCGAAGGACCTTCTCATTGAAGGGGTCAGCCCCCCCCTCAACAAAGTAGACCCCATCCCAGCCGAGGGCGAGGGCGGTCCGGATCAGGGTCCCCATATTGCCCGGGTCGGCTATCCGGTCGAGAAGGAGGAGCCGCTCCCCTGTAAGGGGGCGCTCCGCAGGAAGGTCGACCACCCCTAGCAGGTCCTCTCCGCTCTGGAGCCCACTGATCTTTCGGATGACCTCTGGGGTGGTGAGGATGAGGCGTTCGGGTTCCAAGCCAGCCGGAACCTCCCCCGATACCCAGAGCTCTCGAAGGGGCACAACTCCCTTTAACTCTTTCAGGATAAGGGCGGAGTAGATCACACACCTCCTCTCCTCCTCGCGAGCCTCTCGACGGGTACGGAGCTTGTAAAGCCGCTTTACATTGGGGTGGCTGAGGCTCCGTATGGTCTCCATAGTGCCCTAAGTGTTATGAGACATCCTTAGAATAACGAAGTTGGGTAATTGATGGCGCGCCCTACGCGAGGCTCCCTTCCACTGCGGGTTTTGGCGATGGGCTTTTTGGTCTTCGCGGTTCCCCTGATGGTCTACTTTGGGATCATCTACCGTGCTGACTACAAACGGGATATCGAGCAGGCGATCCTCGTCTTGGAGGAGATAGCCGAGGGGCGGGCCGCCCTATTCGAAATGGCGAACAACCAGCTGATCGATGCCCTCGATACGATAGAGGCCCTCAGGGGGAGGGGCGATCTCAGCGAGGTCCTCTCGGCGGTGGTCAAAGGGCAGCGCCTCTCCAGAGCGTTCTACATCGCGATTGAGGAGGGGAGATGGGTCGCGACCGCTAGCTCCGAGCCGGGTCAAGTCGGTGAGGACTTTAGTGGGTACTACCCTCTGCAGCAGACCCTCGAGCAGGGGCAGATCAGTGTACTCGGTTTTTCCACGACCCAGTTCGAAAAGTACCTCTACGCGGTCCGTTTGGTCGATAATGGAGCCGGATTTTTAGTGGTGGCACGGGATATCGACACCCTCCTAACCACCATACTGGCCAATCCCCATGTCGGCTATCCGGTCCACTGCTCAGTCTTGACTCCAGAAAGGGTGGTCTACGCTTCGGGAGATCCCGACCTCCTCTTCCAGGTTCTCGATCCAAAAGAGAGGGGGGCAGAGATCACCTTGGAGCCTATTGCTGGAGTCGCAGGGGGGTACAACCTGCGGTGGGGAGAGAGCGACCGGATCCTGGTGGTGACCCCGATTGGGAAGACCGGCTTCTCTCTGGTGGTCGATGCCGATCGGGGGGCCCTGATGGCCTTTCAGACCGAACGGCTCCTCCGCACGGTGGTGGTCTTCTTTCTCCTCCTGGCAGTGGGTGGGGCCTTGGCCCTCTACCTGACGCAAAAGATGGGGGTCCCCTTGGGCCATTTGCGGGAGGTGATGCAGGCGGTGAGCCAGGGTGACCTCAGTCCCCGCTTTGACCCAAAGCCCATGGGTTTTGAGATCAACCAGATCGGGCTGATCTTTAACGAGACGGTTGAGAGCCTCTCGGAGAATATGGCTAAGGCAAATGCCGAGCGGATTCAGAGAGAGACCTTTCAAAAGGAGCTCGACATCGGCCAGCAGATCCAGCTCAGCATTCTCCCCCACACCAAGCCGACCTTCCCGGGCTTCGATATTGGGGCCCGCTACCTCCCCGCAAAGCAGGTGGGTGGCGACTTTTACGACCTCTTTCCGATCGAGAATAAGGGGCGCGATGTCCTTCTAACCGTGGCCGATGCCTCGGGCAAGGGGATCTCAGCCTGCCTGTATGCTCTCCTCATCCGGAGCATGCTGAGGGCCTATACCGTTCATGGGGCGCGGCTTGCCGATATTGTCCGCGATGCCAACAACATCTTCTGCGCCGACACGGCCGATACGGGGATGTTTGTGACCGCCTTTTCTGCGCTCATTTATGGAGAGGAGAAGCGACTTGCCTACACCTCTCAGGGGCACAATCCCGCTTACCTTCGCCGCCGGGATGGGAGGGTGGAGCCCCTTCAGGGGCACGGGCTCGCTTTAGGGATTCAGCCCTTTGACCGGGTTGAGGTCGACGAGGTGAAGCTCGAGTCGGGTGACCTTCTCCTGATGGTGACCGATGGGGTTACCGAGGCTCACAATGAGAAGCTCGAGCTCTTTGGGGAGGAGCGCCTTTTGGCCTACCTGGAGCAGGATCACCCTGCCGATGCGGAGGAGATCGCTGACGGCCTAGTCGAAGCGGTGAAACGGTTCTGCCGAGGCCATGTTCAGCACGACGATATCACCATTATGGCCGTCCGCGTGCTGTAATCCTATCCAGCACCTCAGAGGGGTGGTGAAGGTCCTCCCGAATGGCCAGCTCCTCGGCTTGGGCTAGGAGTTTTCCCATCTCCGGCCCGGGTTGGATCCCCCGCTCCTTCAGATGGTCAGAGGTGACGAGAGGGGTCCGCCTTTCGAGCCGCTCGATATGGCGCAAGGCGCCGTAACGGGCCCGGAGGTGGTGGGCAAAGAAGGGGCCCCGCTCCTCAGGATCTAGCCGAGCTGCGACAATCTTCAGGCAGAGTTCGCTCAAGGGATCGGCGTAGAACCGGATCCAGTCGACTCGGGATCCCCTTTCGAGCAACTCTTCACATTGGGTGAGCCGCTCGACCAGCTTTTTGTCCCGGTTTGAAACCTTAAGCTCATCGCAGATGGCGAGCCGCTCCGAAAGGGGAGATTCGGGAAAGAGCTGCATCAGAAGGGCAATCGTGGGACTCTCTTCGGGCAGCTCGACAAGGGTAGCAACCCGTTCGTCGATCTCCTCGGTATGGGCCTCGGGGAAAATGATCTGGAGGAGGCCGTAGTGGTAGAGCTCGGTGACAAAGCGGCCGAAGTGGGCCGGACCTTGCATCTTGTTAAACTCTTGCCAGATCCGCTCGACTGCAACGGCGGGATAGAGCTCGTCGACCGTTGCCTGAATACCCGCTTGGGTTTTGGGCTCAATCGCAAAGTCAAAACGGGTCGCAAAGCGGACTGCCCGAATCATCCGAAGTTTGTCTTCGGCAAACCGCTCCATCGGGTCGCCAATCGCTCGGATAATCCCCTTCTTCAGATCGGCCTGCCCCCCGACATAATCGAGAATCTCATCCTTAAGGGGGTCGTAGAACATCCCATTGATGGTGAAGGAGCGCCGCTTGGCATCCTCCTCGGCCGAAGAGGCCTCGACTGTGGAGGGGCGCCGTCCGTCGAGGTAGGGCCCCTCCTTTCTAAACGTTGTCACCTCGAATTGGTGGCTCTCCACCGGCACGATCACCGACCCAAATTGGATCCCAACCGGTATGGTCTTGGGGAAGAGGGTCGCCAGCTCTTCGGCTGGGCAGCTGGTCGCAATATCGATGTCGGCTGGGTGGTGGCCGAGGAGGAGGTCGCGGACAAAGCCGCCGGCATAGAGGGCCTGGTGCCCCGCTGAAGTGAGCCTCTCCACGAGGGAGAGGGCGGCAAAGTCTCTTTCCATAAAGGGTGAGGGTATCAGGGAAAGTGGTTAACCGCTACCGGGCCATTCCCCAGATCATGCCGCCGCCGAGGATGGCGGTAAGGGCCAGGATGGTGCACTCTCCCGCATCCCATCGGAGAGGCTTGGGGTCGAGGAGGGTCATCAGACCGACCATAAGGGCTGTCGTCCCGAAGACCTCAGCCCAGGTGTCCTTAATACCAAAGAAGACCGAGGTACCAAACTCCACAAAGCTCGAATGGAGGATACCCTGAACAAAGCCCGAGTCGATGATTTGGGGGGCATAGACGAGCCCAACGATGAGAAGGACAGCGCCCGCCGTGATCAGCCCATACTTGGCCGTTGGGTGGTCGCTCAGAAATTGCCCTGTGGCCGAAAAGCCGCTCCCCACCGCTCCACAAAGGGAAGAGAGGGGCCAGGGGAGGCTCTGGTACCAAGCAGGACCGGGGGCGTTAATGTGCCCCTCATGCCATTCCTTGTATTCGCGTGGGATTTCCATGATCACTCCTTGCTCTCCCTACATTATATGTCTTTTTTTTGATATTTTCAACTTTTGTAAAGATTAATAGAATGGAGCCGATTGGGGGGATTGACTTTGTCTACTAAGATTCAACGGCTTAGCCCAGAGGATGTGAACCAGATCGCCGCGGGCGAGGTGGTCGAGAACCCTGCCTCTGTTGTTAAAGAGCTGGTAGAGAACAGCTTAGATGCGGGAGCAAAAAATATCGAAATTTCGATCCTCGAGGGGGGGCAGGATCGGATCCGGGTGGCGGATGATGGGGTTGGGATGGGGGAGGAGGATGCCCACCTAGCCCTCGAGCCCCATGCCACTTCGAAGATCCGGTCGGCGGCCGACCTCGCCTCGGTCCTAACGATGGGCTTCCGGGGGGAGGCCCTCGCCTCGATCGCCTCGATCTCTAAGCTCACGCTGGAGACTTCTGAGGGGGGAGAGGGGATCCGCCTGCAGGTGGAGGGGGGAGTGATTCAGCGAAAGGAGATGATCGCCCGGAGGCAGGGAACTCAGATCACCGTCGATGAGCTCTTCTTCAACACGCCGGTGAGAAAGGGGTTTCAACGCTCCCCTGCGACCGATACGGGGCAGATCAAAAAGACGGTGACCCTTCTTGCTCTTGCCCACCCTGAGACTACCTTCCGCCTCTGGCAAGGAGAGGAGCTCCTCCTCGAGGCGGTTGGCATAGAGGGGCGACCCTTTCTAGAGGCTTTTGAGGAGCGGGTCGCTACCCTGCTTGGAGGGGAGTTTCTTCCCGTTGAGATGGAGCGGGAGGGGATTCAGATTCGAGGGGTGGTCGGGAGCCCCAGCTTTACCCGGCCAAGCCGCGCGGGGCAGATGCTCCTGATCAACCGGCGCCCGGTCCTCTCCTCTTTGATCTCAGGCGCTGTCGCCGATGCCTTTAGCACTAGGCTGGGAAGCGGCCGCCACCCTGTCTTTGCTCTGCATATCGACCTTCCCGCGTCGCTGCTCGATGTCAACGTTCACCCCCAGAAGAGGGAGATCCGTCTCCGGGAGGAGGGGGCGCTAAGGGGGGCCATCCTAGCCGCTATCGGCCGGGCACTAGAGGGGGAGCGCCCCCTTCCCTCCTTTGCCCCTTCGATGGTCGCAGAGGAGGTGGTCCCCTTTGAGCCGCTTCGCTTTGCCCCCTCCCCGGCGCCCGTACAGTGGGAGGAGCCAATTTTAGTAGAGGCGCCCGTTAGGGTCTTTGGCTATTTGGGAGATTACCTGCTGCTTGAGCCGATCGGCCCCTTTGCGGGGCAAGAGGGGCTGCTGCTCCTCGATATCCGGCGAGCGGCCGCACGGGTTACCTTTGACAAACTCGCCCAAACCGAAGGGGAAGGGGCCTCCCAACTGTTAGCCGTGCCGGTTACCCTCGAGCTGCTGCCCGAGGAGTACGAAAGGGTGGTCGAATGTAAAGCGGCTTTACATTCGCTAGGTTTACAGGTCCGCCCCTTTGGGGAGCGGCAGGTAGTGGTGGAGGGGGTTCCGGCGCCCCTTGCCGGTGTCGAGGTAAAGCGACTCTTGGAGCAGATCCTTCCTACATTAAGTGTGGGTAAGATCTCGATAGAGGGGGCGGCGCGAGAGGCGACCCGGGTGGCTCCCCACCTGAAGCCAACGCTGGATCAGGCACCCCGTTTTGTGCGAGAGTGGCTAAAGTGTCGGGAGCCGCTCCGGTGCCCTCAAGGGAGGCCGGTTTGCTCCCTATTAACGCTGGAAGAGATCGGGAGGAGGTTCCGATGAAGGATAGCCGTTTAGATCGGGTTCGGAAAGCAGCTGCTGAGGTAGGAGCGGTGGGCGCTCTCATCCACAACCCCATCGACCTGGGCTACTTGACCGGCCTTAACCTCTCCGCCGGTCTCCTCTTTGTCGGTAAGGAGGCTCGCCTCTATGTGGATGGGCGTTACCTGGAGGCCTGTTCGAGCGCCGCCCCCATGCCGGTCTCCCCTCTAAAGGATGAGGTGTTTGGCGAACTTCCCAAGGGAGCGATTGCTTTCGATAGCGAGACTACCCCCTATCAGACCTACCAGAAGTGGGCGGCCAAGTTGAAGCTCACCCCGGTCCCCTCTCTGATGAAGCGGGTCCGGTCGGTCAAGGAGCCGATCGAGATCGAGCGTTTGCGGGCAGCGGCCGCCCTATGCGGAAAGGGGTACGACTACCTGCTGACCCGCCTGCGAGAGGGTGTGGAGGAGCGGGAGCTGGCCCGGGAGTTTGAGCTCTTTTGTCTGGGCGAGGGGGGGGAGGCCCTCTCCTTTGAGCCGATCATCGCTTTTGGAGAGCATGGTGCCTACCCCCACTACCGCTCGGCCAGAACTCCCCTTAAAGAGGGGGACGCCGTCTTGCTCGACCTCGGCTTCCGGGTTGACCGCTACCAATCGGATATGACCCGGGTGGTCGGGTTTGGCCCCCTAAAGCCTGAGATCAAGAAGATCTACCGCATTGTGAGGGAGGCGATGGAGGCGGCGCTGGCGATCCTAAAGCCAGGGGTGACGGCAAGCAAGCTCGACCGGGCCGCGCGCGAGGTTATTACCGAGGCGGGCTATGGGGAGGCCTTTTGCCACAGCTTGGGCCACGGGGTTGGCCTGGAGGTCCATGAGCACCCTGTGCTACGGGACAGCGAGCCGTATAGCAAGGTGGCTATGGAGGCCGGGATGGTGATCACCATCGAACCGGGTATCTATCTGCCGGGAGTGGGGGGTGTCCGACTAGAGGATACCGTTGTCGTAACCGGTAAGGGTTACGAATCTCTCACAAACCGTCCCTTTACACCTTAAGTCTCCATTTGTAGGATGCGCCTTTGGGGTGCCTATTCACGGCGGGGTTCCTCTCACTAGGGGCGGGGGTCACAAATCTCGCAGCTTGCACTCCTCCCCCATTGAGAGGAATACCGCCGCAAACAGGTACCCGTTGGGGGTTTAGTTATGCCTGAGGTGGAGGCGTTTGAAACGGAGCTGGGCGAATTGCGCCGAGTTCGCCGTTTTATCCGTGAGGGGTGTGCTGGCGTTGGCGAGGAGGCGATTGAGCGGCTCCTCGCCGTTGCGGATGAGGCCTTTGCCAATATCGTCTCCCACGGGGAGACGGAGGAGGCGGTCTTTATCAGCCTGATGATTGAAGGGGGGCGGGTGGTTCTCGAACTTTGGGACCAGGGGCGCTCCTTTGACCCCATGGAGGTTCCGGTCCCCGACCTGGCTGAAGGTCGGGAGCAGGGGATGGGGGTGGTAATCCTAAGGGAGCTGGCCGATGAGATCGCCTACTTCCCCAAAGAGGGGGCAAAGGGGTGGAACCGACTCCAGCTATCGGTAGTGGTGGGCAATGGAAATTAACCATGAAGTGGAGGGGGGGATACTGGTGATCCACCTAAAGGGGGAGGTTCTCGACGCCGCACAGAGCCGCGACTTTAGGCAGGCGGTTCTCGATCGGATCGATCAGACTGAGATCACGAGGGTCGTTCTCGATCTCCAGCCCCTCCGTTTTATTGACAGCTCCGGTTTGGGAGCCCTCCTCTCGATCCTCCGCTACACCAATACCCATGACGGTGATGTCCGGCTGGCGAGCATGGCCTCCCCTGTGAAGAAGATGTTTCAGGTTGTCCGGATGCATCGCCTATTTGAGATTTTTGCTGACGTGCCGTCGGCGGTCGCCTCCTTTTCGTCGGAGGTGGCGGGATGACGAGGGAGGAGGAGCGCCACCTGTTGACCCAACTCTACCGGGCCCACCCCTGGCATGGGGTGAGCATTGGAGAGGGGCAGCCCGAGCTGGTGAATGCCTACGTTGAGATTGTGCCGACCGATACGGTCAAGTATGAGCTCGATAAGGAGACCGGTATCTTAAAGATCGATCGCCCGCAAAAGTTCTCCAACGTTTGCCCAGCGCTCTATGGCTTTATTCCCCAAACCCTTTGCATGGAGCGGGTAGGGGACTACTGCAAGGAGAAGCTGCAACGGCTCGATATCGTAGGGGATGGAGATCCTCTCGACATCTGCATCTTTGCTGAGCGCCCCATCTCTCGAGGCGATCTTCTCATCCGGGCGATCCCGATTGGGGGCTTTAGGATGCTCGATGGGGATGAGGCGGACGATAAGATCATCGCGGTCCTCGAAAAGGACCTAGTCTACGGAAAGATCCGGGAGGTGGCCGAATGTCCCGTCTCCTTGATCAACCGCCTCCGCCACTACTTTCTCACCTACAAGGCGGTCCCCTCCTCGGTGCCGGGAGGGCCTGGGAAGGAGCTCCGGGTCGAGATCGCTGCCGTCTACGGGAGGGAGGAGGCGCATGAGGTCATTCGGTTAGCGCTGGCCGACTATAGGGCCCACTACAAGGCGGTCTACGAGGCGCGAGCGAGGGACCATGGCGGGGAGTGATATCGATTGTGTGGTCATTGGAGAGGGAGGCGCTCCCTTAGAGGAGACCCTCCAGAGCCTTAGCGAAGCGGGTTACTACCGAGGGGCGGTTCATCTCTTTGTGGTAGGGGGTGAGCGAAGCGAAGCGGCCTCGGCCCGCTTCCCCGGTGTGACCTTCATTTCCGAAGCGACCGGAAATCGGGCCAAGGCCCGCAATGTAGGGTGGGACCGAGGGAGCTCCCCCCTTGTCCAATTCTTGGAATCGGGAGACCGGATCAACCCCGAGTGGTTCCAGCGGGCAACCAAGGAAATTGAGGGTGGGGTGGCCGCCATCTGCGGGCAGATCGTCCCCACTAATCCCGATAAAAACCGGTGGCATCGTATCGCCTATCTCGACTCGAAAGCAGACCTGGCAGAGGGGCGCCTTCTCGACCTTGAGCCCCTGCTAAGGCGGGAGATGCTGGAGGAGACGGGGGGGTACAACGAGTCGCTACCCCACGGAGGAGCGCTCGAGTTCAACGCTCGCCTCACCGCAACGGGGCGGCGGGTGATCCACCTCAATTTTCCGATGGCGGAGCGGCAGATCCACATTCCCAATTGGAAGGGGTACTGGAAGGAGGGAGTCAAGTCGGGCTATCGGGTCGGGGCTGCCTTTTGGAGGGGCCGGGACTGGACGCTGGTTCGGCAAATTCTCGGGAGGGGGCTCGGAGCCCTTTTCGTCACCCTCCTGGCCCTTTTGGGCCTCTTTGTTACCCCCCTTACCCTTTTCTTCCTTTTGCCGGCCGCCATCCTCCTCCTCTGGCCCCGCATCTTCGAAACCGAACGGGTTGCCAAGCAGGAGGGGTTCTCCCACGAGGACTCAGCCCTTTACACCTGGCACCGGTCGCTCCTCGTCCTTCCGCAGCTGTGGGGAATGTTGCGGTATCTTATGGGAAGGGTCGTACGCCCTTAAACCCCTGATTGCGACCTATCGTCCGGGGGGCGTGGCAGATGGTGGTCAGATAGTGTACATCGTGACGAGGCCAGGTCTTTAGACCTGGGTGAGGAGGGATGTACACTAGATGGCCGCCAGCTGTCGATGCCCTCTGGACGATAGGTCGCAATCAGGGGTTAAAAAGTTATGGCGCCATCCTCTTGCTGCATCGGCCGCCTTGTTGATCTCGCTCCTCACCTATAGCGCTTTGGCTATGGGCTTCGTCGCGATTTCAACAATCTGGCTCGATTCGCTAAGAGGCTGCCGGCCATAACTTTCTAAGGACGTACGAAGGGTCTTTCGGTAAAACGGCCTCAAGGGTTACCAAAGAGGGAAAAGGGGTCTTCATGGGGCATTCTCTATTCGATAAGCACTACCATTTTTCCAAGGCGAAGGCGACGGCCCAGCTCGAAAAGCTTGCCAAAAGCCCCTTCGATCTGACGAATCCCAAGGAGATGACCCCAGAGCGGCTGAGCAAGATGGTCGCCTCTAGTGGGGGGCTCCGCCTTCTCTATGGGGCCCAACAGGTGACGGAGGAGACGATCGAAGAGCTCTATGCACTCGCTCTCGAGGCCAAGGTGTTTGAAAAGATGGAGGCTCAGCAGGCGGGTGAGGTGATGAACTTTATCGAGGGGCAGGAGTCGGAAGAGCGCCCCGTTCTTCACACCGCGGTGCGCGATTTTTTCGATAGCCCCAACCCCGCACCGAAGGCCCATGAGGCGACCGAGGCGGCGAAGGGGGAGTTTAAGAAGCTTGAGGCCTTCATGAAGCGGGTCGATGAGGAGGGGCGCTTTACCGATATGCTCTTCATCGGGATCGGCGGGTCGGAGCTTGGCCCCAAGACCCTCTACTACGGGCTGCAGGGGTATGCCAAGGTCAACCGCACGGTCCACTTTATCTCCAATGTCGACCCCGACGATGCGGCTCAAGCGCTTCGAGGGCTCGATCTCAAGCGGACGCTCGTCGTCTCGGTATCGAAATCGGGTGGGACCCTCGAGACCAAAACCAATGAGGATCTGATCCGCCACCATTACCGGGAGGCAGGGCTCGATCCCCAGCAGTACTTTATCGCCGCGACCGGTCAGGGGAGCCCGATGGATGACAAGGGGCGCTTTCTCGAGTGTTTCTATATCTGGAACTGGATCGGAGGGCGCTACTGCGCGACGAGCGTGATCGGGGGGATCGTCATCGCCTTTGCCTGCGGTTTTGATGCCTACCGAGACCTATTGAGGGGGGCCAATCAGATGGATAGGATCGCCTTGAAGCGGGATATCCATGAGAACCTTCCCCTCTTAGCTGCCCTACTTGGTATCTGGAACCGGAATTTTCTAGGCCACCCCACCCTCGCCATTATCCCCTACTCACAGATGCTGATCCGCTTTGCGGCCCACATCCAGCAGGTCGATATGGAGTCGAATGGGAAGCGGATCGACAGGTGGGGAAGGGAGAGCGACTGCCACACCTGCCCTATCGTCTGGGGGGAGCCGGCAACGAATGCGCAGCACTCCTTCTTCCAGATGATTCACCAGGGAACCGATGTCGTTCCCCTCGAGTTTATCGGCTTTCGAGAGACCCAGTGCGGCCTCGACCTCGAGCAAAATGGGACGACCTCGCAGGAGAAGCTCCTGGCCAACCTGTTTGCCCAGTGCCTAGCCCTTGCGATGGGGAAAAAGAGCCCAAATCCGAACAAGAATTTCCCGGGAGGGCGTCCGAGCAGCCTCCTTCTCGCCCGCCGCCTCGACCCCTATACCCTTGGGATGTTGGCGGCCTTTTACGAGCACAAGATCGACTTCCAGGGCTACATCTGGAACATCAATTCGTTTGATCAGGAGGGGGTGCAGCTGGGCAAGGTGTTAGCGAACAAACTCCTCGAGCGGATCGGGGCCCGCAAAGGGGGGGCAGGGGGTGAACCCTATCCCTTGGGCGATGTCCTGCTCGATCAACTCAATGCCCTCTAAATGCGCCTAAGAACCCGCCTCTTCCTCTTCCTCGGCGTTCTCATCCTGGCGATCTGCATCATCCTCTACATCGTTCCCGAGTTCTTGGCTGAGAGCCATGTTGAGGAGGACAGAAAGCGCTACCTCGCCGAAGTCGAGATGGAGAGGAGGGCAAGTCATGACCGGATCGATGAGTGGCTTTCGGGGCAGATCGGAAAGGCCGAAGGGGTGATCGACGCCTACCTCTTTTTGGTCCATGGCCACCCAGCCCTTGCTCAGGCCCTTATGGGAACGGATGACCCCTCTCCCGGAAGGGTGTGGCTCCCCGCCACTCAGCTCCTCGCCTACAGCGATGAGCTCGACTTTGTCCAGGTTAACCATCTCGGTGATTTGGATGCCGCTATCACCCTCTCCAACGCCCGCCTCTACCGCTCTCGCCTCGCCAAGAAAGAGGATGGGTTTGTCTGGGTCGTGCTCGATGAGGGGCTGGGTGCTCAAAGGGGATGGAGTGAGGCTTACATCGGGATCTGGTTCCCGAAGGAGTTTACTGCCCACCTCAACCTCGGCTTTCAGCCTGAGCTCGAAACGCCCCACACCCTCCTGCTGTTTGACCCCTTGAAATTGATGTTAGGGAAGGGAAATTATGCCGCTCTGCTCAAGGAGCAGGACGAAACCATGAAGCCGGTCGAGGGGGTTGAGAATGCGGCAGAGATAACCAAGCGCCTCCTGACCTCTCTCGACGATGCCCACACCTACCTCCAGAAGGAGTTTGGCGGGGATAAGGGGAAGCTGGAGACCTTCCTTGCCCGTCTCAAAGCTGAAAAGGGAGACGAGGGGGATGCTCCCCCCGTTGAGCGGGTCGTCGGGCAGCAGGCGATCGGCGCCTACGCAGGGAGGGTAGGCGAGAGGTCGACCCAAGCGGTTGGCGAGGCAAGCTTTGCCGGGACCCTATCGAGGCAGCTGCGGCGCACCAATGACCTTGAGCTGATCGGGGCACTCGGCTTTCTTGCCTCCATCGACGTTCTCTGGGCAACCCCATTTGCTGAAGTGGCTCCCGTCGGTTCAGCGCGGATTGAGCCGGCCCAGTCGATTGGGACCGGGATTTTGGCGAGCGATGTCTTTGCTAACCAGCCTCTCTGGGATGGCGCCGGCTGGCTCAAGAGCCATCCTCCTATCGCGGGGCGGGTTCCTGTCGGTTCCGATTTCGGGTTGCTTAAAGGGAAGGAGCGGGGCGATCTGACCGTGGTGAACACCATGGAGCTTTTGCCCGGCCTAGCTAAAGAGCAAGGGTATCCCCCCTCCTTCCTCACCCTCGGAGTCTCTCTGCGTCCCCTTGTCACCACTCTTGCCCAAATTACGGGAGACACCAACCTTCTGGTCTTCGAAGGAGAGCTCCTCCTCCATGTTAGCGATAAGGAAGGGGGGCTATCGGAACAGGTCCAAAAGGATATTCAGCAACAGGTGGGGCAGCTGCAAAAGCCAACCGGTTTTGTGAATCTCGGTGGAGAGGACTTCTACTACTCCCGTTACCAACCCAAGCCGGAGTGGGACCTCTATTTTGTGACCCTCGAGCCCGCTGAGCAGGTGCTTAGACCGATCGAGGAGTTCGAAGCCCGCTCCAAGGAGATGGTCAGGCGGCTCACCTTCCACTTTATCCTCATCGCGATAGGCGTGCTTCTGATTGCCCTTATCCTGCTCGAGCTGATTGTCCGCCGCTTTACGAGGCCCATTACGAAGCTGGCCCGTGCAACAGAGGATGTCGCGGCCGGGCACTATGAACACATCGAGCTGCCTAAGGTTAAGGCGGGATCGAAGAATGAGATCGCGGTGCTCACCGAGTCGTTCGACAAAATGATCCACGGCCTTCAAGATCGGGAGAAGATTCGAGGCGTTCTCGACAAGGTCGTTTCAAAGGAGATTGCGGAGGAGATCCTTCATGGGAATGTCGCCCTTGGAGGTGAGGTCAGGGAGGTTTGCGTCCTCTTCGCCGATATCCGCAACTTTACTCAGATCACCGCTAACCTTCCCCCTGAGGAGGTGATCACCTTTGTCAACGCCTACATGAACGAGATGACGCAAATTATCGAGATCTACCAAGGGGTGATCGACAAGTATGTCGGAGATGAAGTGATGGCCCTTTTCGGGGCTCCCGTCTCTCACCCCTACGCCCCCCTTCAGGCGGTACTCGCCGCGATCACCATCCGGGATAAGCTCACTCAGTGGAACGAGGAGCGGAAGGCGCAAGGGCTCTTCACCTGCCATGTCGGGATCGGCATCCACTATGGGCCGATGGTCGCGGGGAATATGGGGGCAGAGGACCGTCTCAACTACACCGTCCTAGGCTCCAACGTTAACCTGGCCTCCCGCCTTTGCGATGACGCACGGGAAAAGGAGATCCTCATCTCCGAAACGATGGCCCATCAAAAGCAAATTCAAGATACCATGGTCCTATCGGAAAAGGAGTCTATGCGTTTCAAGGGATTTGCAGAGCCCATGACGGTCTATCGGGTCGAAGGGATCAAACCCAACCTTCTGCTAGGGCGCCTCTCTGAGATGGCTCGCGAGCGGGGAGCCGAGCCCAGTGTTTAGTTTTCGGCAGAAGCTGATCATCGGTTACCTCCTCGTCTTTCTCCTCTTCCTCGCCCTCCTCTTTCCCTTTGCTAAGGGGGCTGTTGAGGCGGTGGTTCGGAGCACCCTTGCGGACCGGACCTCCCAGGTGATCGCGAGAATTGAGGGGACGGAGGATGAGGACCGGATGATCCAGCGGCTGGAGCAAGAGGGGCCCTACTTTTTCTTCCGCATCTCCCTCATTGAGCCCGATGGGCAGATCCTGTTCGATTCCCATACCGAAAAGCCGGTTCAACCCTTCGATCCAGCCGAGTACCTCGCCCACCATCCCGAAATCCGAGAGGCGCTTGAAAAGGGGCAGGGGTATCATGAGAGCTACTCCGCCTCCCTTGGGCAGGAGCTTGTCTACACCGCCAAGCGGTTCACCTTTCAGGGAAAGACCTATGTCTTGCGGACCGCCTTCCCGGTCAAACAGGTTCACGAGCTGACCTACCGCTTTGAGTTTGGCTTCTTCACTCTCGGAGTTGTTGTTCTCCTTTTGTTTGGCTTTCTGATCATTGCAGTGGCCCAGCATATCTCCCGCCCTATCGACAAGATCATCCGAGCCATCAAGCCCTACCAGGAGGGGAAGGAGAGCCACCTTCCCGAAATCTATTTGGGTCCGCCGAAAAAGCGGATGGATGACTTTGACCGGCTGGCGGGAACCCTGAACTCCCTCAACCAGAGGATCGAGAAGCACATCGGCACGCTGGAAGAGGAGCGGAATGAGAAAGAGGCTATCCTAGAGGCGCTGATCGAAGGGGTGATAGCCGTGGACCACCAATTGATCATCACTTATGCCAACTCAGCCGCCCTCCAAATGCTGGGTAAGGGGCCTGAGGGGATTTTGGAGCACCCCTTTTCGGTCACTGAGCAGCCCGAATTTGAGGATCTCCTCAGGGCTTGTCAGGCCCAGCAGCAGAGCCTCACGGCAACCTATCAACTTGGGGACCGGCAGCGGCTCTACCTCGACGTGATCGCCGCTCCCAAGAAGGGGGAGGCGGGTTCGGTTCTTGTGCTCCAGGACAAGACGGCCCACTACCGGGCGCTGGAGATGAGGAAGGACTTTGTCGCCAATGCCTCTCATGAGCTGAAGACACCGATCACCATTATCCGGGGCTTTGCTGAGGCCCTCCATGACAACCCTGGGGTCTCCCGTGAGGTTGAGCTCGAGGTGACCTCGAAGATTATCAACAGCTGTGGTCGGATGGAGGCGTTGATCAAGAACCTTCTCCGCCTTGCCGATGTGGAGAACCTCCCGAGAGGGCAGCTGCAGGAGTGTAAGTTGGATGACCTACTCGAACGGTGCCGCCAGATGACCCTTTCGGTCTACACGACCGCCGATATTACCCTGGTGAATCGGGAGAGCGGCCCCGTTACCGTCTTAGCCGATGCTGGCCTTTTGGAACATGCCTTTACCAACCTTCTCGACAACGCAGCCAAGTATTCCAAAGGGCCTGCTAAGGTAAGGGTGGAGTTTTGGCGGGAGGAGCCCTTTGCCAAAATAGCTGTCGCTGACCAAGGGATCGGGATCCCTGCTGAGGATCTTCCCCACATCTTTGACCGGTTCTACACCGTTGATAAGGCCCATTCGCGCCGGATGGGGGGCTCGGGCCTTGGCCTATCCCTCGTTCAGACGATTATCGAAAAGCACCAGGGGCGGGTCACCGTCGAGTCGACCCTCGGCCAAGGGACCACCTTCACCGTCCTTCTCCCTCTGAACCCAGATTGATAATTTCTTGCAAAGAACGATTGAATTTTGATAAAACATCTTGTGCTCGCTGAAGGGCATTGGGCCGCTCCATGCGTTTCCTCCTATCGTGTGTGCTGGGGATTCTACTTTTCGCCGCAGCGCCTCCTATTCCATCCAGCCTTGATGTTAGCATTTCGAGTTCGTTCAATGGCTGCATCAGCGTTACATCGGGAAGTTATTACGAAAGCCAAGCTGACCTTGTTGTCAAAGGGGCTGAGCCACTCACGATCTACCGAACCCATATTTCCCGTGACCTCGAAGATCATCCTGGAAACTGGCGCTTTCACGATGAGAGGATCTGTGTTTACGCGGCGTGTGACTACCCGGTAAACGTCCATCAGATTTACCTTAAAGAGGCTTCTGGCGAGGTCATCAATTTCAGGCCTACCACAGACTGTGGCTATCACAGCGGCGATCCTCCTGAATGGTTAGCCTCTCCTTATGAGGATGAGTCCTACTGCAACACCTCGAATGGCTCGATGGGAGGGAAGAGCCACCGCTACAATTATCAGCTACGTTTCACTCGCTCTGACTACCGATTCACCCTTACCACCGGCAGCGGTGAGAAGAGGATTTACTCCTTCCAGGGCACCTACCCTCACGATAGGAACTGTCCTAAATTTGTGGGTCGCCTACGCCATCCTAGGCGGGCTAACGAGCTCGAGTTTGCCCTTACGGAAGTGATCAAGCCGAACGGAAACCGGATCGTCTACTCCTATGACACCAATAAGCGATTAATCAAGATCGCAACCTTCAACGCCTCCCGAGAGCAGTGCCTCAGCTGGGCCCAATTTTCATACTGCAGGGAAGAGGGGGATGAGGTTAGCACCGTCACGACAAGCGATCGCCAAAGGGTTGATTACCACTATGAAACTCAGCGGGGAGTCGCAGCCCGCCCTAGG
This sequence comes from Parachlamydiales bacterium, assembly GCA_050250135.1. Classification (GTDB taxonomy): domain Bacteria; phylum Chlamydiota; class Chlamydiia; order Chlamydiales; family JAFEGQ01; genus JBFWPF01. The sequence continues at coordinate 37,702 of JBFWPF010000001.1, read as the reverse complement.
CGCCAACTCATATTGATCGGTGTTTCGATCAATGGCATCGAGGCCCAGCAGTATGTGCACTACCAGCACCGGATTATCGAGCATAGGCAGTTAGATGGTGGCTACCTGAGGACGCAGTATTTCCATGATGGCAGGAGCGCCATTCGTCACAGGCGGGCAGCAGCTTACCAGGTTGCCGAGCAGTGGGCGCCCGTAGGGGAAAAGGGGGAGGAGCGGCTGGTAGCGCGGCTAGAATATGCCGGTAAGCATGATGGCGACAGCTACACAGACGCTTGGGACGCCAATGGGCACCGGACACGCTTCCACTATTCTGAATTGGGGAAAATCCACCGTATCGAAGCATTTGAACAGGGAGTGAAGAGGCGTAGCTTCGAGCAGCTCGAATGGAACGGAGCTAACCTGGGTGGTCGTTGCGTCTGTGACGGTCAGGGACGAAAGCTGCTAAATAGCGCTTTTCTTTACGACGAGAGGCATAATGTCATCCAGGAGGTTGAAAGTGGCGCGGTGACTGGGCACACATCGATTTCGCCTGAGCTCTTCACCAAGGTCTTCACCTATTCCTCAGACGGATTTAACAATCTTCTCACGGAGGCCTACGACCGAACGCTCATTATCTGTACCTACTGGGAAGGGACCGACCTCCTCAAAACAAAGTCTACCTATGAGGGAGAACAACTTAGGCTCGAGGAGCACTACGAGTATGATGGAAACGCCAGTCTAGCTCGCTATACGAGGAGGGACGGCTATCGCACCTATTTGAAGAAGATCACTGCAAGGGATCAGCAGCCGGGATTTGGGCTGCCCGAATGGATCGAGGAGTTCGTCTTGGATGGGACCTCTGAGGTTCTCCAACGGAGGGAACACCTCCACTATTCTGATCGGCATGAGGTGATCAGGTGTGACATTTACGATGGAGAGGCGCTCCTTCGCTATTCCCTCCATTTTGAGTACGATGCTCTGGGCAGAGTGATCCAGAGCGCCGACGCGGAGGGGCAGGTCGTTCTAGCTTCTTACGATGGAGCCGGTCATCTGGTCGAGCGCATCACCCCGACAACTCACACTCGAATCCACCACGATCTAGCTGGTCGGCCGGCCCAAACGGCCATAACAGACACAGTCGGCGGTTGCCAAACCACAACCAACTTCTACGACCCAGCGGGTCATCTGGTCGGGAGTGCAGATCCTTACGGAAATGTCACCCGATTTTCGGTTAATCGCGATGGCAAACCCCTTAGGACGACCTATCCTGCTGTTGAGATAGAGGGGAGGTGGAAAAACGCCACTAGAGAGGCTACCTATGACGCGTGGGGCAACCTCACATCATCAAAGGACGAAAATGGAAATGTCACCCGATTTACGTACAATGGGCGTAATCAACCCATTGGGATTGAGTATGCTGATGGAGGGCACGAGACCTTCCGTTACTCGCTCAAGGGAGAGGTGGAGTCCCATACCGATCTTTCAGGCTTAACCACCCATTACATTCGGGACTATCGAGGTCGTCCCATCATCGTCCGACTCTTGGACAGCGAGGGGCGCTGCCTCAAGGAGACAACTCATGCCTACGAAGGGGATTGTCTGGCCGAAACGTGCCATCCCGACGGCACCGTAACCACTTACACCTACAATGCCTGTGGCCAGCTGGTCGAGGAGAATTTCGAGGGAAGGCGGGTTCGCTACACCTATGATGCTCTTAAGCGGCCAATTGAGAAGCAGCTATGCGATGAGACCTCGGGGACCACGTTTCGCTACCATTACGACCTACTCGACCGCCTCGTAAGGGAGGAGATCTACGCTGACCGCCTTCTTTCCTGGAAGCGCTGGGAATACGACTTTGATGGCCACGTCGTATCGGAAGCCACAGAAAGGGGCAGCACCCAAACCCGATTCGGAATCCATGGCCCTCTCTCCATCGTCAACCCTGAAGGGCATGAGACGACGATTTCCTATGGCCTTTTTCCCCGGGAGGAGAGGAGGATTGATCCTCTCGGGCTCTGCACCCTCTCCTCTTTCAACGCCAGAGGAGCCATAACCTCGATCAAGAAAATCTCAGCCTCAGGGGCGGACCTCGCATCATCACACTACCACTACGATCTCGGCATGCGTAAGATTGCGGAGGTCCATCTCCCCACTCGGGACGGGCAATCTCCCTATCGTCTTCGGTGGGGCTACGATCCTCGAGGCCGGCCAGTGAGGCTAACAGAGGGTAGGGATGGCCAGCAGCGTACCACCCGCTATTCCTACGATGAGGCGGGTCGGCTGACCAGCACCATCAAGCCTAGCGGAACCACCATTAACCGCACCTACGATGCCTTAAGCCGCCTATCCACCCTTTCAGGGGCCGACTTTGCCGACACCTTCCGCTATGACCTTGCCGACCGCCTCCTTTCTGTAGAATCTGAAAGGGGAGTCACTACCCGGATCTATAACACACGTGGTGACCTTGTCTCCGAAACCCTAGAGACTGGCTGGACGCTCTCCTATTCTCATGGCGAACAAGGAGAGATAACCGAGGTGAGCCTCCCGGACGACTCTACTCTCTCTTACCTCTATCAAGGCCCGCATATTACCCGCTTTGAGCGGCAAGGCGTGGCCATCGACTATCAGTATTCCCTCGACGGGAGGTTGGCACGGATCCACTCGCCCCTCGAATCGACCTCTCTCACCTACGACCACAACGGGCGGGTGACAGCCATAGAAAACGAGTTATTTGCCCAACAGATCACCTACGACCCTGTCGGAAACGTCACCCTAGTGGCTACCCAAGCTCCCCTGTCCACCACCACTGCGGCCTATGCTTACGATCCCCTCTATCAGCTCACCCACGAGTCAGGGCAAACCTCCTATACCTATGACTCCCTCAATAATCGCCTCACAAAAGACGACAATTCCTACCTTTACGATCCCTTCAATCAGCTCACGCAGGCAGGCGAGATCTCTTTTTCCTACGATCCTGATGGCTTAACCACAAAGATAGGCAGCCAGTACCACACCTATGACAGCCGGGGTCGGCTTACCTCCATCGAGCAGGAGAATTGGCGAGTCGAATATGCCTACGACCCCTTCCATCGCCGCCTTACAGAAACCCGCTATACTCGCTGTCCAGGGGGATGGCAGCCCACAAGCCTCGACCATTTCCTATACATAGACCAGCAGGAGATAGGCGCCCTGAATGAAGAGGGGGAGGTGTCCGCCTTGCGAGCTCCTGGCCCTGGCCTAAAGGGTTCACTTTTAGGAATCGCTCTTCTGGAGCTAAGGGGAGAGCCCTTCCTCCCTACCCCTGATTTTCGGGGCTCTGTGGCCCTCATTCGCTCTCAAGACGGGGTGGGGGAGGTCTATCATTACGACGCATTTGGAAACCATGCCCCCAGCGCCTTTCAAAACCCTTATCGTTTTCTCGGAAAGCGAGTTGACGACCAAACGGGCCACATCTTCTTTGGGCGGCGCTACTATCTTCCCCGATTTGGCCGATGGCTTACCCCCGATCCGCGGGGTTATGAAGATGGCCCTAACCTCTATGCCTATTGCCACAACTGCCCTCTGACCCTCATCGATCTCTTAGGGCTCCTGAGTGAAGACAAGGATCATAAGCAGGCCGCTGTATCTCTATTGGCCACCGCGCAGAAGTGGAGGGATCGGCCAAACCCCTACAATGCCACTGCCGCCAACTTCGACAAGGCCGTAATTCCCTATTTTGTTCTTCAGGGAGAATCCACGGTCCTGGACCTCGGGCTGCCCAAGCTCCCTAACGGGACCAGTATCCACTACCAAAACGGGATCAACACAACTCGGGGCCAAGCTATGGACAATATGCGCTATCTTTCCAAGATCTGCGGCGGTCACAATGTGATCTGTGAGTACAATCCGACTCAGGGAGGAGTCTCTGATGTTCGCAGAGTAATGGTGGAAATGTTCTTTGGTGTGGCAACTAAAGCAGTCGAGGTCACTGTAAACAGTCTGCGCGCCGACTGGAATCAGAGCAAGAAGATAGGCGGGATGCTCGACTTTTCCCATAGTGCAGGGACTACGGTCCAGCGGAATGCCCTGATGTTGATGACAACTGAGGAGCGGGAGCGGATCTATCCGGTCTGCTTGAGCCCCTCTTCCTATATTCGACGCGAACTCAATTCCCATGCTGTACACTATGCGAGTAAGCGTGATATAGTTCCCCATCTTGATAGGAGGGGAAAGGCAATGTGTAGGGAGACAACTACCTGGCTTGACCCGGTTCCTGGTGGAGGACTCCCGGATCATGAGCTTCAGAGTCCGACGCTAGAGGATCCGATAGAGCGATCGTACCAGGGCTTTATGAAAAGACACGGCTGGATGGGACCCGTCGAATGACCGGATGGACTATACGAATTTGGGTATCGTTGCTGTTAGCTACATCCCTCGTGCATGCCGCATGGAGCTCGACCTATACGATGGATTCTTCCTGTTACAAGTATATCGATAAAATTTCTGACCAAGTAGCGTCGGAGCTGGAGAAGCGCTATCAAGTCGAAGCGGCAGGTGGTGGCCTCCTCTACCTCGCGCTTGTCGTAAGAGGGGCTTTGACCCAGGAAGAAGCTCGCTATCTGCTTGTAACCGCTATGGATTTGTATGTAGAAAAACTAAATCAAGATCCCTATTTAAGGGAAAATTGTTCCGACTACCCATTCTCACTCGAGCATGTTCAAATAGATCTATTTCTAGGCGATTATGTTGGTAATAAATCTCTTTATCCCAATCCGTCGGCTGCAGGGAACTTTAGGGATGAGCTTTCCTACACCTATAAAAGTTCTGAGGAATTTTACAAATCACGCCATACAGAAGAAACCTACGCTGAGGCTAAGGCCATTTTGGCGAAGTCGGGTGCAAGTGATGCCATCCTTAAGGCAGACGAGCCATTCAAGAAGGCGGCGTCTAAAGTCCTCTATGACTTTGGCCGGAAGATGGACAAGCAAAAAGGGCTTGAAGTGATGGGCATCGGGATGGGCCATGATCACCTTTCAGTCCGTTTTTACCTATACCATACGATTTCTGTTCCTGAGGGGCGGGCCCTACTGGTTGAAGTCACAGACGGCCTACTTCAGGCAATCAACGGATCGCCTGAGTTGGCCCCCTATCTGGCGCATACTCCTTTTACGCGAGATGATATAGAGGTAGGAGTCATCTGCAACAAAAAGAAATATGGGGATCGCAGAATTAATTGGCCGGCCGCCCCCTACCCCGAAATGATGGGATTAAGGAGAGAGGAATTAGTATATCGATTTGTCGACCCGAATTTAGACGATCACAGTACCCGAGAGCCCTACGACACCGCCCTCAAACTGCTACGAGGGGAGCTGGACCAAGATGAGGTGGCCCTGTTTGCCGATGATGTCACACGACGCAACCTTGACGGCCATGTAGCCAAACAATTGCGGCGCATTCGAGAGGAAGAGGGAAGATAGGCGGTAAAGCAGCTTTACATGGCATTGTAAGGCTACTTCGCCGAAAGGGGCTCTGGCCTTGGCCTTTCCCTAGGGACTACCTTTAGGGTCCTTCTTCCTCTGAACTTAGACTAACCTCTGCCACGTGAACCCTTTGGGGGGTGGGAGTAGAGGTGGAGGAGAGCTCTAAGAGCGATTGATAGGGAGAGTCGCGCAGGTCGGCAAGCTCCCGAAAGCGGACAAAGAGCTTCTCATACTCCTCACTCTTTAGCTCCCGATCGGCCATCTGCTCCTGCAGGGCCACCAGCTGGTCAAGGTGTCGGTTTTTGGGCAGAAGAAGCTCCAGAAGGGGGCGGGGGGCCCATAGGATATTGAGCTTTTCGGGGTCAGAAGTGGGGCGGTAGTAGAGGTAGTCGAGGAGGCTAGGAGAGCCATCCCCTTGGAGCATCGTTTGCCACCGCGATTGCTGGTCAACTAGTTTTAAGGCGGCAAGCGATTCGGGAAGGGAGCTGGTGTGCCCCTTTACCCCCTCCTGGACCTGATCGAGAAGGGTTGAGGGGCACTCTCCATAGAGGGAGGTGATCAGCTCCTCCACCAGCTTCCGGTAGAGCTTCCCCTTTTCGCTTCTTTTGAAAGCCAAAGCGAGGTTGAGCTTAGTAGGGAGGATTAGGGGGGGCTGATGGACTGCTCCCTTCCCCTTTGTCGGGAGGCGAACGCGCTCTTTTGGAGGGCGCGGCCTAGCAGGGAGCCGCTTCCCTTTTCGCATCAGGTAGTCGATCTCTTGCCAGCCGTTGTGTGAAGCCCGCTGCGCCCTCAACGCTCCCTGAACGGCTCTGAGCTCTACGATTCGGTCCAGCCCTGAGTTTGTCGCGCCGTACGTAAGGAGAAGAAGGAGAAAGAGGAGAAAGAGGGTGATCGGTAACGTTTTCACCTCTCTTTCCTCGGAAAGGTGAGAGGAGCATCGGCATGATAAAGGGGGAAGGTGTGCGCCTCTTCATTTATCTTAAGGCGGATGAGGATGGGGAGGCGGCTCTCTTCCCACCCCTTGACCCACTCTCCTGCCGAGTTGAGGAGAAAATAGGTGAGGGTCTCCACGCCGCTTGCGACCGTTTCGATGCGGCAGGGAGGGGTCTCTTCGAAGGGGTGGCGGGGGTGGGGCCAAGTGGTCAGCGTCAGATTGCTCCCCTCAAGGGCGAGCTCTCCCAACACGTCAGCCGAAAAGAGGGGATCGGGATCGACGCCCCGGTTGTAGGTGAAGAGAAGGGTCTTGTCGCGGAGGGAGAAAATTCCCCCTTCGATCAAAAGGCTCTCAGAGAGGACTTGGTAGAGCCGCACGTGGGTCGTGCAGGAAGCGACGACCGGCTCGAGCCGCTTGTCAGTGTCGTGGCTAAGCGATGTAAGGCGTACAATAAGCGCTAACAGGCCACCAATGAGGGTCGCGGTAAGGGTAAGGCCCACTAAGAGCTCGACGAGGAGGGCGTGTCGTTTCATGATTCCGAACCCAGGCGCTGTGCGTAGAGATTGTAGTGGTAGGTCTGCTCCTTTTCTCCATTTGGGGTGATCGCAATATCGAGGAGGCGGAAGTAGATCCGCTTTCCTTTGTGGTGGCTCTCCTTTGTTGTGATCACCGCAGTGGCCTCATCCAGTTTGAGGATTGCCTTTGGCTTCCCTTTGACCGGCTTGATGATCTTCTCCCACTCGACCTCCCCTCTGTAGAGGCGCGCAACCACCTCACAAAAAGCTTCGTCGGCCGCCCGCTCCTGCTTGAGTCGACGGAGCGTGGCACTCTTTTCCCCGGCTAGGCGGTAGTGGGGCGAGAGAAGGGGATAGGCGCAGAGGGCCACCAGAGCGATGGCGATCAGGACCTCAAGAAGGAGGAAGGGGCGCTTCATTGGGATAGGGGCGGTTGGTCTCGATTACTCTGGGGACTCCCTCCAGCTCATGGTCGTACCGAAGGGGGATCGGTCGCTTCAAAACGGTTGCAAGAGGAGGGGGGACGCGCGAGGTCGTTTCGAAGGTGAGCCGATCCCCTACCTGCTTGGGCTGTATCGTGGTATCGCACAGGGTCTCAATCCGGCCGGCAAGGGCAAGACGACTTTCCACCACCTGCTTTTCGGTCGCATAGGCCCGCTCCCTCAGGTGCCCAAAGGTGCGGACCGCAAAAAAACCCCCAATCGTCCCTAAGAGGGCAATGACGATCATCACCTCGATCAAAGTAAATGACCTAATAGAGTTGGATCTCGCTCTCTTCATAGTTCGGGTGCTTTTTGGCATACCAGCGGGTGTAGCGTTCGGAGGTGATCTCAAGCTCCCCCTCGCGGACAGTCACGGAGTAGGCCCCTCCCCATCCGTCGGTCATCAGGTCTTTCCCCTTTTTGTTGACGAGGCTGGACTTCTCGATTCGCTCCTGCCAGGTGGTGGGCAGCTCCTCAACCCTTGCCTCACCGGTAGCCACTTGCAGCATCAAGGCACTTCCTAATTGGCTCGCGCCCTGCTTGGTCTTAAAGGCCTTCCCCTCTTCGAGGCTTCCGGAGACGTTGTAGGCAACGACTCCGCCGATAAGGCCGATCAGGACGATCACGATCATGATCTCGATTAGTGTTAAATAGCGCTTTCCCTTCATCTCTTCCTCACAAGAGTTGGCTTACGTCCGTTAAGGGTAATAGAACGGCCAACATAATAACACCCACAATCGCTCCCATCACGATTAAAATGGCCGGTTGGGCCAAGGAGGCGAGTCGGGTAACCGTTTTTTCTACCTCCTCCTCGTAGTGGGAGGCGATCCCCTCTAAGAGGGTCGGGAGCTGGCCGCTCTCCTCCCCGACGGCTAGCATCCGGGAGACCATGGGGGGGATGAGGGGGCTCCCCTTTAGCTCACGGCTCAGGGTGCTCCCGGCGATAATTTGGGCCCTCGCGTGGGTAATTAGGGGCTCGAGGGTCGGGTGGCTGAGGAGCCCTTCGGACAGAGAGAGGGCGTCGACCAGGCCAACCCCCCCCTCCTGAAGGGTCGAGAGGGCGCGGGTGAATCGGGCCAAAGCGTTTTGGAGGAGGAGGGTCTTGACCAGGGGGAGGCGATGGAGGAGCCGCCGGATTGCCCCCTTCCCTCTAGGGGATCTGGCGTAGCTGGCTAGTAATAAAATAGTTACAGAGAGGATAGGGAGGTAGAGTAGCCAGCGGTGGGTGAGGAAGCGGCTGACCGCCAGCACCCCATGGGTAAAGGGGCTCAAGTTGTGGCCCGAGTAGAGCGCCTCAATCGAGGGGACGGCAAAGGTCAGCAAGAGGAAGACGACCGCAAGGCAAAAAGTGGCGATAACGGCGGGGTAGACCATCGCTGTTGTCAGTTGTTTGCGGAGCCTTTGCTGGCGGGTAAGGAGGGTGACCAAGCGGGAGAGCACCCGCTCGAGGGAGCCCGAGGCCTCCCCACTGCGGACGAGGGCAATGTAGAGAGGGGGAAAGCTGGTGGGGTGGCCCTCCATGGCATCGGAAAGGCTCTTCCCCTCCTCAATGGCCTTCCCAAGCCGGCTGAGGGTCGGGTAGATGGGGTCGTTTTGGTACTGTTCGGCGATCAGGGTTAGGCTGTCGAATAGGGGGAGGCCAGAGCTGAGGAGCTGGTGGAGTTGGGTGGTAAAGGTAAGGAGGGCCGAGCGCCTTAGCTTCGACTTTCGCCTCAACTTTGGTGCCGATCGGACCTCTGTAATGAGAAGCCCTTGGCGCCGCAGCCGCTCCTTCGCCTCCTCCAAGGATGGGGCATCGATCCGCCCCCGCCGCTTGCGCCGCTTCCCGTCGAGATAGAGGTAGAAATAAGCGGGCACCGTTACCCTCCCCCTACTTTGGTCACGCGGATCACCTCCGAATGGGAGGTGACCCCCTCCTCGACAAGGCGTTTGCCCATATCGAGGAGCGTCTTCATCCCATCATGTAAAGCGGCTTTACATAAGAGCGTAGATTCGGCGCTCTTGCGCAGCTGAGAGCGGACACGGGGCGTCATGGGCATCCACTCATAGAGGGCCCGCCTCCCTTTGTAACCCGATTGGAAACAGTGGGGGCAGCCGGGGCCAAGGTGGGAGCCCTCCTTCGCTTCGGGGAGGCGGCAGTGGGGGCAGAGGGTCCGGACGAGCCGCTGAGCCAACACCCCCACAATCGAGGAGGAGATCAGGTAGGATTCGATCCCCATGTCGACCAAGCGGGTGATCGCTGAAGGGGCGTCGTTGGTGTGGAGGGTCGAGAGGACGAAGTGGCCGGTGAGGGAGGCCTGGATTGCGATCTCGGCGGTCTCCCGGTCCCGGATCTCCCCGACCATGATCACATCGGGGTCCTGCCTAAGGATATGGCGCAGGCCCGAGGCAAAGGTAAGGCCAATTTTGGGGCGGACCCCAATTTGGGCCACTCCGGGGAGGCGGTACTCGACCGGGTCCTCGACCGTCATGATATTGATCCGGTCGGACTGAAGCTCGCTCAAGGCGCTGTAGAGGGTGGTGGTCTTTCCGCTCCCGGTTGGCCCCGTGACCAGGATGATCCCCTCGGGAGAGGCGAGGGCCTCCTTAAGGCTCCCCAGCATCTCTTCATCCATTTGGAGGCTGTCGAACTTCAGAGCCATCGAGCCCTTGTCGAGGATCCGGATCACAATCCGCTCACCTCCTGAAACCGGTAGGGTGCTGACCCGGCAGTCGATCTCCCGCTCGCCGATGCGCAGCTTCATCCGCCCATCCTGGGGGAGGCGCCGCTCGGCGATATCGAGTCCCGCCATCACCTTAAGCCGGGCGAGGAGCTGCGCCTGGTGCTCCTTGGCGGGGGAGAGCCGTTTGTGGAGGACCCCATCGATTCTGAAGCGGACCCGCAGGTCGTGCTCAAGGGGCTCGAAGTGAATGTCGGAGGCCCCCCGTTGGATCGCTTCGGTGAGAAGGAGGTGGACGAGACGAACGAGCGGCGCTTGAGCCGCCTGCTGGTCGAGGAGGTCGTGAACTTCGGCCTCCCCCTGCCCATTCCCCTCCTCCTTTTCGAGCCCCTCCAAAGCGGCAGAGGTCTTCTCCTCGGAGGCCTCATAGGCCTTTTGGATCGCCCGATCGAGGAGCTCCTTGGGGCAGTAGAGGGCCTCAATGGGGCGACCGAGAAGGAGGCGCAGCTCCTCCACCGCTTCGGTATTCAGCGGATCGGAGAGGGCGACGAGGAGGGCCTCCTCCCGCTCTCGGATCGGCAAGCAGTGGTGGCGCTTCACAAAGGGGTAGGGAATCTGCTCGAGAAGCCTAGCGGGAAGGCGGCACTCGGGAACGGCCTCGCAGATCTCCATCCCAAACCGCTGGGCTAAGGTGCGTTCATCCTCCATCAGTAATTCCCTGTGCTCCTATCGCATTTCCGCTTTCCAAAGAGGGTGCCGAGTGACTGTTGAAGGGTCTTCTCCCTCTCCCCAGCGCGCGCGTCGGCAACCCGCTGCAAAAATTCGGGAATATCTCCTGGCCGTTTTGCCAGGTCTTCCTGGCGACTTTTGCGCAGCTCCTCGACTGGGTCTTCGATGATCGTGGGAGTGATGAAGATAAACATCTCGGTTTCGTGATCGGAGGAGGTGGTAGAGCTAAAGAGTTTCCCGATCCCTGGAAGCTCTCCCAAAAAGGGGAGGCCACTTGAGCTCTCGGTATCCATCTTGCTCCGCAACCCGCCGAGTATCACCGTCTCCCCGTTGGGGATCCGGACCTGGTTGTTGATCCGCCTCCTGACGACCGAGGGGCGGTTATCCTTCGAGGGTTTGGGGGTGTCGAACTCGACCTCCGTTTCCAGGGTGATCGTCTCCTGATCCCCCTCCTCACCCCAGCAGGGGTTGATATTGGGGGTGATCTGGAGGGTGATCCCGTATTCGGCCCTCTCGTAGGCGTGGAGGGTCTTTTTCTTGTCCGATTCGGTGGTGACGCCCGTATCGATTGAGATCTCCTCCACAAGCTGGATCTTCGCAGGCGTGTGGTTCACGGTGGTGACCGAGGGGCTAGCGTTGATCCGCACATCTTCCTGCGAGAGGAGGAAGCTGTAGATCAGGTCGTAAGCGGGGATAACCGCCCGTTTCGTCTGATTCAAGAGAAATTGGCAGATCCCTCGCCCATCTCCATCGCTTCCAAATGACGCTCCCCATCGGTTTTGCTCTCCTCCTGCCGCCTGTCCCACTTTGAGCAGATCGAAGCCAAAGCGGCTCGAGTTGGAGATCTTCTTCTCAAAGAAGAGGACCTCGATCTTCACCATCTTCTTGGGGACATCGAGTGTTCGGATCAGGTTCTTTAGCTTGGGGAGGAGCTCTGTGCGGACTGCCATCACGATCGTTCCCGTTTTGGGGTAGACGACAAAGTGGGAGGGCTCTCCCTCCCCATAACCCTTGGCCTGCCCTTCGGGCAGGTCGGGGTGGAGCACCATCATCGGGTAGACCTTCCCTAGCGTCTCGGCCAGCTCTTCGGCGTCAGAGTGCTTGGCTGTGTAGGTGTACAGGGTCACCTCCTTCGGATCGGTTACCTCCCGCTCCACCTCCTCCGCCATCTGCCCGGCCCGCGCTACCTCCTCTGCTGCACCGATCACAAAGAGGCTGCTGGGCAACCCTTCGGGGGCAAAGGCCCGGAGGGACCCTTCCGGGAAGGCAAGCTCGAGCACCTGGGCCATCTCCTTCGCAGGGAGCTTGTCCAGCGTGATCAGCCGCCACTGCTTAGCGCTCGTCCCCTCCTCCATAAAATCGCAGAGCTTTAGCAGGTCCTGGATCCCAGCCGGCGAGGAGAAGAGGAAGATCTGGCGCCCCACGAGCTGGGCGTACCCCCCTCCCGGCTGCGCAAACTTGTGGAGGGCGTGAAAAAGTCCCGTCCGATCGCCGGCAGGGGTCAGCACAAAGGCGACCCGGCTTGTAGGGGGCAAAGTGGCCAGCAGCGCCCGGTTATCGGTGACATAGGTCGCATAGGTCGGAACCTGATTGACCAGGTAGAGCTGCCGGACAAGGGGGGAGAGCTGCCGAATCCCCACCCCATTTTGGGTCAGGACGAGGGAGAGGAGCTCATCCCACGCCTCCCTTGGCACGGGAAGGTGGGAGGCCACCGTCAAACGGATCCCCGCCACCTCGGGGGGGATGATGTAGACAAAGTCGGAGGAGCCGTAATCGGCGACGAGCTGCTCGAGGCTTGTCCAAGGCTGGTGGAAGAGGGCGTAGGGGTCCTCTTCGCTCCCTGGCTTAGCGCAGTCCCGCCAGGCCGCTTCGATCGCCGCAATCTCCCCTCGCGTCATCTGGAGCCCCATCCGCAGCTGCAGCCACTCCTCATCGGAGGCCCCCTTTTGGTAGAGCCTGTCAGCCTCCCGTTGGAGGGTCAGGAGGGTCTCCTTGGCAACCTTCAGCCGCGCATTGACCCCCTCGAGGCCAATATTTTCCTTAACAGCGTGGGAGCCCTCCTGCATCCGCGCACACTTTTCGCTGATCGTCTCGGCGCTCAGCAGCGTGGGAAGGAGTAGGCAAAGGAACCATTTCATGGGGAGCCCTCCATGGCGTGGGGGACCTTTCTGACACCAACTGGCGCAGCATAGGCACCCGGTCTTAATTCAAGAGTTAAGGGGATTTCAAAGGGGATCCGCTCACTGCGGGACATGTTGAAAAGGTGGCTCTGGAGGAGGTGTTTCCCCTCATTGCGGATCAGCCCCTCAATGACCAGCAGCTCGCCAGTGAGCCTCCCTTCGGCATACTCGACAATCTCAGCGGCCGATCCCAACAGGCGGACCCCCTCCTTTTCAAGAAGGAGCCAGTCGCCAGGGCGGACCTGGAGGCGCTCTTGCCCCCATTCCAGTACAAATTGGGACCAGGTCTTGGCGGCGACAAAGCGGAGGGACTCCTTCACCTGATTGGGGAGCCACCCATCTTTAGAGCGCATAAGGGTAATCGGTGTCTTCATCCGTCCCGCCTCATCCCACAGCTCAAGGTGGAGTGAGCGCTCCTCCCGCCGTGTGAGCAGAAGGAGGGGGTGGGGGCGGCTCTCATCGCCCACCTTTGCCGAAACCCACCGCTCCCCATTCCAAACGAGCCCCTCTCCTAGCCCGACAAAACAGCTATAGCCGGTTGTCCCCTCGCCAAAATCGATCCGCTCCCGCCCCCCTGCATGGCCATACTCCTCTCCCCCATGCTCGGCCAAAAAGCGGTCCTCGCCAAACCAGCGGGCCCTTTGCCTTGCTAAGAGGCTTCCGTCGACCCGCAGCTCCCCCATCTGCCAGACGCTCTGCCGCCTCCCCTCCTGTTCCGTTAGCGCTACCGACGCCTTCCGTTTCTCCCCTTCGGGCGTCTCGATTCCCACCTCAACCTCCAGCGCATTCCCATTGACCGACCGCGGGGTCATCCAGAGGTGGGTCGGCTCCTGAGTAAAGGTGAAGCCCTCTCCTTTTAATGTCATAAAGAGGGGCTGACCGATCGCCCCCGCTACAGGCTCACTCTCCCCCTTAGCCACCAGGTAGAGCCCCGCATCCTTGGCATCGGGGCGCCCATTTGGCCCAAGATAGGCGATCTCCCCCTGTAGATCGGGGAGTTGTGGCTTAGGCATCACCCGATTGAGGGCGAAGCACCCCGTTCCGAGCACAGGTGGAGGGGGCACGGCCTCACTCACCCCCTTGCCCCCCCTCTTCTCCAAATGCCCCTCTACCCCCCGCTCCGGCCACCAGCCGTAAAGGGCAAAGAGGGCCCCCAGGGCAGCAACAACCGCTACACAAAAGTTGATCCATCGGGGCCAGTGCATCGCTCAGGTGGTAAAAGATAAATTTAACAAAAGAGTCTAGGGCTTAAGGCGAATAAAGTCAAAGGGTAGGGTTGTGGATATTTATTTGATCTTAATTCGAAAACGGGTTAGAATACCCTAGCGTTTAACTATGAGAGAGTAAGATGGACCGGTCCGACGTCGTTGTTCCTGTGGCATGGGTTGTGGGTGGGGCGCTCCTTGCCTATGGATTTAGGCAGATGCCGATCACGGGGACCCTGATTAGCCTTTCGGCCGCCATCGTTACCCCCCTTGCCATTAAGGCTGAGCGCCACCGCTCGGCCACCAAGGTCTCCTCGCTCATCGCTGGCTCTTATAGCCTCCTCTTTTTGGGGGCGACCTTTGGCCTCTTTGGCTCCTCCCTTGCTACCCTGAAGGAGGGTATCGGGGTACGTCGGTTTCGGACCGTTTTTTGGGGTGCCACCAAGCTGATCGCCTCTCCCTTCCTGTCGATTCCTACTATCCCGCTCCTCAATGCAAGCCGAGCCCTTTGGAATGGGGAGTGGTGGCCCTGCGATGGAGAGGGCTGGGATGCCGATATCTTTCTCATCCGTACCAACAAGGGGCGGCAAGAGAGGCTCGAGAAGCCCTACCATGCCCAGGACGGTTTTAAAGGGAAGATGGAAGAGGCCCTGAAGCAGAAGAATGAGACGTCTCTGCAGAGTCTCGCTAGCGAGGACTGGCAGTGGACAAAGTTCTGGTCGGGCCTTGAAGAAGAGGCAGGCAGATGCAAGGGATCTGAGAGGCTCAGTAAAAAGGTGGAGGACATCAGAGGGCTAAAAGATCCAGAGGGTCAGCTCAAGGCGATCAATGCGCTTGCTAGGGAGGTCTATCTAAATCCACCTTCTGAGGAACTCTTACAGGTGAAACAAGTGGTAGAACCAATCGAGTTTTGGCAGGGCCGGGCAGCGATAGATCGCTTCGTTAAGGCATGTCCTGCCGAGGTGGTCGAGCCTAAGGCGTTGTTGAAAGAGCTATTCCCTGATGCGGAGGATGGGTTTGAGGACTTTATTGCCTACACCCTATCTAATGAGATTAAATATGAGGAGTGGGGAAAAAAGCTTGGTTTGGTAGGGGACTGCAGCAATAACACCGCTTTCTACACAGCTCTAAACAGCAAGATGAAAGCAGTGGGGCTGTTCACTCCCGACCATGTCCGGATGTACCCCATCGTCCCAAAGGGCTGGGACCCATTCGAGCCCAGCGATGCTGTCCACTTAGAAGGGATAAATCTCACCACCTATGTGCTTGGCAAGCTGGAGGAGCACTTTAAACAGCTCGATAGCGTAAAGTAGGGGGCAAAAAGCCTCTGATGTGAAGCGCCTCCTATTCCTCGTGCTCCTCCTCAGCTGCCAGCCGCGGGAGGGGATCCGTACCCCCATAGGCAACCCCTCGCCGCCCCCCCTTGCAGAGGTCCCAAAGGCCGATCCCCCCTCCTACCCCTGGCACCGCTGGGAACAGAGCCCCCTCCCCATCACCGCCGCCCACTTTCGGTGCAAAGGGGCAACGACCCACCCGATCAAGAAGGTAGGAGAGATCTATGTGGCCGACTGCAGAGGGTCAGGGGGGCACAGCCTCCCCTTGATTCACGGAGAGCCCGGGGTCTACCCGATTCTGATCACCCTCCTCAACCACGTGCAGGAGGAGTTTGGCCGGCCGGTGAGGGTCACCTGCGGCCACCGGTGCCCCACCCACAACGCCTACGCCGACCCCTCAAAGCGGGCCCAAACCTCCAAGCATATGATCGGAGCCGAGGTCGATTTCTACGTCGAAGGGCTTGAATATGAGCCCGAAAAGGTAGTAGAGTCTCTGATTGCCTACTACAAGAGAGAGGGGAAATTCGGCCCCATCCAGCGCTATGAGAAGGGGGATACCGACGTCACTACCCCCCCTTGGTACAACCGCGAGGTCTTTATCAAGCTCTATCGGGCAGAGGAGGGGCGTGACGGAGATAACGACCACCCCTACCCCTACCTGGCCATCCAGGTCCGCTATGACAGAGGCGAAGAAAAGGCGGTCATCTACACCTGGGAGGGCGCTAATAATAGTTTCCTAAGGGAATGATTATAAGCGAGTTGTGTTTTATTTGAAATAATGCTATATAGGGAAAAAAGGAGGGTCTTATGCCCGAGCAAGGTGAAAAGCGGCGGAGCTGGCTAGAGCGGCTTCCCCCCGCGGCCCAGACAGCCTATCACGATCTTTGCCTCACAGCCAAGGAGATCGGCCCCTTTTGGGAACGAGTTACAGAGCGGGCCCGACAATCCTGGCACACCGTCTTTTCCGATGCGAAGGAGGCCGGGCCGGGTTCATTCCCCGATACCGTTCACAAAATCACCGCGAAGGCCCACGAGGGCGCCGGTAAGGGGAAGGAGTGGGCGAAGCAGCATATCGAAAAGGCTGCCCCAAAAATCAAAGAGAGCTGCAAACTGGTCCGTGAAGATGCGCGTGAGCTAGAGGGGAAGGCCAAAGTGGCGACCCACAAAGCGATGGATGGGATCGAGAAGTGTTGCCACAAAGCCTCGGACAAAGTGAAAGAGCTGGTGGGCAGCAAATCGGGTGGCAAGAGCGAATAAGGGATTGGTTTCGAGAGGCAAGGCGCCCCCTCCCCTGGCGTGACGATCCGACCCCCTATCAGGTTTGGGTCTCGGAGGTGATGCTCCAGCAGACCCAAGTGGCCACCGTCCTTCCCTACTACTTCCGGTGGATGGAGCGGTTTCCAACGATTGAGGCACTCGCTGCAGCCCCTCTCGATGAGGTGATCAAGCTCTGGGAGGGGCTCGGGTACTACTCTCGCGCCCGAAGCCTCCACAGCGGCGCCCAGCAGGTGGCTGTTCAGTATAGGGGAGAGCTCCCCTCCGACGCATCCTCTCTCAGCACCATCAAAGGGTTAGGCCCCTACACCGTCGGTGCCATCCGGAGTTTTGCCTTTCACCAGCGGGCAGCCGCGGTCGATGGGAATGTGATCCGGGTCCTCACCCGCTTTTTTGGAATCGGGGAGGATGTGTCCCGTCCCAAGGTGGTAGAGGGGCTGCGGGAGTTGATGGAGAGGGCCCTTCCTGAGGAGCGCCCTTGGGAGGTGATGGAGGGGATGATCGAGCTAGGGGCCACGGTGTGCAAACGGCGCCCCGATTGCGCCCTCTGCCCGATCCAAGAGGGGTGCTTGGCCTACCGGGGGGGCGAGCCCGAGCGGCTTCCCTACAAGTCGAAGCGGCAGACGATCACCCTCCTCGAGCGGTCGGTAGCGGTGATCGAAGCGGAGGGGCACCTCCTTGTAAAGCGGGGAGAAAAGGGGCAGTTGATGGAGGGGCTCTATGAGTTCCCCTACCTGCCTAGGGGGGAGGAGGACTTCGAGGAGGATCTCGCCCTCTCATTGGAGTGGGTAGGGGCTCTCCCCGAGGTCAGCCACTCCTTTACCCGCTACCGGGCCAAGCTCTATCCTATTGTATATAAGTCGGTTATGAAAGAAGTGAAGGGATTTGAATGGGTGGCTGTGGGTAGGGTGGGCGCCCTCCCCTTCTCATCGGGCCACAAGCGGATTCTGACTTTCTATACGTCGGCGTCGTAGTAGGGAGGCTCCCCCATTGGGGGGAGGTCGAGATTGACCTGGCGGAGCTTGAGCATCTTGTAGAGGGCCCTGTGGCCGAGGTAGCGGCAGATGATATACCCCTCCGCCCCCGCAAACAGCCCCCCCTTAAAGAGGTAGTGCTTCCAAAAGTGCCAAAATCCCAGCAGGTGGGCTCTCAAGATGGAGCCCTTCTTTCTGTGGTGATACTCGATGGCAAAAAGGTCGGAGTCGTATTGGATCTTGTCGATCATCTCGGCAATCGAGGTAAAGGGGTAGTGGAGAAGGGGCCCCTCGAGCGCCACCTGCTGTTTCGCTGAATGGGACCTATGGGAGAGGCGCACCTGTCGGTCGGGGTGCCAGCCGCAGCACTTGATCCACTTGTTGTTGAAGTAGTTTTGCCTGGGCACCGAGTAGACGCAGGCGGGGTCTTTGGTGAGCTCTTGAAGCTCTACCGCTAGCGCCTCGCTCATCACCTCGTCACTCTCGATCGAGAAGATCCAGTCATGGCTGGCCAAACGCGCCCCCTTTTGCCGGAGCTGTCCATAGCCGGAAAAGGGCTCGTGGTGGACCTTGACATTCGGAAAGGTCGCCGCAATCTCCACCGTATGATCGGTCGAGCCGGTGTCGATAAGGAGGACCTCATCGGCCCACTCGAGGGATTCGAGAGTCCTGCCGATCCGCCGCTCATCATTTCGGGTTAGCAGGGCAACCGTGATCATCAACTGGAGAGGCGGCTCTTCGCGTAGTCGAGAAGGGAGACTCGCCCTTCACGCATCGCCGCTTGGAAGGGGCGGGTCTCCTTCGGATGGGCCTCAAGGAGGAGGATCAGCTCATGCCATGAACCTTGCGCCTCGGCCCGTCCCAGCTCCTCTTGCAAGAGGGCGGTGCGGAGGGTGAGGTAGGTGGCGAGGAGGGGGTATTCTTTCTCAGAGACAGCCAGGCGGAGGCGCTGGGTCTCCTTCAGAGCCTCCTCTCCAGCCAAAAGGCTAGCGTGGGCAAGCTCGGTGTAGTGGGGAGCCTGCTTGCCGATCCGATGGGCGATCCGCTTGACGTAGGGCTCAGCCGCTTCGGGATGCCCCTCCTTCATCCAGTACTGAGCGATCCGCCCATCATACTGTGCCTGGAGCTCCTTATGCCGGCTGACAATTCCCTCGAAGTCGGTAACGGCAACCCCTTTCAAATTGCCAGCCATCTCGGCCGCTAGCTGCCGGGCGTAGAGATAGTCCCGCTCGACCTCCCCCTCCTTCGAGGGGCCCCAACGGACGGCCAGGACGGTCACCAAAATCAGAAGGCCAATCCCAAGGAATAGGGTATACTTATATTTTTGAAAGAGGGTAAGAAACCGGTTATCGTCCATTGTTCAGAAGATAACCGGAGGGGCACTTTTGGGAAAGAGGGAGACGCTCTACATCCAGGGGATGAGTTGTGCCTCATGTGTGGCGGGGATAGAGGGATCGCTCAAGGCGACGCCGGGGATTCTTAGCGCTGATGTTTCCTTTGCGACGGGGAAGGCGCTCATCACCTACGATCCCGAGAAGATCACCCCAAAGGGGCTAGTTGAGGCGGTCCGAAAGAGCGGCTATAAGGGCGAGCTTAAGGCCCCTCCGATGCAGGAGCGCCACAAAAAGCAGCGGCGGGCCCTCTACTGGCAGATCGCCCTCCTCATCTTGGGGATCCTCCTCTCTCTCCCCCTCCTCGGTCAGATGATTGTGATGCCCTTCAATTCGGCGTGGGAGTGGCCCGGTTGGTTCCAATTCGCGCTGGCTACCCCTGTCCAGTTTCTGGTCGGCTACTCCTTCTATATGAGCGCCTGGCGGGGGCTAAAGGCCGGTTCGGCCAACATGGATCTCCTCGTCGTCTTGGGGACCCTGACCGCCTATGTCTACAGCACGATTGTTTGGGCCTTCCGCCTCCCCTACCCCCTCTACTTCGACGCCGCCGCCATCTTGGTTACCGTCATCTTCCTAGGGCGTGTCCTTGAGGGGCGCTCTTCGGGGAAGGCCTCTGAGGCGATCGAGAAGCTCTTAGCTCTCGCCCCGAAAACGGCCCGGGTGGAGCGGGAGGGGAGAATCGTGGAGATTCCGGCCGACGAGCTTCGGGTCGGGGAGCTCTTTTGGGTCCGCCCCGGAGAGAGCTTTCCGGTCGATGGGGTTGTGGTGGAAGGGGGCTCCCACGTCAACGAGTCGATGCTGACCGGCGAGAGCCGCCCCGTTTCCAAAGGGATCGATGACAAGGTCTTTGCCGCTACCCTAAACGGAGAGGGGGCCCTGAAATGCAAGGCGACCGAGGTGGGGGCCCATACCGCCCTTGCGGCCATCGTCCGCCTCGTCGAGGGGGCCCAAAGTTCTAAGGCTCCCGTGCAGCGCCTTGCCGACCGGGTCGCCTCGATCTTCGTCCCTATCGTTGTGGTCATCGCGGTCCTTACCTTTGTGATGTGTTGGCTCGCCAATGGGGCCTTCACTCAGGGGCTTCTCAATATGGTTGCCGTCCTCGTCATCGCCTGCCCTTGCGCCCTTGGCCTTGCTACCCCCCTTGTCATCACCGTCGCCACCGGCCTCGGGGCTAGGGCCGGGGTCCTCATCAAAAATGCGGAGGCGATCCAAAAGGCCCGCAAGGTCAAGACGATGGTCCTCGACAAAACGGGGACCGTGACCGCAGGGGCTCCTACTGTGACCGACCTTATTCCTTTTACCGGGACCTCGGAGGAGACCCTCCTCTCGAAGGCGGCCGCCGTGGAGCAGCACTCCGAACACCCGATCGCAAGGGCCATTGTGGCTGCAGCTAATGAGCGAGGGGTAGCTCGCCTCCCTATCGAGGGGTTTGAGGCCCTCCCCGGAAAAGGGGTGGCGGGGCGGGTGGCGGGAGAGCAGCTTACCCTCACCTCGCTCGGCGCCTACCAGGGAGAGATCCCTCAAGCGGTCCGCAGCCTCGAAGGGGAGGGGAAGACCCTCTCGGTCCTTCACGGTCATGGTTTCCTAGCCATTGCCGATCCGATCCGCCCCACCTCCAAGCAGGCGGTCGCGGCCCTTAAGGAGCTCGGCATCACTCCCGTTATGATTACCGGGGATGCCAAGGAGACAGGAGCCTACGTTGCGGGCCAAGTCGGCATCGACCGTGTCCTGGCCCAGGTCCTTCCCGAGCACAAAGCGGAGGAGGTGGAGCAGCTCAAAAAGAGGGGCGGCACCGTCGGGATGTGTGGCGATGGGATCAACGATGCCCCTGCTCTGGCCGCCGCTGACGTTGGCTTTGCGATTGGAGCGGGGAGCGATGTCGCCATCGAAGCTGCCCAGATCGCCCTCATGAGGAGCGATCTTCTCGGCCTCGTCGACGCCCTCACCCTCTCTAAAGAGGCCTTCAAGAAGATGTGGCAAAACCTCCTCTTTGCCTTTGGCTACAACGTCATCGCCATCCCTATCGCCGCTGCCGGCTACCTCACTCCGGTGTTGGCGGGGACGGCCATGGCCCTGAGCTCCCTCTGTGTGGTAGGGAATGCTCTCCTTTTGCGGCGGTGGAGACCCCGCGCTGCCGCCTGATATCGAGGAAGGTGAGCCAGCCGATCACCATGCAGGCCGCCCCAATCAACGTCGGTAGGTTCTCGCTGATCGCGATCAGCGGCCCCGAAATCAGCGGCGTTAGCGCCTGAGCTAGCGATTGGATCGACTGGGTTACCCCAAACAGCGCTCCTTTTTGTTGCTTTCCTGCTAGATTCGAGAGGATCACCAGCACGTTGGGCCAGGTCAGGCAGATAAAGAAGGCCAGCGGAGGGTAAAGAAAGAAGAGGGGCCAGTCGACCTCGAAAATCAGGAGGAGAGAAAAAAGGCCCGCCAGAATCGGCAGGGAGAAAAGCAGGATCGTTCGGGGGGGGATCCGCTTTGAGATCGGCCCCACAAGAGCTCCCTGGCTGATCGCATAGCAGACGGCGATGTAGGTAAAGACATTTCCAATTTGGGCCGGCGTGTAGTTGAATTTCTGCACCAGGTAGACCTGGAAGAAGAGGGCAAAAAAGAACCAGCCGAGGACAAAGAAGAAAAAGACGATCAGAATCTGCCGGAGGGAGGCGAGCTTGAAGGCCCTGCCGATGTTCTCCAGCCCCTTCATAAAGGAGATCTTGACCCGGTGCTTGTGGTGGAGGGTCTCCCGCATAAGGAGGAGGACCAGCACCAGGTTAAAGGCGGTAAGGAGAGCGGCAAACCAAAAGGGGGTCGCCCACGAAAACCAGGAGACCAGGGCAGGATCGGCTAGCCGTCCCCCCGCAATAGGGCCCACCGTAAAGCCCAGACCCATCGCCAGCCCTAAATAGCCCAGAAAGGCGGCCTGCTGCTTGTCGTGGGTGATGTCGGCGATGGCCGACTGGCAGATCGAGGTGTTTCCTCCCGCAATCCCCGCTAAAAAGCGCCCTGCGTAGAGAGGGGTCAGCGCCCCGATGGCAATCCCTATCCCGGAAATGGCATAGCCGATCGCCGTTACTCCAATGGTGATCACCAGCCACGGCTTGCGCCCATGCCGATCGGAGAGCTTTCCCAATATCGGCGCCCCGAAAAACTGACCGATCGGGTAGATCGCCGTCAGGGTTCCGATGATCCATCCCCGCATCGCCACCGAGGCCCCCTCCGGTAAGATCCCTAGGCTCCCATCTAGGATCAGCGGCGCAAAAATCGGCACCACAAGGGCAAGGCCCAGGAAGTCAACAAAGACCGTCAGCCACACCGGGAAAAACTGGATAAGGAGCCTGACCTTGTTCACGCGGGTGTACCTCTAAACTTGTCTATAGTATGGATAGGGGGAGGTGGCCTAGTAGAAAAAATAACATCCCTGTAACCTTGGTAAGATTGTGTAAATGAGTGTTATCGACTTGGAACGGAAAGCCCTCTACAACTCGCTCCGAATTCATGCCCGCCCCCATGAGGTGCTCGGTACCTATCGGGTGGAGGAGTGGCAAGTAGAGGATTACCGAAGCCTCTCTATGGAGGCGCTCTTTGATCGCCTTGCCCACCATGGGATCACCCTCGATCCCCATGCTTTTGTCCGGCTAGCCGAGGAGTGGGACACCCCCGAAGAGATGCTCGATGACCTCCTGCCCGATCAGATTTCGGCAAAAGTCGCCGATCAGATCTACCTCCCCCTCTTTGAGCTGTGGCGCCGCCTCGTCCCCGAAAAGCAGTCCCTTTCCATTTTCTGTGATGAGCTCGACCACCAGATCCTCGAGTATGACCGGGATCCGACCCAAAATGGGGAGACGATGGCCGATATGCTGGCCAACCTCCAGGAGGTTCTCGACGAGAACAGCGATGAGGGGGCCGATCCGCAAGAGGTCTTTGCCCTCCTGCAGGCTCACTGTGCCAGCGACCTGGAGCGGTTCCTCTATGACTACATCGCTAGCCAAGTCGACGAGGAGCGCTTCGATTATGCGGCCGAGCTCTACGAGGGCTTTGCCCATTACCACAGCGACCCCAAGTGGCTCGATCTCCTCCACATCCGGACAATTGCTCCCAGCGATCCCGAAGAGGCGGAAGATCAGCTTCAGGAGCTGCTCGATGACGAAGAGATCGAGCCCGACCTCGACTTTGACTTTGAGATCCTCAGCCACCTCTGCCAGGTGGGGAGTGTTGACCAGTTCCGCCAGCTCCTCCCCGAGATGGTCCCCATGCTCAAGACCGAGGAGGACTTTCAAGATCTCCTTGGGGCTTGTGCCCACTATTTCCAGTGCCTCGATTGGGATGAAGAGGAGCAGGCGATGAAGGAGATCAGCCAGCGGCGAGAGGCGCGCGCTGCAGGCTCTCCCTTCACCTTTCAGGACCCCGACGCTCAGACCCTCCTCGAGCTAGCCCGCGACCTGTAATGGCGTAAAGTCTAGGTAGTCGGCGCTCGTTAGCAGATAGCGGACCCCCCGTGCCTCCCCAAAGAGGGGCCCCTTCGTCTTCAGGTTGTGGAGGTGGCCAAAGAGGCAGAGATCGATCCCCGCCCCCTCCAACATTCGCGACACTTTCGAGGGGGCTAGGTCGGGGCCGATCGGCGGATAGTGGACCATCACAATTTTTAGCGGCGCCTTCCGGTCGATCGCCTTCAGCGCTATCTCAAGGCGCCCCAGTTCCCGGGCAAAGATCTTCTCATCCTCCACCACCGGCTTGTCCACCCTCTCGCGGGGATTTTCGACCTGCTGAACCAGCGAATCGAAACGGTACTCCTCGCTGTCCCACAGGCGGGTCCCTGCAATCGCCACATCGCCAATCCGCACCGCCGAATGGTGGAGGGCCACAATGGAGGGGGGGAGCACCTCCCGTACCTTTTTAATCGAGGTCCACCAGTAGTCGTGGTTCCCCCGAATGATCACCTTTTTTCCGGGTAGCGCTTCGATCCACTCGAGATCGGCCCGAGCTTCATCGGGGCGCATCGCCCAGCTGATATCGCCTGGGATCAGGACCAGATCCTCCTTGCCGATCCGCTCCCTCCACCGCTCCGCCATCTTTTCCATGTAGCCCGACCAGGCCGGCCCAAAGACGGCCATATCCTTATCGGGGCAGCTCACTGCGAGGTGGAGATCGGCAATCGCCCAGATTTTCATCGTTTGACGGCCACCAGACTGAGGGTAGGCCGTTCGACGCAGAGCCGCTCTCCGCACCTTTTTAGGTAGGCTTCGGTCACCTCCTTTAAGAACACGATCCGCTGGTCCCCCGCAATGGCCAGGGCTTCGGGGAGGTGGTCGGCAAGCCAGCTAGCCAGTTCTCCCTGACTTGGGAAGCAGACTGGATTACCCTCCGTCTCCACATGAATGGGGGCAAGGCCAGCCTCTCGGACTAGCTCTACCACCTTGTCGGCCGGCGTGAGGCGGGGCCTCTCCATCTCAGCGACCGCCTTCCGCCACCTTTTGTCCTCCATCACTTGCGCCACCGTCCGATCGAGCTCCGACTCGAGAGGGACCACGAGGCAGAGACGCCCCCCCTGCTTCAGCCCCTTTGCGACCCGGGCGAGGGCCCCTTGCTGGTGCTCTATCCACTGGAGCGAGTCTAAAAGGCAGGCCACATCGAATTTCTCCTGGTACTCAAGAGAGAGGGCATCCCCCCGTTGGAACTGGAGGTTAGCGATCAGCTCGGGATCGTAGGCCTGCTCGGCAAAGCGGATCATCGCCGCTTCCCGGTCGAGTCCCAGCACAAACCCCTCGGGAACTTGCCCTGCAATCTCTGCTGTTAGCGATCCGTCGCCACACCCCAGGTCGAGCACCCGTTCATGCCCTTTAAGGGCCAGGTGGGAGAGGAGGGCTCGGGAGGCCTCCCGAGCCGGCGATGCGACAAGGGTAAGGGGAAGAAGGAGGAGCCAGAGCCACTTCATAGGGACCTCACTTAGCTTTGCAAATGAGTCTACCTGCTTACAGGAGATCCGCTCAACCGTGTTGGCTGTGAATCCGCCAGAGCCCCCAGCTTCCCGTGGTGACCGCAAGGAAGGTCTGCAGCGGAACGGGAACCACCTCTAGGAAGCCCGCCTCCATTCCAAAAAAGAGCGCCTCCAAGAACATATCCAATTGCTCTTTGCGAATATCCTCCTCATCCTTGTCGGTCGTATCGACCCCGAATACGGAGACCCCATGGCCGATCGCAATGGCCCATTTGCCAACCGCATCAATCGGCCCGGCGAACCGCCCTAGGGGAAGGTCCCACCACTCATGGGCGATAGCTAAGGGGGTGGCGATGGCCGATAGGCAGATAAAGGCATCTCCCCACCGCCGGGTTGGGTTCAGTTTCCCGTGGAGGCGGGCCCCCTCGGTGTGATCGATCCCTGTCATCCCGCGGTAGGCCAGCCCCAGCTCTTTAAAGCAGGTCCCCAGCTCAATCAAATCGCGGGAGTGGTGAAGGTAGTAGGAAGTTGTTTTTAACCAGGTGGGGGCATTGGGGAAGAGGTGCAAAGCGAGGAGAAGGGGGTAATCGACAACGCGAGACCCCTTCTCCCCGTACTCAACCGCCTCTTCGAAAGTCTTCCATTCAATGTTCATAGCAGCCCATGAAGCATAAAGACTGCCCGAACAAAGCTCAAGCTCTAACTGATTTTGGCCTTGACCTTCCGCCACAGGTCAGTTTCCGATTGGCTGAAGACCCAGAGGACATAGCCCCCTGTGCAGACCTGCCCAATCGATTTCCATGTCGACCCCTCAAAAATAAACTTATCCATGAGGATGGGGATCAGGGTGAAGGCAAGGTCGAGCGAAAATCGGCGAACGGCACGAGTTAACGTATCGACCTTCTCCTGGAGATCGGCTGGCACTTGGTATGTGCTATCAAGGGCCTTCTTGTCTGCAATCTCTTTATAGAGTCTCTCCCTCTCCGAGTGCTTCTGCATAAGGATTCCTGTAAAACCCAGCGTTAAGGCAGGTGTCAGCACTTGGTCCAGTACCTGGGTTAGCCTATTGGGCTGCATGACCTTTAAGTACTGAGTCGCAAAGATAAAGAAGCAACCAAGGTCGACAGTTAAGAAGCCAAGGTCGGTGGCATTCTTCAGGGTCCCATAAGCGCGCTCCTTATTTTGTTCCTCAGGAAGAAGATCGGCAAAAGAGTCGCCTATCTTAATTCGGACGACATCTTGGAAAATCTCGGTTGCGTAGCCTGTCATTCGGACTGCCAAGGCAGCACTGGCCACATTGGCAAGGGTGATAGTTCTGTCGAGAACGGTAAAAGACCAGTTCCCAAAACCCGCGGCGATCAAAATCCCCGCGCCGCCCTGGAAGAGTCGGCAAAATCGATCGCTCGTTTGTACCGCTTTGTTGAATGCGTGAAAATAATCTTTGAATTCAATGTCTGCTCCCATAGCTATGCCCTCCCGCAGGTTGTTGGCAAAGAACATGGTGGCACGCTAGGGAATTTCTGCAAAGGAATCACAAAGATGGGAAATGTAAAGCTGCTTTACATTATCGGAGGGCGACGTAGAGGCCGCAGGTCCCCGAGGCGATTAGGGAGATGGTATAGAGCTCATGGGCCCAGGAGCCCCCAAGGTAGGGGGCCAGGCAGGTGGCCAGGTCAAGCGCGGTCACGGTTGCCGCCCCCTTATCGCTTCCCGTTCGAAGGTCGATGACGTAGCAGATGACCAGGAGAGGGTCGCACACCCCATTCAAAATATCGCAGACCCGGTTGTTGGGGAGCATTTTGAGCACATCGGTAGCCAGGATCCCTACCGTTGAGAGGTTAACAAATAGGCCGCACAAGTGGGAGGTGTTCTTGAGGGTGAGGCACTTGCCCTCCGTTAGGTCGGGGAAACGGCGGTCCTCCCCTTCGGCATAGGGGGTCACCCCATAAATATCCTTGAGGAGGTCTAAAGAATAGATGGCGATACGGCCGTGAAAGGCCAGCTTGGCCAGCCGCTCCCCACCCCCATGCCCGAGCAGAGAGGCAGCCAGGCAAAGCCCCTGAAACGTGCGGAGGGTTCTCTCGGCACAGGTAGTGGCGGTCTCAATTTTCTTCAGGTTTTGGCTCATCTTTCTTTGGCCTGGTCATTAACCAAATTTCAACGCCCGCCCCAGTAAGCACAAGGGCTCTCCCTAGGGCTAGGAGGCGGCGGTCCGTTGCTGAAAAGCCGATCACATAGGCACTGATCGCCAGAAGATGGGCCCCAAGTTCGGTCCACTTCTCCCCTTCAATGGCTCTGTCAGCCTTCAGGAAACGGAGGCCGAACGCAAGGATAGTTGCGCTGAAGGTCACCTTGTCAATCACTTCGAGAAGGCGGGGGGAGGCAGAGCGGATCAACCCAAGCCTGAGGGCCCCTTCGAGGATGGCCAGTAGGCGGAGGAGGTTATCCCCCAAAAAGGCCGGGTCTTTAAGGTTTTCCTTGTTAGTCTTTGGGGCGTCGGCTCCGATGAGGAGGAGGGCGGTGAACGACTTAAGGTTGCCTAGTAAACCCAGTTGTCCGCCGAAGACCCCCAGGCCAGCAAAGGCTAGGAGAGCCCCGATGGCAGGGAGGACCTTTATGACCTTGTTGGCGACATCGATCTCTGTCTTGTAAGTGGTGAGGGGCTGTAGACTTTCCATATTCACCCTCCTTTACTTTTATTATAACTTAATAGAAGATTATTGTAAATTTATACATAAGAGACTGAGTTGGAATTATTAGGGATAACCGCTTCAATAGGGGTATGAAGCGACTATTGCTCCTATTATGTCTCCTGTTGGCCTGTTGTAGTCCCTCACGTTCAGGGGCTTGGAAGGTTGCCCGGGACCCAAACTGGTTCCCCAACAACTTTCCGGGAAGGGAGGTGGAGGTGACCGCCTTTTCGGACGCCCTTTCCCATTGGATTGCCAACGAGGAGGGGCTCCGGCTAGAGCTCTACCCGGCCTCCTGGTCCCACCTTCAGAGGGACCTTTCGGAGGGGCTGGTCGATGGGATCTTGACCGCCTTTCTCCCGGTGGGTGGGGCGGCTAGGGTTTTCGATTTCTCCGAGTCCTACCTAGCAACTGGCCCCGTCTTGGTGGTCCCTAAGGGATCCCCCATCAGAGGAATTGAGGGGCTATCGGGTCATGAGGTGGGGATTGTCCTCGGCTCCTCCGATCTTCTCCTCCTCTCTTCGGTTCCCGACCTGCTCGTCACCCACTTTGGGACCTTTTCCGATGCCGTTTTGGCCTGTTGGCGAGGGGAGGTTGAGGCGGTGTTGATTCCCGCTCTGCTGGCCTATACCTACACGGCCGACTTTTATGCAGACAAACTGGAGGTGGTGACCGAGCCGTTGGGGGATCGGGGGCTGCGGCTAGTGACCCTTAAAGGGAAGGGGGAGAGGCTCATCGGGTACTTCAACAAGGGGCTCAAGAGGGCAATCGAGTCGGGCACTTATGAAGAGCTCAGAACGGAATGGCATCTAGGGCCCGTCATCAACTAGATTCCCTTGATCTCCAGGTGATAAGGAGCTTCCATGAGCGTTTCTTCGCCTTGAACAGGGCGCGATGGCCCTGTCCCACAGCTCAGAAACGCTCCTGGCAGCCCCTATCCCTCTGGATCTCAAGGAAATTTAATTGATGACGCGCCCTTCTCTTCTACAAAATCAGAGTAGGGACGTGCTCTGCATACTCGGCTCGGATATGCTCGACCTCGGCATCGTCGAGGGGGCAGGGTTCGATCCTCCAGATCTTCTCCGCATACTCTCGGATCGCTCGATCGGTTGAGAAGTAGCCCATGCCGGCGATGTTGTGGAGGGCATATTCGGCCCACTCCAAGGGTCTCTCATAGAGCGCTTCTACCCGCTTTTGCGCGTCGTAATAGGCGGGAAGATCCTTGAGGACAAAGTAGCGGTCAGCGGGCATCCCATATTGCCCCTCGAGGAGGCTGGAGGCGATCTCGCTAAAGGTCCCATGCTCATCCTCACTTTGAGCAAAGGTCCGATCCTTTAGGGCATTCACCGCCCGGTAGATGGCGGGATTATTGCTATAGGTATGGAGGGCGCTGTCATCTTGCCTGCGCCGCAGCTCGTCGATCTCATCGGTCGAGGCGCCAAAGAGGAAGGGCCACCACCGATCGCCCACCTCAGTTCGCATCTCAACGTTGGCTCCGTCATCGGTGCCGATGGTGAGCGCGCCGTTCATAGAGAGTTTCATGTTGCCCGTTCCCGAGGCCTCCATTCCCGCTGTGGAGATCTGCTCGGAGAGGTCGGTAGCGGGGATGATCACCTGCGCCTTGGAGACGTTGTAGTTTTCGATAAAGAGGACCCGCAATTTGCCGTTCACCTCGGGATCGGTGTTGACCTTCCGGCCGATACAGTGGATGAGGCGGATGATGTTCTTGGCCATCCGGTAGCCCGCTGCCGCCTTACCTCCGACCATCACCGTCCGTTTGACGGTGCGCGCCTGAGGATTTTCCTTGAGTTCTTGGTAGATCATGATCGCGTGGAGAGCGTTCATCAGCTGCCGCTTGTACTCATGGATCCGCTTGATCTGGACGTCGAAGAGGGAGGCGGGATCGATGTCGGGATGGGTCCCAATCGGTTTGCCCGAGAGGTCTCGGACCGGGTTGTCGGCGGCAAGGAGCTTGCAGAGGCGCTCTTTGTTGCGCCGCTTGATGGCGAGGAAGGCCTCTTGACTGGCTCGGTCGCCGGCGAAATTAGCTAGGTTGCGGAGCTCAGAAAGGTCGGTGACCCATTTCTCACCGATCCGCTCGGTGATGAAGGTGGCCAGCTCTGGATTGCTGTGAAGGAGCCAGCGGCGGGGGGTTACCCCGTTGGTGACATTGACAAACCGCTCTGGGTAGAGGTCGTAAAAGTCGCGGAAGACGGTCTTGGTGAGAATCGAGGTGTGGAGCTTGGCCACCCCGTTGATGTGGTGGGAGCCGTGGACGGCGAGGTTGGCCATACGGACCTTCCCATCCTCAAGGATCGAGAGGCGGGCGATCTTCCCATCATCGCCGGGGAAGCGGCGCCGCAGGTCGTTGCAAAATTCGTCATTGATCCTCTCGATGATCCGGTACTGCCTGGGCAGAAGGTAGTGGAAAAGGTTTCGCTCCCACTCCTCTAACGCCTCTTTGAGCACGGTGTGGTTGGTAAAGCTGATCACACTCTGCGTCATCTCCCAGGCCCGTCTCCACTCGACATCGTGGACCCCTGTGAGGAGGCGCATCAGCTCGGCAATCGCAATGGCGGGGTGGGTGTCGTTGATCTGGATCCGCACCTTGTCGGCAAAGTGGTCGAAATTCTCGTGCCGCTCGAGGTAGTGGCGGATGATATCTTGAGCGCTTGCCGAGGAGAGGAGGGCCTCCTGCTTGAGCCGGATCCGCTTCCCCCAGTCGTGGTGGTCGCTCGGGTAGAGGACGTCGGTGAGGGTGGTGTTCTCAGCTGCCTGATCGAGGCGCCCGGCGTTGTAGCGCTGGAGCTGAAAGTTGCGGGGCGACTCCTTGGTAGTCCAGAGGCGCAAAGGGATGACGGTGAAGTTGTGGTTATCGGTGTAGCCCACGATCGGGGTGTCGTAGGGGATCGCCCGCACCTCTTCAAACTCATCCAAATCAAAGACGGTATCCCCGTGAGAGTTGGTCCGCTCGATCGCCCGCCCACAAAACTGGACCGAGGTGGCCGCAAAATCGCGCCGGTCATGCCACGGGCTGTCGATGAGCAGCCAAGGGTCGGGGCGCTCGATCTGGACCCCATCCCAGATCTCCTGATCGAAAATCCCATACTGGTAGCGCAGACCGTATCCCATCGCGGGGTAGTGGAGGGTCGCTAGGGAGTCGAGAAAGCAAGAGGCGAGGCGGCCAAGCCCCCCATTCCCTAAGCCTGGGTCGTGCTCACACGCCGTGATCTCCGCCAAGTTGCGCCCCATCTTGTGAAGGACCCGGCCGACCAGCTCATGGGCCTTCAGGTTGGTCAGGTTGTTCCCGGTGATTCTGCCCGGCAAGTACTCCATCGAGAGGTAGTAGAGTGTCCGCTTGTTCTTCTCCTGGGCCATCCGCCGTGTCGCGGCCCAGTTGACCATCACCTCTTCCCTCAGTGCGTGACAGAAGGCCTGGTAAAATTCCTGGTCGCTTGCCTCATCGAGCAGCTTATCGGTGTGGGTCACGAGGTAATGCTTGATCTTCTCCGCAAGGATATTGACCTTCAGCTCCAGCTCAGAATTCATGTTCTCACTCCCGGTTGCCTTCTAATAGCATAGGAATTATTTACCAGCAGCAGGGGGAAAGGAATGAAGCAGTACGAACTTGTGGTGATCGGCTCTGGGCCCGCGGGTGAGAAGGCAGCGGTTAAGGCCGCCTATTTTGGCCACTCCGTTGCCCTCATCGAGCAGCAACCCGTTTTCGGCGGGGCCGGGGTCCAAACCGGAACCCTCCCCTCCAAGACCCTCAAGGAGACCGCCCTCTACCTCTCTGGCAAGTCGGAGAGGGGCCTCTACGGGATCGAGCGGAAGCTCGAGCACAAGGCCTCCGTTGAGGATTTCCTCTTTCGCAAGGATCGGGTGGTCGAGACCTATGCGAACAAGGTCCATCGGAACATCGAGCTCCACGGAGTCGATATCATCCAGGGGACCGCCAGCTTCCAGGACCCCCACACGATCCATGTTAAGGGGGCGATGGAGCAGACCGTTCGAGGGGAGTACATCCTGATCGCCACCGGCTCCTATCCCGTCCACCCCTCCGGCATCCCCTTCGATAGCAAACGGGTTCACGACTCCAACTCCATACTCGAGATCACCCGCTTCCCAACCTCGATCTGTGTCGTCGGTGCCGGTGTTATCGGCTGCGAATACGCCACCATTTTTGCTACCATGGGGTGCAAGGTCTACCTGATCAACCGGAGCGACAAGATCCTCTCCCACCTCGATCATGACGTTGTCGAGGAGCTCCTTTGCGAGATGCGCAATGAGGGGATCGAGATCCTCTTCAACACCACCATCAAGGAGATCAAAGTCCCCCATGGGGAGCAAGAACCCCTAGACATCGCTTTAGAATCGGGCGAGACCCTCCTTGTCGACATGTACCTCTTTGCCGCCGGGCGCAACGGGTGTATCCACGACCTTGAACTCGATAGGGCTGGGGTCAAAGTGGGGAAGCGGGAACTGATCGAGGTCGATGGGACCTACCGGACAAGCGTCCCCCATATCTATGCCGCTGGCGATGTGATCGGCTTTCCTGCCCTTGCGAGTACCAGCATGGACCAAGGGAGAGCGGCCGTTGCCCACATGTTTCAGACCCACGATCTGGAGAACATCGCCACCGTCCTCCCTTACGGGATCTACACCATCCCCGAGGTTTCGATCGTCGGGATGACTCTGGTTGAGGCCAAAGAGAAGGGGATCGATGCCCTAGAAGGGGTCGCCCACCACAAGGATATGGCCCGCGGTCAGATCATGGGAGCCAAGCATGGCTTTCTCAAGCTCGTCTTTTCCCGAGACGACCTGGTTGTTCACGGCGTCCATGTGATCGGTCCCCTGGCCACAGAGCTCGTCCACTACGGAGGCCTCCTCATCCAAGACAAAAAGACGCTAATGGATGTGATCGCCATGGTCTTCAACCACCCCACCCTGCACGACCTCTACAAGTATGCAGCCTACGACGGCCTCTCCACTCTAACTGGTAAACGGGTCAGATCGTAGAGATCGTCCTTTATCTTTTGCATCGGTATACTGATTTTCTTTGGAGGTAGAGGTGATACGGGTTATTCTCGGCTGCGCAACGGTAGCTCTCCTGGGCCTTCTCTTTTGGTCCCATCAAATTGTCGAGCAAGAGGTTAAGATCGTTCGCGGGGAGATCCATGCCCTCCGCAGTCAGCTGACCCATCTCGAAGGGCTCGCCCTCGCGCCCCGCCAATCGCCCGATACTCAACGCCCCCACGTCGACCCCTCCCTCCCCAATTTGTTGGAAGAGGATCCCTTCTATACGGAGGTCCTCCCCAAACAGCTCGGCCCCGACTTTAAACCCTCCGGTCATCTCAGGACAGCTGAGCGGGTCCGCCCCTACAACCTCCACCCCTATAATAACTGGAAGCCCTGCCAAGAGGCGCGTCGCCGCTGCCTCGGAACGGTTGCCGACGTCAAAATGGGGTTCCATGAGCTCTTTACCCCCGACCTCGCCTTCAAGGTCGAGAAGCGGGGGAATGCCTACTGGGTCCACCTCCGCGATAACCTCTACTGGGCCCCCCTTAACCCCGACCACTTCCCCCCCGAAATGCGCCTCTCCCCCCACTTCCTCCGGCGCCACCGGGTGACGGCGCATGATTTTAAATTTGGATTTGATACAGCGATGAACCCCCATGTTCAGGAGCCTGTGGCTGTTGTGACGAGGGAGGAGCTCCGCCATGTGGAGGCCTTTGAGGTGATTGACGACCTCACCTTTGTGGTCCGCTGGAAGGAGGAGGGGGGGCGGGTCCGCTACGCCTCTAAGAACTACACCATGTCCCTCGCCCCCTTACCCTGCTGGGTCTACCAGTACTTTCCCGACGGCTCTAAGATTGTCGAAGATGATGCCGACCCCGAGACCTACCGCACCCACTCGGTCTTTGCTCAGAACTTCTCCCAACACTGGGCGATGAATGTCGTTCCCAGTTGCGGCCCCTACCTCTTCGACGGCTTCTCCTCCCGCCAGATTGCCTTCAAGCGGAACCCCCACTACCACAACCCCTATGCCGTGCTCCACGAGTCGCTCACCATTACCTATAAGGAGAATGGGGAGGCGATCTGGCAGGCCTTTAAGGCAGGGGAGCTCGACTATGTCACCACCGAATCATTTCCCGATCGGGTCGGGGAGATCACCGCCTTTCGTGCCTCTCCTCTCTACCGGAGCCAAAAGGCCCAGGGGCTCGGGCTGGAGCAGCTCGACTATCGCCTCCGTGCCTATTTCTACATCGGCTGGAACCAAAAGAACCTCCTCTTTCGCGATCCCATGGTCCGTAAGGCGCTTACCTATGCCATCGACCGCAAGGGGTGTATTCAGCAGGTCCTCAGCGGATTAGGGGATGAGTTGACCGGCCCCCTTATGCCCGGCGATCCCGGTTACGACCCCTCCCTCACTCCCTACGACTACGATCCCGGCGAGGCTGCCCGCCTCCTTAAGGAGGCCGGTTGGGCCGACCTCGATGGAGATGGGATTCTCGAAAAGGAGATCGATGGGGAGATCAAGAAGTTTTGTTTCACCATCCCTTATAGCTCCCGCAGCCGGGTAGGACGGAGCTACACCGACACCATTGCAACAGCTCTTCGTGACCTTGGAATTGAGTGCCGCCCCTTTGGCGTTGAGATGCACGATATGACCCTCCTGTTCGACGGGAAAGAGTTTGATGCGATTTTGGGGGGATGGACTTTTCCAGTAGCGGCTAATCCCCGACCCCTCTGGCATTCCTCGGGTGCCGACCGCCCTGGCTCCTCCAACCTCATCGCCTTTGCCCATGAGGGGGTCGATCAGGTGTTGGAGGAGCTCGAGTACGAGCACGACAAGGAGGAGCAGATCTCCCTCTACCACGCCTTTCACCGGACCCTTCACCAAGAGGCCCCCTACACCTTCCTCTACGTCCCTAAGGTCTCCCTCCTCTACCGGGAACCGGTTCAGAACGCCTTTATCCCCGCCGAGCGCCCCGACCTCATTCCAGGGGCTATCGATACGGAACCGAATGTAAAGCTGCTTTACATTAGACGTAATGCTTAACTACCTAATCCGCCGCCTCCTCCTGATTCCGATCACCCTTCTCGCCATTCTGTTTGTGAATTTTGTCCTGATCTCCCTGGCTCCCGGCGATCCGAGCACCCAATCGAATATGGCCCTGATGGAGAGTGGGGCAGCCGACGCATCGACCAGCGCCGGCTCGCGTGACGATCAGTACCTCCTCTTCCGGCAGCACTACGGCTTAACACTCCCGATCCTGTTCAATTCCTGGCCCAACCGGAGCGAAGAGGAGGTGGCGGCCGATCTCCACCGATTGGTGACGCGAGAGGGGGTTTCGGCCAAGGAGTACCAGAGCCTTCGGATCCGCTTTGGCGATCAGGCCCCCTATCAGATGGGAACCCTCCTCAAGCTTGCTGAGGAGCCCCAGCTGAGGGAGCGGGCGATCCAGACCTTTGCCCGCGGGGGGACCCGACCCGGCTATGTGGGCGCCTCCCTGACGGGTGAGCAGCGGGCCTACAATCAGAAGGTAATTGCTGACAATCAGCTCCTCTCCCTTTTCCGGCAGCGGCAGGATCTCGAGGGGATGAAGCGGTGGTATGCCGATAACCGGGGGCTCCTCCGCCTCGAACCCAGCCGGTGGGAGCGGGTGAAGATCTTTTTCCTCGAAACCCGCCTAGTCCGCTACTTCAAGCGGGTACTCACCTTCGACTTTGGGACCCTCCGCAACGATCCCAATCGGCGCGTCATCAGTGAGGTGGCCAAGCGACTCAAGGTCTCGGTCGCCCTTTCGGCGGCCCCGATGCTCATCACCTTCTGCCTCGCTCAGGTCCTAGGCTTTATCATGGCGGTGTGGCGGGGGCGCTTTCCCGACCTCGCCCTTAACCTCCTCCTTCTCCTCCTCTACGCCCTCCCGATATTCGTTGTCGCCCCCTTTCTCATCGAGAAGGTGGGCCTTACGAGAGGCCTTCCGATCAGCGGCCTTACCTCCCCGCCTGGCGACTTTGCCGCGTTGACCTCAGCTGGCCGCCTCAAAGACCTCTCCCTCCACCTTATCCTCCCCTTCATTGCCGTCACCTATGGCTCCTGCGCTGCCCAATCCCGCCTGGCTCGCACCGCGGTCCTCGAAGTCCTGAAGCAGGATTTCATCAGGACCGCTCGGGCCAAAGGGCTCTCAACGTGGAAGATCCTCACGAAGCATGTTGGCCGATGTGCCGCCATCACCATGGTCACCTCCCTTGCCAGCTCCCTGGGTGTCCTCCTCAGCGGCACTTTGATTATTGAGGCTCTCTTTAGCATCGATGGCTTTGGCCACTTTTTCTACGACGCCATTTTGGGGCGCGACTACAATGTGATCCTCTTTTCGGGCCTTGTCAGCTCGGTGATTGCCCTTGCGGGCTACCTTCTCGCTGACATCGCTTATACCGTCCTCGACCCACGGGTGGCCCTCGATGCATAGGATATGGAGACAATACTGCCGGCGACCGATCGGGATGGGAGCCCTCATCCTTTTAGCAGCCCTCCTCCTGCTCGCCGTCTATGCTCCCCTGTTTGCTAGCAGCAAACCCCTCGCCGTTCGCTACGACGGGGAGCTCTACTTCCCCCTCTTGCGCTACCTCTTCTACCGGGGGTTCTACACCAAGGCGATCGACCTATTCTTTAACCTCCTGATGGTTACCCTACCCCTCTTCGTTTTGGGGGCTCTCCTCCCGATCCGGAAGTGGGCCTGCTTAGGGGTGGGGCTCCTTCAAATCGGCATCTTCCTCTTCCTCCTCACCCATCCCGTTGCCGATCCTGCCGCCTCGTTCGTTAAGGGAAAGAGAGGGGAGAGTTGGGCCGAAGAGCTGGACCGCAAGTCTGCATACGGCCGGCTTAATCTTGCCCTTCGTTACCAGCTCCGCAAGCGCTATCATGAGCAGGCGCTGGCCAGAGGGCAGATGGTCACCCCTTGGCAAATAGAGCAGGAACGACTTGAGGCTAAGCGGAAGCGGCTCCAGCTCGATCCTGAGGGGGGGGCCAAGCTCGCCTACCTCGACGCGAAGGAGGAGTGGCTCGCTAGCCAGAAACTGGAGGGGCTCGTCATGCCTCTCTTACGCCCTTTTCACTGGGAGGAGCATTCGGTAACCCGCCATTCGGAAAATCAGTGGTGGCTCCGCTCTCGCGTCAACGGTAAAGATCTGGTGGCCGCTCTTTTCTTTGGGATCCGGGTCTCCATCGTCGTCGGTGTGATCGCAACTCTCCTTGCCCTCCTGCTAGGCGTTCCCCTTGGCGCAATTGCTGGCTTTCACGGTGGCAAGCTCGACATCCTCCTCTGCCGCCTCATCGAGGTGTGGGAGGCGATGCCCACCTTTCTTATGCTCCTCCTCACCGTGGCCATTTTGCAGAGCAAGTCAATTTTCTTGGTCATAGGGGCGCTTGCTTTCTTCAGTTGGCCACCCCTCTGCCGGATGGTTCGCGCCGAGGTCCTTCGGCAAAAGGCCCTCCCCTATGTGCAGGCCTGCCGATCGCAGGGCTATCCCAGTCGCACCATCCTCTTCCGCGAAATCCTTCCGAACGCCATCCCGCCGGTCGTTTCGCTCCTCCCTTTTGCTCTGATGGTAGCGATTACCAGTGAGGCGGGACTCGCCTTCCTTGGCCTTGGGGAAGAGGGTTCCTGCTCACTTGGCGTATTGATGGATGAGGGGAGGGCCGCCTTTCCCGCTGACAGTGGCCTCCTGTGGCCCCCTGCCATCCTCCTCAGCCTCCTCCTGATCGCCATCGCCCTCGTCGGCGACACCCTCCGCGATGCCCTAGATCCCAAACTTCGGGGTGCGTAATCAGGGCGTGTAATCAATTAAAATAACAGTTGACGTTTCGAGGGTCATTCCTTTATTCTTCTTGAGTTTAGCGGGTTGCGAAGGGAAAGGACATGAAACGGTATGCTCTAAGAGATGATCAGT